>NZ_LT629787.1:0-632667 GCF_900105655.1 Halopseudomonas salegens
CACCAATGCGGTGGAGGCTGTGCATCGCCAGTTCCGCAAGCTGACCAAGACCAAGGGCGGCTTTGCCAGTGAGAACGCCTTACTGAAGCTGCTCTATGCCGGTATACTCAAGGCATCCGAGCGCTGGACCCACCCCGTTCAGAACTGGAACCTGACGCTGTCACAGATGGCCATCCACTTCCCCGAGCGCCTGGACGAATACATCAGTCTGTGACGCTGCTGTCGGTGACACAGAGTTTTGAACACCCTCTCTTGGCGCCGGATTGGTCAGTTGCTCAAGCAACTCTTGTTGTTCTCATTCCGGTCAAACATCCTGTCTGCGGAGGAAATACCATTCTCCAAAAAAATCAGTTTGCCTGGCTACGCACATCTTGTTGTTATTGTCTGTGGAGCAGATATTGTTTTTATTATGGTTTTTGATTTTTATTGTTGTTGTGCCAGATATAAAGCAGATGCCGTGCCAACTTTTACGTTTTCTTTTAAAACAATGGGTTAGGTGTTTTTGGAGGGGGAGGGGCAGCGAGTGGGCTGGGTAACGTTACCGATCAACCCGGTAAAGTGTTACCCGAAGGCGGTGGGCAGGTAACACATTCAGGGGTGGCAGGCGGGTAACAGGTAACAATCATGGATATGTGGGAGCACGTCGCGTTGTCTCTAAGCGGAATAGTCAGGACTGACTGGCCTTTTTCCGAGGAATGCCCAGCCGCTGGCGCCGTTCCCACAAACATTTCCGGCTGATGCCGAGCTTGTGTGCCAGCTCGGTTTCGGTCATGTGCTCCTGGTGTTCGAGCACGAAGTGCTGAAAGTAGTCTTCCAGCGACAGGTCCTCGGTGGGTTCCTGGCTGGGTGTCGGCTCATTGCGGCTCATGGTCTCCAGCGCGCTGGTAGCCTGTGAGGTACGTTCAAAATCCAGATCCAGTTCAATGCCCAGCAGGTCAGTGGAAATATCGCTGTCATCACAGAGTATGGCTGCGCGCTCGATAGCATTCTCCAGTTCCCGTACATTGCCAGGCCAGGTGTAGTGGCGGATCGCCTCGGCTGCTTCGGCAGTAAAATGCAAAGGTTCGCTGTGCATGTTGCGCGCTGCCCGGGCCAGGAGGGCCTGGGCAATCAGCATCACATCTTCACCACGTTCGCGGAGTGGGGGCAGACGCAGTTCGATAACATTCAGTCGATAGAACAGATCTTCACGGAACAGCCCCTGGCGGGCCATGGCTTTCAGGTTGCGGTGGGTGGCAGCCACCAGGCGCACGTCCACCTTGTTGGATTGCACAGACCCGACCCGGCGAATTTCGCCCTCCTGCAGGACGCGCAATAGTCGCGCCTGAGCTTCCAGTGGCAGCTCCCCGATTTCGTCCAGGAACAGGGTGCCGCCATGCGCGGCTTCCACCAGGCCGGTCCGTCCGGCTGTCGCGCCGGTAAATGCCCCTTTCTCATGGCCGAAGAGTTCCGACTCAATCAGGGTTTCCGGAATGGCTGCACAGTTGACCGAGATCATCGGTGCGCTGGCGCGCCGCGATTGTTCATGCAAGGCGCGCGCGACCAATTCCTTGCCAGTGCCGGATTCGCCCTGGATCAGGACGGTGGAGTCGGTCGGGGCCACCTTGCGAATACGCTTGAACAGCGTTTGCATCGGCGGGCAAGAGCCGATAATGCCCATGTCGTTGGCGCTGTCATCGGTTTTGCTCGCAGCGGCGGGTGCGGGGCTGACAGTATCGGGTTGACCTTGTCGGGCCAGGCGCTCGGCTCGCTGTTGCAGGATGCGCGCCACGGTATCAAGCATCTCTTCATGATCGAAGGGCTTGGCTATGTAGTCCACTGCGCCCAGCTTCATGGAATCCACTGCCGAACGCAGGCTGGCATAGCTGGTCATGATCAGTACCGGGGTGTTGCTGGCTTTGCGGATCAGTTCGGTACCGGGTTCGCCGGGCAGGCGCAAGTCACTGATGATCAGGTCAAAGTCATCCAGGTTGAAGGCTGCTTCGGCCTCATGCACGGCGCCCGCTTCGCTGACCTGATACTGGTTGCGTTCGAGCAGGCGGCGCAGGGCAGAGCGAATGATGACTTCATCTTCAACGACCAGAATGTGTGACATAGTTGACCTCTGTTGGGTGCCGGTCATGCCGGGGCACCGGGCATACTGGTGTAACGCGGCAGGGTAATAACGAATCGACTGCCGCGCCCGCTGGCTGGATCCGCCGGGCTCTCCACGGTGATCTGGCCATAGTGTTCTTCAATGATGGAGTAAACCAGGGCCAGGCCGAGACCGGTGCCACTACCCGGTTCCTTGGTGGTGAAGAAGGGCTCGAACAGGCGGTCGCGGATGCTCTTGTCGATACCGCTACCCTGGTCTTCCACCTTGAGTACAACCTGATGTTCGTTCTGCTCGCTGCTGATACGAATGTGGTCGCCATTCTGACTGGCATCACGGGCATTGCCCAGCAGGTTGATCAGTACCTGCACCAGGCGCTGGCTGTCACCAGCGGCCAGGTGCTCAGGATCACAGAGGTTATCATATTTGACCTCGGCGCCGCGTCGGTTGAGTGACAGCAGGTGAATCGCTTCGCTGGTGCTGGCCTGCAGGTTGACTGCTTCGTTGCTGCTGTGGTGACGGCTGCCGACATGGGCGAAGTTCACCAGTGATTGCACGATGCGGGTCACGCGCTTGGTCTGCTCGACAATCTGTTCGGCGCTTTCCAGTACTTCCGGTTGTTCGGATTCCTCGCGCAGGTTCTGCGCCAGACAGGCTATGCCGGTTATCGGGTTGCCGATTTCATGGGCAACGCCCGCTGCGAGTCGACCGATAGAGGCCAGGCGTTCCGAGTGCATCAATTCTTCTTCGAGCATCTGGTTTTCAGTCTGATCCTCGATCATCAAAACCAGTCCGCTGCTGCCCGCCTGGCCTGGTTCGTCAATGGCTGCTTTATGCAGGCTGAGCCAATGGGTCTGACTGTTGATCAACAGTTTCTGTTTATGCAGGTGAGCTGATTGATCTTCGACAAACTCCGTCAGCAAGTCATTCCAGGGCGGTGGCAGGTCGCCCAGGCGAGAGCCGATCACTTCATCGCCATCAATCCCGGTCAGCCGTTGCAGGGCCCTGTTCCACATGAGGATTTCATTGTCCTTGGCCAGCGAGCAGACGCCCATCGGCAGATCCTGCAGGGTTTGTCGGTGGTAGCGGCGCAGGGCATCGAGTTCTGCGGCAAGGCCGGTCAGGCGTGAGTGATAATCTTCCAGCCGGCTTTCGATGAAGTGGATGTCTTCGGTGACATAGCCGTGACGATCGAGTTTGAAGGGCAGAAAGGTTTCGATGATGTCCTGGGCAACAGCGGGGCCCATCAGGCCGGACAGGTTGGCTTCCAGACGATCACGCAGGCGGCGCAGGGCATATGGCCGGCGCTCGTTGAATGGCAGGCCCAGGTCGCGCAGGGCCTGTTCGACTTCCTTCTGCGCGGTCACATTGCCCAAGGGTTTGGCCAGTTGCTGGGCAAATTCCTGTGGTGAGTGCGCGAGCAGTTCCATGCGTTGCGGGCGGCTGACGTTATCCACTGAACAGGCTTCGGCGGCGCTGATTTCCTCGGCACTGCGCTGGGTAAATACCGAGACCAGTGCGAACACCAGAATGTTGACCGCCAGTGAAGCGATGGCTGCCAGATGCCAGGTATCCGGGTTGAAACGCATTTCCAGGCCGAACAGGTTGATCCCGGAGAGTTCGCTGATCAGCGGTAACAGCAGGGTCAAGGTCCAGACCAGCATACCGGCGCAAATGCCGCCGATGAAGCCGCGGCGGTTGGCTTGCGGCCAATACAGGACGGAGAGGGCGCCGGGCAGAAACTGAACCGTTGCGGTAAAGGCAGCCATGCCCAGATTGGTCAGCCCGTGTTCAGTACCGAGCAACTGATAGAAGCCGTAGCTGGCCATGATGATGGCGGCAATCAGGCTCCTTCGTGTCCATAGCAGCCAGCGATAAATATTGTTGTCGGCGCTCGGCTGGTAGATCGGTAGCACCAGATGATTGAGTGCCATGCCGGAAAGCGCCAGGGTGATCACAATGATCAGGCCGCTTGCAGCTGACAGGCCGCCGACAAAGGCCAGCAGGCTCAGCCAATCGGCACCTCCGGTCATCCCCAGACCCAGGGTGTAATACTCGGGATCCGTTGCCACGTTCAGGTGCAGGCCGGCCCAGAGAATGGGCGGGATGGCCAGGCTCATCAGCAGCAGAAACAGCGGTAGTCCCCAACTGGCGGTGCCGAGCGCGCGCTTGTTGAGGTTTTCGGTAAAGGCCATGTGGTACATGTGCGGCATGACAATGGCGGCGGCAAAAAATACCAGCAGCAGGGTACGCCAGGGACCTTCCTGCAGCGGAGAATGCAGGGTTTGCAGCGCTTCCTGGTTGTTGTTCAGCCAGTTCTCCAGGCCACTGGGTCCATCGAATACCACGAAAATCGCGTAGAGTCCGACCGCCCCGATGGCAATCAGCTTGACGATGGACTCGAAGGCGATGGCCACCACGAGACCTTCATGCTTTTCCCGATTGGAGATATGCCGGGCACCAAAAAGGATGGCGAACAGGGTGATCAGTACGCAGAAACCAAAGGCAACCTGCTGCTCATTGTTGCTGTGGGTAAGGATCTGCACCGTATCCGCGACGGCCTGAATCTGCAGGGCCAACAAGGGCAAGACGCCGATCAGCATGAACAGGGTGGTCAGGGTGCCGGCCAGCGTGCTGCGGAAGCGAAAGGCAAACAAGTCGGCCAGCGAGGATAGCTGGTAGGTACGGGTGATGCGCAAAATAGGTTGCAACAGCACCGGCGCGAGCAGGAAAGCACCGCTGATGCCCAGGTAGTAACTGAGAAAGCCATAGCCGTATTCATAGGCCAGTCCGACGGTACCGTAGAAGGCCCAGGCGCTGGCATAAACACCCAGAGACAGGGTGTAGACCAGCGGGTGGCGGAGCAGCGCCTGTGGCAGCAGCCCGCGCTCGGTTATCCAGGCCACCCCGAACAGGGTCAGCAGGTAGGCGATGCTGATCAGCAGCAGCTGACTGAGATCAAAGCTCGTCGGCATCTTTCGGACTCTGCAGCAACATGCCGGCAATCACCAGGATCAGCCACAATACATAGGGGCGATACCAGGCGTCATTGGGTTGAATCCACCAGTCCATGATGGCAGGAGAAAACAGGTAAATGCCGATCACCAGCAGCAGTACCAGGCGGTATATATACATGCGGTTCTCGTTTGACTGCGAACAGTTTCCACAGCAGGGTCATTGGGGTAAACGACGATGGTAAACAGGCCAGCCTCCGTTGCCAAGCTCAGCGACGGGTCGTGTACATTTCGTTGAACTGCGGGGCGGCCGGTAAGTGTTGTGGTTGCCAATTGGCAATGGCCCAGTCAAGCAGTTCACTGATCGGGGCTCGGGCCAACTCGGCGGGTGGTTGCTGAGCCAGTGTGTGCAAGGCACGAAATAGCGTGGCTGGTGCCTGGTCAGCTGCAATCGGAGTCGCCCCCAGGCGCTTGCTCAGCTTGTCACCATCGGCTTGCAGCAGCAGGGGAATGTGCAGGTAGCGCGGCACGGGCGCCTTCAGCAGGTGGTAAAGCCAGATTTGTCTGGGAGTCGAGTCAAGCAAATCGGCGCCGCGCACAATATCGGTAATACCCTGCGCAACATCATCGATGACAACGGCCAGTTGGTAGGCAATGATGCCGTCGCGTCGGCGCACGACAAAATCACCCGGGTCAGTGCTGAGGCGTACCTGCAGCGTTTGCTGCAGGCGGTCGGTTGCGCTGATCAGACGGTCGTCCACCCGGACGCGGATGGCGTGACCGGGGTCCGGGGCCAGCTGACGTTGCCGGCAGGTGCCCGGATACACGCCAGCAAAGGCCTTGAGGTCCTGACGCGAGCAGTCACAGAAGAAGGCCAGGTCGCGTTGAAGCCAATCGTCCAGCACGGCCTGATACTGCTCCAGGCGTTGAGATTGCCAGATAACGGTGTTGTCCCAGTGCAGGCCAAAGGCATCCAGAGTCTGCAATATATGCTGATCTGCGCCAGGCTGGTTGCGCGGGGTGTCGAGGTCTTCGATGCGCAGCAGCCATTGGCCGTTGTTCTGACGTGCGTCCAGATAACTGGCCAGCGCGGCCAACAGGGAGCCGAAATGCAGGTGACCACTGGGGGTCGGGGCGAAACGACCGATGTAGCCGTTGACGGATGCAGGCATGGGAGACCGGGGGAGAGGCAAACCGGGCAGGCCGTCTGGCAAGAGAGGGCTGCCCGGTAATGCCGGCAGCGATCAGCTGCCGGTCTGGCGTTCCTTGATTTCGGCCAGCGTCTTGCAATCGATGCACAGGGTCGCGGTTGGCCGGGCTTCGAGACGACGAATACCGATCTCGATGCCACAAGAGTCACAGAAACCGTAGTCCTCGTCCTCGATGCGTTGCAGCGTCTGGTCAATTTTCTTGATCAGTTTGCGCTCGCGATCACGGGTACGCAGCTCCAGGCTGAATTCTTCTTCCTGGCTGGCACGGTCCGCCGGATCGGGGAAGTTGGCGGCATCGTCTTTCATGTGGTGTACGGTGCGGTCAACTTCTTCCATCAATTCCCGCTTCCAGCCGTTGAGGATCTCGGTGAAATGCATGAGCTGACGCTCATTCATGTACTCCTCACCCTTGGCTTCCTTGTAGGGCACGAAACCACGGATCAACATGGAGTTTTTTTCTTTGGCATTGCTGGGCATGAGAACCCCTCACTATTCGCTAAAGTCCTGTGTCAGGCCGAATTTTCGGGCCTGAGAGCTGCTGCCATGGGCTGCAAGCGGGCAAAACTACCAGAACCTTTGCCCCGATGCTACTTTTTGCTGCCAGCCGGTCGAGTATCCTGACTGGATTCTGCAGTATAGCCCGGTATCATCGGGATTTTTGCCACGGGAGTCTTTGCATGAGTCAGTGGGCCCGGCGCATGACGGATATACAGCCGTTTCACGTGATGGCGGTTCTGGCACGGGCGCGTGCACTTGAGGCGGGTGGTGCAGACGTGATTCATATGGAAATCGGCGAGCCCGATTTTGCCACCCCCGCGCCGATAGTCGCGGCCGGGCAGCGCGCTCTGGCGGATGGCCTGACCGGCTATACCCCGGCTCTTGGGCTGCCGGCCTTGCGCGAAGCAGTGGCCGACCTCTATGCCCGCCGGCATGGCTTGCAGATTGACCCGTCGCGCATTGTGATTACGCCGGGTGGGTCAGCAGCCTTGCTGTTGATCAGTGCGCTGTTGATCAATCCGGGGGAGAAAGTGCTGATGGCCGATCCTGCTTATCCCTGCAATCGCCATTTTCTGCGCCTGGTCGAAGGTCACGCCGGGCTGATTCCAACCAGCGCCGCCAGTGCTTATCAGTTGACGCCGGAGCTGGTGCGCGCGCACTGGGACAGCGATTGCCGCGCCGTGATGGCTGCATCGCCGAGTAACCCGACCGGCACCTTGCTGTCGCGCGATGCATTGAAGCAATTGGCCGATACTACCCGGCGACTGGGTGGTCAACTGATTGTGGATGAGATCTATCATGGCCTGACCTATGCCGAGCCGGCCGCCTCGGTACTGGAAGTGGCCGACGATGCCTTCGTGCTCAATAGCTTTTCCAAGTATTTTGGCATGACCGGCTGGCGGCTGGGCTGGCTGGTGGCACCCGAAGCGGCGGTGCCGGAGCTGGAAAAGCTGGCGCAGAACTTGTACATCTGTGCGCCGAGCATGGCCCAGGTCGCCGGCCTGGCAGCGCTGCAGACAGAAACTCTGGCGATCTGCGAGCAGCGTCGCGAGGCCTTCCAGTTGCGCCGTGATCTGCTTTTGCCCGGCCTGCGTGACCTGGGCTTTGAGGTGCCGGTAACCCCTCAGGGTGCTTTCTACATCTATGCCAGCATCAATCGGCTGGGGGGTGAC
Organism: Halopseudomonas salegens; assembly: GCF_900105655.1. Classification (NCBI taxonomy): domain Bacteria; kingdom Pseudomonadati; phylum Pseudomonadota; class Gammaproteobacteria; order Pseudomonadales; family Pseudomonadaceae; genus Halopseudomonas; species Halopseudomonas salegens. The sequence continues at coordinate 7,928 of NZ_LT629787.1, forward strand.
AGCCAAGCGCTCTGCCAGCACCTGATCGAGACACAGCATGTGGCGCTGACACCGGGACTGGATTTTGGTCAGCATCAGGCTGATCAGCATGTGCGATTTGCCTACACCACCAACCGCCAGCGTCTGGAACAGGCGCTGGAACGTTTGCGGCAGGGTTTGCGCAGTTGGTCAGCATGTTGATTCCTTTTGACCCGCCGTTACAGGCTGGCATCCTGCTGCGCCGTTACAAACGTTTCCTTGCCGATATCCGTCTCGAGGATGGCCGGGAAGTGACTCTGCATTGCCCTAATACCGGCTCCATGCGCAACTGCGGTGAGCCGGGCAGTCGGGTCTGGGTCAGCCTGCAGCACAAGCCGGGGCGTAAATTGCCAGGCACCTGGGAGTTGGTTGAAGTGTCACGGGGAGAGCTGGCCTGTATTCACAGTGCACGGGCCAACAAGGTGGTCGCTGCTGCTTTGCAGGCCGGGCTGATAACGCCTCTGGCCGCTTACCGGGAGCAACGTGCTGAAGTAAAGCTGCCTGGCGGTAGCAGCCGCTTTGATTTTCTGCTCAGCGATCCGGGGCAGTGCGTGGTCGAAGTGAAAAGCGTCACTCTGGCACTGGATGATGGCGTCGGTGCCTTTCCGGACGCAGTCAGCCTGCGTGGTCAGAAACATCTGCGGGAGCTCATGGATGTGGTCGCCGGTGGCCAACGCGCGTGCTTGCTGTTTTGTGTCATGCATAGCGGGATTGATCGGGTGCGCCCGGCTGATGAGATTGATCCGGTGTATGGGCAGTGCCTGCGTGACGCTGTAGCGGCCGGTGTCGAAGTGCTGGCCTGGTCGGTTCGTCCAGAGCCTGAAGGATTGCGCGTGAGGGGGCAGTTGCCGGTAGAGCTGTAATCAGTCCAGCCAGACCTGGCCATCGCGAATATTGCAGGCGACCTGTTGCAGATACTCGCCGCTGCAGGGCCCGGAGACACACTCACCGCTATCCGGCAAAAACAGTGCACCGTGGGTGGCGCACTGGATCAGCCGTCCGGAATTGTCGAGGAAACTATCCGGGGTCCATTCCAGAGGAATACCCCGATGTGGGCAGCGGTTTTCATAGACAAAAATCTGCTGCCCCTGACGGATGGCAAACAGTGATCGGCCCTGAAACAGGAAGCCCTTGCTGCCGGGATCACCGAGATCATCAAGGCGACAGAGGGCGATGGGTGGGGTGGGGGATTCAGCAGTCATCTGCTGATTATCCCCGCCCCCGAGCCCCTTTACCAGACGTCGAGCTCAGAACTCCCAGGCAAGGTTGACCGCAGCATGCCGCCCTGGTTGGCTGAATCGTGCCAGACCAGGGGTGCCTGCCGGCTGGCCACTGACATCGCTCCAGTGCCAGTATTGTCTGTCGGTCAGGTTGAATACGCCGGCATTGATGACCATGGAATCAGTCATTTGCCAGTAGCCGGTCAGGTCGAGGATTCCATACCCATGTGTCCTGAACGAGTCGCCTCCGGCCTGGCTGGCGTCAATGCGTGACTTGGCGGCTACTGCGGTAAGGATAAGCTCAGTACCATAACGACCGTTGGGCTGGTCATAACCGAGAGCAATCACTGCTTTCAGCGGGTCGATGCTGTTGAGTGGCTGGCCACTGGTATCGTCTTTGCCGCGGGCCCAGGCGAGACTGGCACGCGAACGACTACCCAAAGGCAGGCCAATATGATCGAGATAGAGTTCGCCACGTGCTTCGGCCCCGTAAATGGTGACCTTGTCCAGATTGATATTCTGAAACTCGCCGAACGGGAAGCCCGGCGCGCTTGAGGGCCGATTTTGCTGCTCGATAAAGTCATCGTAGCGATTATGGTATGCGGCCAGGCCAAAACTGCCCTGAGCGTATTCACCACGCAGTCCCAATTCATAGCTGTCACTGGTTTCGGCCTTCAGATCGGGGTTGGCAATAGAACGGTATCTTCCCGGATTCTCGAACTCTCCGAAAATGCTGACCGGCTGCGGTGCACGGAAACCGGCGGCATATTGTGCGTATAGCTGGTGGGCATCATCGAGTGCGAAAACGATGCCGAGTTTGGGCGACAACGCCGAATCCCGGTAAGTGGGTGGGTTCGGGTTGGTTGCAGCGCTGTTGAGATATTCCTGGGTAGCCTTGGGGTGCATCTCGTAGCGGTCATAGCGCAGCCCCGGGATTATCGTCCAGCGACCCAGGCTGATGGTGTCTTGTGCAAACAGCGCGTATTCCTTCACGGTCGGGTCAGGGAAATCGCTGGTGGGGGCTATCGGGGTGCTGATGCCCGTCGCCAGAATGGTTTCCTGCCCCTGACGCAGATCAGCGCTTTGCAGGCGTTTGATGTCGGCACCGTAAACCAGTCGATGGTTGCTTTTACCCCAGTCAAAATCACGCTCCAGCTGGATGTTGAAGGCCCAGAGCTTCTCTTCGTAGATCGAGTCGCGGCTGCGGTAGGTTGGCTGACCGCCAACTACCCGGTTCTGGAAGGTTTGCTGGCGGCTCTGGCTGTCCTGATGACTGAGCTGCCAGCTCAGGCGATCGGCAAACCCCCGGTCCAGTGTCAGGTTGTGCTGCAGGCTGATACGTTCGCGTTCAACCAGGTCCCGGGCGTCCGAACGGCGAATGGTGGCAGTGTCGCTGTAGTCACTGAGCACCCGAGTGTCAGTGTCATCATGGAATGTTTCCCAGGTCAGTTGCAGGCGGCCCCGCTCGCTGTAATCCCAACCCAGTTTGCTCAGCAGGTTGTCCGTGGTGAAGTTGATCGGGTTGGCTTTTTCCCGCTGGCTGCCGGTGCCACCATTTCCCCCGAAACTTGCGGTCTCGTCACCGCTGCGCCGACCCAGGTGCAACAGGGCATCCCACTGGCCATGGCGACCAGCCAGGGTGGCGCTGCGCAGCCAGCTGCGGTCAGCGCTGGCATAGCCTGTTTTCAGTCGACCGTAGCTGTCATCACCCGTACCCAGGTAATCGCCGGCATCTTTGGTCAGAAAGCTGACTGCTCCGCCAATGGCGTCGCTGCCATAGAGTGAAGATGCCGGCCCGCGAATGATCTCGACCCGCTTGACCGTATCCAGGTCGACATAGTTGCGCCGCGCGCTGAGAAAACCGCCGAAGTCAAAGGCATCCGGCACGCCGATACCGTCGACCTGAGTGAGTATCCGGTTGCCCCCGATACCCCGAATGCTGAAACCGGACAAACCAAAACGGCTGCCGGTGCCGCTGACCGAAACACCGGGCTCGAAACGCACCAGGTCCTGAATATTGTTGATGTTCTCACGGTCGATTTGCTGTTCATCGGTCACGCTGACGCTGCCGGCTACATCCCCGACACGCTCTTCCTGTCGAGTGGCGGTAACGGTCAGGGTGTCGAATTGGCGTGCAGCTCCTTTCGCCGGCAGTTCGGCCAGGGCAGGCAGAGAGAGCGGCAGCGCCAGCAGAGGCCATAGCCGGGATTGGTTGAAGACGATGCGCATCATGAGCTCCTTGCGTGATTTATGAGGTTCAGGGGTTGGCAAAGCGAGGAGATTGAATAATAATCTAAGTCTAAATGCAAATGATTATTGTTTGAGCTTAAAGGATGGCCCATGATGGGGCGAATATCTTCGGGATTGGGGTGCTGGTTGGGCCTCTCGCTGGCCATGCACCTGCTGTGGGTGCTGCAGCCATCGGCCGCGCCTGAGCCAGACGTCAGCGCAACAGACAGCGGCAAGCAGTTGTTCTTGGCCTTTGCTGCTCCGGCTGCGGTGACACCTGAAGCCTTGCCTCAGGCTCCGGCACAGGAAATACCTGTGCCGGAGGCGCCCGCAGCAACGCCCAGGCAGTCGCCACCTGCCAACTCGATGACAACCGCACAGAAGCTGACACCAGAACCTGCTGCAGCGCCTGCGCCAACGAGGCCAGAGACTGCTGCGACAGAGACTGCGCAGGCACCGCAGGTGAACCGCGATCAGCCTAAAGCAACCCGGGCGATGCCCTCGCCAACGGTCGCTGCCATTGAGGCGACGCTTGTTGAGCCAGTGATAACCCGGTCGCCGAGTTATGCGCAACCACCCAGTCATCCGGCCTATCCACCTTTGGCCCGTCGCAGAGGTTGGGAAGGTGAGGTCTGGCTGGAAATAGCGGTATCCGCCAATGGCGAGAGTGACGAACCTGTCCTGCTGCGTTCATCCGGGTATCAGCTTCTGGATCAGTCGGCGTTGGCGGTAGCTCGCCAATGGCGATTTGTTCCGGAGCAACGCAATGGTCGACCGGTGCCGACCCGGGTGCAGGTTCCGGTGCACTTTGCATTGCGCTAGCCATACGGCTGGCGCGCCAATCAAGGGGAATGACATGGAAATGATGATGCAGGATACGGGCTCGCTGTTCGCGGGTCAGGACTTACTGGATGCCTGGCAGCGGCTGCGTGAGCGCCAGCCCAGGCTACGCATACGTGACGCAGCTGCACGCCTGAATGTCAGCGAAGCTGAGTTGCTGTTCGCCTCGCAGGGCGAGCGGGTGGTGCGTTTGCAGCCAAACTGGCGGTTAATGTTTGAAACCTTGCCGGCCATGGGGGAGGTCATGGCGTTGACGCGCAATGAACATTGCGTGCATGAACGGCATGGCTGCTATGACAACATCAGCTTCAGCCGTAATGGCCAGATAGGTCTGGTGGTCAACGGAGCGATAGACTTGCGACTGTTCATGCAGGGCTGGAGCAGCCTGTTTGCGGTCAGCGAGCCGCTGACTGAAGGCAAGTGGCGACGCAGTTTGCAGGTTTTTGATCGGCAGGGTAAAGCAATCCACAAGATCTTTCTGACGGACGCTTCCGATGTGTTTGTCTGGGCCCGGTTGTGTGAACAGCTCAAGGATGAAGGCTTGCCGGCACTGACGATCGAGCCGGAACCCGAGGGGGCGGTTGAGTATATGGACGCGCAGATCGACCAGGCGGCCTTGCAGGCTGACTGGGCGGCACTCAAGGATACTCACCATTTCTTCGCCATGCTTGGTCGTCATCACGTCACTCGCACCCAGGCATTACGCCTGGCTGGGCGCCGCTGGGCCGAACCGCTGGCCACCAGTGCCCTGGTGGATACCCTGCAAGGGTGCGCAGGGAGTGGCCTGGAAATCATGGTTTTCGTCGGCAACCGTGGCTGCATTCAGATTCATACCGGCGCCATTGAACGCGTAGTGCGTACTGGTGACTGGTTCAATGTGCTCGACCCGGCGTTCAATCTGCATCTGCGCGATGGAGCCATTGCCGGGTTGTGGCGCGTTCGCAAGCCGACGGCAGACGGCATTGTAACTTCGCTGGAAGCTTATGATCAGGACGGCGAGTTGATTGTGCAGCTGTTTGGGGCGCGCAAGCCGGGTATGGCGGAGCTGATCGATTGGCGGACGCTGGTAGAAAGCCATGCTGCCGCTTGAACTGCCGGACTGGTTTCTCGCCCAGGGAGCCATCGCCTGGCCGCTGCTCGCCTGCTCGGTGCTGACTATTGCTCTCTTGCTTGAGCGCAGCCTGATCCTGCTTGGCCTGCCCCGTCTGCGAGAACAGGATTGTCGCCGCGCCGCGTATCAATGCCAGCCAATGGCTGATGTACCGAACAACGGCAGTCATGCCGGCTGGCGTCATGCGGTCCGCCTGTTGCAGGCCCACGCGCAGTTGAGCAGAGCGCAGCGTGAAGAACTGCTGGGTGTCTGGTTGGCCCACCTGCAGCAACAATTGCAAAGGCGCTTGCGTCTGCTGCAGCTGATCGGGGTGTTGAGTCCGATGCTGGGCTTGCTGGGCACGGTGCTGGGTATGCTGGCCATGTTTCAGACCATTGCCGCTGATGGTGGTCCGGTAACCCCCGGGGTGCTGGCTGACGGTTTGTTCCAGGCGCTTTACAGCACTGCCTGGGGGCTCATGATTGCCTTGCCGGCGCTTGGGGGTGGCCAGGCGCTGGGGCTTTGGTGCGGCAGTTATGTCGAGCGTATGCAGCAACTGCTCAATCGCTGCCTGCTGGCGATGGATGGTTTGCAACCGGACCTGGTGACAGGGGCGGCCTCGCCCCCGGACGGGTGGGTAGCCTCGACATGATTCAGTTGCCTGAGCGGGCACCCGCCAGCAGCTTGTTGGCGGACCTGACACCATTGCTGGATGTGATTTTCATTGTGTTGGTGTTCTTCTTGCTCACCGCCCAGACCCCGCTGTTGCAGGTGCCGTTGCAGCTGCCTTCCAGCGAGGATAGCGCCTCCGCCGCGCCAGACAATACGATCCCCCGTGAGCAGTTAATGCTCTATGCCGACGGCCGCTGGCAACTGGGTGAACGCGAGTTTGCCCATTGGCGGCAACTGCGCAGCGCTGCGCCATTCAGTTCTGCGACGGCTCTTGATATTGCCGTCGAACAGGGCGCTCAGGCAGATGATCTGTTGCGTTTGTTGGCCTGGCTGAGTGCCAGGGAAATTACCGATACCCGATTGCTGATGGAGTTTGCTGATGATTAAGCCTTTGCTTGTCGCCTGTTGCTGTCTGTTGCCTGCCAGCGGGCTTCTGGCCGATAGTTCACCGCGCCTTATAAGTGCAGGCGCCAGTCTGACTGCTGTATTGCAACAATTGGAACTGGCCGATTATCTGGTGGGGGTAGACAGTACCAGTGAACCGTTATTTGCTGCCGAGGCACCAGCGGTTGTTGGTTACCAGCGACAACTGGGTAGCGAGGGTGTGTTATCACTACGCCCTCAGGTGTTGATTGGTACCGAGGAGATGGGGCCTCCAGCAGTACTGACTCAGCTGCGCCAGGCGGGTGTGGAAATTATGTTATTGTCCGCCGAGCCAAGCATGGAGGCACTGTATGACAATATTACCCGACTGGCAGAGCGCTTCGATCGGGTACCTCAGGGACAACAGTTGCGTGCTGACTTGCAGCAGCAATTGGCTGCGTTGCCGCCACGCCCGGAGACGCCGCCACAAGCGTTGTTTCTGTTAAGCCATAGCGCGGGCAGCTTGTTGGTGGCGGGGAGGCATACTGCCGGTGGCAGCCTGCTGGAATTGGGAGGAATGCATAATCCCATGGCCAGCCGCTTCAGCCAGTACCGTGCGCTATCTGCCGAGGCTTTTATTGGTATGGCTCCGCACTGGCTGGTGACCACAACGCAAAGTATCGAGTTTGCCGGTGGGTCGCAGCGCTTGTTGGCATTGCATCCAGCCTTGGCGGCGACGCCGGCTGGACGTCGGCAGCAGGTAATGGGTGTGGATGGCAAGCTGATGGTCGGTGGTTTCAGTCCGGCCATTACTGATACCTTGGGACAACTTCGCCTGGCGGCGCTGGATGGTGAGTCCCCATCGATGACTCACGCGGATTAAGGATGCATGATGGTTCTTGCCTATCGGCTATGGCCGATCATTATGGGGCTGCTCGGGCTCTTGCTGATGCTGGCCATTGTGCTGTCGCTGGCGCTGGGTGCCGTAGCCATTCACCCACTGGATACTTTGCGTGCTCTCGCCAGTCTGCTGGGGCTGGGTGATGTGGCGGCGGACACCCGACTGATCATTGAGCATATTCGCCTGCCACGCACGTTGATGGGTGTGCTGGTTGGCGCGACCCTGGCACTGACCGGAGCGGTCATGCAAGGGCTGTTTCGTAATCCGCTGGCCGACCCCGGGTTGATCGGGGTTTCCAGTGGTGCTGCTCTGGGTGCGGCGTTGGTGATCGTACTGGGCGGCTGGCTGTTCAGCGGCCTGCCGTCTGGCTGGCAACCCTATACCACAGTGCTGGGCGCATTCATTGGTGGTGTGGCGACGACCTTGCTGGTTTATCGGCTGGGACGGAACGCGCAGGGCACTTCAGTGGCCAGCATGCTGCTGGCGGGTATCGCTATTGCTGCGATCAGCGGTGCCTTTATCGGTTTGCTCAGCTACATTGCCGATGATGCCATGCTGCGGACCCTGACTTTCTGGAACATGGGCAGCCTGGGCGGTGCTACCTATGAGCGTCTGGGTATGCTGGCTTTATGTTGCGGTCTGGTCTGGTGGCGCCTGCCGCGTCAGGCGCGGGCCCTGAATGCCTTGCTGCTGGGCGAGTCGGAAGCGCGTCATCTGGGTATCAATGTCGAAAGGGTTAAGCGTGAACTGGTGCTGTTGACGGCTTTGGGTGTGGGCGCCTGCGTCGCAGCTACCGGGCTGATCGGGTTTATTGGTCTGGTCGTGCCGCACCTGGTACGCCTGATGTTGGGTGCTGACCATCGTCGAGTGATTCCGGCGGCGATGTTGTTGGGCGGAGCTCTGTTGCTGCTAGCCGATGTGGTTGCCCGCTTGGTGATTGCTCCGGCGGAGTTGCCCATCGGTATTCTCACCGCCTTGCTGGGGGCGCCCTTCTTCCTGTTGTTGTTGATGAACGCCCAGCGGCGAGGAGGCCTGTAATGTTGCGTGCCGATAATCTGGCCTGCGCTCGCGGTGGTTGCACCATTTTGCGGGATATTGATTTTACCCTGGAAGCGGGTGAGGTCGTGGCGGTACTGGGTAACAATGGTGCGGGCAAAAGCACCCTGTTGGCGACTCTGACCGGTGAGCTGAGTTCTGGTGCGGGTCAGGTCTGGCTGGGTGACCGGCCTTTGGCGTCCTGGGCTGATAACGAGCGCGCGCGTCTACTGGCTGTGTTGCCGCAGCATTCAACCCTGGCCTTTCCCTTCGTCAGTGAAGAGGTCGTTGCCATGGGCCGGCTGCCACATGGCAGTGGCTGGCAGCGTGACCACGAGATAATTGACGAGGCCATGCAGGCAGCGGATATCAGTCATCTGCGTGGTCGCAACTACCTGACGCTGTCGGGTGGTGAGCGCCAGCGGGTTCATCTGGCGCGAGTACTGGCGCAGGTCTGGCAGCAGCCGGGCGCCTGTCTGCTGCTGGACGAACCGACCGCCTCACTGGATCTGGCCCACCAACAACTGACCCTGGGACAGGCGCGTGCCTTTGCTGCCAGGGGCGGCTCGGTGCTGGTGATTCTGCATGACCTCAATCTGGCTGCCCGTTATGCTGATCGCATACTCTTGCTGCACCGTGGGACAATGGCAGCACTGGGTGAGCCCTGGTCGGTGTTGCAGGCTGAACGCATTGCCGAGGTGTTCGGTGTTCGGGTACAGGTCGAACCCCATCCGCAGCAGGATTGCCCGCTGATCATTAGCTGATGACTTGGCTTCTGGAGGTTGTATGCGCGTTATTGGGGGTTGGCTGCTATTGCTTTTCACCGTGTCCTGTCAGGCCGAATTTACTTCGTGGCAGAGCCCTCGCGGCCTTGATGCGGCGCATCTTGGGCAAGCCCTGAATACCCGCAGCGGCGAGTGGGTCAGCGCCACGACACTGGTTGCCGCGCTGGCCGATCAGCCGCATATCCTGCTGGGTGAGAAACACGACAACCCCGACCATCAGGCACTCCAGCTATGGCTGTTGCAGGCCTTGCAGCGTGAACGCGCACAAGCCAGCCTGGTGCTGGAAATGCTGCGCAGTGAACAACAGCCGCAGTTGGATCAATGGCAAGGGCAATCCCTGCCCGGGGAGAGTTTGCCGAACAAACTGGGCTGGCAGGGCTGGGACTGGGCGGCCTACGGTGAGCTGGTGCGTTGGGGGCTGACCTATCCAGAGCAGTTGCTGGCCAGCAACCTGAGTCGCAATGAGATGCATGCGGTTTACCAGGAACCGAAGCCGCTGGATGAGCAGCGTTATAACCCTGCAGCCCGAGAACAGCTGGCTCAGATCATGCAGCGCTCACACTGTGACAAGCTGCCGGCAGAGCGGATGCCAGCTATGCTTGCCATTCAGCAAGCACGCGACCAGCGTATGGCTGTTGTGCTGAGTACTGCCGAATCCCCCGGTTTGTTGGTTGCCGGGGTCTTTCATGTGCGCAAGGATATTGGTGTGCCGTTGCATTGGCCGGACGACATGGCGAAGCCGGTGGTCGTCATGCAGGTTGAAGTGGGTAGTGACTTGCCGGGTGCCGAACAAGCGGATTGGGTGTGGTTGACGCCAGCGCAGCCGGAACAGGATTATTGCGCCCAATTGCGTTGAGCTGCTGCAATGCATGGTGCGCGAGGGGGGATGGATTCCTCAGGCAAAAAAGAGCCCGCTGCAAGCAGCGGGCTTAATCCGTGATTAGCCTGATGAGGAGATAACGACTGTCGATGACAGGGCGTTATCAGAAAATACTGAAGGAGACGCTTCAGGTATTTCCAGACCGACTTGCGTCGGCCTTGTATGTAATAATAATCATTCTCATTTTTATGTCAAGCATTCGGCCGGTTTTTTTAACTTGCCTTCTGCTTCAGTTGCGTCAGCTCCTTGTTCATCAGGTCGATACGTCGGGCCATGCTCTCGATCAGACTATGTGCAATCCGGGGATTGCTCTGCATCAGTGCAAGAAACTGTTCTTTCGGAATCATCATTACTGTGGTGGGGGCGCTGGCAATGACCGTGGCTGAGCGTTTCTCGCGGGTGAATAGCGCCATGGCACCGAAAATCTCGTCTTTCTGTACGTCGCCCACCTTGATATTTTCAACAAAAGCTTCAGCGTGCCCTTCGGTGATGATGAATACATGATCGGCTTCGTCACCCTGCCGAATCAGTTCGGCACCGGCATCAAAGTGCTGGAAGCCGGTAACCGGACGCACTTCAACCGGCTTGTTGCGCGCCAGTGCATCCGACATCAGTGCCGCCTGGCCGAGGATGTACTGAGTAAAGAGCTCCTGGCGTTGGCTATTGGTGTGAATATGTTTGAACAGGCTGTCGCGCTCGTAGGGTACCAACACCAATGGCTCTTCGCTGAGGTAGGTGCAAGGAGCGGCATTGAGACCCTGGCGCAAGCCGATGAGATCGCCTTCTTGCAGGTAGAACAAGGGTTTGCCGTCAATCAGCGCATGCAGCAGGCCGCTTTTCAACAGGTACAGGTGACGCTGACCGATATGCTGATAGAGGTCATCAACGGGTCCCAGCTCTACCTCATCGCCACAAGGCTCCAGCCCGTCAAGCAGGCGTTCCGGGATGGACTGCAGGGTATTGATAAGTTTTTCCGCGTAGGCGGGTTGGTCACCGATCAGGTACATGGGGCGAATTCCTTTTGTTCGATCCGGGGCAATCAGCAGGGCACAGGTATGACGGCAGCCGCAGTTGTTTCTCTCAACATATAGTGCGCGAGGGAAACTGGCAACAGAAGCGCACGTCCAACCGTCGTGACCTTTGGCCTTCAGCGTTGGATTCGCTGTGGCTGGCCGCTCTCAGCCAGCTCCAGCTGCTGTAACAGGCGCGACTTGTAGTCGGCATCCAGATCGTTCCAGTGCACATTCTGCAGGGCACCGGCTATCGCAAACAGCAGCGCTCGCGAGGCGCGAAAACCCCGATTGCGAACGTGCAGATACGCACCTACCGGTCCGAGCTGGCGCAGTTGGTCAGCATTATGGATGCCGCTGGCGTGGAGCCATTGGGCGGACGTCTTGCCCAGGTTGCGCAGGGTCAGCAATTCATCCTGGTTCATTGCCACCCCGCAGTGCGCAGGGGGACAAACAGCGCGACTGGCTGCCAAAAAAATAGTGTATGCATGATCTCGGGCTTTTTGTTATTGGTCCCGACTTCAGTGTAGACGCCGCCTGCGCAAAGGTACAGACGACGTGACGGGTTACAGCCGCTGGCGAATGGCGGACACGCTCCGGGCGATGGCATCTGGTTCATCGGTAGCCACCCGCAGACAATGCCGTTGTTCATCACTGGTCAGCGGCTCAAGTGTATCGAGCTGGTGGCGAACGACATCAATAGTGGCGTCCGATGGTTCGGTTGCGGAGCTTTGACGCTGCTGCAGCCAGCGTTCAATGGTCTCCAGAGGTGCTTCGCAGTGCAGGATCAGACAGGCTGCCCCTTGATCTTCTATTGCTTGGCAGATCAGCTCGCGCTGAAGGTGCTTGAGGTGCGTGGCATCGACAACAAGTGGGTAGCCGGCAGCCAGTATATGTTCGGCCAGGCTGGCCAGGCGCTGATAGGTTTGCTGATTGCGTTCGGCGCTGTACAGGCCGGAATCAATAGTGCCGCCGCCAGCACTGCCGAACAGGCGCTTGCGCTCTATGTCAGAGCGCAGGCGAATGGCGCCCAGTTGCTCGACCAGGGCCAGTGACAGGGTGCTTTTGCCGCTGCCGGATACGCCGTGAGTGAGCAAGCCGATGCGCTGAGGGATCTGGGTGTAGCCCTCGGCCAGGGCTGCATAGCTGTGGTAGCGCTGCAGTACCTGCTGGCGCTCGCTTGCACTGACATTCTCCTGCGTCAGCCGCAGCAGGGCAACCTTGGCACGCACCATGGCACGGAACGCTTTGTAGTAGTTGAGGACTTCCAGTCCGGCGTAATCGCCAGTGTGTTCCAGGTATCCATTGACGAAACGGTTGGCCAGAGCATCAAGTCCGCGGTCTTCCAGATCCATTGCCATGAACGCAACGTCGCTCATGACATCGATCCAGCGGAAAGCTTCATTGAACTCAATGCAGTCAAACAGGGTCACTTGTCCGTTGACCAGAGTGACATTGTCCAGGTAAATGTCGCCGTGGCATTCGCGAATAAAGCCTTCCGCCTTGCGCTGGGCCAGTTGTGCCTGCAGGCGAGCATGGGTGGCATGAGCCCATTGTTCGAGTTGCTCCAGCTGTGCGAGGTCATCCGGATCATCAATCAGGCTGCGGATGTGTGTGAAATTTTCCGCTACCGGTAGATGCACGGTATCCGGTTCACCCCAGGCCGCGTCGGGGCTGGCTCGATCGATGCGCTGATGGAAGTCGGCGAGGCGGGCAGCCAGTTCGTCGATGTGGTCGGTAGTGAGTTGCCCTGCGGTTTGCAGGTTGCCGAGCAGGTCCTGTTGACGGAATTGACGGGTTTTGACCATGTATTCGATGATCTCGCCGTCGCCAGTCAGATTGGGATTCTCGGGTGTGCCATACACCGGAACCAGGTCGAGGTATAGCTCGGGGGCAAGTCGACGATTCAGGCGCAGCTCTTCGGCGCAGAAATGGGCCCTCTGGTCCAGGCTGGAATAGTCGAGAAAGCCGAAATTGACTGGCTTCTTGATTTTGTAGACGTAGTCGCCGGTCAGCAACACCCAGGAGATATGGGTTTCCATCAGGGTGAAGTCGGTTACCGGGTGGTCATACAGAGCAGAATTTTGCAAGGCGTTCAGCAGCGTGGTGCTCACAGGATGTCCTTGGTCGAGATGTCAGAGAAAACAGGTTGCAGGTCGCGCCAAGCGCAAACCAAGTCGGTAAGATACAGAGTAACAGATTCGTGGCGGCGGGCAGTGTGCAGCCTTGGGCAAATCAAGAGCATGATATGGCAAAAAAACGCAGGAAAAATAGTAAGCAGCCTCGGCGCTGGCTACGCTGGACGGCCTTGTTGGTACTCAAGCTCGGGCTTGTCGGGCTGGTTTTGTTTGTCGGCCTGGTGGTCTATCTGGATGCCGTCGTGCAGGAGAAGTTTTCCGGCAAGCGCTGGGCTGTGCCGGCGCAGGTCTTTGCTCGCCCGTTGGAGTTGTACGTCGGACAGGGTTTGAACCGGGATGAGTTTGTCGATGAGTTGACCGCTTTGGGCTACCGAAGCCTGTCGGCTGCACGTCAGCCGGGCCAGTTTGCCGCCAGCGCTCAGCGTGTGGATTTGCATACGCGTGGTTTCCGGTTTTTTGAGGGAGTGGAGCCGGCTCGGCCGTTGAGTGTCCACTTTCACGGTAACCAGGTCAGTGCCTTGAGTGGCCCGGGTGATCCGGTCATGGCCCGCCTGGAGCCTCTGGTGATCGGTGGCATTTACCCCGCCCATAATGAAGATCGCATTCTGGTTCGCCTCGACCAGGCACCACCTTATCTGGTTGATGCCTTGCTCGCGGTGGAAGACCGGGAGTATTTCCAGCATTTCGGTATCTCTTTCAAGGGTATTGCCCGGGCCTTTTACGTCAATGTCAGGGCCGGTGGTCTGGTACAGGGTGGCAGTACCCTGACTCAACAATTGGTGAAGAATTTCTTTCTGACCAATGACCGCAACCTGGTGCGCAAGGGTAACGAGGCCATCATGGCAGTGTTGCTCGAGCGGCATTACTCGAAAGAAGACATCCTGGAGGCCTACCTCAACGAGGTATTCCTTGGCCAGGACGGCCGCCGAGCCGTGCATGGCTTTGGGCTTGCCAGCCAGTACTACTTTGCCCAGCCGCTGCACGAGCTGGAGTTGCATCAGGTAGCCTTGCTGGTGGCGATGGTCAAAGGGCCATCCATGTATAACCCGCGGCGGCATCCACAGCGCGCCCAGGCCCGGCGTGATCTGGTGATCAGCATGCTGGCAGAGCAGCAGGTGATTAGTGCGGAGCAAGCCCGGCGTGCCCTGGCCAGGCCGCTGGATGTTGCCCAGCGCGGACGGTTGGCGGATTCCAGTTATCCTGCCTTTATGGATCTGGTGCGCCGCCAGCTGCGTGAAGACTATCGCGATGAGGACCTGAGCAGTGAAGGTCTGCGCATCTTTACCAGCTTTGATCCGCTGATTCAGAACAAGGCGGAAAACGCGGTGAAAACTACCCTGGAACGCCTGAACCTGTCTCAGGAGGATGCCGCTCTGGAGTCGGCAATGGTGGTGACTGCGGCGCAGACAGGCGAGATCATGGCGCTGGTGGGTGGCAGCAATCCGCGTTTTTCCGGGTTCAATCGGGCGTTGGATGCATCACGACCGGTGGGCTCTCTGATCAAGCCGGCCATTTACCTGACGGCTCTCGAGCGGGCTGATCGCTATTCCCTGATCAGCCCGGTGGAAGACTCGCCGATCACTCTGGACGCCGAACCCGGGCGCACCTGGTCCCCCCAGAACTACGGCCGGGAAAGTCACGGCGTGGTGCCTTTGCATGCAGCCTTGAGCAGTTCCTATAACCAGGCTGCGGTGCGGCTTGGTGTTGAGCTGGGGGTGCCCGAGGTGCTGCGTACCGTCGAGCGTCTGGGCGTGGAACACCGTTGGCAGCCCTTCCCTTCCATGTTGCTGGGCTCGGGAAGCCTGACGCCGGTGCAAGTGGCAGATATGTATCAGACCATGGCCAATGGCGGGTACAATACCCCGCTTCGCGGGATACGCAATGTGTTGACCGCTGAGGGCGATCCGCTGCGACGTTATCCCTATGAGGTTCAGCAGCGCTTTGATCAGGCCAGTATCTATTTGCTGCAAGAGGCCCTGAGCAGGGTGATGACTGAAGGCACCGGGCGTTCAGCCTATAATTATTTGCCGGCCAATCTGCGAGTGGCGGGCAAAACCGGAACCACCAATGACTTGCGCGACAGCTGGTTCGCCGGTTTCTCCGATGATCTGGTAGCGGTGTCCTGGATTGGCCGGGATGACAATGCAGCGACCCGGCTCACCGGTGCGACTGGCGCCTTGCAGGTGTGGAGCCAGTTCATGCGTGATGCCCGGCCACGCAGCCTGTCTCGTGTGCCACCGTCCAGTGTGCGAATGGCCTGGGTTGATCCGGTAACCGGGCAGGGTAGCGATGAGAGCTGCCCGGGAGCTGAACGGGTTGCCTTCCGTGCTGGTTATGAACCGCTGCCGGGCCCGGGATGTCAGCCGACGCTGCCGGAGCAGCAGTCCGGCTCAGAGGATGGTGGCAGTGTATTGGACCGTATTCGCAGCTGGTGGCAGTAACCGGCGGTGACAATCAACCAGGGGATGAGGATAGATCGATGAGCAAACGACTGGGCTGGATGATTGCAGCAGCTTTGCTGGTAACAGGCTGCGCCGGAACCGGAGGAGCAATTCCGGTAGTGGACTCGGGACGCACAGTGTCCAATGACGACCGGCCCGGCATGACGCCGGCTGTACCTGCACCATCTACCGAGCGCGAGCCGGTAGTGGTCCTGGTGCCTGACGGTTCTGGTGGGTCGCGTCCGGTTGAGTCATGGCCGGTTGACTCTGCTGACTCGGCTCCATCACCCGGCCAGCCGGCAACGTCAACTCCCGATGACTCGACATTGCGGGCGGATGAGCAACTGGATGGCCCCGTATTGGCTCTGCTGACGTCTGCGCGGAAGCAGGAAGGGCAGGGCGATCTGAATGCCGCTTCTGCAAGCCTTGAGCGAGCCATGCGCATTGCCCCGCGGGAGCCTCAGGTACTGCATCGGCTGGCTCAAGTGCGCTTGGCCCAGGGTGATGCCGTTCAGGCGGAGCAGTTGGCCCAGCGTGGCCTGGGTTACGCTGACGGCCGGCCGGCATTGAAAGCCAGCCTGTGGCAACTGATTGCCGAAGCACGTGAGGCGCAGGGTGATCGCTCGGGAGCCGAACAAGCCCGTGAGCGGGCTCGCGTGGTGCTCTGAAGTGAGTCCCCGGCGGCGAATGGTGCGCCAGCATCTGGAGCAGCTTGAACAGGTTTTGCGACAACTGGGTTTGTGGTCGCAGCAGCCGCCGGAGCCAGACTATCTGGCCAGTCAGACCCCGTTCTGTGCCGACACGCTGGCTTTTGAAGAGTGGCTGCAGTGGGTTTTCATACCGAGAGTGAACAGTATTCTCGACCGGGGTGAGCCATTGCCGGATCGCTGTGCGCTGCGGCCGATGGGTGAGCAGGCCTTGATGCGCCTTGGCCGGAGGCGGGTCGACCTGCTGGTGTTGCTAGGGCAGATCGACCACCAGGTTCAGTCGGCGCAGTAGGTTTCCAGGTTGTTGCGGGTTTCCGCGATCATTTCCTGGCGAACATCCTCGCCCATGACTTCCAGTTCGCCCTCATCATTGGTGAAGCGCAGGCGCGGGTTGTCCAGCAATGTCTGCAGGCGCTGCTCCAGTTCGCGGCACTCTTCCTCTTTTTTTGCCTTGCGCTCGTCCGCGGCTCTGCGGTCTTCGGCGGACTGCTCGCGCTGGCGCTGACGCTCGTCCGCATCCGGCCGCACTTCGGGTTGCCGCAGCTGTCCGCCAGGCGGGGGGGCCGTGCGTTGCTGTACGCGCTCATAAGCCCGGTCGGTGGGTGGGTTCTGGCCGAACTGAGCCACGCCGTCATCATTAACCCAGCGGTACATTTCAGTGGCCAGGGCGCCGGCGCTGAACAGGCACAGGGTGGCAGCTATAAGCAGGGTGCGCATAGGTTGTCCTTTCCTCATATTGGGCAGCAGTTGTCCAACTATAGCGAAAAGCACGGCAATGCGCATATAGACACATGCTTTTGTCTCACTTGACTTGACTTGTGCGCCTTGAGTGTAAACAATTCGTGGTTCACACAAGCATTGCCATCCAGGAGTTAACCGCTCCGGCTGTCATGCTGATTGCTCAATCCAGGAGGCGCCACCCGCTTGCTCCTGGCCTGGCACCCGCACGCGCTACCTCGCGCAGGGTGAGGCGGTTCCAGCACCACATGGTCGACCGCCTCCAATGCATGTAGTCAAGCTGATGCACCGGCAACTACCGTCGCTGGCTGCGCTGCCGAGCAGTAAACAGGTATCCTGCCGTCCGCCTTTGGTTGACGGCACGCTAGAGGTGATTCAAACGTGGAGCTTTTATCCGGCGCTGAGATGGTCGTCCGCTCATTGCGTGACGAGGGTGTTAAACATATTTACGGGTACCCGGGTGGTGCCTTGCTGCACATCTATGACGCAATTTTCCGTCAGGATGATGTCGAGCATATTCTGGTACGCCACGAGCAAGCTGCTGCCCACATGGCAGATGGTTATGCGCGGGCGACCGGCAAGGCCGGTGTGGTGCTGGTTACCTCCGGTCCGGGGGCGACCAATACCATAACGGGTATTGCTACTGCCTATATGGATTCGATTCCCATGGTCATTATTTCCGGTCAGGTAGCGAGTACCTCGGTAGGTACTGATGCCTTTCAGGAAACTGATATGGTGGGCGTATCGCGGCCGATCGTGAAGCACAGCTTCATGATCAAGGATCCGCGCGAAATCCCCGAGATCATCAAAAAGGCTTTCTATATCGCGCAGACGGGTCGTCCGGGTCCGGTCGTGGTTGATATCCCCAAGGATATGACCAATCCGGCCGACAAGTTTGAGTACAGCTACCCGAAAAAGGTCAAGCTGCGCTCCTACAATCCGGCGATTCGTGGCCACTCCGGCCAGATCCGCAAGGCCATGGAGATGCTGGCAGAAGCCAAGCGTCCGATCATCTACGCCGGTGGCGGGGTGATACTGGGTGGCGGCTCCAAGCAGTTGACCGAGTTGGCCAAGGAGCTTGGTGTGCCGGTGACCAACACCCTGATGGGGCTGGGTTGCTTCCCGGGTACCGATCGCCAGTTCGTCGGTATGCTGGGTATGCACGGCAGCTACACCGCCAACATCAGCATGCATCATGCAGACGTCATCATGGCGGTCGGTGCACGCTTCGACGATCGGGTAGTCAATGGTGCGGCCAAGTTCTGTCCGAACGCTCGCTTTATCCACGTTGATATCGATCCGGCCTCCATCTCCAAGACCATTCGTGCCGATGTGCCGATCGTGGGTCCGGTTGATGGCGTACTGGCGGAAATGGTCAGCATTGTCAAAGAGAGCGACCTGCGTCCCGGCAAGGAGGCGCTGACCAGCTGGTGGAAGCAGATTGACGAGTGGCGCGGTGAATCACTGTTCCCCTATAACAAGGGCGACGGCACTATCATCAAGCCGCAGGCGGTCATCGAAGCTCTGTTCGAGGTGACCAAGGGTGATGCCTACGTGACGTCGGATGTTGGCCAGCATCAGATGTTTGCTGCCCAGTATTACCCTTTCGACAAGCCCAATCGCTGGATCAACTCCGGTGGTCTCGGCACCATGGGGTTCGGCTTCCCTGCGGCAATGGGCGTGAAGATGAATTTCCCGGACGCGGATGTCGCCTGCGTAACCGGTGAGGGCAGCATCCAGATGAACATCCAGGAGATGTCCACCTGCCTGCAGTATGACCTGCCGGTGAAGATCATCAACCTGAACAACCAGGCATTGGGCATGGTTCGTCAGTGGCAGGACATGCAGTACAACAGCCGTTACTCGCATTCCTACATGGACTCGCTGCCTGACTTCGTCAAGCTGGCCGAGGCCTATGGGCATGTCGGTATGCGCGTTGAAAAGCTGGCCGATCTCAAGGGTGCGATGGAAGAAGCCTTTGCCCTGCGTGACCGCCTGGTATTCATGGATATCTGCGTGGATACCTCCGAGCACGTTTATCCGATGCAGATCAAGGATGGCGCAATGCGTGACATGTGGCTGAGCAAGACGGAGCGTACCTGAGATGAGACACATTATTTCCGTACTGCTGGAAAACGAGCCCGGTGCCTTGTCCCGTGTCGTGGGTCTGTTTGCCCAGCGCAACTACAATATTGAAACCCTGACTGTGGCACCGACAGACGACCCGACCTTGTCTCGTCTGACCCTGACAACGGTGGGCCACGACGAAGTGATTGAGCAGATCACCAAGAATCTGAACAAGCTGATCGAGGTGGTCAAGCTGGTCAATCTGTCGGAAGGCAGTCACATTGAGCGTGAACTGATGCTGGTCAAGGTCAAGGCGACTGGCGCTCAGCGTGCCGAGGTCAAGCGCACCACGGATATTTTCCGTGGCCAGATTGTCGATGTCACCAGCAGTGTGTATACCGTGCAGCTGACCGGAACCAGCGACAAGCTGGACAGCTTTATTGAGGCCATTGGTACTACATCGGTGATGGAGGTCGCTCGGACTGGCGTCTCCGGTATATCCCGTGGCGAGAAAGTACTCAGCATTTAACCATTTAACGCCGCCGAGCCGAATGGCTCGGCACAGGAAACAGGGGAACTTCATGCAAGTCTATTACGATAAAGATTGTGATCTGAGCATCATCCAGGGCAAGAAAGTAGCTATCATCGGTTATGGTTCGCAGGGCCACGCCCACGCCTGCAACCTGAAAGATTCCGGTGTTGATGTCACCGTTGGTCTGCGGACCGGTTCTGCCTCGGTCGCCAAGGCCGAAGCGCATGGTCTCAAGGTGACTGATGTGGCGAGTGCCGTTGCCGCTGCGGATGTGGTCATGATCCTCACCCCTGACGAGTTCCAGGCCCAGCTTTATCGTGACGAAATCGAGCCGAACCTGAAGCAGGGTGCAACCATGGCATTTGCCCACGGTTTTGCTATCCACTACAACCAGATCGTGCCGCGCAAGGATCTGGACGTGATCATGATCGCACCCAAGGCGCCAGGCCATACCGTGCGTACCGAGTTCACCAAGGGTGGCGGTATCCCTGATCTGATTGCTGTATTCCAGGATGCATCCGGCAATGCCAAGAATGTGGCCCTGTCGTACGCTTCCGGTGTTGGTGGCGGCCGTACCGGTATTATCGAAACCACCTTCAAGGACGAAACTGAGACCGACCTGTTCGGTGAGCAGGCGGTTCTTTGCGGTGGCGCGGTCGAGCTGGTCAAGGCCGGCTTCGAGACGCTGACCGAAGCAGGCTATGCGCCGGAAATGGCGTACTTCGAGTGCCTGCACGAGCTCAAGTTGATCGTTGACCTGATGTACGAAGGCGGCATCGCCAACATGAACTACTCGATTTCCAATAATGCCGAGTATGGTGAGTACGTAACCGGTCCGGAAGTCATCAACGACGAATCCCGTGCTGCCATGCGCAACGCACTGAAGCGCATTCAGTCTGGCGAGTACGCCAAGATGTTCATCGCTGAAGGCGCACACAACTACCCGTCGATGACAGCGGCGCGTCGCATCAACGCGGCCCATCCGATCGAGCAGGTTGGTGAGAAGCTGCGTGGCATGATGCCGTGGATTTCTGCCAACAAGATCGTCGACAAGAGCAAGAACTAAGGCTTGTCGGAATGATGAAAAACGCGGCTACGGCCGCGTTTTTTGTGTGTGGCATTTGCTGCACAAGGTTAATTCGCGCAAACTGATCAGTCTATTTTGCTTGCAAGGTAACCCCATGAGTGATGAAAACAAGCCGTCCAATAATACTGATGATCAGCTTGATGAAGGGCTCAGCCTGTTTCCGATTGATGAGCATGTTGAAGAAATAGCCGGTCCGGATGGCAAGAAAGTGCGGCACAAAGGCATTTATCTGTTGCCCAACCTGTTCACTACCGCTGCCTTGTTCTCGGGTTTTTATGCCATCGTCAGCGCAATGGATGGCAACTTCGCCAATGCAGCCATCGCCATCTTCGTCGCCATGGTGCTGGATGGGCTCGATGGTCGTGTAGCGCGCCTGACCAATACCCAGAGTGCCTTTGGTGCCGAGTTCGACTCGTTGTCTGACATGGTTGCTTTTGGTGTGGCGCCGGCGCTGGTGGTATTCAGCTGGGCGCTGAATGATCTTGGCAAGGTCGGCTGGGTATTTGCCTTTGTCTTCGTTGCTGCGGCAGCCCTGCGTCTGGCGCGCTTCAATACGCATATAGGCAGTGATGACAAGCGCTTCTTCACCGGGTTGGCCAGTCCGGCTGCGGCAGGCCTGGTGGCCGGCATGGTGTGGGCACTGACCGATTTCGGGGTTGATGGTGGCGAAATTGCACTCTTGGTCGGGGTGTTAACGGCGCTGGGTGGCCTGCTGATGGTCAGCAACGTGCGTTATTACAGCTTCAAGGATTTTGATTTGCGCGGTCGGGTGCCATTCTTCGTAATTCTGTTGGTGGTGCTCGTATTTGCCGTGGTATCAACCGATCCGTCGCGTATTCTCTGGATGATCTTTATTGTCTATGCGTTGTCTGGCCCGGTTCAGGCCCTGTGGCGCTGGCGCCAGCGGCGGCAGGCGAAGAAGTCTGGCGCTGATACATCGCCGGAATGATCTGATTGAGGGCGGCAGCCGATCAATTAAAGCTTGACGGCAAACCTGAGCGGCCTATAATGCGCGTCTTGCTGAGCGGGGCTGTTTTGTAAAAGCTCTTTTTTATCAACAGGTTATCTCTTCTTTCGGGTTGCAATAACAGTTGACAGCAAGGTGCGGCGCAGTAGAATACGCCGCTCGTAACCACCTCTGCGGAGGTTGCCGGAGTGCTTCTGGTTGAAGCGTCTCCAGGCAGTAAAAAAGGTTGCAAAGAGGTGTTGACGAGCAGGGTTTCTGCTGTAGAATACGCCTCCCTGACACGCACAAGGCCTTGGCCTGGCGGGTCGGACAAGCCGGATTTGAAGTTCAGTTGCTCGCAACGAAATGTTCAAAAAAAGCTTGACGAATTAGAGGCTTAGCGTAGAATGCGCGGCCTGGTCCAGCGGAAACGCAGACCGAATCGCTCTTTAAAAAATTGGAATCAAGTAATTCGTGTGGGTGCTTGCTCAGGGTCTTGATGATCGACAGATTATCAGCCAAGCAAGTTACTCTGTGAATTCATGAGTTTATTTGTAAAGGCTGAGCCAAGTTTAGGATTTTTTCAAAATCCGAATTGATTTAAAACTGAAGAGTTTGATCATGGCTCAGATTGAACGCTGGCGGCAGGCCTAACACATGCAAGTCGAGCGATTGAAGGGAGCTTGCTCCCTGATTTAGCGGCGGACGGGTGAGTAATGCCTAGGAATCTGCCTGGTAGTGGGGGACAACTCGGGGAAACCCGAGCTAATACCGCATACGTCCTACGGGAGAAAGTGGGGGATCTTCGGACCTCACGCTATCAGATGAGCCTAGGTCGGATTAGCTTGTTGGTGAGGTAACGGCTCACCAAGGCAGCGATCCGTAACTGGTCTGAGAGGATGATCAGTCACACTGGAACTGAGACACGGTCCAGACTCCTACGGGAGGCAGCAGTGGGGAATATTGGACAATGGGGGCAACCCTGATCCAGCCATGCCGCGTGTGTGAAGAAGGTCTTCGGATTGTAAAGCACTTTAAGTTGGGAGGAAGGGTTGTACGTTAATAGCGTGCAATTTTGACGTTACCAACAGAATAAGCACCGGCTAACTCTGTGCCAGCAGCCGCGGTAATACAGAGGGTGCAAGCGTTAATCGGAATTACTGGGCGTAAAGCGCGCGTAGGCGGTCAAGTAAGATGGGTGTGAAATCCCCGGGCTCAACCTGGGAACTGCATCCATAACTGCTTGACTAGAGTACAGTAGAGGGTGGTGGAATTTCCTGTGTAGCGGTGAAATGCGTAGATATAGGAAGGAACACCAGTGGCGAAGGCGACCACCTGGACTGATACTGACGCTGAGGTGCGAAAGCGTGGGGAGCAAACAGGATTAGATACCCTGGTAGTCCACGCCGTAAACGATGTCAACTAGCCGTTGGGGACCTTGAGTCTTTAGTGGCGCAGCTAACGCACTAAGTTGACCGCCTGGGGAGTACGGCCGCAAGGTTAAAACTCAAATGAATTGACGGGGGCCCGCACAAGCGGTGGAGCATGTGGTTTAATTCGAAGCAACGCGAAGAACCTTACCTGGCCTTGACATGCTGAGAACTTTCCAGAGATGGATTGGTGCCTTCGGGAACTCAGACACAGGTGCTGCATGGCTGTCGTCAGCTCGTGTCGTGAGATGTTGGGTTAAGTCCCGTAACGAGCGCAACCCTTGTCCTTAGTTACCAGCACGTTATGGTGGGCACTCTAAGGAGACTGCCGGTGACAAACCGGAGGAAGGTGGGGATGACGTCAAGTCATCATGGCCCTTACGGCCAGGGCTACACACGTGCTACAATGGGCGGTACAGAGGGTTGCCAAGCCGCGAGGTGGAGCTAATCTCTCAAAACCGTTCGTAGTCCGGATTGGAGTCTGCAACTCGACTCCATGAAGTCGGAATCGCTAGTAATCGCGAATCAGAATGTCGCGGTGAATACGTTCCCGGGCCTTGTACACACCGCCCGTCACACCATGGGAGTGGGTTGCTCCAGAAGTAGCTAGTCTAACTTTCGAGAGGACGGTTACCACGGAGTGATTCATGACTGGGGTGAAGTCGTAACAAGGTAGCCGTAGGGGAACCTGCGGCTGGATCACCTCCTTAATCGAAAGATCACAAACGCTGTTCAAGCACTCACACGAATTACTTGATTCCCTGGTTTTGGCGATTGGCATGTGGCTCTGTGAGCTGCAACAAGCCCAGATGATTGGGTGGTGAAAAGCCCGAGGCAATTGGGTCTGTAGCTCAGTTGGTTAGAGCGCACCCCTGATAAGGGTGAGGTCGGCAGTTCGAATCTGCCCAGACCCACCAATTGTCGAGGTGTGAAGGTCTGAAGGGGCCATAGCTCAGCTGGGAGAGCGCCTGCCTTGCACGCAGGAGGTCAGCGGTTCGATCCCGCTTGGCTCCACCATCGCCGCACAAAAACCGGATATGACACAGAGTACAGACAGGAATGATCCTGGGAGCTTGCTCCATTAGAATCGATCATTGCTGTCTGGTCTTTGCGCCAGACGTTCTTTAACAATTAGGGTTTGTGATAGAAGTACAGCGTATACAGTGTTTCACTGCATTGTATACAGCTAAGGTAACTTGTGATCTCAAGCAAGTTCCGGATTGTCGTGAATCATGTCAAATACCTATGACAGCGAATGATCGGCTTACCCACGGGTTTACCTGGCGGGTGTGCAGATTGTTTGGGGTTATATGGTCAAGTGAATAAGCGCATACGGTGGATGCCTTGGCAGTCAGAGGCGATGAAAGACGTGGTAGCCTGCGAAAAGCTTCGGGGAGGTGGCAAACAACCTTTGATCCGGAGATGTCTGAATGGGGAAACCCACCCAACACAAGTTGGGTATCACACACTGAATACATAGGTGTGTGAGGCGAACCCGGGGAACTGAAACATCTAAGTACCCGGAGGAAAAGAAATCAACCGAGATTCCCCAAGTAGCGGCGAGCGAACGGGGACTAGCCCTTAAGCAGTTTTGAGTTTAGTGAAAGGTTCTGGAAAGTTCCGCCATAGTGGGTGATAGCCCCGTACACGAAAAGCTCTTAGCTGTGAAATCGAGTAGGTCGGCGCACGTGAAACGTTGACTGAACATGGGGGGACCATCCTCCAAGGCTAAATACTCCTGACTGACCGATAGTGAACCAGTACCGTGAGGGAAAGGCGAAAAGAACCCCTGTGAGGGGAGTGAAATAGAACCTGAAACCGTATGCGTACAAGCAGTGGGAGCGGACTTGTTCCGTGACTGCGTACCTTTTGTATAATGGGTCAGCGACTTATATTTTGTGGCAAGCTTAACCGTATAGGGGAGGCGTAGGGAAACCGAGTCTTAATAGGGCGTTTAGTCGCAAGGTATAGACCCGAAACCGGGCGATCTATCCATGGGCAGGTTGAAGGTGCCGTAACAGGCACTGGAGGACCGAACCGACTACCGTTGAAAAGTTAGCGGATGACTTGTGGATAGGAGTGAAAGGCTAATCAAGCTCGGAGATAGCTGGTTCTCCTCGAAAGCTATTTAGGTAGCGCCTCGTGTATCACCACTGGGGGTAGAGCACTGTTTCGGCTAGGGGGTCATCCCGACTTACCAAACCGATGCAAACTCCGAATACCAGTGAGTGTCAGCACGGGAGACACACGGCGGGTGCTAACGTCCGTCGTGAAAAGGGAAACAACCCAGACCGTCAGCTAAGGTCCCAAAGTTATGGTTAAGTGGGAAACGATGTGGGAAGGCTTAGACAGCTAGGAGGTTGGCTTAGAAGCAGCCATCCTTTAAAGAAAGCGTAATAGCTCACTAGTCGAGTCGGCCTGCGCGGAAGATGTAACGGGGCTCAAACCATACACCGAAGCTACGGGTTCATCTTAGGATGAGCGGTAGAGGAGCGTTCTGTAAGCCTGTGAAGGTCAATTGAGAAGTTGGCTGGAGGTATCAGAAGTGCGAATGCTGACATGAGTAACGACAATGGGAGTGAAAAACTCCCACGCCGGAAGACCAAGGGTTCCTGCGCAACGTTAATCGACGCAGGGTGAGTCGACCCCTAAGGCGAGGCCGAAAGGCGTAGTCGATGGGAAACGGGTTAATATTCCCGTACTTCTAGTTACTGCGATGGGGGGACGGAGAAGGCTAGGCCAGCAAGGCGTTGGTTGTCCTTGTTTAAGGCGGTAGGCTGAGATCTTAGGAAAATCCGGGATCTTAAGGCCGAGAACCGATGACGAGCTTTCTTTTATGAAGGCGAAGTGGTTGATGCCAAGCTTCCAGGAAAAGCCTCTAAGCTTCAGGTAACTAGAAATCGTACCCCAAACCGACACAGGTGGTCAGGTAGAGAATACCAAGGCGCTTGAGAGAACTCGGGTGAAGGAACTAGGCAAAATGGCACCGTAACTTCGGGAGAAGGTGCGCTGGTGAGGGTGAAGTATTTACTACGTAAGCCCATGCCAGTCGAAGATACCAGGCCGCTGCAACTGTTTATTAAAAACACAGCACTCTGCAAACACGAAAGTGGACGTATAGGGTGTGACGCCTGCCCGGTGCCGGAAGGTTAATTGATGGGGTTAGCTTCGGCGAAGCTCTTGATCGAAGCCCCGGTAAACGGCGGCCGTAACTATAACGGTCCTAAGGTAGCGAAATTCCTTGTCGGGTAAGTTCCGACCTGCACGAATGGCGTAATGATGGCGGCGCTGTCTCCACCCGAGACTCAGTGAAATTGAAATCGCTGTGAAGATGCAGTGTATCCGCGGCTAGACGGAAAGACCCCGTGAACCTTTACTATAGCTTTGCACTGGACTTTGAATTTGTTTGTGTAGGATAGGTGGGAGGCTTTGAAGCGTGGACGCTAGTTCGCGTGGAGCCAACCTTGAAATACCACCCTGGCAACTTTGAGGTTCTAACTCTGGTCCGTTATCCGGATCGAGGACAGTGTATGGTGGGTAGTTTGACTGGGGCGGTCTCCTCCCAAAGAGTAACGGAGGAGTACGAAGGTGCGCTCAGCACGGTCGGAAATCGTGCGTAGAGTATAAAGGCAAAAGCGCGCTTGACTGCGAGACCAACACGTCGAGCAGGTACGAAAGTAGGTCTTAGTGATCCGGTGGTTCTGTATGGAAGGGCCATCGCTCAACGGATAAAAGGTACTCCGGGGATAACAGGCTGATACCGCCCAAGAGTTCATATCGACGGCGGTGTTTGGCACCTCGATGTCGGCTCATCACATCCTGGGGCTGAAGCCGGTCCCAAGGGTATGGCTGTTCGCCATTTAAAGTGGTACGCGAGCTGGGTTTAGAACGTCGTGAGACAGTTCGGTCCCTATCTGCCGTGGACGTTTGAGATTTGAGAGGGGCTGCTCCTAGTACGAGAGGACCGGAGTGGACGAACCTCTGGTGTTCCGGTTGTCACGCCAGTGGCATTGCCGGGTAGCTACGTTCGGAAGAGATAACCGCTGAAAGCATCTAAGCGGGAAACTTGCCTTGAGATGAGATCTCACCGGGAGCTTGACTCCCCTAAAGGGCCGTCGAAGACTACGACGTTGATAGGCTGGGTGTGTAAGCGTTGTGAGGCGTTGAGCTAACCAGTACTAATTGCCCGTGTGGCTTGACCATATAACACCCAAGCAATCTGGTGTGTATGGACAGATGAACGACAAGACGGACTTGTGGGATCACCGTTACCAGACAACTATCACAACCCTATTGGCCCTGGCGTGGTAATCCACGACAGTGCAAAAGAATTGCTTGACGACCATAGAGCGTTGGAACCACCTGATCCCATTCCGAACTCAGCAGTGAAACGACGTATCGCCGATGGTAGTGTGGGGTTTCCCCATGTGAGAGTAGGTCATCGTCAAGCGCCAAATAAAGAAACCTCGCCATTTGGCGGGGTTTTTTTATTTCTGTTTCATGGATAATCCTTCTGTTACTACCACCGTCCATGTGACAAATTCGCCGGGAGCGAATTTGGACAGCCGCAGGCTGCCCGCAGGGCGCGTGCCTGGATGGCACGCGTCAATGTAGGTCATCGTCAAGCGCCTATACTGAAACGCCCCGCTCTGGAAACAGTGCGGGGCTTTTCTTTGTGCGCAGGAAAGCGGCTAACGGAAAGCCTCCAGCCCCAGCCTCCAGCGAAACCCACCAGCAGAAAACAGTCCGAGGGTGTTCAAAACTCTGTGTCACCGACAGCAGCGTCACAGGCTGATGTATTCGTCCAGGCGCTCGGGGAAGTGGATGGCCATCTGTGACAGCGTCAGGTTCCAGTTCTGAACGGGGTGGGTCCAGCGCTCGGATGCCTTAAGTATACCGGCATAGAGCAGCTTCAGTAAGGCGTTCTCACTGGCAAAGCCGCCCTTGGTCTTGGTCAGCTTGCGGAACTGGCGATGCACAGCCTCCACCGCATTGGTGGTGTAAATCGCAGTGCGGACGTAATCGGGATACTTGAAGTAGGCCGATAGGGTCGGCCATTTGCCCCGCCAAGACTTGATCACCATTGGATATTTCTCGCCCCATTTGGCTTCCAGTTCATCGAGTGCGATTTCTGCGGCGTTCAGCGTTGCAGCCTTGTAGACGGGCTTCAGATCAGCCATGAAGGCTTTCTGGTTTTTCGATGCGACATACTTCAGCGAGTTGCGTATCTGGTGAATCACGCAATGCTGGATTTCCGTTTTCGGGTAAATGCTCTCGATGGCTTCCGGGAAGCCTTTCAGGCCATCTACACAGGCGATCAGGATGTCCTTAACGCCACGATTGTAGAGGTCTGTCAGCACGGAGAGCCAGTGATGGGCGCCTTCCTGGTCGGACAGATACAGGCCAAGCAGCTCCTTCTTTCCCTCGATGTTCAGGGCGAGAATGGTGTAGATGGCCTTGCTGACGTAACGCCCGTTTTCCTTGATTTTGTAGTGAATGGCGTCAAGCCAGACAATTGGATAGATGACTTCAAGATCACGCTCTCGCCATGCCTGTAGCTCTGGCAGAAGTTTGTCGGTGACAGCATTGATGGTGCCGTTGGACAGCTCAATATCATATAACTCAGCAATGTGAGCGCGGATGTCCTGGTAGCTGTTGCCGAGCGCAAACAGGGCCAGGATTTTGCGCTCCAGCTCATCGGTCAGGTGCGTCTGGTGTTTCTTGATAAGCTGGGGCTCGAAGGTGCCGCTGCGGTCACGGGGCGTCTTCAATTCGAAGCTGCCGACGGGGCCTTTCATGGTCTTGCCGGTCGTGCCATTCTTGCGGTTCGGCGTGGCTTCTTTGGCAAGATGATTGTCCAACTCAGCCTGCATGGCGGCTTCGGTGAGTTGCTTGATCAACGGCGTGAGAATGCCGTCTTTACCGGTCAAATCCTGGCCGTCACGCAGGGCTTGCAGGGCGGCGTCAATGTCGAATGTGGGTTTGCTCATGGTTCACCTCTCTGATGAGTAGATTAAAGAGGTGACACAGAATTATGAACACTACCAACAGTCCCCTACACCTGCCCACCCCCGATACCTCCAGCCGGAAATCCTTGATTGCCACTTGTCAGCATGTTGCAGTAGGTTACATGACCGCACCGGCGGTTAATGTCAGATATAATCAGCGCTGTCGATGGAAGCATACATTGCCTTGTCGCATGCTTTGTTTGCACGTCTCTTACAAGGATCCGCCGTGACCGACTCCCGCAAGCCCAGTTTCCTCCGCCAGATCACTCCGATACGTCTCGCGATCATTATGGCGATTGTATTGGCTCTATGGTTGCTGCTGGGCGAGAAGCGCAGTGCGCAAGAAAAGGCACCGGTAGCAGAGGAGCAAACCGAGCAGACGTTGTCCCGGGTTGAAACCCGCTGGTTCCAGGCTGAGTCACTGCCAAGAGAGCAGGTTCTGCAGGGTCAGTTGCAGCCGTGGCAGAGTGTGCGGGTAATGGCTCAGGTTTCCGGGCGTGTGGAAAAGTTGACCCGCCAGCAGGGTGACCGCGTCAGCGATGGAGACGTATTGCTGGAACTGTCAGATGAGGGGCGTAGCCAGTCACTGGCGCAGGCCAGGGCCATTTTGCGTTTGCGACAAAAAGAGCTGGATAGTGCGCGCCAACTCAGAGCATCCAGTTTTGCCACCGAGACCGAGGTGATCCGCCTGGAAGGTGAGGTGGCCCGTGCCCAGGCTGACCTCAGCGCGGCAGAACTTGCCGTGAAATACAATCTGCCGGTAGCACCCTTCTCAGGTGTGATTGATAGGCACTATGTCGAGGTAGGTGAATTCGTCCAGTCAGGCACCGAGCTTATGTCCTTGGTCAACGTGGAGCGTTTAAAAGCCACCGCGCAGATACCGCAACAGGATGTCGGCAGAGTCGAGGTTGGGCAGAAGGTCAAGCTGAACTTGCTCGACGGTCGGGAGCTGGATGGCGAAGTGCGCTTTATCAGCCTCGCCGCTAATCCTGAAACGCGCAGCTTCTACGTCGAAGTAGAGGCCAGCAATCCCGAGCTTTGGCGTATTGCGGGGGGCAGCGTAACCCTGCGTATCCAGTTGGCGTCGGTTATGGCCCATCAGTTTTCTCCTGCGCTCCTCAGGCTTGGAGCGGATGGCGAACTGGGTGTTCATGCTGTTGATGCCGATGGCCAAGTGGTCAATTATCCGGTGCAGGTGGTGTCCATGACCAATGAGGGGGCAACGGTTGAGGGCTTGCCGGAGAAGGTGCAGCTGATTACCCAGGGTGCGGGTTTTGTTACCCCGGGACAGGATGTGGAACCGGTAGTGGTGGAAAACCAGGATACGGGTTTGGAAACTGACCGTACTGGGCCATTGCCAGGTGCGGGGGCCATGGAATGAGTCAGATAATTCACGCCGCGATAGGTCGCAGTCGTGCGGTTATCACTCTGTTGGTTTTCCTGTTTGTCGGTGGCCTGGTCGCCTATAACGCTATCCCCAAGGAGGCCAATCCTGATGTAGCCATACCCATGATGTATGTCTCCATGACGTTGGACGGCATCAGCCCGGAGGATGCCGAACGCCTGCTGGTGCGACCGATGGAGCACGAGCTGCGTTCTTTGGAAGGCATCAAAAAGATGACGGCGGTTGCCAGTGAGGGACACGCTTCGGTAA
This sequence comes from Halopseudomonas salegens, assembly GCF_900105655.1. NCBI lineage: Bacteria > Pseudomonadati > Pseudomonadota > Gammaproteobacteria > Pseudomonadales > Pseudomonadaceae > Halopseudomonas > Halopseudomonas salegens. The sequence continues at coordinate 38,719 of NZ_LT629787.1, forward strand.
TGCTGGAATTTGACGCCGGCTTTAATGCTGACAAGGCCCTGACTGACGTACGCGAAAAGGTTGATGCGGCCCGCAGCAAGTTACCCAGTGAGGCAGACGAACCCACGGTCAATGAAATCAATGTGGCACTGTTTCCAGTGCTGTCGGTGGGGTTGGCCGGACCGGTATCGCAGAGTCAGCTGGTCTACATCGCTCGCCAATTACAGGAAAACATTGAAGCCATTCCGGAGGTGTTGGAGGTAGAGATAGGTGGTGATCGGGAAGACCTGCTGGAAATCGTTGTTGACCCGCAGGCACTTGAATCCTACGGGTTGGACTACATGGAGCTGTTCAATCTGGTATCCAACAACAATCGCCTGGTAGCTGCAGGCAGTCTGGATACCGGTGAAGGTCGTATGTCAGTCAAGGTACCGGGGGTGATCGAAGATATCGATGACATGCTCAACATGCCGGTTAAAGTGGATGGTGACAGCGTGGTCACCTTTGCCGATATTGCCACCCTGAGCCCGGGTTTCAAGGACCCACTCGGCTTTGCCCGGATCAACGGGCAACCTGCCATGGTTCTGGAAGTGAAAAAGCGCGCCGGGGCCAATATCATCTCGACCATCGAGCAGGCTCGCACAGTAGTAGACCAGGCCCGTGAATACTTCCCTGAAGGGATGGAAGTGCACTACATCATGGATGCTTCCACGGAAGTGGAAACCATGCTCTCGGACTTGCTGAACAACGTCCTGACCGCCGTGGTGCTGGTACTGATTCTGATAGTCGCGACCATGGGACTGCGCTCGGCGCTGCTGGTCGGCATCACCATTCCCGGCGCCTTTCTCGTTGCTATCCTGGTGCTCTATCTGATCGGCTTCACGATGAACATCATCGTGCTCTTCTCCCTGATTCTGGTGGCCGGGATGCTGGTTGACGGCGCCATCGTGGTGAGTGAACTGGCCGACCGAAACGCCAGTGAGGGGCAGCCCCCGGCGCAGGCCTGGGGCAATGCTGCGTCGCGTATGGCCTGGCCGATTATCGCCTCGACCGCCACCACTATCGCCGTGTTTGGTCCGTTGTTGTTCTGGCCTGGCATGGTCGGGCAATTCATGCGTTATCTGCCTGCCACCGTCATCATTGCGTTGCTGGCCTCTCTGTTGATGGCACTGATATTCCTGCCGGTACTGGGCTCGTTGAAACGTCACAGGCCCGCAGCGAGCGGGGAGGGTGCGAGTGGAACAGGCAAGGCTTATGGCTCGCTCCTGGCCAGGCTGCTGCGCCGTCCAGGGATTACCCTTACCGGCATGCTGCTATCCATTGCGCTTATCTTTGTCGCTTATGCAAGCTTCAACCACGGGGTGGAGTTCTTTCCCGAAGTGGAGCCGGAATCCGCTCAGGTACTGGTTCGCGCGCGGGGCGATCTGTCTATCCATGAGCGCGACGCACTGTTGCAACAGGTAGAACAGCGCTTGCTGGGTCTCCCGGAAGTAAAGGCGTTGTATGCCCGCTCGCTGGTGACGGCCAGCAGCGAGTTGCCCCCGGATGTTGTGGGCACCTTGCAGTTCCAGTTTGTCGACTGGCACGAACGTCGGCGTGCAGCCACTATTCTGGATGAAATGCGTGACCTGACCGCCGATGTGCCCGGGATTATTCTGGAGTTTCGCCGCCAGGAAGATGGGCCTGCAGCAGGTAAACCAATTGAGTTGCAGGTCAGTGGAGCGGACCAGGACAGCATCGATGTGGCCGTGGATCGGTTGATAGCAGAGATGGACAGTATGGGGGGCTTTGTCGATATCGAAGATGATCGCAGCTTGCCGGGGATCGAATGGCGGGTAAAGGTTGATCGAGCTGCCGCCGCCCGCTTTGGTGCCGATGTACTCATGGTAGGTAATGCCGTCCAGATGGTCACCAATGGCTTGCTGTTGGCACAGTATCGGCCAGAGTATGCCCGGGATGAAGTGGATATCAGGGTACGTTTCCCGCAAAGCTGGCGTTCGATCGAGGAAATGACCCGGCTAACGGTGCAGACGCCTCGAGGTCAGGTACCGATCAGCAACTTTGTCACCGTGTATCCGGCACCCAAAACCAGCGTGATCAATCGTATTGATGGCAACCGTGCGATCACCATCAAGTCTGACCTGGCCGAGGGCATGCAAGTGGGTGAGCGACTCAATGCCCTGCTCAACAGCGGTGTGGATCTCCCCGAAGGCGTAATCGTTGATACTGCAGGCGAGGGCGCTGACCAGCAGGAAGCGGCCAACTTCCTCGGAACGGCCTTTGTGGTCGCCATCTTTCTGATGCTGCTGATTCTGCTGGTGCAATTCAACAGCTGGTACCAGGCCCTGCTGGTCATGTCGGCTATCGTATTCTCCACCGCTGGCGTGCTCATGGGGCTGCTGCTCAACAGTCAGCCTTTTGGCATCGTCATGGTCGGCATGGGCATCATCGGGCTGGCAGGCATTGTGGTGAACAACAACATCGTACTGATCGATACCTACAACCAGATCCGTGCTGAAGGCGTCTCGGCCCTGGACGCTGCGCACCAGACCGGTTGCCTCAGGCTGCGCCCGGTGTTGCTCACCTCCATTACTACGGTACTGGGTCTGATGCCGATGGTATTGGCGGTCAACGTCAATCTGCTTGAGCCCAGCCTGGGTTTCGGTGCACCCTCGACCCAATGGTGGACCCAGCTGTCCAGTGCCATCGCTGGCGGGCTGACCTTCGCCACCATCCTCACGCTGTTTATTACGCCGTGCCTGTTGGTGCTCGGGGACAACATCCGGGAGAGGTTTGTGGCTCGGCGGGCAAGCCCTCAGGAGGCCTGAGTAAGCCACTGCTTCAGCAGGCTCACACAGGTCTCGATCTCGCGCTCACTGGCACTGGCAAACCCCATGACCAGGCCGGTTTTGCCAGCACCGCCAAGGAAGTGGGCACTCAGCGGCGTGCTGCCAAAGCCCCGGTTTCTCAGCCAGCGGCTCAGTGCCAGATCATCGAATGGGCCCTCCAGTACCAGGTGCATGCCGGCACTTTCCGCAATCGGCGTGACCAGTCCGGCAAGCTCCTTGGTAACGCGCCGCTGAAAGTGCAGCCACTTGCTGCGGTATAGCTGGCGCATTCGGCGTACATGCCGGGCGAACTGGCCGCTTTCCATGAACTCGGCGATGGTTGCCTGGCTAAGCAAGGGACTTTCACCGCCGTTGATCTGCTTGGCCAGCACGAAATGATCCACCAACGGCTCTGGAACAACCAGGTAGCCCACGCGCAGGGCGGGTAGCAGCGTCTTGCTGAAGCTGCCGACATAGAGTACCGGTGTGTTGTCGAACATGCCCTGAATCGCGGCGAACGGCTTGTTGTAGAAATGAAACTCGCTGTCGTAATCGTCTTCGATGATCCAGGTCTGGTTACGCTGAGCCCAGCGCAGCAGGGCCATGCGTTGCGCAATATCGAGGATGCCACCCATGGGGTATTGGTGGGTAGGTGTGCAATACAGCAGCCTGGCAGGCCCCAGCGCGGCCAGCGCATCCACACCCAGTACCTGTTGCTTCAGTGGTACCGGGGTCAGCGGATTGCCAAGCGCGGCGAGCGCATAGCGGGCGCCGCGGTAGCCGGGGTCTTCGCTGAAGACGTGATCATCCGGTTGCAACAGCACATCGCCTATCAGCGACAGCGCCTGCTGGGCACCGTTGGTGATGATCACCTGATGCTCCTGACAACGCACGCCGCGGGCAGAGCGCAGATACTCGGCAATGGCCCGGCGCAAGGGCTGATAGCCTTGGGTGCTGTCGTAACCGCGCAGATGCCGACGACTTTCCTGATGGTGCAGGATGCGATTCCAGCTGCGAACCGGGAAGGCATCCAGATCAGGCAGGCCCGGCTGAAAGGGCAGGTTGGCATCCTCGGCTCTGTTGATCTTGCTGACAGGCAGCGCAGGGATTGGAGGTAACGCCTCGCCGAGACTGGAAGCTCTGGCAGAGCGCTTTGTTTCGCGCAGCAGGTCGGCGTTGATGTCCGCATGCACGAACACGCCTTTGCCGGCCTGGCTCTGCAAGAAGCCCTCTGCTTTCAGCTGGTCATATACTGCGTTGACCGTGTTGCGGCTGACGCCCAGATCAGCGGCAAGTTGGCGGCTGGATGGCAGGCGTTTGCCCGGCAGATAACGGCGCTGGATGACGCGCTGCGCAATCTGCTGGTAGAGCTGTTGCTGGAGCGGGCTGGAGCTATCCAGCTGAATATCATCGATCACGCTACTGGTCCTGTAAAAATTCACAAACTGGATCTTTTGATGGTATCAGATATTGCCTTTAATGGAGCCAGGATCATTAGCGCTTTAAAGGAGGTTCCCGTGACACTGACAGACGATTTTCCTACTTCTTCAGCCCCGTTGAGCTGCTGCCCACGCAGTCGGATCAAACGCGCCGCCAAGCGCGCAAGCTACGACCGTGCACCAGCCTATGCGCTGATTGACCGCTTGAAGACGGCTCATGTGGCCTTTGTCGAAGAGGGCGAGCCGCGGATCATTCCCATCACCGCCTGGCGAATGGGCGACGACCTGTATCTGCATACACTCAATGGTGGCAGGTTGGCTCAGCGGCTGGAGTCGGGCATACAGCTATGCCTGTCTTTTGCGGTAACCGAGGAGTGGGTCATGAGCAAGTCTGCCTACAACCACAGCGCCAACTACCAATCGCTGGTGCTCTTTGGCAAAGCCGAGAGGGTAGAGGATGAAGCCGAGTTTGATGCGGCATTCAGAAGCGTCATCAACGAATTGGAGCCGGGCCGCTGGGAGCAGGTACGCGCACCCAACGCCAAGGAGCGTAAAGTCACGGCCCTGTTTCGTATTCCCATAAAGGAGGGGGCGTTCAAAAGCCGAACCGGCGGTCCCAACGAGGAACCTGAGGATCTCGACCTGCCGGTTTGGCACGGAAATTTGAAAGTCCAGTGATCCAGTCGAAACGGACCGGTCACTCTACCGGTCGCTTTGCATCGAGCAAGTCCGTCTCGTTTTCAATGGCTCGCTCCTCGTTGACCATCCCGTCTATGTGGGTGTCAGGGCTGACATCCATTACCTCTTCCGCATGCAGTCTGCTGGTCGAGGATGGGCCAGGCTGTTTCTTCGACCCCTCTGAAGGCTCTGTCCCCGGTGGCAACTCAGTCGCTGCGTCAACCAGCGACTGCCGGGTTGACGGTGAATCAAACCGAAGCCGGTAGATAGGCTCCGGCATCGAGAACCCCTGTTCATCCAGGGTGTTGGTTACCGTTTGAATCGCCAGGCTGCGGGCGCCGCCAAAATCCGTTTCGTGCTGATTGATCCAACCGGTAAAGTTGAGGACAGTGTTCGAATCTCCAACCGAAGCAATGATTGCTCTGGCGCGAGGCTCTTTGAGTACAAAGGGTAAAGACTGCATTGCATCCACCCCCACGCTCATCGCGCGGACGGCGTTATCAGCGGAAGCAACACCGAGCTCAAACTTGAAACGACGTTGTGGATTTCTCGTGTAGTTGAGGATGACCCCCTTGAAGACCATGGCGTTGGGGATTCGCAGCTGGTTGCCATCCAGAGTCATCAACACCGTGGCCCGGGAGGTAAGACGCACAACCTTGCCTTCGAACTCGTTGATGACAACGTGATCGTTGGCTCGGAAGGGCTGCCGCAGGCTGAGCATGATGCTGGAAATGTAGTTCTCCATGGTATCGCGGACGGCAAAACCTATCGCCAGGCCAACGACACCCGCACCCCCCAATATCGTTGCCATCAAGGCTGTTGCGCCCAGCAGGTTGAGGGTAACCACCAATCCAACCAGTATCGCCACTATCCTTACTGCTTGCGCCGCAAGCTCTGCGACAAAGGGATTGGGTGTCAGTCGCAGCCACAGCCTTGACCAGCGAGCCAGGCTGTAACCGAGGTAGACGACAACAATGAATATCAGCAATGCCAGTCCAACCAGCGGTAACGCACGCAGCCATTGGTTCAGGTCTGATTGGATCTTGGCCAGCATCGGCGACAGATTACCCTGCACATCAAGCCGGCGCTCAATGCCGTCGTCCACGGTAACGACCCCGGGGAATTGCGAGGCCAGGCTCAGAGCGCGTTCAGCCTGGACATTGTTGGATACCGACCCCGAAAGCAGTACCACGCCCTCCCTGACCTCGACCTCGACGCCGGCCAGTGGCTCAAGCATCTGATAAACGCCAGCTATGCGCGCCTGAATGCGCTGGTCCTCTGAACTGTTTTCAGACGTGGTATCAATGTAGGCAGATATCTCGCTTTCCGGCAGCTGAGCTTGGGCTGCAGGGAGGCAAAGGATCGCCAGTAGAGTCGCTAGCGTTATACTCCACCGCACCCTCGGAGTCGCGAAAGGTGAACTGCCCTTGGATACCGTCATGAAAAACTCTCTGTGCGAGCTGTGTTTGTGCTTGTACGCATGTATTTCTCTTGTTGAGCCCAAACAGGCTATAGGGCCATAAAGTCAGTTCGTCTCAGGCACAAACTGATAGTGACCGGTAATCGGATAGGTAAACAGCACATCCTCCAGCTTCGGACCGGCACCTATGTTGTGTACTATCAGTGGTCGCCCGGAACCCGCAGCTATCTGATCGGTGACAATGCCGATATGCGGCAAATTGCCCGGTAACATCCATGTCACCATGGCGCCGGGTTTATAGTCTGGCGCCTCAGTGGACATCGGCAGCTCTATACCATGGCGTCGAAAAAAGGTCTGCAAATTGGGTACCCGCCTATGATCGATATTGCTGTCGGGGCGGTTCAGTCCCCAGATACGCTGGGAAGGGTAGCTACTGAAGTTGACGCTCATGTCTTCATGCACCAACTGCTGCAGATCGACACCCAGCTTACGGTAGGAACGTATGATGACGTCTGTGCATACGCCAATATTGGCCGGTACGTCGCCCCCAGGATAGTCGATACGCAGGTAAGACCCATCGTAGCGTACGGTGTGCTCCGTCCGTTCCAGCGCTGCCAGCACCAGCCGTTGCTCAAAGGCAGATGAATCAGCAAATGCTGGCGAAGAAAGAACGCAGCCCAATATGATCAGCAACAAACTACGCATAAAATCCCCAATCCGTTTAGCTGCAACGATGGTTCTGCCAGATTTCGACTTTCACTTTGATCTACGCACTCAAGGCCATTTGCTTCTGACTCTCATAGACAAGATAACCACCGCAACGTTTTTCTCCCAGGAAATACTCTAGTCAACGTGGTTGTTTTCAGCATCCATTGATCTGAATTGGCCATTCCGTGTTAAAGACAGTAACAGGTGTGCCGATATCTCAAGCAATGCAATTTGTTTTGATCAAGCAATATGACCCTCATTCCTACCCGTATTGTAGTGGTCTAATACCGGATACCAACGTAGGTGGTAAAAACGCCACCATAAGCGAGGTGTCAGATGACCACTACACTTCAAGACACGCACCTAAAGGATGGCCATAGATTGCGCCAGAAAGCCAATATATGATTGCTGCCGTTGGCTAGGGAGATGGGCCAGGAATATGGGGTCCTGGTTACGCTGCGTATGATTACTGGAAATGGGTAGAAAAAATTTCAAAGTCCTTTAACTCTCTGGCTTGATAGCATGAGCCTGATTTTTGCACCACGTCTGTCGTTTTAACTACACCACCCCTTTGAACTGAGAAAGCAGTATGTTCCGAAATGCAACCCTCAGAGGAATCGTGATTGAGCTCCACAAAAAAAATGTAGGCGCCGTTAATAAAGTGTGTATGTACAATGGAGGTGTTGGCGTGGGTCACGAAACGACAGCTTTCGCCACCATTGCTTGATAAAGGAAGTCTTGTTCGAGGCTGCCCGGAAACAGCCAAGCTGCAATCCTCGTCGAGTGAGACCGAGGTGCCGAAAGCTTCAAACGTACTTATAACGGGAGCTTGAGCAAAGATGCTGGAGCAAATAGACAGACTTAGTGCCGCTAGCTTTAGTTTCAAAAACGTAGCTCCCAAAGCCAAATTGTTTGCGCATTCCAATAACTGGACCCAACAGCGCGCTCTTTGTCCCAAAGATCAATATGCCCCTGTCCGGAAAAGCCAGGGATGTTCATGAAACAAATGACACCCTGCTTTCCTTTGGCATTCGAGGGGACGGTATTGTTACTAGTCCCGTCCCAGCCATAAGATCTTGGCCCCAGCACAATAGGCTGTGCCAATATAGAGGCTAGATCTTGTGCGCCACGGATGTACGAGTGGGGACACTTATTTCTGCTGGACTGCTGGAAAACGGTTAAAAAATATGAGTTGGTCTTAACCAGTGCCTCGCTCATTCGAATAGCGCAGGTATTAGGGAAGTGCATAGAGCACTGGTGGATGTCGGTTGGGTCGGTTGTATAGTTCGACTTCAAACTAGTGAACTGGGGCTTTATCATTGGCTTCCTTGCTTTTTAATTATTGCTCCGTGCTCCGGAGCAAAAACTACCGCGGCCCCGGTGATTCGTCAACTGACAAAATAGCTTCTTCGACGTTTCAGGTGGATTTGGTCTGAACAAGCAGGCGTTACGCCGGGTTGCGAATCAAGTAGATCATTGAAATTAGCCCCATGCCTGTATCCGCGTGCAGGTGATCTGGCGCTTGAACGAACAGAATCAGTGATTCTGGGCTGGAATAGTCCGATGAGGTCCGGCATGACCGAAGGGAATGGTGGGCCCAGTAGGACTTGAACCTACGACCAAGCGATTATGAGTCGCCTGCTCTGACCAACTGAGCTATGGGCCCGTACTCTTGCAGCAGAGGCGGATTATACGGACTGGTGAACGTGCTGGCTAGGCTGCTTTGGGGTTTGGATTCCCTTCGAATCCTGTCAGCGGTTGGCTGCACAGAATCCGAAGGGGCAGGCGTTACTCTTCGATGGTGATGCTGGATTCCAGTTCGGCCTCAATCTGTTCACGGGTGAAGGGTACCCGGTGCCATTGCTTGGCTGAATAGGCTTGCGTGTAGTCCGAGTAGTATGGGCTGCTCGGGTCTGTGGATTGAGCGTGTGAGACCAGCGTATAGGCCCTGACCGGTTCGTCTTCAGGGAAGTCCACGACGTGCATGTAGCTGTTGCGCAGCACGGTGAAGTAGCCTTCCCAGCCCTCGCCGCCGTACTGCGGGATCTGTTCGCCGGGCTTGAGGAAGAACTGTACGTCGGCAACTCGGGCGTTGAGCGGCACACCACTGGCTACCAGTTCGTCGACGGTTGTCGAGAAAGCACTGCGCAAGCTGTTTCGGACACCTGCACTGCTGTTCAAGCCGTCCGGAGTGTTGATCGGATCATTGGCATCGAACGGTGTTGCGTACAGGTCAAGATCCCGGATATTCAACCAGAGTGCACTCCAGATATGCGCGCCTCTGGCTTCCAGGTTTCCTGTGTTGTCCCAGCTCGAGAGTACCTGGCAGGCCTGTTGCTCGCTGGCCGGTGCATTGCTGTCACAAACCGCGGCCAGTACCGCCGTTTTGAGCCGCTCGGCGCTGTAGACGCGACTGTTGAGGGAGATGTCGCGAATATTCTCGCTACTCGCCAGGTGGCCGTTGAGCCCATCGGCGCCGGCCAGGCGTTCCCGTGCCAGCGTGTGCCCCATACGGGTACGCAGGCTCTGGGCGTAATCCTCGCGGCCGATGATGCCGGCGAAACCGGTCAGTGGCTGCTCGGGGTTGCTCAACCAGTAGCTGTCGTTCATGTTGGCTACATAGTCTCTGCTGAACAGGCTGGGCAGATTGCCCGGACCGAAGGCGCCAGGTTGTGCCGAGTCTGGGTCGGTGCGCCAGTTGCACTCGGAACGGCTACCATCCAGCAGCGGCAGCCCGGGCACCATTTGCAACACGGCGGCGCCAAGACCAGGTACCAGGCAATCCGGCAGCATGCTGTCGGGTACATTGGGTACGGTGGTGATGTCGGAATAGAGCGCGCGCTGGTCGTTGCGGCCGACCGCTGTGGTGTTGACCCAGGGTATGCCAACATAGTCTCGGGCAAGATCGTAGAACTCGGTCAGTGACTCGGCATGATTCCAGGCCAGGAAGTTCTGGAAGGCACGGGTGTTTTCGAGGTTGACGTCGCGCAGTGTGAAGGCGCTCTGATTACTCCAGCCCGGGAGACCAAGGCCGCTCAGGTTGATCATCGGGCCATAGCTGGAGCGATAAAGCGTGCGGGTCACGGGGGCCAGGGAACCATCGCTCTGCTTGACCTGCACGGTGATTTCGCTGGCTGTCATTGCGTGCTCTTCACCATCGATCAGGTAGCGGGTAGGGTCCCCTTCAACCAAGGGCAGCTGGAAAAGGGTAAAGCGTCGGGCGGTTGAGACGGTATGCGCCCAGGCAATGTCGTCGTTGAAGCCCATCAACACCATGGGGGAGCCGATGATGGTTGCGCCGGAGATATCCAGCTTCCCGGGGATGGTCATCTGTAGCTGATAGAAGCGGTCTACCCCGAGTAGATACCAATGCGGGTTAGCCAGCAACAGGCGCCGCCAGATTCGGTGGCGTCGCCACCAAAGGCAAAACTATTGCTGCCGATACCCTGCTTGCGTCCCAACAGGAAACGCTCCGGGTTCAGATCAAGCGGGGTATTTTGGTGGTCAGTTTTGCGGAGGGAGCTGGCACCGATAGCGGGTGGCTGGGCACCGCTGATCTCTTCCACCCAGTTGGCGCTGCTGGCAGCCAGATTCAAGGCGATTAGCCGTTGCAGCACGTCGTCTTCGCTGATTGAGACCAGCCAGTCCTCATTGCGGCAACCGGCATGTCGGCCGGCGTGCTCACCGTCTTTGATCTCTTGTACATAGCGGCTGTAGCCGGCCGCAAAACCCTGAGTCAGCTCCAGTAGCTCCGGCTCTTGATCGTCCTTGAAGCGTGCTAACTGCTGATCATCCACCAGAAAGCGGAAAAAGAAGTCAGCTTCCAGGTTGGGGGGTGAGCCGAAGGTGCCCATGGCTGCCGCCGGCTGGTCCGGGCCAAAGTGGCGCGAACGCTCGCCGCGAAAGGTCACGAAGGCATCTGCGAGAACGCATAGGTTGTCCTCGGCGACGGCATAACCGTGGCCGTAACCGGCACCGCCGTAGGTCTCGGCGGTAATGTGCGGGACGCCATAGGTAGTGCGTTCGATGGTGGCGTTGTAGCTGACCTCGGGCGAAGTGGGTGGGGCGTCATTGCTGCTTCCACCGCCACCGCTGCTTAAGCAGCCGCCTAGCAGCACGGCGGTGGTCAAAAGACCGAATTGGGTGAGTGCGCGGTATCGCAAAGCGTTTTGCATTGTCGTTTCCTCTTGTTTTTATAAGACCTCAGGGGTCTACTCGAGGAGACTAAATAAAAATGATTATCAATAATTGAATACAGCAGCTATTTGCGCTTTTGCCGTCAGAGCATGTCGATCTTCATCGCCTTTGCTACAAAGGATGGTGTCAGACCAAAAAACTGCTTGTAGGTGCGAGTCAGGTGCGCCGAGTCGGAAAAGCCGACATCGTAGGCGATGGCGGACAGTGGTTCACCTCGGGCGATGAGTTCGACGGCGCGGCGCATCCTTGCCCAGAGGATGTAGCTCTTGATCGGGATACCCAGCTTGTCGGAAAACAGGTGGGACAGACGGTCAGGTGACAGGCCGACTTCGGCAGCAATGTCTGCGACGGTGCTGGTGAGGGGGAGTTCTTTCTTGATTTTCTGCGCCACATGCAATGCGCGCATATCCATGGGCACCTTGACGGGCTGGTAACCGCTGATGGCCAGGGGGAGTTCGGTAGTGAGGCGAAACAGGGCCGCCTTGTCCAGGGTGCCAGAGCCGATTCGGAGCATGTCCTGCGGGTTAATGGCGCCCGGTTTGAGGATCACCGCTCGCACTGCCTGATTTCCCAGAAAAGCGGTCAGTGCGTGGTGCTCGTAACTCTGCGGATCAAAGTTGAGCGACAACAGGGCTGTTTCACTGGCATCGAGCGATCGCGGGGTATGGCGCGCGACCAGTGCGGCCTGATAACGCTGGCTCTGGCCGTTGGGGTTGCCGAGCACAAAGCCGGCATCGTTCAAGGCAACGAGCAAGGTTACGGTGTGGCGCTGGGTGACATCGGAGGCCATGCCGGAAGTGATATACAGAAACCGATCATCCCAGACATAAAGGTGGTTTTGGTAAGACATCCCTGCGGCTCCTGAGTCGACTGCTGCGCGCCAATGCAACGCGCCGGACAATTGGAACTGTAACAGAAAACTACACGAAAACGCCCGGCATATAGCCGGGCGTCGGGTCGTGCCGGGATCGCTTACTCGTCGAGGAAGCTGCGCAGGTGATCGCTGCGCGTCGGGTGACGCAGTTTGCGCAACGCCTTGGCTTCGATCTGACGAATACGCTCGCGGGTGACGTCGAACTGCTTGCCGACTTCCTCCAGCGTGTGGTCGGTATTCATGTCGATACCGAAGCGCATGCGCAGTACCTTGGCTTCCCGTGCGGTGAGGCCGGAGAGTACGTCGCGGGTAGCTTCCTTGAGGTTTTCCACGGTCGCCATGTCGATCGGCGAATCCATGGTGGCATCCTCGATGAAGTCGCCCAGGTGCGAGTCTTCGTCATCACCGATCGGCGTTTCCATCGAGATCGGTTCTTTGGCGATCTTGAGTACCTTGCGGATCTTGTCTTCCGGCATCTCCATACGCTCACCGAGCTCTTCCGGCGTCGGTTCGCGACCCATTTCCTGCAGCATCTGGCGGGAAATACGGTTGAGCTTGTTGATCGTTTCGATCATGTGCACCGGAATCCGGATGGTGCGTGCCTGGTCGGCAATCGAACGGGTGATCGCCTGGCGAATCCACCAGGTGGCATAAGTCGAGAACTTGTAGCCACGGCGGTATTCGAACTTGTCGACCGCTTTCATCAGACCGATGTTGCCTTCCTGAATCAGGTCGAGGAACTGCAAGCCACGGTTGGTGTACTTCTTGGCAATGGAGATCACCAGACGCAGGTTGGCCTCGACCATTTCCTTCTTGGCGCGCCGCGCACGGGCTTCACCGATCGACATGCGTCGGTTGATGTCCTTGACGTCGGAGATGGCCAGTGCGGTTTCTTCTTCCAGCGCGGACAGCTTGTTCTGCGCCTTCTGGATATCAGGCTTGAGCGCTTCCAGCGCTTCGGCGTAACGCGGTTTTTTCGCCAGCAGCTCATCCACCCATTTCTGGTTGGTTTCGTTGCCGGGGAAGCCGCGCAGAAAATCGGTACGCGGCATACGGGCGTCACGCACACACAGCTGCATGATGGCGCGTTCCTGGGCGCGAATCTGATCCTGAGCACCACGCACACGACGCACCAGGGCTTCGTATTGCTTGGGCACCAGCTTGATCGGCATGAACAGCAGGGCCAGCTCGTCCAGCTCGGCGGTCGCCTGTTTGCTGCCGCGCCCATGCTTTTTCAGTGCTTTCTTGGCTTTTTCCAGCTGATCGGCAACGGCAGTAAAACGCTGGCGCGCGAGTTCCGGATCCGGACCGCCATCACCTTCGTCGTCGCTGTCGTCATCGTCATTGTCGTCATCGTCGTCTTTGTCATCCGCCTTGGCCTTGTCGGCTTTCGGACCCTGGGCCGGCGGTTCGTTGCCACCCGTCGCGGACAGACCATCGTCATCGGGGTCGATGTATCCGCTGAAGATTTCGGACAGACGACCGCCTTCTTCTGTTACCCGGTAGTAGTTGGCAAGAATGCCATCCACGGTGCCGGGGAACATGGCGATAGCCGACATGACTTCGCGAATGCCTTCCTCGATGCGTTTGGCGATTTCGATCTCGCCTTCGCGGGTCAGCAGTTCAACGGTGCCCATTTCACGCATATACATGCGTACGGGATCAGTGGTTCGACCGATATCGCTCTCTACCGCAGCGAGTGCGGCGGCGGCTTCTTCGGCGGCGGCTTCATCAGCGTCATTGTCTGCCAGCAACAGCGCATCGGCATCTGGTGCGGCTTCAAAAACCGTGATGCCCATGTCGTTGATCATGCGAATGATGTCTTCAACCTGCTCTGGATCGGAAATATCTTCCGGCAGGTGGTCGTTGACTTCCGCATAGGTCAGATAGCCCTGCTCGCGACCGCGCGCGATGAGCTCTTTGAGACGGGATTGCTGTTGCGCTTTTCCGGACATAACAACCCTTGTGGATGCCTTGGTGTGCAAAAAAGTAAGCTGCGGATTATACCCTGATTTCAGGGCTCCGCGCCAGTTGGATAGCCTTTCATTGGTCGGCTACGGGTGTTTTGCGGCTACTCAGCAGTGTTCTGAGTTGCTGCTTTTCCTCGGCGTTGAGCGGTGTTTCCGCTGCCTTGGCCAGTAGCTGTTCGATATGCCGTTCTTCTTGCCTGGCCATCAGTATAGCTATGGTGTCGAAAAACTGCTGTTCAAGGTTGTCGCTGGAACTGTTCAGCAGCCATTCCTGTTCGGCCAGCTCGCTGAGCTGGTCACCCAGGGTGGTGCCATGCCAGCGCGCCAACAATTGAATGGTGGTTTGCTGCGGGTTCTGTTGCAGGCTGCGAATCAGGGCGACCAGCAGCTGGCCTTCATCGCTGACTTCGTCAGCCAGACGCTCGATCTGGTCAACCGTGGCAGCCAGGTGCGGGTGGTGCAGCAGGGTGCGCGTGGCCTTGATCATCGGGCTCTCGACCTGATGGGGCATGTCGCGCTTGCGCGCCTTGCTGCGGCGCGGTTGCTCCGGCCAGTGTTCGGCGTCGGATTCGTCGGCCCGGTCAGGGTAGTCATGGTTCGGTGGTGGCTCGTCATCTGCACGCGGTGCGGGTGGCGGCGGCAGGCTGTCGAGATCCATGCCGGTGCGTCGCTCCAGTTCCTGGCGCAGCAGGCGCTTGAGCAGCTTGCCGGGGATCTGTTCGATCAGCGGCAACGCCAGGCTGGCAAGATGGGCCTTGCCTTCCAGGCTGTCACTATTGACCTCTTCACCGAGGTGACGCAGCAGATAGTCACTCAGCGGCAGGGCCTGCTGCTCCAGGCGGGCGCGGAAAGCGTCGGCGCCCTCACTGCGCACCAGGCTGTCAGGATCTTCGCCGTCAGGCAGGAACATAAAGCGTACCTGGCGACCATCGGTCATTACCGGCAGGGCATTTTCCAGGGCACGCCAGGCGGCCTTGCGGCCGGCGTTGTCGCCGTCAAAACAGAACACGACCAGGCTGACCACGCGGAAAAGCCGCTTCAGGTGTTCTTCGGTGGTTGCTGTGCCCAGGGTCGCCACCGCATGGGTAATACCTTGCTGGGCCAGGGCGATAACATCCATATAGCCTTCTACGACCAGAATCTGATCGAGTTGGCGGTTGGCCTGGCGTGCTTCGAACAAGCCGTAGAGCTCGCGACCTTTGTGAAATACCGGGGTTTCCGGCGAGTTCAGATACTTGGGTTTGTCGTCGCCCAGCACCCGACCGCCAAAGCCGACCACGCGGCCACGGCTGTCACGAATCGGAAAGGTAATGCGGTCACGCAGGCGGTCGTAACGGCGACCATTGTCTTCGTTCTCGATGACCAGCCCGGCATCGATCAACTGTTTGACTTCGTGTTTTTCGCGCACCAGGTGGGTCATCAGGTTATCCCAGCCGGGTGGCGCAAAGCCGATGCCGAAGCGTTTGGCGATCTGGCCGCTGAGGCCGCGGCCTTTCAGATAATCCACCGCTCGTTCGCGTTGCGCGTGGTGGCGCAGCTGCTGGCGATAGTAGCCATCGGCAACCTCCAGCAGCGCGTACAGCGGACTGTCCTTGCGCACGCTGGGTGTGTTGCGTGAGCCGCGACTGGCCTCTTCCCGCGGTACCTCGACACCGACCTGGCGGGCCAGGGTCTCGACTGCTTCGGGGAACTCCAGGCGATCGTGATCCATCAAAAAGCCGATCGCGTTACCGCCAGCACCGCAGCCAAAACAGTAATAGAACTGCTTGTCCGGGCTGACGCTGAACGAGGGCGACTTTTCGTTATGGAAGGGGCAGAGCGCGGAGTAGTTCTTGCCGGCTTTCTTCAGCTTGATGCGATCACCGACCACTTCGACGATATCGGTGCGGGCCAGCAGGTCGTCAATGAAGCCCTGGGGAATCAATCCGGCCATGGCACGCCTCGCTAAGTGGTCGGGAACGCAAAAATCCAGCCGGTTTCCATGATCTGGAAGGCTGGACCTGTGCGCTGGATACCGGCAGGCCGTTCATGGGGCCGACTCGCCTGGAGCCTGGCCGAACGGCTAGACAGAACTCAGTACAGACGCTCGCGGCGACGCTGTTCGCGCTGCAGCTTTTTGGCGTGACGCTTGACGGCTGCAGCAGCCTTGCGCTTACGCTCGGTAGTGGGCTTTTCGTAGAACTCACGGCGACGGACTTCGGCCAGTACGCCGGCCTTTTCGCAGGAGCGCTTGAAGCGGCGCAGGGCCACGTCGAAGGGTTCGTTTTCTTTAACTTTGACGGCAGGCATTATGTACCTTTCTCAAAACTGTTCGTAAGTCATGCCGCTGAAACAAGTCGGCGACACATTGCATTTCAAGGGGAGCGGATATTAACGCCTAAAAACGGCGATTGCAAAGCCTGTTTGGCTTTTATTTATCGACCGTCAATCCACAGGGCCTCGAGTGAGCGGCAAATGCCGCGTCGAGACTGGTTTGCAAGGGCGTTGGGCATTATGATGCCCGGCACAGCAATTATCCACTGGTTGGCTCCATTATGCGTGTTCTGGGTATTGAAACTTCCTGCGATGAAACCGGTATCGCGCTCTATGACAGTGAGCGCGGCTTGCTGGCCGATGCGCTGTTCAGTCAGATCGATTTACACCGGATTTATGGCGGTGTGGTGCCGGAGCTGGCCTCGCGGGATCACGTCAAGCGGTTGGTGCCGCTGGTACGCGACGTCTTTGCCAAGGCGGATCTGCCCATGGGCGCGGTTGATGGCCTGGCCTATACCGCCGGCCCCGGACTGGTCGGTGCCTTGCTGGTTGGTGGTGCTTTTGCTCGCGCCACTGCACATGCCTGGCAGGTGCCGGCGCTGGGCGTGCACCATATGGAAGGCCACCTGCTGGCGCCGATGCTGGAAGCGCGGCCTCCCGCCTTTCCCTTCGTGGCCTTGCTGGTTTCCGGTGGGCATACCCAACTGGTGCAGGTAAATGGTATCGGTCAGTACCAGTTGCTTGGTGAGTCGCTGGATGATGCGGCCGGAGAAGCCTTTGATAAAACAGCCAAATTGATGGGCCTGCCTTATCCGGGCGGGCCGGAGATTGCCAGGCTGGCACAGCAGGGCCAGGCTGGGCGTTTTGTCTTTCCGCGGCCGATGACCGATCGACCAGGGCTGGACTTCAGCTTCAGTGGCCTGAAAACCGCGGTATTGAATGCATGGCATGAATGCCAGCGCCAAGGGGATACCAGTCAGCAGACCCAGGCGGATATTGCCCGGGCCTTCGAGCAGGCAGTGGTCGAGACCCTGGTGATCAAGTGTCGCCGTGCGCTGAAGGCAACCGGGATGAAAACCCTGGTGATGGCCGGTGGGGTCAGCGCCAATCAGCATCTGCGTCAGGCCCTGGAAAAAATGACGGCCGGGCTGCGTGCCGAGGTGTTCTATGCGCGGCCGGTGTTCTGTACCGATAATGGCGCCATGATTGCCTACGCGGGTTGCCAGCGGCTGCTGGCCGGACAGCACGATGAAGGGGGGCTGATTACACGTGCCCGCTGGCCGCTGGATCAGTTGCCGGCACTGGCCTAACGGCGAAAGCGGGGCTCGTTACCGGTCAGCAGGCGCCCAAGATTGAGGCGGTGGCGGAGCAGAATCAAGGCGACCAGCAGGCTGATGGGCGGCAGCAGCACGGGATACAGCCAGAGTGTCAGGGGCAACAGCGCCAGGCAGGTGAACATCGAGGCCAGCGAGGCCATGCGTTGCCAGGCAAAGATCACAGCCCAGAGCAGGGCACACAGCAAACCCAGTGGCCAGGCCAGAACCAACAGGGCACCGGCTGCAGTGGCGACACCCTTGCCACCCCGAAACTGGTGGAACAACGGCAGCATATGGCCAACAATGACCGCGAGGGCAAGCCAGCCTTGCTGCAGGCTGGACAAGCCCAGCCAGGTGCCAAGCGCAACGGCCAAGGCACCCTTGCCGGCATCGCCCAGCAGGGTACCGATGGCCAAGGGACGCCCGCCGAGCCGCAGCATGTTGCTGGCGCCGGGGTTGCCGGAGCCAAATTGGCGGGGGTCAGGCAGCTTGCCCCAGCGGCTGAGCACCACGGCAAAAGAGACCGAGCCGAGCAGGTAGGCAAGCAGCAGCAGGATCAACCAGGTTGCGGACATGGCGCAGCCTCAATAGTCAAAATGACAGTGTAATGGACAAGCGAGGCGCATGTGGATCAGGTTTTTATCAAGGGCTTGCAGCTGGACGCGGTGATTGGCGTCTATGACTGGGAGCGCACCATTCGCCAGCCACTGGTGCTGGATCTGGATATGGCCTGGGATATTCGTGCCGCTGCCGAACATGATGACCTCACTGCCACTCTGGATTACGCCGTGGTCACCGAGCGGGTACAGACGCTGGTGCAAGACAGCAGCTTTCAGTTGGTGGAAACCCTGGCAGAAACTGTCGCGGCGCTGCTGCAGAAAGAATTCGGCATCCGCTGGTTGCGCTTGCGGGTAACCAAGCCAACCGCGATTCCGACGGCCAGCGGCGGGGTTGGTGTACTGATAGAGCGGGGTGAGCGGCCGGCATGACCCGGGTGTTGTTGGGCGTAGGCAGCAATCTTCAGCGCGAAACCCACATTTGTCGTGGCCTGGATGCGCTGCAGGCCTTGCTGGGTGAGCTGCAGGTTTCGCCGTTGTTTGAGAGTGAAGCCATCGGGGTCGACGGCCGCCCGTTTTACAATCTGGTGGTAGCGGCGGATACGCACCTGGCGCTGGATGATTTGCTTGCTGCACTCAAGGCGATTGAAAGTGTCTGTGGCCGTCGGCAGACCTCGGACCCGGGGCAGATTACTCTGGATATCGATGTGCTCTGTTACGGCGAGTTAAGCGGCGAGCACGCCGGCGTACTTTTGCCGCGTCCGGAAACGACCCGAAATGCCTTTGTGCTCTGGCCATTGGCACTCTTGCTGCCGCAGGCGTGCTTGCCTGGCGATGGGCGCTGCTATGCTGAACTATGGGCGAACTGGTCCGGCGCGCAAAAGCTCTGGCCGGTAGCCTTCGAGTGGCAAGGGCAGGCGCTGACGCCGGACACTTTGTTGCGCGCGTATGCAGATATCACTGATCAGCACAGCACTGAGCCCCTTTGAACAGACCTGCTTTCAGTCGGTCTTGAAGGCCGCCACGGCATGCAAGCGGGATTTCTCCAGCGCCTTGCCAAGCTCTGCCCCTTGTAAACCCTGCTCCAGTAATGGCTGTACGCTGACAGCGCGTGCGTGCTCGGCGGCCTTGCGCAAGTAATCGGCCTGAGGGTAGGGCCTGTCTTCCAGCCCCGTCCGACCCTGGGCATCGGCCTGGCAAGCACCGAGAAACTGCTCGAAGCGCTCGGGCCGGCGGTAGATATCAAAGGCCTTGAACAGTTTCAGCAGGGTCTCCGGGCGTAATTCCAGCGCGCGGTGGCAGTGGGTGTGGTACTCGCATACCAGTAGCGCCAGTTCCTGACACTCACGCGGCGCCTTTACCCGCTGGTTGACGGCCTTCACCGCTGCCAGGCCTTTCTTTTCATGGCCATGGTGTTTCGGCCAGTGTTCTTCCGGTGTCAGTCCCTTGCCCAGATCATGCAGCAGGCAAGCCCAGCGAGCCGCCAGCGGCAACTCCAGACGCGCGGCCTGTTGCAGCACCAGTAACTGATGGATGCCGGTATCCACTTCGGGATGGTGTTGCTCCGGCTGGGGTACGCCGAACAGGCGGTCCACTTCCGGCAGCAATTCAACCAGGGCGCCGCAGTCGCGCAGGGTCTGCACAAAGATCTCCGGGTTGCGCTCCATCAGCGCGCGGCTGATTTCCTTCCATATACGTTCTGCATTGAGCGCCTGGAGTTCGCCGGACCGGGCCAGTTCACGCATCAGGCTCAGGGTTTCTGCCGCGACCTGAAAACCCAGGTGATGGTAGCGGGCGGCAAAACGGGCGACGCGCAGCACGCGCAGCGGGTCTTCGACAAAGGCCGGGGCAACGTGGCGCAGGATGCGCGCTTGCAGGTCAGCCTGGCCACCATAGGGGTCGATCAGCTGGCCCTGATCATCCATGGCCATGGCGTTGATGGTCAGGTCCCGGCGTTGCAGGTCCTGCTCCAGGGTCACATCCGGGCTGGTGTGAAAGGTAAAACCGCCATAACCGACACCGCTTTTGCGCTCGGTACGAGCCAGCGCATATTCCTCGCCGGTTTTGGGGTGCAGAAAGACCGGAAAGTCCTGGCCGACCGGGGTATAGCCGGCGTCCAATAGCTGCTCCGGTGTTGCCCCGACCACCACCCAGTCGTGTTCATCATGGGGATAGCCCAGCAGGCGGTCACGCACGGCGCCGCCGACAAGATAGGTGGTGTAAGACATGGATAATCTGCTGTCGCTCGGTGTCAGCGCAGGCTAAGACTTTCTGCGGGGCACTGCAAGCGGCCGTTAACTGGGTGGCTGGGAAATACTGATTAACCCCCAAACCTGTGAGGCTCGGTTGGCGCTGCCCCGCTCTGGACCGTTAGATGCCAGGCGACCGCCAGGGATGGCGGAAGAGCAGAAAATGCAGGAGCAATTTTCTGCCAGTGCATCGACGAGCCCCAGGGACGGCTTGTAGCGTGTCTGGGACAGATGGCTGGCAATGCCCCCGGACAAAAGCTAATAATCAGTATTCCCTAAATCGGTGGCAGATTGAGGTTGAAACGCGGCATGCTGTCATCTTCCCTTTCGTGTTGCGGCGGCACATGCAGAGCATCAACCAGGTTATCCCCCTGCATACATTCCAGGTGCACATCGAAGCCCCACAGCCGATGCAGGTGGCGCAACATTTCTTCGCTGGATTTACCCAGGGGTTTGCCGTTGTGGCGCTGATGGCGAAGGGTCAGTGAACGGTCACCGCGGCGGTCCACATCCCAGATCTGGATATTCGGCTCGCGGTTGCCCAGGTTGTATTGCGCCGCGAGCAGTTCACGTACCTGGCGGTAGCCGTTTTCATCGTGAATTGCACTGATTTCCAGCGCATCGTCCTGATCGTCATCGACGACGGCAAACAGTTTGAAATCGCGAATCACCTTGGGTGAGAGGTATTGCAGAATAAAGCTTTCATCCTTGAAGTCGCGCATCGCCAGTTTGATGGTCTGCAGCCAGTCACTGCCGGCAATCTCCGGGAACCAGCGCTGGTCTTCCTCGGTGGGGTGCTCACAGATGCGGCGGATATCCTGCATCATGGCGAAGCCCAAGGCATAGGGGTTGATACCGCTGTACCACTTGCTGTCGAACTCGGGTTGCATGACCACACTGCTGTGCGATTGCAGGAATTCGAGCATGAAGCCGTCGGTGACCTTGCCCTCGTCATACAGGTGATTGAGCAGGGTGTAATGCCAGAAGGTTGCCCAGCCCTCATTCATCACTTGCGTCTGACGTTGCGGGTAGAAGTACTGTGCGATCTTGCGCACGATGCGAATGATCTCACGCTGCCAGGGCTCGAGCAGCGGGGCGTTTTTCTCGATGAAGTAGAGCAGATTTTCCTGCGGCTCGCTGGGGTAGCGTTCCCTGGTCTGGCGGCGCTCGACCTGTTCCGGGTTGACCGGGATGGTACGCCAGAGATCGTTGACCTGACGTTGCAGGTACTCTTCGCGCTCTTTCTGCCGCTGGCGCTCTTCGGCAGCGGAAATCGGATAGGGGCGCTTGTAGCGATCAACCCCGTAATTCATCAGCGCGTGGCAGGAATCGAGCAGGTCTTCCACGGCATCGATACCGTAGCGATCCTCGCATTCACTGATGTACTGACGGGCAAACACCAGATAGTCGATGATGGCGCTGGCATCGGTCCAGGTGCGGAACAGGTAATTGCCCTTGAAGAAGGAATTGTGGCCGTAGCAGGCGTGGGCGATGACCAGTGCCTGCATGGTCATGGTGTTCTCTTCCATCAGATAGGCGATGCAGGGGTCGGAGTTGATGACGATCTCGTAGGCCAGGCCCATCTGCCCGCGCTTGTAGTTTTTTTCCGTATGCAGGAAATGCTTGCCATAGGACCAGTGGTGATAACCCAGCGGCATACCGACCGAGGCGTAGGCATCCATCATCTGTTCCGCGCTGATCACTTCGATCTGGTTGGCGTAGGTATCCAGGCCGTAAATATCGTGGGCAATGCGTCCTATTTCGCGGTCATATTCGCGGATCAGCTCGAAGGTCCATTCCGAGCCGGTGGAGATGGGTTGGCGGCTCATGTGGTCATCCTCTTCTGGAACAGCTTGCGGAATACCGGATAGATGTCGCCGGGATCGATAATCTGCTGCTGGGCAAAGTGCTCGGGGAAATGCTCGCCGACCTGCTCATAGGCGTACCACAACGCCTGGTGGTCACGCGGGGTAATTTCCACATAGCAGTAATATTGCATGGCCGGCATGATCTGCTCCTTGAGCAGACGCTGGCAGATCGGCGAGTCATCATTCCAGTTGTCGCCGTCAGAGGCCTGGGCACAGTACAGATTCCACTCCCCGGGGGCGTAGCGTTCCTGAATGATCTCGTGCATCAGACGCAGAGCGCTGGAGACAATGGTGCCGCCGGTTTCCCGCGAGTAGAAAAATTCCTCTTCGTCGACTTCCTTGGCGCTGGTGTGGTGGCGAATGAAGACCACCTCAATGCGTTCGTAATTCCGTTTGAGGAACAGGTACAGCAGGATGTAAAAGCGCTTGGCCATGTCCTTGGTGGCCTGGGTCATGGAACCGGACACATCCATCAGGCAGAACATCACCGCCTTGGAGCTGGGCGACGGCTGCTTGCTGATCAGGTTGTAGCGCAGGTCGAAGGTGTCGAGGAAGGGCACCTTGTCGATGCGTTCGCGCAGGCGCTGGATTTCAGCTTCCAGTGCCTGGATATCGCTCAGATTGTCCGGTTGCTCCAGCCGCAGCTGCTCGAGCTCGCGTTCGGCCGCACGCAGCCGCGCCCGGCTGCCACCGGAGAGGGCGATACGTCGGGCATGTGCAGCGCGCATGGAGCGCACGATGTTGATGCGTGAGGGATTGCCTTCACTGCTGATGCCGGCCCGTACCGATTTGAAGGTGTCGGTACCGACCAGATGACGCTTGACCAGGTTGGGTAACGCCAGATCCTCGAACATGAAATCGAGAAATTCGTCCTGGGTGATCTGGAAGACGAATTCATCCATACCCTCGCCGCTGTTGGCGGCATCACTGCCACCCTGGCCACCGCCGCCGCCCTCCGGGCGCGCGACGCGGTCGCCACTGACGAACTCGCGGTTGCCGGGATGGACCTGGGTCTGCCGACCTCCAGGGCCGTGATGGAAAATGGGTTCATCGATATCCCGACTGGGAATGCTGATCTGCTCTCCCTGGCCAATATCGGTAATCGAGCGCTTGCCAACCGCTTCGGACACCGCTTTCTTGATGTGCGACCGGTAGCGGCGCAGGAACCGCTGGCGGTTGACTGCGCTCTTGTTCTTGCCGTTGAGGCGGCGGTCAATCACATAACTCATGCGGTGCCCTCCGGATTACTGCGCTTTCCTGACGCGCAGATACCATTCCGACAACAGCCGCACCTGCTTTTCGGTGTAGCCGCGCTCGACCATGCGGGTAACAAAGTCGTTGTGCTTTTTCTGGTCCTCGTTGGAGGCTTTGGCGTTGAAGCTGATGACCGGTAGCAGATCTTCGGTGTTGGAGAACATCTTCTTCTCGATCACGCCGCGTAATTTTTCGTAGGACAGCCAGCTCGGGTTCTTGCCATTGTTGTTGGCACGGGCGCGCAGCATGAAGTTGACGATCTCGTTGCGGAAGTCTTTCGGATTGCTGATACCCGCAGGTTTCTCGATCTTCTCCAACTCTTCATTCAGCGATGCGCGGTTGAGGATTTCGCCGGTATCCGGGTCACGGTATTCCTGGTCCTGAATCCAGAAGTCGGCGTACATTACATAGCGGTCGAAAATGTTCTGCCCGTACTCGCTGTAGGATTCCAGGTAAGCAGTCTGGATTTCCTTGCCGATAAAGTCGACATAGCGCGGCGCCAGGTATTCCTTGAGGAAGCGCAGGTAGCGCTCGCTGACCTCGGCGTTGTACTGCTCCTGTTCGATCTGTTGTTCCAGCACATACAGCAGGTGCACCGGGTTGGCGGCGACCTCGGTGTTGTCATAGTTGAACACCCGCGAGAGGATCTTGAAGGCAAAGCGGGTCGACAGACCATTCATGCCTTCATCCACGCCGGCAGTGTCGCGGTATTCCTGGATCGATTTGGCCTTGGGGTCGGTATCTTTCAGGTTCTCGCCATCGTAGATACGCATCTTCGAGTAGACGTTGGAGTTTTCCGGCTCTTTCAGGCGCGACAATACGCTGAACTGGGCGAGCATTTTCAGCGTGTCCGGTGCGCAGTGGGCATGGGCCAGCGAGCTGCTGGTCAGCAGTTTCTGGTAAATCTGGATTTCATCGCTGACACGCAGGCAGTAGGGCACCTTGACGATATAGATACGGTCGAGAAAGGCTTCGTTGTTGCGGTTGTTGCGAAAGGTCTGCCATTCGGACTCGTTGGAGTGCGCCAGAATAACTCCGTTGAACGGGATCGCGCCGAGGCCTTCGGTGCTGTTGTAGTTGCCTTCCTGGGTCGCGGTCAGCAGGGGATGCAGTACCTTGATCGGCGCCTTGAACATTTCGACGAATTCCATCAGGCCCTGGTTGGCGCGGCAGAGTGCACCGGAGTAGCTGTAGGCGTCCGGATCATTTTGCGGAAATTCCTCCAGCTTGCGGATATCGACTTTGCCCACCAGCGCAGAAATATCCTGGTTGTTCTCGTCACCGGGTTCGGTCTTGGCAATGGCGATCTGTTGCAGAATTGAGGGGTAGAGCTTGACCACGCGGAACTGGCTGATGTCGCCGTTGAACTCGTGCAGTCGCTTGACCGCCCAGGGCGACATGATGCTGTTGATATAGCGGCGCGGGATGCCGTAATCCTCTTCAAGAATAGTCGCATCCTCATCGGCATTGAACAGGCCCAGTGGGGATTCAAATACCGGCGAGCCCTTGATGGCGTAAAAGGGGACTTGTTGCATCAGGGCCTTGAGCTTTTCCGCCAGCGAGGACTTGCCGCCGCCGACCGGGCCGAGCAGGTAGAGAATCTGTTTCTTTTCCTCCAGTCCCTGGGCGGCATGGCGGAAGAAGGACACGATCTGTTCAATCGATTCTTCCATGCCGTGGAAGTCAGCGAAGGCAGGGTAACGCTTGATTACCTTGTTGGAGAAGATGCGCGACAAGCGCGGGTCCATCGAGGTATCGATCAGCTCGGGCTCGCCAATGGCCTGGAGCAGGCGCTCCGAGGCGGTGGCATAGGCCATGGGATCAGTTTTGCACAGCTCCAGGTACTCCTGCAGGCTGTATTCTTCCTGCCGGGTGGCTTCGTAACGGTTTTGGAAATGACTGAATAAGCTCATGGCACGACCTCGCTCTAACCCTGTATGAGGTCCGGGCTTCCACACAGTGGCCCGCCGTTGCTGCGGCACGTGGGTGAGCACATCCAGATGCGTTATTCCCCCAATACCACCCGTCAAGGGCAAGGCCAGGAAGTCTGTCGGAGAAGGCAGCTAGCCAGATCAGGCTTTACCGCCAGGTCCGGCAGGCTTCCCGAGTCAGGAAGCCGGCAGACCGGCTTTCAATTTGGCAGCGTGATGATGCTCGAATCTCACGCTTACCTTTTTCGATTGCCTGATTAAGAGGATAGTTCGTTTGGCGCAGGGGGAAAGTAATAATTTTTTATTTCTGTTGCGGCGGGTGTCATTCAGCGCTCTGGCTGACCTGATCCGGGTAGCTCTGTTGCCAGAGTTCGAAGCCACCATCCAGACTGTAGACTTCGGC
The DNA here is from genome assembly GCF_900105655.1 of Halopseudomonas salegens. Taxonomy (NCBI): domain Bacteria; kingdom Pseudomonadati; phylum Pseudomonadota; class Gammaproteobacteria; order Pseudomonadales; family Pseudomonadaceae; genus Halopseudomonas; species Halopseudomonas salegens. The sequence goes on from NZ_LT629787.1 coordinate 64,643, forward strand.
AAAACCGAGCCCGGCCAGATAGTCGGCAGCGGGCTGACTGGAGTTGCCGTGGTAGCAGCAAACGATCACGGCAGTAGCCTGCTCGGCGTTGGCGACCCAGTCAGCCAGGTTGCTGTTATCCAGGCGCACAGCGCCGGGCATGTGGCCCTGGGCAAAGCTGTGCGGGTCGCGAATATCCACCAGTTGGGCACCCTGCTGGCAAAGTGCAGCAGCCTGTTCGGGGTTGATCCGGTTGAAACTGGCCATGGTTTGCCTCCTCAATGCTCGCAAGCGCAGCTGATGCTTTCGCCGCTGTTCAGGTTCATCAGGGTCATGCGGTTGCCCCAGACGCAGCCGCTGTCGAGGCCGATGACATTGCTCAGGCCGGTTTTGCCTTCTAGCGCGGCCCAGTGGCCGAAGATCAGCCGAATCTCCGGGTCTTTGCGTGGGTAACTGAACCAGGGAGCATATCCCTTGGGGGCACTGTCGAGCCCCTCCTTGGATTTGAAGTCGAGCGTGCCGTCGGCTTTGCAGAAGCGCATGCGGGTAAGGTAGTTGGTAATCATCCGCAAACGGTCGATGCCTTTCAGCTCCGGTTTCCAGCGCGAGGGTTCGTTGCCGTACATCTCGTCGAGAAACCAGGGTAGCTGCTTGTCACAACGGACCACCTCAGACACTTCATCTGCCCGTTTCAGGGTTTGCTTGACGCTCCAGATCGGGGGGATACCGGCATGCGTCATCAGGGTATTCAGCTCTTCGTCGAAGTGCGCCAGGGGGCGCTGGCGCAAACTACCCAGCAGGATATCGCGATCCGGCGCCTTGAGAATCGGTAGCAGGGTATCGGATTTGCGCAGGCGGCTACGATCGCGGGCGGAAGCCAACAGGTGCAGGTCGTGGTTGCCGAGTACGGCTATGCAGGCGTTATCCAGCTGGTTCAGGAAACGCAGCGTTGCCAGAGAATCCGGCCCGCGGTTGACCATGTCGCCGACCGACCAGAGCACATCGGTCGAGGGATTGAAGTCAACCTCGGCCAACAGACATTGCAATGGTTTCAGGCAACCCTGCAGGTCGCCGACAGCATAGGTGGTCATGGCCGGGCCTTGTGCATCAGTTCAGCGCGTTGGGCTTGGTCAGCCGGAACAGCGGGATCGGGGCACGGAATTTACGTCCATCGGCACACAGCATGCCATAGCTGCCCTGCATGGTGCCAATCGGGGTTTCCAGGATACAACCGCTGGTATAGGTATGGCTGTTGCCGGGCTCAATGGTCGGCTGCTCGCCCACCACGCCGGGCCCGCTGACCTGCTCTTCCTTGCCATTGCCGTCGGTTATCAACCATTGACGGTCAAGCAACTGTGCGCTGTGCGTACCCTGGTTGCTTATGGTGATGGTGTAGGCAAAAGCATAGCGATTGCGCTCGGGCAGTGATTGTTCACTCAGAAAGCGGGTGGCAACAGCGATATGGATTGTGTCGATCAGGGTCTGACTCATAAGGTTTGCTCGTTGTTGTCTGCCTTGCCCAGGCGGTTGGCCAGGCGAACAAAGCCGGCCAGATCAACCTGCTCAGGGCGCAGACCGGGGTCAATGCCTTCTTCCTCGATGATCTGGGCACTGAGCAGGCGCTTGAGCGTGTTGCGCAAGGTCTTGCGCCGCTGATTGAAAGCCTCACGCACCACGATTTCCAATTGCCGGGGGTCACTGGCTGGATGCGGTAGCTGGTGGTGGGGTGTCAGCCGGACGATGGCTGAGTCGACCTTGGGCGCGGGACTGAAGGCGCCGGAACCGACGTCGAACAGGTGCTCGACCTGACAATGGTACTGCACCATGATGCCGAGGCGGCCGTAGTGATTGTCGCCCACACCGGCAGCCAGTCGTTGCACCACTTCTTTTTGCAGCATGAAGTGCATGTCGCGAATGTGCGTGGCCTGGTTGAGCAGGTGAAACATCAACGGCGTGGAAATGTTGTAGGGCAGGTTGCCAACCACGCGCAGCGGGCGTTCGTCATCCTCCAGAGTGCTGAAGTCAAACTTCAGCGCGTCGCCTTTGTGTAACTGGAATTGCGGATTGTGGCCAAATTGGGCTAGCAGGACAGGGTGTAGATCCCTGTCCAGTTCGACGACATCCAGACGCGCTCCGCTGCTCAGCAGGCCGGCCGTTATGGCGCCCTGACCCGGACCGATCTCCACCAGGTGCTGGTCTGCCTGTGGATGAACGGCACGCAGAATACGGTTGATCACGCCCTGATCGTGCAGGAAATTCTGACCGAAGCGCTTGCGGGCCCGGTGCGGAGCAAAATCTGTCATGCCTGAGTCCTGGCTGCCAGCATCTCGCTGGCAGTATGCAGGGCGACCCGGAGGCTGCCGACATCTGCCCGGCCGCTTGCGGCCAGATCCAGTGCCGTTCCATGGTCGACCGAAGTGCGAATAATGGGCAGGCCAAGGGTGATGTTCACCGCCTGGCCAAAGCCCTTGTGCTTGAGTACCGGCAAGCCCTGATCATGGTACATGGCCAGAACCGCATCGGCTGATTGCAAATGTTTCGGGGTAAATAGCGTATCCGCTGGCAGTGGGCCAACCAAATCCATGCCCTCGCTGCGCAGACGCATTAGCAGCGGAATAATGATATCCAGCTCTTCACGGCCAAGGTGGCCATCTTCTCCGGCATGCGGGTTGAGACCGCAGACCAGGATGCGCGGCTGGCGAATGCCGAACTTGGTTTGCAGGTCGTGCTGCAGTATGCGCAGCACCCGCTCCAGCAGTGCTGGCGTGATGGCATCGGCGACGGCACGCAAGGGCAAGTGGGTCGTCGCAAGTGCCACCCGCAGACCGGGGCAGGCCAGCATCATTACCACTTGTTCAGTCCCGGTCAGCTCGGCAAAAAATTCGGTATGGCCACTAAAAGGCACCCCGGCCTCATTGATTACGCCCTTATGTACCGGGGCGGTAACGATCGCGGCAAAGTGTCCGCGCATGCAGCCTTCGCCGGCGAGCCGCAAGGTCTCGAGTACATAGCGGCCATTGGCCGGATCCAGCTTGCCGGGGTGGCAGGGCGCGGCGAGCCGGACTGGCAGCACGCTGAGTTCGCCGGCGGCCTGGGCCCGGGGCGGGCGGCCGGGATCAAAGGGACTGATGCTGACCTGCAGGCCCAATAATGCGGCGCGTTCGGCCAGCAGATTCGGGTCGGCAATGACTACCCGTTCATGTGCACAAGGCTCGCTGGCCAGTTGCAGGCAGAGATCAGGACCAATACCTGCTGGCTCACCAGCGGTTAACGCGATCGCCGCAACGGGCACTAGATCTTGATCTCGACGTAGGCATCCTGGCGAATCTCCAGCAGCCAGGTCTGCAGTTCGTCATCGAATTTGCGATTTTGCAGCAAGCTGGTGGCTTGTTGCTCACGCATGTCGTCAGTCATGTCCACGCGACGCTGGTCGGTCACTTCGATGATGTGCCAGCCGTACTGGGTTTCCAGTGGGCGCGATACCTGCCCTTCGGGCAAGGTGGTCATGACTTCAGCGAACTCCGGCACCACACTGTCAGCGGTGGTCCAGCCCATGCTGCCGCCATTCAGCGCACTGCCCGGGTCTTCCGAGAAGGCGCGGGCCAGATTTTCGAAGGATTCGCCATTGCGGATGCGTTCGTACAGACGCTGGATCAGTTGTGCTGTTTCATTCTCGCTACGGATTTCGCTGGGGCGGATCAGGATATGGCGAACCTGGTACTCGGTGACCAGTTGACCATCACCACCGCGCTCCTCCAGCAACTTGAGAATATGCAGGCCAGAGGGCGAGCGCAGCGGGCGGGTAATTTCACCAACGTCCAGCTCACTGACGGCACTGGCAAAGGCGCCGGGCAACTGGTTTGCCTTGCGCCAGCCAAGCTCGCCACCTTCCAGACCCAGGTCGCCACCCGCGTGGCTGCGCGCCAGATCGGCAAAGTCCGCACCGGCCTGCAGTTCCTGATAAATATCGTCTGCAGCAGCACGGATGCGGGCTTCTTCTTCGGCGCTGGCATACTCATCCAGGGGCAGGATGATCATTGCCAGACGGAATTCCTCGGCCAGCTGCGTGCGACCCAGCTCCGAGTTGAGGAAGTTGCGCACTTCCTGGTCGCTGACCTGAATGCGCTCGGCTACCCGGCGCTGACGCACCCGGCTGATGATCATTTCCCGGCGCACCTGTTCACGGGCTGCGGCATAGCTGATGCCATCCCGTTCCAGCGCGGCACGAAACTCGTCAAGGGTTACGCCATTGCGTTGAGCCAGTTGTTGCATGGTCTGGTTCAGGCTGTTGTCGTCAATGCGGATACCGGCCCGGTCACCCATCTGCAACTGGATGCTTTCCAGAATCAGTTGTTCGAGTACCTGTTGGCGCAGCACGTCTGCCGGGGGTATTTCACCGCCCTGTTCGCTGACCTGGCGGCGTACATTATCCACCCGTTGCTGCACCTGGCTGAGCATGACCACGTCGTTATCGACAATGGCGGCAACCCGGTCCAGTGGCACCACCTGTGCCTGTGCGCTAGTGATAAACAGGCCTGCGCACAGGCTGAGGACTGCGGTGTAAAGCTTAAAAGGCATTATTGTCTCGCTCTCTGTAGCCAGGGATACCATCGGTAAGCAGGGTTTCAACATTGCTGCCAGTCATATTGCCCAGACCCTTGAACACCACCTGCAAGAAAATGCCGCGGTCGGGCTGGTCATTCTGCCTGGGATTCAAGCTGGTTTCGTCATAATCAATCCAGTAGCGGTTAATGACCCGGAACTTCCAGCAGCAGCTTTCATATTCAAAACCACCAAAGGCATCCACCGTCTGATTGCGACCATAGTCCCGCAACCAGCGGCCGATCAGGCTCCAGTTGTTGCCAACCGGCCACATGAAGGAAACGTCATGCTGGTCGGTTTTATAGTAATTGGCAATGTAGCTATCGGTACCTGGTGTGCCGAAGTCCGGATTGAACGTCCATACGCCGCTTTCGCGGTCAAAGCGCAAGCGGTCTTTGCGATAACGATAGGCGAGGTTGACAATCTTCCGCGGGTCCTCGGCTGACTGATATCGCCAGGCGATACTGCCGGAACGCGTAGTGCGCTGGTCAGTATCCCAGTTAAGTTCAGCATTCAGACGCCAATCCTGATTGAAACGCAACTGGTATTGCAGCGCGAGCGGCGACACGGATGATTGCTCGGTTGCCCGGTTGCGATAATCGATACCCCTGAGCTGTACCTTGCGATCACTGAAGTAAAGCGCCTGGCCGATACTCACTCGCTGTCGCTCAATCCCGTTTTCCTGAATCCAGCGGTTGGTCAGGCCAAATGAAAGCTGGTTGGCATCGCCGATCCGGTCCTTGCCGGAAAAACGGTTGTCACGCCACAGGGACGCATAACTGAAGCCAATCTCGCCGGTGTCGAAAATTGGAATATCCCGCTGATCTTTTTCAGGTACGTACAAATAAAACAAACGCGGTTCCAGTGTTTGGGTATATCCCTGATCGAAAAGTTCCGTTTGCCGGTCAAAGTAGAGTCCGCTGTCCAGGCTGAAAATCGGTATGCTGCGGTCCTGGGATGATTGATAGCGCTCATCGGGCAACAAGGTGCTGCGGCCCTGACCGTCGAGCGAGAGATCATAGCGGGTATAGGCAAACTTGACGCTGGGCGTGACATACCCCCACTCGGCTCTGAGGGGCAGGCTGATTGCCGGCTCAATGTGTACCCGCTCACCTTCAGCGCGGGTAAGGCCGGTTAACCGGTCGTCATACCAGCGTTGATCCGGGGTTCCAGTGTTGCCATCCCGGTCGGTAAAAAAGCCGCTCATCAGGTTGCGTTCAAATCTGACGTACTCGCTGCCGTAGCTGGCTTTCAGCCCAAAAGGCATTCCCGGAACAGCCCCGTCCAGCGTGACCTGAGGCAAACGGTCATAGGGTGTGATATCCGTGACTGTGGCTCTTTCATAGGCGTGCAGGTTCAGCCCGGCAATAAAGTTGTTTCCACGCCAGCTCAGGTTGCCGCGCTGGTCGAGAAAGCTGCCGGTATTGATGCCGGTATTGGTCGACAGATCCTGAAAGTAGTAGGGGTCACTGATGTCGGTGTAATCAACCGAGGCAAGCAACCTTGGCGTAATGTCCGTCTGGTGCTGCCAGCTGTACATCCAGCGCTCGGAGCGGTATTTGGACTGTTCCTTGCGTTCTTTTTCCCGATCATCCAGCGCCGCTGCAGCAAATTGCCCTTCGCTGCGTCCGGTCAGATAACGAAACTCGCCTTCCATCAACAAGCCGCGATCACTGAGCAGCTGCGGGTACAAGGTGGCATCGTAATTGGGTGCCAGGTTGAAATAGTAAGGAACAGTGAGCTCGCTGCCCGAGTTGCTGCTGGCCGAAATGGACGGGACCAGGAAACCGCTCTGTCGACGGTCATCAATCGGGAAACGGATGTAGGGTGTGTAAAAGACCGGAAAGTCCTTGACCCGAAGGGTCACGTTGCGGGCTTGCCCCCAACCTTCTTCCTGATTGAGTTCAACTTCCTTGCCGTGCAGCGCCCAGGCATTGTTGCCGGGTTCGCAGGTGGTGTAGGTCGCGTCATTCAACAGAATGACAGCGTCTTCACGACGGTCAATTCGGGCCGCTGTCCCACGCGCATGCTGAGCATGCAGAACATATTCAGCACCTTCGACACGGGTCGCCCCGGTGTCTGTTTCCAGTTCGGCCCGGTCGGCCAGCAACAACATGCCACGATCACGGAGGCGAACCTCTTCACTGAGCGTTATTCGGTTACTGGTGCGATCAAAACTGGCTTGCTGTGATTCGGCCTGCAGCTGGCCGCGATTCAGCAGGACGTTACCCGTTAGTTCGCCGACGTCCTGTGACTGCGCGAACTGGCCGGTATCCGCTTCGGCGAACACCGTCAACTGGTCGGGGGCAGTGGTATCATCGCGCCCGCTGCGCGGAGGTTCAACATAAGTGCCTCCGCAATAGGGCGCGATGCGCGCTTGCATATCGGGGCTGAGCTCTTCCCGCGAGACCCAGTCAAGGTGACGGTAGGCGGTATCCGCTGCAGCCGGTGTAGCCGGTTGACGGGTATTGGCTGTTTCGGTTGCAGTTGGCGCAGCGTCCTGCGGAGCCGCCGTTGGTCGCTGTGGACGCGGTGGCAGAGGGCTGGTTGCTGTGTGTGGCGAACAATCCCAGCCCTGACCATCCGCGCTGGCACGACAGTCAACCTGCTGAGCCAGAGTGGTCATGGGTTGGGCCAGCAGGACACTGCCAGCCAGCAGAAGGGGAAAGCGCAGCGCGAAAGGTGGTGAACGATAGGCCATGGTGTTGTTATCCGGCTTCCAGTCTGGATGTGGCAGTACCTTGTGCGCGCCAGGCGCAACAGGCATGCTGCTGTTGATCGTCAGGATTGTGGATAATAAAGCATTGGGCGCTGCCAGAGCCAGCGCCAGCCGGACAGGAATTCAAATGATGGATGCCAGAGAAGTGCAATTGCGTCAGTGGTTGCCCGCCGCCATTGCGCAGGCAGCGCCTGAGCTTGGGCCTTTGCCCGCTGCCGAGCCGATCCTGAGCGCGGCCAGTGCCGATGCCAGCGCGCGGCGATATTTTCGTTGGCAGCAGGGCGATTTCAGCCTGATTATCATGGACGCGCCGCCGGAACAGGAAGACAGTCGGCCTTTTGTGCGGATTGCCGAGCTGATGACAGAGGCGAGCGTGCGGGTGCCGCGGATTTTTGTCAGCGATTTGCAGCAGGGCTTTTTGCTGCTGGAGGATATGGGGCAACGAACCTTTCTGGAACAGATTCAGGCGGGTATCTACGACAGCTGGCTGGAGCAGTTGTTCAGTGCTGCCATTGACAGCCTTGTGCGCTGGCAACAAGCCAGCCGGCCGGGTGTTTTACCGCCCTATGATAGTGCCGTGTTGCAGCGCGAGCTGGAGCTTTTTCCGGACTGGTATGTGGCGAGGCATCTGCAATGCAGCTTTAGCGAGGTGGATCGTGCAGACTGGGCCGAGTTGTGTCAGCTGTTGCTCGCCAGCATCAATGCCGAGACTCGTGTTTTTGTACATCGTGATTACATGGCGCGCAACCTTATGGTGCCTGCCAGTGGCGAGCCGGCGGTGCTGGATTTTCAGGACGCGCTCTATGGCCCCGCCAGTTATGATGCTACCTCGCTATTTGCCGATGCTTTTTTCAGTTGGCCGGAGCCGCGGCGTGATGCCTGGATGCACAGTTACTGGCAACGTGCTCGTGCAGCAGGCATCGAACTGCCGGGCGACTATGCGGTTTTCCAGCGGCAATACCGCTTGATGGGCGTGCAGCGGCACCTGAAAGTACTGGGTATTTTTGCTCGCATAAGTTACCGCGATGGCAAGCCCCGTTATCTGGATGATGCCCCGCGTTTTCTGGCCTACTTGCAGAGCGCCTGCCAGGCCGAGCCTGAGTTGGCTCCCCTGCAACGCTTGCTTGCACGGCTGGAATTAACGCCATGAAAGCCATGCTGCTGGCGGCGGGCAAGGGCGAACGCATGCGGCCGCTGACCCTGCATACCCCCAAACCCTTGCTGCTGGTGGCTGGCAAGCCCTTGCTGCAGTGGCACCTGGAAGCACTGGCGCGGTCGGGTATCCGTCAGGTGGTCATCAATCATGCCTGGCTGGGTGAGCAGATCGAGGCACACTTTGCCGACGGTGCCGCACTGGGTGTCGAGATACAGTGGTCACGGGAAACAGAGCCACTGGAGACCGGTGGCGGCATCTTTCAGGCGCTGCCCTTGTTGGGCGATCAACCCTTTGTGCTGGTCAACGGCGATATCTGGACTGATTTCGACTTCGCCGGTCTGCAGTTGCCGGCCAACAAGCTGGCGCACCTGGTGTTGATCGACAATCCTGCTCATCACCCGCAGGGCGACTTTGTTATGCGGCAAGGGGCGGTCAGGAATCCCGCTGCAGAACAGACAGGCCTGACCTACAGTGGTATCGCGGTGATTCACCCGGCACTCCTGGCCGGTCAGACTCCTGGCCGGTTTGCCCTGGCCCCGCTGCTGCGTGCGGCAGCAGATAAGGGTCAGCTCAGCGGCGAGTACTTTGCCGGTTGCTGGATCGATGTGGGTACCCCGGAGCGTCTGCAACAGGCGGCCAACGCAGCGGAGCGGATGACATGCTCTGGCCGGTAACCCTGGCCGGCGGTCTGCTGGGTGCCGCGGCTGCCGGTATACCCGGGGCTTTACTCGGTGCCGTGCTGGGGCATGCCCTGGACCGGCACTGGCGATTGCGTCGCTGGACTGATGTGCCGGTTCGGCTGCGCGCACTGGGCGGTCGGAAGCTGAGCTTTGAGCGCGTACTGTTTCTCTGTCTCGGGCATATGGCCAAGGCCAATGGCCGAGTGCAGGCCGTGCACCTGCAACTGGCGCGTGACCTGATGCAACAATACCGGCTGGACGAGACGCGTCGGCTGCAAGCCATGCGCTGGTTCAACGAGGGGCGCGACCAGGCACGTAGTCTGGAACGTCTGGTCGCACGCTTTGCTCGCCGCGAACCGGCTCTGGCAGTGGAGTTGATGGACGCCTGCTGGCGCATGGCACTGGCCAGCGGCAGCCTGGCCAGTGCTCAGCAGCAGTTGCTTAATCAATGGGGCAAGAAAGTCGGTGTTGGTCGCGGTGAACAACAGCGAATGCATCAAAAGCACCGCCCACACAGTCAGCAGCAGGCACCCGTCGCCCGGGAAGATCAACTGCAGCGCGATGCCCGTTTGCTTGGCGTGGCACTGGCGGATAGCCCGGACTCAATTCGGCGTGCCTATCGTCGCCAACTCAGTCGCCATCATCCGGACAAACTGAGTGCCCGTGGTGCCAGCGCCACTGTGCAGAACAATGCCGGCGAACAGATTCGTGATATCAAGGCGGCCTATGCGCGTATCCGCCAGTATCGCGGATTTTGAGCTCGGCGACTTATTTGCGCAGCCAGCCTTCTATGCGGCGATTCAACGACGTTTCCGACTGCCCCGGCAGCAGCGGATGCTGAACCTGATCATAGTTATGGCTACGACCAAGTCGACGGATTTCACGTTCCCGTCGCCGCAGCTGCTCGGGGTCGGGTTCGTCTCGGCTGTGAATTTCCAGCAGTGGCCTGTCCCAGGCTTCCAGCAGGCGGTGCAAGGGTTCACCCGCCGGCCATGGGCGTGGATCAAGCAGAACAACCTTGCCGAGGGCTGGATCATTGCTGTCCTGTCCGGCGGTTCGAAGTACCCACCAGGCGGCTTCACCCTGCCCTAGCAGGGCAACCTGTTCGGCACCTTCAGCTTGCAATGCCAGCCAGGCCTGACGCAGGCGCTGGCGAATTTGCTCGGCATGGGCCTGGCGGGCAATTTCCTGTTCGGCATCGCTCAGATGATCCAGATTGCCCAGTCTGTCCGGCAAGCTGATCGACAGCGTATGCCAGCCGGCATCACTCAAGTGGCGACGACTGGCAGCAATCAGGCGCGGAGCATCGGCATGCTCGCCACGGTCAGCGACCAGCAAAACCCCACCCAGGGGGGCGGGTCGGGCAGCGGGCAGGAAAAGGCCGAGGAAGTTGTCATCACCCGCTTCCAGCTGACGGAATTGTTCCTTGTCCAGTTCGCGTCGCAACGCTGCTTCTTGTCGACTGCTGCGACTGGGCAGATCAGCTCTTTGACTCAGAGCCGAAGGCTCTGTGGCGGGCGGGGTGTCGGCCGCCAGCGCATGAACGAATGTGCCCGATAGCAGGGAAAGCGTGCAGAATAACAGCAGGCAAGGGCGTAAGCGCATGGGGGCATCCTGAAACCGGCAATGGTCGGTACAAGAGTGCACTATCGGGTACAATAGGCGCAAATAATGCTGTTACCGGATATCCGCTATGCCTGATTACGCCATTGCCCCTTCGATTCTGTCGGCCGACTTTGCCCGCTTGGGTGAAGAGGTCGATCGTGTTCTTGCCGACGGTGCTGACATTGTTCATTTTGATGTCATGGACAACCACTACGTACCCAACCTGACCATTGGCCCGATGGTGTGCAGTGCCTTGCGCAAGTACGGCATCACTGCACCCATTGATGTGCATCTGATGGTCAAGCCGGTGGATCGCATCATTGGTGATTTTCTCGAAGCGGGTGCCAGCTATATCACTTTCCATCCGGAAGCCAGTGAGCATGTTGATCGTTCGCTGCAGCTGATCAAGGAAGGGGGCGCCAAAGCGGGTCTGGTGTTCAATCCGGCAACCTCGCTGGATGCCCTGAAGTACGTGATGGACAAGGTGGATATGGTGCTGCTGATGAGCGTCAACCCCGGTTTTGGCGGCCAGAAGTTTATTCCCGCTACCCTGGACAAGCTGTGTGAAGCGCGGGCGCTGATTGATGCCAGCGGGCGGGATATTCGTCTGGAAGTGGATGGCGGTGTGAATGTGCAGAATATTCGCGCCATTGCCGAAGCCGGTGCCGATACCTTTGTGGCCGGCTCGGCGATTTTCAATCAGCCGGATTATCGGGCGGTGATTGATGCCATGCGGGCTGAGTTGGCTCAGGTAAAAGTATAAATATTTTGGCTTGCATGGCTTTGCGCTGGCAGCAGCGGCTGAAGATCCATGCCGGACACGCCGTGAATACTTCCCTGTAGGCTCGTAGATGCTCGCAGAAAATTGCTCCTGCATTTTCTGCGCTTCCGCCATCCCTGGCGGTCGCTTGGCATCTAACGGTACGGCATGGGTCTCCAGCCGCTGCTGCCGGTTGGCCGTGTGCGCGCTGTCCGATACAAGACACATGATTGGTGTGCTAAGTGACGCGTTTGCAAAAGTTCTTCCCGGATAAAAGCCCCCAACTCGTCATGTTCGACCTTGACGGTACCCTGATCGACTCGGTGCCGGATCTGGCGGCAGCGGTGGATCGCATGTTGCAGCAGCGTGGCCGCGCCCGGGCCGGGGTCGACAAGGTGCGTTTGTGGGTGGGTAATGGTGCGCGGGTGCTGGTGCGGCGGGCGCTGGCAGGCAGCATTGAGCATGCGATGGTGGATGAGGTTGAAGCCGATGCCGCGCTGGCTGACTTTCTGCAGGCTTATGCGGCGGACCATTCGCGCAGCCAGTTATACCCCGGTGTGCGTGAATATCTGGATTATCTGCAGCAGCAAGGCACTCCGCTGGCGCTGATCACCAACAAGCCCAGTAGCTTTCTGCCGGATCTGCTCGCTGCCCATGGCTTGCAACAGCATTTTACCTGGGTACTGGGCGGCGACAGCTTGCCGGTACAGAAGCCCGATCCGGCGGCGTTGCATCAAGTGCTGGCAGAGGCGCAGGTGAGCGCGCGGCAGGCCTTGTTTGTGGGCGACTCGCGCAGTGACATCCTTGCCGCCCGCGCGGCAGGCGTGCCCGTGGCGGCAGTGACCTATGGGTATAATCATGGCCGGCCGATTAGCGAGGAAAACCCTGACCTGCTGGTTGATTCACTGGCTGCGCTCATATAGCCTACGGACTTCCCACCCGATGGATGAATCAGCCGTGTTTGTCAGCAACCGCAAACTGATGAGAGTCATCAAAGCGCTCGCCCGCTGGCGTTGGCGTGCCTGATTGATAGCACCTGCCCCGTGCGCGCAGGTAACCGGTTTGTGTGACAATAATTTTGCCCCATGAGGCTGATCATGACTGAAGAAGAATTCAATCGCCTGGCTGGCCAGGACTTCAACCGCATACCGCTGGTGCGGGAAGTACTGGCTGACCTCGATACCCCGCTGTCTACTTATTTGAAACTGGCCGATGGCCCTTATTCCTACCTGCTGGAATCCGTGCAGGGTGGAGAGAAATGGGGGCGTTACTCTATTATCGGCTTGCCAGCCCGCACAGTATTGAAGGTGTATGAGCATCACGTCAGCGTACTGATGGATGGCATCGAAACCGAGCAGCACGAGTGTGCCGATCCGCTGGCTTTTGTCGAAGAATTCAAGGCACGTTATCGGGTCTCGGATATTCCCGGATTACCGCGCTTCAATGGTGGTCTTGTCGGCTATTTCGGCTATGACTGTGTGCGCTATGTCGAACAACGTCTGGCGCATTGCCCGAACCCGGATCCGCTGGGTAATCCGGATATCCTGTTGATGGTGTCGGATGAAGTGGTGGTCTTCGACAACCTGGCCGGCAAGTTGCACGCCATCGTGCTCGCTGATCCGGCTGAGGCGGGCGCTTTCGCCGCTGCCAATGCACGGCTGGACCAATTGCTTGAGCAACTCCGCCAGCCACTGGCTGAGCGCAAGGCATTGTCGCTGGATAATCCCCCGGACTGCGAGCTTGATTACCGTGCCAGTTTCACTCGCGAGGATTACGAGCGGGCAGTGGATACGGTGAAGGAATATATCCTTGCTGGCGACTGTATGCAGGTGGTGCCGTCGCAGCGTATGAGTATCGACTTCAAGGCTGCACCGATTGATCTGTATCGGGCTTTGCGCAGCCAGAACCCGACGCCCTACATGTATTTCTTCAACTTTGGCGACTTCCATGTCGTCGGTAGCTCGCCGGAAGTGCTGGTGCGGGTGGAGGACGGTGAAGTAACCGTACGCCCGATTGCCGGTACACGCCCGCGTGGCGCAACGCCCGAGGCTGACCTGGCGCTGGAACAGGATCTGTTGGCCGATGCCAAGGAGTTGGCCGAGCACCTGATGCTGATTGACCTGGGTCGCAACGATGTCGGTCGCGTGGCCAAGGTTGGCCAGGTCGAGGTGACCGAGAAAATGGTCATCGAGCGTTACTCCAACGTCATGCACATTGTATCCAACGTCAAAGGGCAACTGCTGGATGAGTTGACCCCGATGGATGCGCTGCGCGCCATTCTGCCCGCCGGCACCCTGTCCGGCGCACCGAAGATTCGCGCGATGGAAATCATTGATGAGCTGGAGCCGGTCAAGCGTGGCGTCTATGGTGGTGCCGTCGGCTACTGGGCGTGGAACGGCAATATGGATACAGCCATTGCAATCCGGACGGCGGTCATCAAGAACGGCGAGCTGCATGTGCAGGCCGGTGGTGGCATTGTCGCGGATTCGGTGCCGGCATTGGAATGGGAAGAAACCATCAACAAGCGCCGTGCCATGTTCCGGGCGGTGGCTCTGGCTGAACAGTCGGCGGTTTAAGGCACATGCCAGGCGCAGTAAAACGGCTGATCCTTGCCGTGGTGGTGCTCCTGGCCATGGCTTTGCTCTGGCGCTACTTGATCGATATCGGTTGGATCAGCGCTGAAAAGCTGAAGGACTTGCTCTTGCAGGCCTCCGCCTGGCAGCAAAGCATCTGGCTGTTACCGGCACTGATTGTGTTGTATGTGGTGTCACTCAGCATCATGTTTCCGCTCACGCTACTGGTCGTTGCTACCGGTTTTCTGTTCGATCCGCTCTGGGCGATTCTGTATGCCAGCATCGGGTCCCTGGCTTCGTCGGCAGTGAGTTATTTTATCGGGCATTACCTGGGGCGTGAAGCGATCGACCAGCATGGTAACGGCAGGATAAAAAGGGTAGGTGCCTTTATGCAGAGCAATACGGCCTACAGCATGATTGTGATCAATCTGCTCCCCATCGCTCCCTTTACCATGACCAACATGTTGGCGGGTGCCTTCAACATGCGTTTTTTGCCCTACATGATTGGCTCGGCTATCGGTCTGATTCCCGGGCTGGTCGCGGTGATTCTGCTGGGTGGTCAGTTGGGCAGGATTTTGCTGGCAAGTGAGTCAGAGCAAGTCTGGCAGGCTCTGGCTGTTGCGGCTGTGGTGATCGTTGCCCTGGCCGTCATCATTTATCTGACCAACAGGCGGGTTCACCTGGACGAGTAGGCATCGGGACAGACCGTGGCCGCGGTTTCAAGTGGCCTGTTCAGCATGAAAAGCGGCCAGCACTTCGCTGTAGAAGCCATCGATATTGTTGGCGAAGACACTGACATCGTGTTGCTCGGCAACGGCAACTGCGGCGTGTGAGAATTGCAGGCGTTTTTCTTCATTGCCCAGTAACTCGCTCACCTTGCTCGACCATATGCCAATATCATCCAGGGTCTTGTAGCCGGTATGGCCATCGTCGATGACATCATCGATACCGCTTGAGCGGATAGCCACGACGGGGAGGCCGGCTGACATGGCTTCAAGAATAACCATGCCCTGAGTCTCGGATTTTGAGGCAAACACGAAAAGATCGGCCATTTGATAATACGCCGGCATGTCTTCGGGTTTGACCGGGCCGGCAAATACGACCCTGTCCGCAACGCCCAGGGATTGTGCATGTTTCTGCAAAAACGCCTTGTCATCCCCCTGCCCAACCAGGACCAGCCGAACAGGCTGCTCGGGATTTTTTTGCAGTTCGGCCAGAGCATCGAGCAGGAACTTGATGTTCTTCTCCTTGCCCAGCCGTGAAACACTGATAAGCACCTTCTCTGTGATGCCCAGGCCGAGCTGTTGGCGCAGGTGCTCTCTGGTCAAACGATGTGGTTGGTTGAAATGCGCAAACTCGACTCCGGTTGGCTGCACAAACAACTGCCTGTCTACGCCGATCAAGCGTAGATACTCTGCCGTCGAATAGGTGGGTACAACGATACCGTTACACTTGTTGCAGAAGCGCCGGATGATCAGGTGCGAAATGACGTTGCGGAAGAGTGCGCCCGGGAGTGGTACATAATGTGCGTACATTTCCAGCCGCGTGTGGTAGGTATAAATCACGGGCACGCCCGCCCGTTTTGCCCGCCACATACCCAACGAGCCCAACCAGAAAGGATGGTGCACATGAACCAGGTCAGGGCGTAACTGGTTCATTTGTTTTTTCAGGCCGGCCTGTAGCGGGTTGGTCAGACGAAATTCACGACTCTGACCGAAAGACAGCAAGGTACGTACGCGGGTGATGTCCGGCATGGGGGGTGTCGACTTGCCATAATCAGGCGCGACAATATGCACATGGTGGCCCAGCTGTTTCAATCCTTCCGAAAGCCGCTGGATGGACAAGGTGACGCCGGAGATAAACGGGAAAAAATTGTTGGTGAAAAAAACGATACGTTTCTTTCGCTGGCGATACTGGCTGTCATCAATACTGAAATGGGTATAAAAATCACGATCCTGGTAGATGATTTCACGCAGTTTCAGGCCGACCAGCACCAGCACGCTGACGATGATCAGCAGGCGGGCAAGGCTCACGTAAAAGAAGGTATAGATAGCCGACCAGATGCTGTCCAGGGTTCGCAACAGGGATGATTTGCCGATGTCGGGCGTGATCGGGTTTATTGCAATCTGGTCGCCATTGACCGACACGGCAAGGTAATGATGAAAGCTGTTTTCGCCATCAACGATAATGCCGCCACCGCCACCCGTTGTGATGTGCTGCACGCCGTTGATGTTGGTCTCATGCAGTAGTGACAGGTTTGTCGAGAAAACCATATCCACTTCCCCTTGCTCGATGATCTCGAGTAATTGGCGAGCAATCTCGGGGTCGGAGAAATAGTTGTCTTCTTCAAAGATGGGCGTTTCTTCCAATGGTGGGTGCAGTGGCAGACCGACAAACAGAAAGCGATTGTCGGCCTCGCTGTTGTCCAGCTCGCGACTTAACCAGTCCAACTGCCAACGATAGGGTGAATTGCCGGTACCATCGAGGAAGATGAAGTGATTGTTGCCGACAGTGAAAGAAAAGAAATAGGGCCCTAAATACTGGTAATAACGGAAATCACCAAAGTCACTGTTCTCGTTCTCGCCATAGGTCAAGAGCCAGGGCATTTCCAGCTCTGCAAGCATGTTGAGTAAAGACCGATAATTTTCTTCCGCGCCGCTGCTGACGGCGTTGCCTGCGGAGATCAGAAACCTGTGCTCAGACTGATTCAGCACGGGAATCATCTGCTTCTGGAAAATGTTCGAGGAGTTGTTTATGTTGCCGATGACGGCGAATGAAAATACCTGCTCGTTGCCTACCGAGGCGTGTATCTCTTCGAGCTGCGCAACATGCATCGAAGCGTAGCGGGATTCGGAGAAAAACAGGTACAGCTGGTAGGTTATCAGTACCAGTACCAGCAAAACGACCAGATAATAAGCAAGTTGGAGTCTGCTGGGCTTTTGCATTGAGCTGGGGTGTCTCCATTCTGGCTCGGTTGTTTGATGGCACGAGTATAGCGGCATCAACCGGTGAAATGTATCGGCCCCGGTGCGCACGAGCCAGGCTGGTGATGTGGACGTCAGGCAAGCCCGGCGTGCTATAATTTTTGCCTTGAAAAACTCGGGGCAAGCAGCTGCAGGGGTGATGGCAGAATAACGCTGCGAACGTCACTGCGATGGCTTGAAGAGCCAGGAAAAATGCCCGATGCCTGAGCATCGTCTGTCCCTGTCTTCTTTGTCTTGCCTGTTTCGGCGTCGGTGCCAAGGTTTAACGTACCGATATTTCACGCCCGGCCTACGCTCATTTCCCGTAAATAGAGCCACACCCATTGAATACGCAGAGGATGTCGTGTCCAGGATACTGATGATCGATAACTACGATTCCTTCACCTACAACGTGGTGCAGTACTTTGGCGAGCTGGGTGCCGAGGTCAGGGTCATCCGCAATGATGAACTGAGTATCGAGCAGATCGCTGATCTGCAGCCGGAACGCATTGTGATTTCCCCCGGTCCTTGCACACCGACCGAAGCGGGTGTTTCCGTGCCGGTGCTCAAGCACTTTGCCGGCCAACTACCGATTCTGGGTATCTGCCTGGGACACCAGAGTATTGGTCAGGCATTTGGTGGTGATGTGGTGCGCGCACGGCAGGTCATGCATGGCAAGACCAGCCCTGTCTTCCATGACCGGCAGGGGGTGTTCGCGGGCCTGGAGAACCCTTTGACGGTGACCCGTTACCATTCCCTGGTTGTCAGTCTCGCTACCTTGCCGGACTGCCTCGAAGTGACGGGCTGGACTCAGCATGAGGATGGTTCGGTCGACGAAATCATGGGTCTGCGCCATCGCGAATTCTGTATCGAGGGTGTGCAATTCCACCCTGAATCGATTCTGTCCAGGCAGGGGCATGAGCTCCTGGCCAATTTCCTCGAACAACAAGGTGGCCGCCGCTAAGCCGCACAGGGAGACATCATGGATATCAAACAGGCACTGGCCAAAGTGGTCGAGCACATTGATCTGAGCACGGAAGACATGCAGGACGTGATGCGTCAGATCATGACCGGGCAATGTACGGATGCACAGATTGGCGGATTTCTGGTTGCCCTGCGGATGAAAAGCGAGAGCATCGATGAAATTACCGGCGCTGCGCAGGTCATGCGTGAACTGGCGGCCACCGTCGAGATCAAGGCCGAGCGGTTGGTGGATACCTGCGGTACCGGTGGTGATGGCGCGAATATATTCAATGTATCGACCGCCGCCGCGTTGGTGGTCGCCGCCGCTGGTGGTCAGGTGGCCAAGCATGGCAATCGCGCAGTATCCGGCAAGAGCGGCAGTGCCGACCTGCTGGAAGAAGCCGGCGTCTATCTGGACCTGAGTCCGGAACAGGTCGCCCGTTGCGTGGAAAGTGTCGGGGTCGGCTTTATGTTCGCCCCGGCGCATCACGGTGCGATGAAGTATGCCATTGGTCCCCGTCGCGAGCTGGGCATGCGGACCATTTTCAATATGCTCGGGCCGATGACCAATCCGGCCGGGGTGCGTCATCAGGTGCTGGGTGTATTCAGTGAGCAACTGTGTCGGCCGATGGCTGAAGTGCTGAAACGTCTGGGCAGCGAGCATGTGCTGGTGGTCTGTGCCAAAGATGGCCTGGATGAGTTCAGTCTGGCCAGCCCGAGTCATGTGGCGGAACTGAAAAACGGTGAGATTCGTGAATACCAGATCAGCCCCGAAGATGTCGGCCTCAAGAGTCAGAGCCTGATCGGGCTCAGCGTCGAGAACCCGCAGGCCTCGTTGACGTTGATCCGGGATGCCCTGGGCAAGCGTGAAAGCGAAGCCGCCGAGAAGGCTGCCGATATGATCATTCTCAATGCCGGCGCTGCACTCTACGCCATGGATCAGGCGGCAACACTGAAAGAAGGCGTCGACCTGGCGTCGGATGCGCTGTACTCCGGTCTGGCGCGGGAAAAGCTTGCCGAACTGGTGGCCTTTACCAATGTTTATCGTGAGGAGGCGGGTCAGTGAGCGTGCCGACCATTTTGCAGAACATCATCACGCGCAAGTACCAAGAGGTTGCCGAGCGGAGTCAGCTCACCTCGCTTGACGAGCTTGAACGGCTGGCGGCTGTTGCGGATGCTCCGCGGGGTTTCTCCCGCGCGCTGATGGAGCGTGCGGCACGGCGCGAGCCGGCGGTCATCGCGGAGATCAAGAAAGCGTCGCCGAGCAAGGGTATCTTGCGTGAAAACTTTGACCCTGCAGCGATCGCGCTCAGTTATGAGCAGGGAGGCGCGGCCTGTCTCTCGGTGTTGACCGATGTCGATTACTTTCAGGGTAGTGACGATTACCTGCGCCAGGCACGTGCAGCCTGTGCTTTGCCGGTTATCCGCAAGGATTTTCTGGTTGACCCCTATCAGGTGGTGGAAGCCCGTGCCATGGGTGCGGACTGTATTCTGTTGATTGTTTCGGCATTGGATGATGTGCAGTTGCACGAGCTTGCCAATGTGGCGCGTACGCACGCACTGGATGTGTTGGTGGAAGTGCATGATGGCGCCGAGCTGGAACGAGCGCTGGCGCTGGATACGCCGCTTATCGGCATCAACAACCGCAATCTGCATACCTTCGAGGTTACTCTGGATACCACCCTGGATTTGCTGCCTCAGGTCCCGGCGGACCGTTTGCTGATTACCGAAAGCGGTATTCTCAATCGCGCTGATGTTGAATTGATGCGGGCGCATGAGGTGTACAGCTACCTGGTTGGTGAAGTCTTCATGCGCGCCGCCAACCCGGGCGCAGAGCTCAAGCGCCTGTTCTACTGAGCACCTGCGCTGCCGCTTTTGAGCAGCCATGGTGCGTAGTGTCTTGCTTGATCAATCAGTTTTATTGATTGATTGGAACCATATATTGCGCTTTTTGTCTGACTGGTTCGATGTGAGAATGCCTTCATTGAATTGTCGGATGGGCGATATGCAGCTTAAAAACACCTCTCTCACCTATGGCTGGATAGCCATCGGCTTTCATTGGCTGGTTGCCGTCACGGTAATCGGTCTGGCTGTGTTGGGCCTGTGGATGACCGATCTGACGTACTACAGCCCCTACTATCGCAGTGCACCTTTCTGGCACAAGAGCATCGGCGTTTCCCTGGTGTTGGTCTTGCTGCTGCGCCTGATCTGGCGCTGGTGCAATCCCCGTCCGGCACATATCGCTGCCCACAAGGGCTGGGAAAAACGCTTGGCTGGGCTGGTACATGGTTTGTTGTACCTGTTGTTGGTAGTCATCGTGATCAGTGGCTACCTGATTTCTACCGCGAACGGGCAGGGCATTGATGTATTTGGCTGGTTTACCCTGCCTGCGCTGGTGTCAGGCTTGCCGGAGCAGGCTGATCGCGCCGGGTTTGTGCATTACTGGTTGGCAATTACCGTGTTGGTTCTGGCTGGGATTCATGCGCTGGGTGCGCTGAAACATCATTTTATTGACCGCGATAATACCTTGCGGCGCATGCTTGGGCTGCGCTTGCATTCATCTGAGGAGCATTGACATGAAAAAGACATTCGTCGGTATTGCATTGGGTAGTCTGATGGCGCTGAGCGGTAGTTTGCAGGCTGCCGATTATGTGATCGACAAGGAAGGCCAGCACGCCTTTATCAACTTCAAGATCAGTCACCTGGGCTATAGCTGGTTGTATGGGCGGTTCAACGATTTTGACGGCACTTTCAGCTGGGACGCAGACCAGCCCGAGGCCAGTGCGGTGAACGTCACCATCAATACCGCCAGCGTGGACTCAAACCACGCGGAGCGTGACAAACACCTGCGCAGTGATGACTTTCTCAATGTGGCCGAGCATCCGCAGGCGACCTTCACTTCCACAGCAGTGGAGATGACCGGTGAAGATACAGCGCAGGTAACCGGTGATCTGACGCTGAATGGCGTCACCAAGCCCGTCGTATTGGACGCCAGATTCCTGGGTGAAGGTGAAGATCCCTGGGGCGGTTACCGTGCCGGTTTTGAAGGCACCACCACCTTGCGTTTGAAGGATTTTGCTATTCCGATGGATCTGGGCCCGGCCTCCCAGGAAGTGGAATTGATGCTGACGGTGGAAGGTATCCGTCAGTAATGATCTGAGCCTGTTTCAAGGTCATATTCTTGTCGCCAGCCAACCCGGTCTACTCCCCTGTGGATCGGGTTTTTTGTGTATTGACGAACGCTTTTGCCGGCCCATCACCGGGCTGCACTCAGTGCATCTCGATAGGTGCTGGCCTCCGCCAGCAGCCAATCCCTGAACCCTTGCAAGGTGGCTGATTCGGCCTTGCGTTCGGGAATGGCAAGGTAGTAGGCGTTGTTGCTTTCAAAGCTGTGCGTGCAAGGGTTGATCAGCTTGCCGCTCGCCAGCTCCTCACGGATCAGAAAGGGTGGAATCAGGGCAATGCCCATGCCGTGCATGGCGGCTTGGCCAAGCATGGAAAACAGCTCCAGCCGGGTCCCATTCAGATCGTGTTCGACACGCATGCCGAGTGAAGCAAACCACTGCCGCCAGGCATAAGGGCGGGTGGTCTGTTGCAGCAACGGCAGCTGGGCAATTTGCTCTGGGGTCAGTTCGCTGGCCGGCGCGATCAGCGCCGGACTGCAAACCGGTACCGGGGATTCGTGCATCAGGAAATGGGCTTCGGTCCCTGACCAGTCGCCATCACCGAAGTAGATGGCAGCGTCGAACTCGGTATCAGCAAACAGAAACGGGCGGGTGCGGTTGGTCAGGTTGACGGTGACATGCGGATGTTGCACAAGAAAGCTGTTCAATCGCGGCAGTAGCCATTGCGTGCCGAAGGTCGGCACCAATGCCAACTCAAGCGTGGCAGTGCCCTGGTTGCCCATCACCGACAGGGTGTCGCGCTCTACGGCATCCAGCCCGTTGGCGATGCGTCGGCTGTAGGTCTGCCCGGTTTCAGTCAGCTTGACGCCTCGCCGGGTGCGCCGAAACAGCTGCACATCGAGAAACTCCTCAAGATTGGCTATCTGGCGGCATACTGCGCTCTGCGTCAGCGCCAGCTCTTCCGCCGCTTTGGTAAAGCTCTCATGCCGGGCGGCAGATTCGAAACAGATCAAGGCCTGGGTCGGGGGGATTTTGCGGCGCATAGTGGCATCCTTCGGATGGTTGCAGCCTAAATGCCAGACGCTGGAAGATGACTCTTTGTGCGTGGCTGGAAGGTTTGTGTTCTCGTTAGAGCCTTGAAGTGAGCCACTTCGCCTGTGTCAGTCCTCCAGCCTTTGGCATCAAGCCTGCAACGGCTGTTAATGATTTCGGAGTTCCAATTTAGCACAAGTTGCTGCGAAAAACGCGTTTGCCTGTCGTGGCTGTGGCGACTAGTCTTAATAGCACTTGAATCAGGGCATCTTGCGCCTGAATTACCCGTCACTGTCTGGAGTTACCCATGGCCGAATCAAAAGCAAGTTTCAACTGGGAAGATCCGCTGTTGCTGGATCAGCAATTGACCGAAGAAGAGCGCATGGTGCGAGATTCGGCCGCCCAGTACTGCAAGGAAAAGCTGATGCCACGGGTGCTCAACTCCTTCCGCAATGAAGAAACGGATATCGCCATTTTTCGTGAAATGGGCGAGCTGGGTCTGTTGGGCGCCACCATTCCCGAGCAGTACGGCGGCAGCGGCCTGAACTACGTGTGCTACGGCCTGATCGCCCGTGAAGTAGAGCGGGTGGATTCCGGCTATCGCTCGATGATGAGTGTGCAGTCGTCACTGGTCATGGTGCCGATCAATGAGTTCGGTAGTGAAGAGCAGAAAATGAAATACCTGCCCAAACTGGCCAGCGGCGAGTGGGTAGGCTGCTTTGGTCTGACCGAGCCGAACCACGGCTCCGACCCGGGCTCCATGGTGACCCGTGCCCGCAGCGTTGACGGCGGTTACAGCCTGAAAGGCGCCAAGATGTGGATCACCAACAGCCCGATTGCGGATGTGTTTGTGGTTTGGGCAAAGACCGATGACGACAAGATTCGTGGCTTTATTCTCGAGAAGGGCATGCAGGGCCTGAGCGCCCCGGCGATCAAGGGCAAGGTCGGTCTGCGTACTTCGATCACCGGTGAGATCGTGATGGAAGATGTGTTTGTGCCGGAAGAGAACATGCTGCCGCATGTGAGCGGCCTGAAAGGTCCCTTTACCTGCCTCAACTCGGCCCGTTACGGGATTTCCTGGGGGGCTTTGGGTGCCGCCGAGTTCTGCTGGCACACCGCGCGCCAGTACACTATGGATCGTATGCAGTTCGGTCGCCCGCTGGCGCAAACCCAGCTGATCCAGAAGAAGCTGGCCGACATGCAGACCGAAATCACCATGGCGCTGCAAGGCTGCCTGCGGCTGGGCCGGATGAAGGATGAAGGCACTGCAGCGGTGGAAATCACCTCGATCATGAAGCGCAACTCCTGTGGCAAGTCGCTGGATATTGCCCGGGTTGCCCGCGACATGCTGGGTGGTAACGGCATCTCCGATGAGTACGGCGTGATCCGTCATGTGGTC
Organism: Halopseudomonas salegens; assembly: GCF_900105655.1. NCBI lineage: Bacteria > Pseudomonadati > Pseudomonadota > Gammaproteobacteria > Pseudomonadales > Pseudomonadaceae > Halopseudomonas > Halopseudomonas salegens. The sequence goes on from NZ_LT629787.1 coordinate 88,199, forward strand.
AACCTGGAAGTGGTCAATACCTACGAAGGCACCCACGATGTCCATGCCTTGATTCTGGGTCGGGCGCAGACGGGGCTGCAGGCGTTCTTTTAATGCCTGACGTCTTCCGCGGGCTGAAAGCTGGAAGGTATGGGGCGTGGTGTTGATTGGACTGCGGCGCTTGGTTAGACAACGTCCCACCAGGGCAGCCGCTCCAGGTACGCGCCATGCTTGACCTTCCAGCCTCTAGCCTCAAGCTTGCAGCGAAGGTCTCCACCCTTCATTTCGCTGCTACCTGTTTCTGAGGTGTCCGTTGTGTCTGCTTTATCTGGCTTGCGTGTCCTCGATCTGTCCCGCATTCTGGCCGGCCCCTGGGCGGGGCAGTTGCTGGGTGATCTGGGTGCGGATGTGGTCAAGATCGAACGCCCGCAGGGCGGCGATGATACGCGTGCCTGGGGGCCGCCATACCTGAAGGACAGCGCCGGATGCGACACCTCGGAAGCAGCCTATTTCCTCAGTGCCAACCGCAACAAGCGTTCGCTGGCAATCGACTTTACCCAGCCAGCCGGTCAGGCTGAGCTGAAGCGTCTGGTGGCCAAAGCAGATGTACTGATCGAGAACTTCAAGGTCGGCGGCCTGGCGGCCTATGGGCTGGACTACGCCAGCCTGCAGGCACTCAACCCGCGGCTGATCTATTGCTCGGTCACCGGGTTTGGCCAGACCGGGCCTTATGCCGCCCGGGCCGGTTACGATTTCATGATCCAGGGGTTGGGCGGCTTGATGAGTGTGACCGGGCAGCCCGACGGTGAGCCGGGTGCCGGGCCGCTCAAGGTCGGGGTTGCGCTCACCGATGTGTTGACCGGCCTTTACGCCAGCAACGCAATTCTTGCGGCATTGGCCGAGCGCGAGAAAAGCGGTCTGGGTCAGCATATCGATCTGGCACTGCTGGACGTGCAGGTCGCCAGCCTGGCCAATCAGGCACTGAACTACCTGACCACCGGCCAGGTACCGCAGCGCCTTGGCAATGCCCATCCGAACATTGTGCCCTATCAGGATTTTCCCACCGCAGATGGCAATGTCATTCTTACCGTCGGTAACGACAGTCAGTTCCGCGCCTTCGCCGCTGCTGTCGGGCAGGCGCAATGGGCGGATGATCCGCGCTTTGCCAGCAATGCATCCCGGGTCGCCCATCGCGACGAATTGATCCCCTTGATCCGCCAGCAAACGGTGTTTCGTACCACGGATGAGTGGGTCCGTTTGTTGCAGGAGGCGGGGGTGCCCTGTGGGCCGATCAATGATCTGCAGCAGGTATTCGCTGACTCGCAGGTGCAGGCCAGGGAGTTGCTGCTGCCGATGCCGCATCCGCTGAGTGGCCAGGTCAGCCTGGTGGCTAATCCGATCCGTTTGTCACGCACACCGGTCAGCTATCGCCATGCGCCCCCACTGCTGAACGCCGATGCCGCCGCTGTGCGAAGAGACTGGTTGGGCGACAGTGAGGTATGAGCCAGCCTGATGGCCACCCGACACGCGGTGCCGTGGTGGCCAGAGATGAACTCATGTCGGAATCAGTAATACCGGTTGGCGGCTTTCGCGTACAACGGATTCTGCGGTGCTGCCAATCAACAGATCCTGGATTGGGGTATTGCCGCGCTTGCCGATAATCAGGAGTGCAGCCTTTTCCTCGCTGGCGGTTTTGACGAGCTGGTCGGTTGCGTCGCCCTTGAGACGGCGTGTAGCAACATTGCTGAACGCGCTACTCAGGTTGCTCAGGCTGCGATGGGCTTCTTCTTCGTCATCGTGTTCGTCAGCATCCACCCACAAGGCCAGGCCATGGTTGCCCTGCCGGACAAAGCCTTCGAACCAGTGTTGGGCCGCTTTGGCCGGTGCCGAACCATCGGTGCCCAGAATGATCGGGGCGCCGGGTTCGGCAATGGCGCCGTCACTGGCGATTACCAGCAATGGAATTCGGGTCATGCGCGCCAGGTTGATGACAATATTGCCGATGAGGACTTCGCGGCTGGCGGAATGGCTGCGATTCAGGGCAATGATGCCGTCGGCAGCGCGGGTTTTGGCCACCTCGAGAATTTCCGAGGCGGCAAAACCACTGCGGACAACATAGTCGACAGCAATGCCCAGATCGGCGGATAGCTGCTCGGCCAGATGCTTCAGATGGCCTTCTGCGGCACCGGGCTGGTCACGCGTGCGCTGACGCTTGAAGCTTTCAACCACATGCACCAGGGTTAAATGTTCCAATCCAGCCAGCAATTTTATCGCTGGCAGGTACTCCAGCGTCCGGTCCCATTCCGGTGAATAATCCACTCCGACAATACAATGCTTCAGCATGGGGCATCTCCTGATTGTCTGTCATTGCTTTCTTGCAGTGTGGCATCAGCGGGAGATTTTTCCATGATCTGGGTCAGCTTCAGTCGGATGGCCTTAACGGCAATCGGCGGCTACCCAGCGAGCAATTTCGGTATGACGGGTTTCAACCTGCCCGGTCATGTCCTGCATGCCGGGTGGTAGTTCATTTGACTTGGTATTCAGTGTGCCGTTACCCGTGAAGGTGTGGCGCATCTCACGCGCACTGGTCATAACGACCTCACCCTCAATATCTCCGGTAAAACCTTCCTCACCATCACAGGTGCCGGCAAATGCCAAGCGGTCGCCACCGCGTTCGGTCAATTCAATGCTGCAGCCGGGCATGTCGCGCAGAAGGTCTTGCAGCAGGGCGTCGGCATCGGAAAAGGTAGCCAGATCATCGTTGGTGACGCATTCGTGATTCACCTGATCCTCATCCTGCTGCATCATGGCTTCCATCATTGCCCGTTGTTCTTCCGGCAACTGGCTGAGGGCCTGGCGCTGGGCTTCGCGAATCGCGGACATCATGTCCTGACCATTGATCAGAGTGGTGGTTTCAACCTGCCACAGGCCGGTTTCCGGCAATGGCGAGATATCCTGAGCCTGGGCGTTGAGCAGAATACCGCCAGCCAGGCAGGCGATAAGGGATTTGGTAGCTGACTGCCACATGGGGCAACTCCTTTTGGTCGTGGGTTGGTGCAGGGCCCTGACGGCCGCTGACATCTGACTATAGGAGTTTGTTGGACTACCGGCAACTGTGTGGGAGAGAGGGTGTCGGCGCCAGATCAAGCTGGCGCCGGTATAGACGCTGTCTCAGCCGCCAAACAGGGCCGGCTTTTCCTGACCCTTGCGGCGATTGTTGCGCGCCGGCTTTTCTTCCGGATCGGGAACGGCGCGATTGCCGAAGGCTTGCAGACGGCGCTCGCGCGCTACGGCGTCATCGGGCTCACTGATCACCGGCCGGGCGGCACGTTGCGGACGGCGCGGCTGATTGCTGCGTGGCTGGTCAGCAGGCCCTTTGGCCGGCTTGGGCCCTTTCGGTCCGTTGCGCTTGCCGTTGGCAGCGCGGCCTGGTTGCTGGCCGTTTTTGCTGCTGTCGGCATTGCGCTTGCGGCTGGGTTGATTGCCACGCGGGCGATCCGAACGTTCAGCGCGTTCAGGGCGATCATTGTTCAGATCATTCTGAGTGGGTGCGACAAAGCCCAGGTCATCCCCCGTCTCGATCTGCTGGCGAGTCATGCGTTCGATAGATTTGAGCAGTTTTTCTTCATCAGGACTGACGAGGGAAACAGCTTCGCCGCTGCGTCCGGCTCGGCCAGTACGGCCGATGCGGTGAACATAATCTTCGGATACATTGGGCAGCTCGAAGTTGACCACGTGGGGCAGTTGGTCGATATCCAGACCGCGGGCGGCGATATCGGTGGCGACCATGATCCGCAGGGTGCCGGCCTTGAATTCCTTGAGCGCTTTGGTGCGGGCGCTCTGGCTCTTGTTGCCATGGATGGCTGCGGCGGTCAGGCCCTGTTTGTTGAGGTACTCAGCGAGGCGGTTGGCACCATGCTTGGTGCGGGTAAACACCAGTACCTGTTCCCAGGCGCCCTGGGTAATCAGGTGGGCAAGCAGGGCACGCTTGTGGCCTGACTGAATACGGAATGCTTTCTGCTCGATGCGCTCTACCGTGGTGTTCGGTGGCGTGACTTCGATGCGTTGCGGATCATTCAGCAACCGGTTGGCCAGTTCGGTAATCTCTTTCGAGAAGGTTGCGGAGAACAACAGGTTCTGACGCTTGCCGGGCAAACGGGCAATGACTTTTTTCACGTCATGAATAAAGCCCATGTCGAGCATGCGGTCGGCTTCGTCAAGGACGAGGATTTCCACTTGCGACAAGTCGACCAGTTTCTGGTTGGCCAGGTCGAGCAGGCGACCAGGGCAGGCAACCAGGATGTCCAGGCCGGGTGCAATCGCGCGAACTTGCGGGTTGGGGCCAACACCACCGAACACGCAGGCGCTTTTCAGCGGCAGCTCTGTCGCATAGTCGGTGATGCTTTCGTGTACCTGGGCGGCCAATTCACGCGTCGGGGTCAAAACCAGTGCGCGGACCTGACGAGGTTTGCGCACGTGGCCGCTGGGCTGGCCATTGGGAAACAGCAATTCCAGCATTGGCAGGGCGAAACCGCCGGTCTTGCCGGTGCCGGTTTGTGCAGCGACCATCAGGTCGCGGCCTTGCAATACGGTAGGGATGGCTTGCAGTTGAACAGGTGTAGGCGTTGTATAGCCGGTGGTTGCCACGGCACGCAACAATGCGTCGGACAAGCCGAGAGAAGCAAAGGACATTCAGATAAACCCTGTGATGGCCGTTTGCGAACTGGAATCTGTCCGTGCGGCCGAAATTGAAGAAAGTGGAGTATAACACAGCTTGTAGCGGGCAGGGGCTTGCTGACCAGCCGCTCAAGGCTGGAAGGTCAAGAGCGCAGTCGCTGTGTTGCCCGTGTGCAAGACCTGCTGTGCAGAGTATGCGCAGTGCCGACACAGCAGCGTCTAGCCTTCCAGCTTCCAGCGGCGCGCAGTGCCTTTTAGCCCCGCAGATTGCGCCACACTGCCAGGCTGGCTTCTGCCTGGTTCAGGGTATAGAAGTGCAGGCCGGGTGCACCGCCGTCGAGCAGGCGCTGGCACATATCGGTGATGACATCGGTGCCGAAGGCGGCAATGCTGTCGCTGTCGTCGCCGTAGGCTTCCAGCTGCTTGCGGATCCAGCGCGGTATTTCCGCGCCGCAGGCATCGGAGAAGCGCGCCAGCTTGCTGTAGTTGGTGATGGGCATGATACCGGGAATGATCGGAATATCCACACCGGCCTTGCGTACGCGCTCGACAAAGTGGAAATAGCAATCAGCGTTGAAAAAGTACTGGGTGATGGCGCTGTCGGCACCCGCCCGGGCTTTGCGCACAAAGTTGGTCAGGTCCTGCTCGTAATTGCGTGCCTGCGGGTGCGCTTCCGGGTAGGCGGCAACTTCGATGGTGAAATGGTCACCGGTTTCGGCGCGAATGAACTCGACCAGTTCATTGGCGTAACGCAATTCACCTGAGGCCTGGCCCATGCCGGACGGCAAGTCGCCACGCAGAGCAACAATGCGTTGAATGCCCGACTCGCGGTACTGTTGGAGCAGGCTGCGCAAGTCTTCCTTGCTGTCCCCAACGCAGGACAGGTGCGGTGCGGTGGGCACTTTGACCTCCTGGTCGAGCTGCAGCACGGTGTTCAGTGTGCGATCACGGGTCGAACCGCCGGCACCATAGGTGACGGAGAAGAATTCGGGGTTTTCACCGGCCAGTACATGGGCAGCGGCAATCAGTTTGGCATGCCCGGCGTCGGTCTTGGTCGGAAAAAATTCGAAGCTGACCGGGGCAGAGGGGGATGTCATTGTAAGTTACCTTGTAATGGGCTGAAAGCCTGACGCTGGAGGCTGGAAGGTCAGGCTCGGTGATGTTGTGACAGCCATGCAGGTAACCAGTAATGCAGGTCTTTTGCCCGGTCGACACAACAGCTACGATCTTTCCCTTCCAGCCGTCAGTTTCACGCTTTCAGCGGCTGTCTATCAAATCAGCCTTGAACGGCTTTTAACCCTTTAGTAACGGTAGCTGTCAGGCTTGAAAGGCCCTTCGACGTCAACGCCGATGTAGTCGGCCTGAGTCTTGGTCAAGCGGGTGATGACGCCACCGAAGCCCTTGACCATTTCCAGTGCGACTTCTTCATCGAGTTTCTTCGGCAGCACCATCACGGTGACGTTGCTGGTCTTCTCGACGACCGGCAGATCGGCAAACTTTTCGTTGTACAGGTGGATCTGGGCCAGCACCTGGTTGGCGAAGGAGCCATCCATGATCCGGCTCGGGTGGCCAGTGGCGTTGCCCAGGTTAACCAGCCGGCCTTCAGCAAGCAGGATCAGGTAGTCATCATTCTCGACATCTACATTCGGGCCGGTGCGGTGGATCTTGTGCACCTGTGGCTTGACCTCTTCCCAGCCCCAGTGCTTGCGCATGAAGGCAGTATCAATCTCATTGTCGAAGTGACCGATATTGCAGACGATCGCACGCTTCTTCAGTGCCTTGAGCATGCCGGCATCACACACATTGGCGTTACCGGTAGTGGTCACGATCAGATCGATCTTGCCCAGCAGTGCGCTGTCGACGCTGGCGTCGGTGCCATCGTTGATGCCGTTCTTGTAGGGCGATACGACTTCGTAGCCATCCATGCAGGCTTGCATGGCGCAGATCGGGTCGCATTCGGTGATCTTGACGATCATGCCTTCCTGGCGCAGCGAAGCGGCTGAGCCTTTGCCAACATCGCCATAGCCGACGACGAGCGCCTGCTTGCCGGACAGCAGGTGATCGGTTGCACGCTTGATGGCGTCGTTGAGGCTGTGGCGGCAGCCGTACTTGTTGTCGTTCTTGCTCTTGGTCACCGAGTCATTGACGTTGATCGCGGGGATCTTCAGGGTGCCTTTTTTCAGCATATCCTGCAGGCGGTGTACGCCGGTGGTGGTCTCTTCGGTGACGCCGTGTACGCCCTCGAGCACCTGCGGGTATTTATCATGCAGGATCTGGGTCAGGTCACCGCCATCATCCAGAATCATGTTGGCATCCCAGGGCTTGCCATCTTTCAGGATGGTCTGCTCGATGCACCATTCGTACTCTTCCTCGGTTTCACCTTTCCAGGCAAAAACCGGAACGCCGGCAGCGGCGATTGCAGCAGCGGCCTGATCCTGGGTCGAGAAAATATTGCATGATGACCAGCGTACTTCGGCACCCAGCGCGGTCAGGGTTTCGATCAGTACAGCGGTCTGGATGGTCATGTGGATGCAGCCGAGAATCTTGGCACCCTTGAGCGGCTGCTCGGTCTTGTATTTGCGACGCATGGCCATCAGTGCCGGCATTTCCGATTCGGCGATGATGATTTCGCGGCGGCCCCAGTCGGCCAGCGACATATCGGCAACCTTGTAGTCTTTGAATTCTTTGTCGTTCATTACGGCACTCATTGGCGATTACTCCATTCGTAGTTAGCGAATGGGCGCGGTTCTTTCTGTACACTGCCCGCCGAGCCTGACGACAAACCTGTCGCTGCAGCGCCCCTCGGTCGGGGTGTGTTGCAAACTGTGTGCGGCTGCCGCCGCCCCGACGTGCAAGGGTTATTCTTGCATCGCCGTGGAAAGCCCGATCAGTCGACTGTCAGTACTTTCCATCCATAACCTGTTCGGATGAAACAATGTCACACGTATCACCCCTGAAACTGCTCGGACTGACCACCCTGTCAATCCTCTTGACTGCCTGTGGCAGTCAGTCGGCCGATCCGGATTCGCCGGAAGGTCAACGCCAGGCTGACTTCAAGCGCATGCTCAACAGCAGCGAGTCGCTGGATGGCATGTTGCGTGGCCGCCTGGCATTTGATGCCGATATCTTCGCTGCCCATGTGCAGCGACTGGTCGAACTCACCGATGCGCCCTGGGAATATTTTCCCGAGCCGGACGATTCTCGCCAACCCAATGCTGCGCGGCCCAGTGTCTGGTCCGATGCGGCCGGTTTTGCTGACGCCATCGAGCGCTATCAGCAAGCCGTTGCCGAGCTGGCGGTAGTCACCGCCGAACAGGGCAATGAACCTGATGCCTTGCTTCCGGCGTTGACCGGGGTCCAGCAAGCCTGTCGTGGCTGTCACGACGATTATCGCCGCTAGACACGAACCCCTGTCGTTGTGAGAGCCGTCAGGCCCGTGGCAATCCAGCGTCGGCACGCAGGGCTTCGGCCTTGTCGGTTTTTTCCCACGGGAAAGCGGTGAAAGTGTCGCCTTTCACGGTCATTTCGTAGGGGGTGCGACCAAAGTGACCGTAGGCCGCAGTGGCTCTGTACATCGGGTGCAGCAGGTCGAGCATGCGGGTGATCGCGAAGGGACGCAGGTCAAAGTGCTGCAGCACCAGCTGGATGATTTTCTCGTCGCTCAGCTTGCCGGTACCGAAAGTGTTGATCGATACCGAGGTGGGCAGGGCAACCCCGATGGCGTAGGACACCTGGATCTCGCACTTGTCAGCCAGGCCGGCGGCAACCACATTCTTGGCGACATAACGGCCGGCGTAGGTGGCGCTGCGATCAACCTTGGACGGGTCCTTGCCGGAGAAGGCGCCGCCGCCATGGCGGGCCATGCCGCCGTAGGTGTCGACGATGATCTTGCGCCCGGTCAGGCCGCAATCGCCCACGGGTCCGCCGATGACGAACTTGCCGGTCGGGTTGATATGGAACTGGGTGTCGGCATGCAGCAGTTCTGCCGGAATCACCGGCTTGATGATTTCTTCCATCACTGCTTCGCGCAGGTCGGCCTGGCTGATGTCGGGGTTGTGCTGGGTCGACAGCACGATGGCGTCGACGCCTGTTACCCGGCCGTTTTCATAGCGGCAAGTTACCTGGGACTTGGCATCCGGGCGCAGCCAGGCGAGGGTGCCATTCCGGCGAGCTTCAGCCTGACGCTGGACCAGACGATGGGAGAAGGTGATCGGAGCCGGCATCAACACGTCGGTTTCGTTGCTGGCATAACCAAACATCAGGCCCTGGTCACCGGCGCCCTGATCTTCCGGTTTTTGCCGGTCAACACCCTGGGCAATGTCAGGAGATTGCTTGCCGATGATATTGATCACACCACAGGTGGCGCCGTCGTAACCGACGTCGGATGAGGTGTAGCCAATGTCGCAGATGACGCCGCGTACCAGGTCTTCCAGATCAACCCAGGCACTGGTGGTGATTTCTCCGCCGACGATGGCCACCCCGGTCTTGACCATGGTTTCGCAGGCCACCCGGGCATACTTGTCTTCCGTGAGGATGGCATCGAGGACGGCATCGGATATCTGGTCAGCCAGCTTGTCCGGATGGCCTTCGGAAACGGATTCAGAGGTGAAGATGGAATAATCGCTCATGCTGGAGTTCCTGTTGCGCGAAGGACATGGGAGTCGGGTTTGCTGAAAGCTTGCAATTGCAACTGAAAGCCGTTGCGCAAGCCGATGTATTGGCTGGCATCAACGTGCAGGCCGGCTTGCTCTGCCCACCAGGACAGATCCGCCTGGTCAAAACCGAGCCAAAGATCGCCGCAGGTGTCGCGGACCCAGCTCTGATCGTGACGACAAAGCTCGGTCAGCACCAGTCGCCCGCCGGGTTTCAGGAAACCGGCCAGCTGCTGCAGGGCGTCGGCCGGAGCCGGCATGTGGTGCAGCACCATATTGCTGATCAAACAGTCGGCAGCCGGCAAGTTCTGAGCCTGCAGAGCGTCGGCAAGCAGGCATTCAACATTGTTCAGTTGCGCCTGCGTACAGAGCAGGCGTGCTCTGTCGAGCATTGCCGGTGCATTGTCCAGAGCAATGACACGCTGGAAGCGTGCAGCCAGGTCGGGCAGAAAGTCACCTTCGCCGGGGCCAATTTCTATTGCCAGGGCGTGCGCCGGCAGCTGCAGGCTGTCAATCAGGGCCACCAATGGCTCACGGTACTGGCTGATATGCGCCAGCAGGTCGTCCTGCGCTGGTGGGCCGTCGGCAAAGCGGGAAAAAAACTGTTCCGACAGGGCGCTGCGTTGACGATGAACCTGGCGGATGCCATCGGCCAGTTCAGCATCCAGCGCCAGAGCATCAAGCCCGGCCAGCAGCTGTTCATGTACCCGGCACCAATGGCTGTCACCCGCGGGCAGGCTGCGCCGATAAAAAATCGAATTGCCCTCGCGGCGGGTAATTACCAGCCCGGCTTTGGCCAGCACCTTGAGGTGGTGGCTCATGCCTGACTGACGCATGGCGAAAATTTGCGCCAGTTCGAGCACGCCGAAAGAGTCATTGCGCAAGACGCGCAGAATATCCAGGCGCAGCGTGTCGCCGGTTGCCTTGCACAGGGCAGCCAGAGCATCAGTGGCGGCACCCGGCAAGGGTGCAAGTTGGGCGACAGTGTTCATGCAGGCAAGTGTAGGGATGGTCGTAGCGCGATGCAACATCTATATCAAAGTTTTTTGATATAGATGTGTCGGTGTGTTGCCTTTCGTCAGTCGGCGGGTTGGCGATTCCCGCCACGCTGGGGGTTTTCATTGCCCGGCGCGGCCATTTGCGCGAAAATGCCGGGCTTCGCGGGCCAAGATGCCCGCTGCAACGATTTGCCAGTCAATCACAGGAGTTACACATGCCCAGCCGTCGTGACCGCGCCAATGCCATTCGTGCCCTCAGCATGGATGCCGTGCAGAAAGCCAAGAGCGGCCATCCCGGCGCGCCAATGGGGATGGCGGATATCGCCGAAGTCCTGTGGCGTGACTACCTGAAACACAATCCAGCCAATCCGAAATTTGTTGATCGTGACCGCTTTGTGCTGTCCAACGGCCACGGTTCAATGTTGATTTATTCCTTGTTGCATCTGACTGGCTATGAATTGTCGATCGCTGATCTGCAGAGTTTCCGTCAGCTGCACAGCAAGACCGCTGGTCACCCGGAATACGGTTATGCCCCCGGCGTGGAGACTACTACCGGGCCATTGGGTCAGGGGCTGGCCAATGCGGTCGGCATGGCGATTGCCGAGAAAGTACTGGCTGCGCAGTTCAATCGTGACCAGCACCAGGTTGTTGATCACTTTACCTACGTCTTCATGGGTGATGGCTGCCTGATGGAAGGTATCTCGCATGAAGTCAGTTCACTGGCCGGCACTTTGGGCCTGGGCAAGCTGATTGGTTTCTATGATGACAACGGTATTTCCATCGATGGAGAGGTGGAAGGCTGGTTTACCGATGATACGCCCCAACGTTTCGAGGCCTATGGCTGGCAGGTGATCCGCAATGTCGACGGCCATGATGCCGAAGAGATCAAGATCGCAATCGACACGGCGCGCAAGAATACCAGTCAGCCGACCTTGATCTGCTGCAAGACGGTGATCGGGTTCGGTTCGCCGAACAAACAGGGCAAGGAAGACTGTCACGGTGCGCCACTGGGGGATGAGGAAATTGTCGCTACCCGCGCGGCGTTGAACTGGCCGCATGGTCCGTTCGAGATTCCGGCCGAGATCAAAGCCGAATGGGATGCCCATGAAGCCGGTGCTGCGGCAGAGGCAGCCTGGAATGAGCGTTTTGCTGCCTATGCAGCCGCTTATCCAGAGCTGGCGGAAGAACTGCAGCGCCGTCTGGCGGGTGAACTGCCGGCTGACTTTGCCGAAAAATCGGCAGCGTATGTGTCTGCTGTGGCGGAGAAGGGTGAAACCATCGCCAGTCGCAAGGCCAGCCAGAACAGCCTGAATGCCTATGGCCCCTTGTTGCCGGAACTGCTGGGTGGTTCGGCCGATCTGGCTGGCTCCAACCTGACCCTGTGGCAGGATTGCAAGGGCGTCAGTGCCGATGATGCCAGCGGCAACTACCTGTTTTATGGCGTGCGTGAGTTCGGCATGAGCGCAATCATGAACGGTATTGCCTTGCATGGCGGTTTTATCCCTTACGGTGCGACCTTCCTGATCTTTATGGAATACGCGCGCAATGCGGTGCGCATGTCGGCACTGATGCGCCAGCGGGTGCTCTATGTGTTCACCCACGACTCCATCGGTTTGGGTGAGGATGGTCCGACCCACCAGCCGATCGAGCAGCTGGCCAGCTTGCGTTCAACGCCGAACCTGGATACCTGGCGTCCGGCTGATGCGGTCGAATCGGCGGTGGCCTGGAAGTACGCAATCGAGCGAGCCGATGGCCCCAGTGCGCTTGTCTTCTCGCGCCAGAACCTGCCGCACCAGAGTCGTGATGGTCAGCAATTGGCGGATATCGCGCGCGGTGGTTATGTGCTCAAGGACTGCGCCGGTGAGCCCGAGTTGATTCTGATCGCGACCGGCTCTGAAGTGGGTCTGGCGATGGATGCCTGTGAAAAACTGACGGCGGCGGGTCGCCAGGTGCGGGTTGTATCCATGCCTTCGACCAGCGTATTTGATCAGCAGGATGCGGCATACAGGCAGTCGGTTCTGCCGCTGGAAGTGGGGGCGCGGATCGCAATCGAAGCGGCGCACACTGACTTCTGGTACAAGTACGTGGGACTCGACGGCCGCATTATCGGTATGCAGACCTTCGGCGAATCAGCGCCGGCTGCTGCGCTGTTCGAGGAGTTCGGCTTTACCCTCGATAATGTACTGGCAGCAGCGGAAGAGCTGTTGGAGGATTGAACAACCGCTTAAGGCTTGAGGCTACAGGGCTGGAAGGTTGAGGTGAGTGTGGTTGGGTGGAGCGTGCGTTGGTCAGAGATTGCAGACCCTTTGCACTGTCCAGACAAACATGCCAATCCCGACCTTCAAGCCTTAAGCCTTAAGCCTTAGCCCTTAGCCCGTAAACCCAACGACCGGATTAACCACTACTACCTGATGGCCACCATGCCCCCAACACCTCGCCCGCCTTTTCGCCTCGCCCTGAACGGCTACGGTCGTATCGGGCGTTGCGTGCTGCGTGCGCTGTATGAGCGTGGCTGCGAGGGTTTGCAGGTGGTGGCGTTGAATGATCTGGCCGACCAGGCCAGCATTGAGTATCTGACCCGGTTTGATTCTACCCACGGGCGCTTTCCCGGCGAGGTCAGCGTGGTGGATGACTGTCTGCATATCAACGGTGATTGTGTACAGGTTCTGCGGGCGGCTGATCCGGAGGGGGTCGATTGGGCGGCGCTGGAAGTGGATCTGGTGCTGGAGTGTTCCGGCCAGTACACCACGCGTGAGCAAGCACTGCGTTTTACCCATGCCGGGGTGCCTCGGGTACTGTTTTCACAGCCGATGGTCTGCGAGCAGGCTGTGGATGCGACGGTGGTATACGGGGTCAATCAGCAATTGTTGAACGCTGAGCAGCGGCTGGTTTCCAATGCGTCATGTACCACCAATTGCGGGGTGCCATTGCTGAAGCTGCTGAATGAGCAGATCGGCCTGGAGTATGTGTCGATCACGACGATTCATTCGGCGATGAATGATCAGCCGGTGATTGATGCCTACCATCATGAGGATTTGCGCCGCACACGTTCGGCCTTTCAGTCAGTGATTCCGGTGTCGACGGGGTTGGCGCGGGGAATTGAGCGCTTGTTGCCGGAATTGGCGGGGCGTATTCAGGCGAAGGCGATCCGGGTGCCGACGGTGAATGTGTCGGCGCTGGATATTACCTTGCAGACCAGTCGGGATACGACGGCGGCTGAGGTGAATGCGCTGCTCAAGGCGGCGGCTGAGGGTGAGTATGCGGGGCTGCTGGATTACACCGAGCTGCCCCACGCCAGTTGTGATTTCAATCATGATCCGCATTCGGCAATTGTGGATGGCAGTCAGACGCGGGTGTCCGGGCCGCGCATGGTGAATCTGCTGGTGTGGTTTGATAATGAGTGGGGCTTTGCCAACCGGATGCTGGATGTGGCGGGGTATTGGTTGCGGCGGTGTGAGTCCGAGTGACCGATTGACGATTTTGAGATGGTTGTGGCTGCAGGTGCGTCCTGGGGTGCCATTGCCGGACAGCTACCATGGACACGCTGCAAGTACGTCCATGTAAGCTCGTCGATAGCCGTCCCTGACTATCGACGGTCCATGATAGCTGTCCGGCAATGGCACCTTTTAATGTTGGCGGTGGCTTCAGGCAACCCAGCAAGATTTAAACTGAGTTTGATTCAAGGAGCCATAAATGAGCGTATTGACCATGCAGGAGCTGGACCTCAAGGGCCAGCGGGTACTGATTCGTGAAGACCTGAACGTGCCGGTCAAGAATGGCAAGGTAGCCAGTGATGCGCGGATTGTTGCTTCATTGCCGACCATCAAGCTGGCGTTGGAGAAAGGCGCGGCGGTGATGGTGTGCTCTCACCTGGGCCGGCCGGAAGAGGGGGTGTTCAGTGAAGAGAACAGCCTGGCACCGGTAGCAGCCTATCTGAGCGAGGCGCTGGGCCGTGAGGTGCCGCTGGTGCGTGATTACCTGGCTGGTGTTGAGGTCAAGCCCGGTGAGGTGGTGCTGCTGGAGAATGTGCGCTTCAATAAGGGCGAAAAGAAGAATACCGATGAGCTGGCGCAGCAGTATGCGGCACTCTGTGATGTCTTTGTGATGGATGCCTTTGGCACTGCGCACCGGGCGCAGGGTTCGACCCATGGCGTGGCCAGGTTTGCCAGGGTGGCCTGTGCCGGCCCCTTGCTGGCGGCTGAACTGGCGGCATTGGCCAAGGCGCTGGACAAGCCGGCGCGACCAATGCTGGCGATTGTTGCCGGTTCCAAGGTGTCGACCAAGCTGGATGTGCTGAATTCGCTGTCCGAGAAGTGCGATCAACTGATTGTGGGTGGTGGCATTGCCAATACCTTCCTGGCGGCAGCCGGCTACCCGGTGGGCAAGTCCTTGTATGAGGCCGATCTGGTGGATACCGCCAAGGCGATTGCGGCCAAGGTGAGTGTGCCCTTGCCGACTGATGTGGTGGTGGCCAAGGCCTTTGCCGAGGATGCCGAGGCGACCGTCAAGGCGATTGCCGATGTAGCTGAAGATGACATGATTCTGGATATCGGCCCGCAGACGGCACGGGTGTTCGGCGAAATGCTCAAGGCATCGGGGACTATTCTGTGGAATGGCCCGGTCGGGGTGTTCGAGTTTGATCAGTTTGGTGGCGGTACCGAGGCGTTGGCCAAGGCGATTGCGGCCAGTGAGGGCTTTTCGATTGCCGGCGGTGGCGATACGCTGGCTGCTATCGACAAGTACGGAGTGGCCGCGCAGATTTCCTACATTTCCACTGGCGGTGGCGCTTTCCTCGAGTTTGTCGAGGGCAAGGTGTTGCCAGCGGTCGAGATTTTGCAGCAGCGCGCCAAGGCGTAAAGCCACTATAGGCTGAAGGTTTGAAGAGTCGGGCGCTGTATTGGTTGCTCAACAGCGAGTAAGCCTTCAATCTTTCAGCGATAAAGTTTTGCACAAATTTATGGAGAACAAGTTATGGCCTTGATCAGTCTGCGCCAAATGCTGGATCACGCTGCCGAGTATGGTTACGGCATTCCGGCGTTCAACGTCAATAACCTGGAGCAGGTGCGCGCCATCATGGAAGCGGCCGCCAACACCGATTCACCGGTGATTCTGCAGGCTTCAGCCGGTGCGCGTAAATACGCTGGTGCACCCTTCCTGCGTCACCTGATTCTGGCTGCCATCGAGGAGTTTCCGCATATTCCGGTGTGCATGCATCAGGATCACGGTACCAGCCCTGCGGTCTGCCAGCGTTCGATCCAGTTGGGTTTCTCGTCGGTAATGATGGATGGCTCTCTGGGCCCGGACGGCAAGACGCCGATGGATTATGACTACAACGTGCGAGTGACCCGCCAGGCGGTGGATATGGCGCATGCCTGTGGTGTGTCGGTGGAAGGTGAGCTGGGTTGCCTGGGCAGTCTGGAAACCGGGCAGGCGGGCGAAGAGGACGGTATCGGTGCTGAGGGTACTCTGGATCACAGCCAGATGCTGACCGATCCGGAAGAAGCTGCGGACTTCGTCAAGCAGACCCATGTGGATGCACTGGCGATTGCTATTGGTACCAGCCACGGTGCCTACAAGTTTACCCGTCCGCCAACGGGCGATATTCTCGATATCGGTCGCATCAAGGCGATTCACGCACGTATTCCGGATACCCATCTGGTGATGCATGGTTCCAGTTCGGTGCCACAGGAGTGGCTGAAAATCATCAACGAGTTTGGTGGTGACATCCCTGAAACCTACGGTGTGCCGGTGGAAGAGATTGTTGAAGGTATCAAGCACGGGGTACGCAAGGTAAACATTGATACTGACTTGCGTCTGGCCTCAACGGGTGCGGTGCGCCGTTTCATGGCGCAGAATCCCTCCGAGTTTGATCCGCGCAAGTTCCTGACCAAGACGGTAGATGCCATGCGAGATATCTGTATGGCACGCTATGAGGCCTTTGGTTGTGCGGGAAATGCGTCGAAAATTCGCCCGGTTTCGCTGGAAAAAATGTTCCAGCGCTATGAGGAAGGCGAGCTGGAACCGAAAATTCATTAAATGGCGACAACAGCGCTGTGATGCTCTGTTGGTCGCTTGATGCCTGGGGGGGCTTATGTCGGAAGCCGATGAGAGTGATGCAAATTTCACCCACGCACGTTTGCTGGAAGCGCTGGAAAACCAGTTGGCAGCGAATGAGCCGCCAGCTGCTCAGGCTACACTGAACAAGCTCACCCTGGTTGGTTACAGCCGTGAAGACAGCCTGGACCTGATGGTCCAGGTGCTTGCCCATGGCATTGGCGTGATGCTGGATGAGAACAAGCCCTTTGACTTGCCGGCCTACGAGCAGGCGCTGCGCAATCTGCCGGAGTTGCCTGATGCGCTGGAGTAACGGTTGGCAGGGTCTGACAACGCAGGCAAGCCGTTGACTGGGCAGCGGTCAGGCATAGCCGGAAAACCAAAAAAGGAATAAGCCGAATGCTGCTTTCACTATTGCGTGTGCTGCTGTTTTTCTTGTTCGCCGTGATTGTGGCGACCGTGCTGGGTACGCTGGTACAGACTCAGCTAAACCTTGCTGCCCTGCAGATGATTGGCGTTGAGGTGGGGCTGGCTGATCGCTTGACTACCACATGGCGCGACCTGCTGGGTTTTACCCCGATTTTTGTTGCTCTGGTGGCGGCATCATTGCTGTGTGCCTTGCCGGTTGCCGAGTTGCTTGGCCGTGTATTCAAGCCCTGGCGTGGGGTTATTTACGCGCTGGCCGGGGCAGTTGGGATCAAGGTGGCCTTCGATGTTGCAGATTATCTGCTGCCGATGCCGACCTTTATTGCTGCCACGCGAGGCTTGGGCGGTTTATTGTTGATGATGGTTGCGGTGGGCGTCGGCAGCTGGTTGTTTGGCCGGCTTACCCGTCCGGTAAAAAAACGTGGTTTACGGGTACTGGGCTGACGAGGAGAAAACCGATGCGCAAGATACAATATGCTCTCGCGGGTACGTTGGCACTGGCTGCGACTGCGGGGGTAAATGCTGCGGACTACCAGGTGACGACCCTTGCGGACGGGCTCAATCATCCCTGGTCTCTGGCCTTTCTGCCGGATGGCCGCATGCTGGTAACTGAGCGTGCCGGGCGGTTACGCCTGGTGTCGGCTGCGGGGGAACTGCAAGCCGAAGCCGTTACCGGGGTGCCCGAGGTGTTTGTTGACAATCAGGCTGGCTTGTTTGAAGTGGCCCTGGACCCCGAATTTGCGGATAACCAGCGGCTGTTCCTCAGTTATGCCTGCGGCAGCCCGGAGTCGAACAATACCTGTCTGGCCAGTGCCCGTTTTAATGGTGAGGCGCTGGAAGATGTCAGCGAGCTGTTCCGGGCTGAGCCCGGTAAACGCGGGTCGGCCCATTACGGTGGACGCATTGCTTTTCTGGCCGACAACACACTGGTTATGGGCCTGGGTGATGCCTTTATCCTGCGCGAAGAAGCGCAGAACAAGGGGAGTCATCTGGGCAGTATCGTGCGGCTGAAACGTGATGGCAGCGTACCGCAGGACAACCCCTGGGTGGGTCAGGCTGATGCCAAACCCGAGCTGTACAGTATCGGTCATCGCAATGTGCAGGGTATGGTCTGGGACGCAGTGAATCAGCGATTGCTCAGCCACGAACATGGCCCACGCGGTGGTGACGAACTGAATCTCATCGAGCCGGGCAAGAATTACGGTTGGCCAGTGATCACGTATGGGGTGGATTACAATGGAGCGGTTATTTCTCCCTACACTGAGAAGCCCGGCCTGGAGCAACCTTTGACTGAATGGACGCCGTCGATTGCGCCCTCGGGAATGACGCTGTACCGCGGGGAGCTGTTTCCAGAGTGGCAAGGCAGCCTGATGGTGTCAGCGCTGGCCGGCCAGCATGTACGCCGGGTTGAATTTGCCGGCACTGAGGTGGTGACCGAGGAAAACCTGTTCGGTGAACTGAATGCACGTTTCCGTGACGTTCGCACGGGGCCGGACGGCGCCCTTTACTTGCTGACAGATAGTCCACAGGGGCAGCTGTTGCGCGTTACTCCGTAACGCGTTCAGTAGCCACCGGCGGGCTCGTGGAAGCTGACGCCATGCCGTCCGCTGCGTTTGCGCTTGTACATGGCGTTATCGGCCTGGCGTAACAGTGAGGGCATGTCAGGGTCCGCTGAACGGGTCAGGGTGATGCCGATGCTGGCGCCCACCGCGATGCTCTGGCCAGCCAGCTCGATCGGCAGACTGAGTTCATCGAGGAATCGCTCGGCCAGTGCTGCGGCCTGATGCCGGTCGAGGATGCTTTCCGCTACCAGGACGAACTCATCCCCGCCGAGTCGGGCGACAAAATCGCTTTCGCGAGCGGTCTCCTGCATGCGTTCGGCGATGCACCGCAGTACCGCGTCACCGGTTTCATGACCGAGTTGATCGTTGATCTGCTTGAAGCCGTCCAGGTCGACCAGCATCACTGCAAGGTATTCGCTGCGCCGCTGGCTGCGCCGCATGGCTTCTCCGATATGCTGCTCCAATGCGGCCCGGTTGGCCAGATTGGTTAATGGGTCCTGCATGGCCATGCGCTCAAGGCGTGCATTGACGGCAGCCAGTTCGGCGGTTCGTTCTGCCACCTTTTCTTCCAGCTGACGCTCATGTTCCTGCAAGGTGGTAACCAGCTCACTCTGCGCGTTCAGTGCGCTTTGCTGGGCTTTTTCGCGTTGTTCTTTCAGGGTGTTGAAACGAGCGGCCAAGGCAAAGGACAGCAACAGCATCTCCAGGGCCGAGCCGACATGCATGGCATAAGTCGTCACGAAGTTGGAAGGCAGCAGACCGAAATTGCGCAGTGCCAGCAGGACCATGCCGGCAATCATCAGGCTCCAGGCCAGCAGCACAATGCGTGCGCCGGGCACGCGCACTCTTGCCGCTTGTACAATGCACGCCAGGACCAGGGGTGCCGTGATGATCGCCAACACCGACATGCCCTGAATACTGACCCGGATCGGGGCGACAAGGCTGAGCAGGCTGAAGGCCAGACATAGCCAGACGATCACTCCCAGCGGGGTATACCACTGCGGCAAGTGCTGTTTGATCTGCAAGAAGCTGCGGATGAACAGGGTGCCGAGCAGCCCGGACAGGCATAGCGACAGGGGTAATATGCGTGAGCCGTAGGCCCCGAGTTCTGGCCAGATAAACCGGGAACCGATGCCGGTAAAGCTGAGCGCACCGACCCCGAAAACCACTACAAAGGCGACGTAACACAGGTAGGTTTTTTCGCGCAGGACGCTGAACAGCAGGAGATTGTAGATTGCCATGGCCAGCAGCATGCCGAGGTACAGGGTAATGACCGCCATGCTGCTGACGCTGTAACCGGCGAAGGCCTGGGGTGACCAGATCTGGCTGGTCAGAGTCAGGCTGCCGCCGGAAGTCGCTTTGAAATACAGGGTTTTTTGCTCTCCTGCGGCCAACGAGATGACAAAGCTCGGGTCGCGGTGGGCAAACTGGCGGTCTGACAGTGGCACGCTGTCACCACTTAACTCGGGTTGCGGTCCGAGGCCATGGAGTTCTATGCGGTTGAGAGACGAATAGGGGAAATGGACAAACCAGATCTGATCGCGACTAGTGGTCGATTTCAGCGACAGGCGCAGCCACACGGCATCTTCGCTGTAACTGAAATTCAGATCACTGCGATTGGAAGCGGCTTGCCAGGTAACTTCCGAGCGATGGACGTCATCGAGCCCGTATTCGGCTGGCAGCAGGGCAAAGTCGAGCCAGGGTTGCAGATCGAGCTGACTCTCGCTACCACTGAGACTGAGCTCATGGTTGTGTGCCAGAAGCTGCGGGCTGGCCAGCAACAGCAATCCCGGAATCAGCCAGCACATGACTACTCGTATACTGCTGGTCACCCCGTCTACCCCTGTTCATCCATGGAATAATAACTGATACCGCTGCGTCCCTGCCGTTTGCGCGCATACATGGCCTGGTCGGCCTGCCGGATCAGCTCGTCAGCGACCAGCTCAGGGCTGGTTGCATGACTGACCCCGATACTGGCGCCAATCTGTACCTGTTGACCGTCCAGCATGATTGGCTTGGCCAGCGCATCAAGCAGGCGTTCAGCGACGGCATGGGCGTCATCACGTTGCTGCAGCCCCTCGCTGACGACAATAAACTCATCCCCGCCGAGACGGGCAACAAAATCACCAGCGCGTCCGGCTGCCTGCAGCCGTTCTGCTACTTCCTTCAATACCTGATCGCCAAAGGCGTGACCGAACACATCGTTGATCGGTTTGAAATCGTCCAGATCAATCATCAGCAAGGCCAATTGTTGATGATTGCGATCCGCCCGTGCCAGGGCCTTGTTCAAATGCCGTGACAAGGCAGGGCGGTTGGCCAGGCCGGTCAGCGCATCCTGCATGGCCATGTCTTCCAGCCGCTTGTTCGCCTGTTCCAGTTCGCGGGTTCGCTCAGTCACGCGCTGTTCCAGTACTCGCTCATGCTGTTGCAAGGCATGCACATGCTGGCGCTGTGCATTCAGGGCCGCAGTCTGGGCAATTTCCTTTTGCCGTTTCAGCTCATTGAAACGGGCTGCCAGACCGAAGGAAAGCAGCAGCATTTCAAGGGCTGATCCCACCTGTACGGAATACAGAGTAATGAAGTTATTCGGGATCAAGGCAAAGTTGCGCAGCGCCAGCAGCGCTGCGCCCATCAGCATCAACCCCCAGGCGAGCACAAAAATCCGGGCCCCGGGGGCGCCGAGGAAGATGCAGTGAATACCACAGATCATCATCAGCACCGTAGTGCCCAGGCCGAATACGGACATGACCTGGAGTGCCAGCTGAACAGGTAGCAGCAAGCTGGCAAGGGTCAGCAAAAGACCGGTCGCGGCGGCGACGCTAAGCAAGCGATACCAGGTTGGTGCATGACTTTTTACATCCAGGAAGCTGCGAGTGAACAGGGCGGCAACGCTGCTGGCGAGAATGAGTGAGGTCGGCAGAATACGGTTGCCCAGTTCGCCTGCGTTGGGCCACAGGTAATGTGGTCCCAGACCGTTGATGGCCATGGCGCCCATGCCGAAACTGATGATGAACAGCACATAGAGCAGAAAACTGGGTTCGCGCAGGGCGAAAAACAGCAAGAGGTTGTAACCTCCGAGCGCCAGAATCATACCCAGATAGGCAGCCAGAACCACATGGGCCTGGTTGCTGTGGGCGCGGAAGCTTTCAGCGGGCCAGATCATTGCGTCCATGCTCAGACTGCCTGCGGATTCGCCACTCAACAGCACCAGGCGGCGCTCACCGGCGTCCAGTTGCAGCGGGAAAGCAGCAGTACGGTGACTCAGGCTGCGTTCACTGCTGGGCAGCACATCACCACTGCGCTGTACCTCCCAGCTGCCACTCCCTGTCTGTTGGTACAGGCTGACACGGTCAAGCGACGGGTACAGCATTTCCACGATCCAGTTGGTCTCTTGATCTGGATCACCCACCAGCTCGAACAGCAACCAGATACGATCATTGGTATAGCCGAAGTTGATGTCTCGGCCCGCCGCGGCGCTGTGCATGTCAGCGCGTCGGGCAAGAACCTGGTCAGGGCTCATGCGACGGCTACTGTCTCGCAGATAGTGGACCCTGGACTGCAGACGCAGGGATTGAGTTTGATCGGCATTCAACTGCAGAGCCGGTGGGCTGGCATTGCCCGGGCTGGCGGGGAGGAGCAGGCAGAACAACAGGCAAAGCCCGGCAAATACCCGGTTGCAGGCGTTTTGGCGAATACGCCGGGGCCACTCGTTCATCCCTGTGAATACTGCCATGTGGTACCCGTCCGGGATCAGGCCTGCGAGCCGGTAATGGGGGCAGGTACAGCCCCGTTCCGGCACTACCGCTAGTTCAAGACCTGATATTGTTTTGGAATCTGCCAATACTATAGTTTGGCGGGTTAATGGCCGTCAAACCCCGGCGGTATCCTCAGAGGGGCCAGAAAAACAGCAGCAAGGGAATACTGACCAGTACCACCAGTATTTCCATTGGCAAGCCGAGACGCCAGTAGTCGCTGAAGCGAAAGCCGCCGGGCCCCAGAATCAGGGTATTGTTCTGGTGACCAATCGGGGTCAGAAAAGCACAGGAAGCACCGATGGCAACGGCCATCAGAAAGCTGTCCGCATCCACACCCAACTGGGCAGCAATACTGATGGCGATAGGGCACATGACAGCGGCAGTGGCGGCATTGTTCATGAAATCGGACAATGTCATGGTGATGATCAGAGTCAGCGTCAGGGCAATAATGGCGTTGCCCTGAGCCAGTTGATCGAGCAACCCCTGTGCCAGCAGATCGGCGGCTCCCGTATTGGCCATGGCTGCGGCCATCGGCATCAGGGCGCCAAGCAGTACGATGATGGGCCAGTCGATACCGTCATAAATGCGTCTGACCGGCACTACGCGCGTTACCATGTAACCGACCACGCCGGCGGTAAAGGCCAGCGCTGCTGACAAGGAGCCGGTGGCCGCCGCCAGCACGGCAGCCAACATGATGCCCAGAGCGGTCCACGCCTTGCGCTGGTTGGGAATCAGGATCGGCCGCTGGGCCAGAGGGATGCACTGGTACTCAGAGGCAAAGCCGGCTATTGCTTCGGGCGGCCCCTGCATCAACATCACATCACCCGCATCAAGCTCGGTCCAGCGCAGGCGTTTGATCGAGCGGTGGCCCTGGCGCGAGATGGCGAGCAGATTGATACCGAAGCGGCTGCGAATCTGCAGATCTGTGGCTGTCAGACCCAATAGCAGGGCATTGGGCTGGATGACCAGTTCCTGAATCACGATTTCATCATTGCTGTTGCGCTTGGTGCTTTTGGGTGTTTCTTCCTCGTCGGCCGTTTCGTTGTTGTCGGTGTTATGGCGGCTGGCGCGGACGCGAGAAATATCTGTCTTCTCGCTCGTTTCGCTGGCCTTGCCGTCAGTCTTGTTATCCGCTTCCTGGTGTTCTGTGGTTTCGTCGTCTTCATCCTCGGCGTCATCGGCAGCTTCGGGTTTGACGGACTCTTCCAGTTTCAGCCCCAGGCGGGTCAGGGTCGACCCCAGGCTTTCCGGCTCGGCTTCAATGACCAGGATGTCGCCGGCATGCAAGCGCCGGCCGGGCAGTGGAGCGGTGACGCGAAAGTCGTTGCGTACCATGCCGACAATCTGCGCATCGTCATCTTCCAGCAATAGCTCCGCTTCACGCAGGGTTTTGTCTATCAGGCTGGCGTCGTCGCCTATGCGGACTTCAGTCAGGTAGGTGCCGGTATCAAAGCTTTCGGCATTGCTCTGCTCACGATGTGGCACCAGCCAACGGGAAAAAGCCACGGCAAAAATGATACCGACCAAGGCTACTCCGAGGCCGACAGGCGTAAAGTCGAACATGGTAAAACCGCTGCCGGTATGTTCAGCACGAAAGCCAGCGACAATCAGGTTGGGCGGGGTACCGATCAGCGTGGTCATGCCGCCCAGAATAGTGCCAAAAGCCAGTGGCATGAGTACTTTTCCGGGCGGGATGCCCTGTCGTGCCGCATGCTGCATGGCAATTGGCATCAACAAGGCCATGGCACCGACATTGTTCATAAAGGCGGACAGCAGTGCACCAACCAGGGTCAGAGCGCCGAGGGCAATCAACGGGCTCTCAGTGTCTGGCAACAAACGCTGGGCCATGGATTCAACGGCACCTGTTTTCTGCAGGCCATGGCTGAGTATGAGAATGGCAGCGACAGTAATCACGGCCGGGTGGGCAAAGCCGAGAAAGGCTTCGGCACTGGGCGTCAGCCCGGCCAGTACGCAAGCCAGCAGCGATAACAGGGCAATCAGGTCATGGCGCCAACGGCCGAACAGAAACAGTACTATGGTGGTGCCGAGAATCCCGAAAATCAGCCACTGGTCCTGAGTCATGCGCCTTGCTCCTGTCGGATGTGTGTGCATGATGCCGAAAAGAGCAGTCGGAGTGTAGTCCGGGAAGGCTTGCGGAGGCTGATTGCGACAGATCTACCGGGCTGAACCTTGAACAGGGGTCAGACCTCGGCAGGCAGGTCGGGGTGCAAGGTGGTGCAATTTCGGCCGCGCTCTTTGGAATGGTAGAGCGCCTGGTCCGCCGCTTCAATCAGTGCCTGATGGTTGGCCATCTCTGCTTGCATACCGGCTACACCAAGGCTGATGGTCACCGTCAATGGCTCACCCTGGTGGTCAATGCGCAGGCGGGCGATGGAATTGCGCAGTCGTTCGGCAAACTGCACGGCACCCTGGATATCGGTATTTGGCAGCAGAACGACAAACTCTTCGCCACCATAGCGCCCGGCAAAATCCGTTTCCCGCGCCAGTTGGCGAGTCAGGCGGGCGACCTCGCGGATGACTTCATCACCGAGTTGATGGCCGTAGGTGTCGTTGAAGCGCTTGAAATGATCAATATCGAAAATAACCAGGCTGGCAGGTTCGTCATAACGCAGGTGACGAGCAAATTCGTGTTGCAGGCACTGCTCCCAGTAACGCCGGTTGAGCAAGCCGGTGAGACCATCCAGATCGGCCAGTTCACGCAACTGCATATTGGCGGATTCGAGCTGGCGTTTGTTCACCGCGACATTGGTCACGTCATACACGATCAGGCAAACATGGTCGATGGTGCCACTGGTACTGCGCAGGGGCAAAATGGTGACGTTCTGGTACATTTCATCGGCCAGACCGGTGACCGGTTGATAGCTCTTGAAGTGGAACAGGTTGGGACGTTGTTCCCAGATGGTAAAGGCGCGGGTGCCGAGCATGACCGCGTTTTCCACTTTTTGCGTGAACCAGCTGGCATCTATCTCGGGAAACAACTCAAACAACGGCTGCAGGCGCACCTTGCCGGTTTCCATGCCGGAGTGGTTTTCCATGAAACTGTTCCACACTTCTATGCGGTAATCGCGGTCCAGCACCACCACGCCGACGTCGATGCTCTGGACAATATCCAGCAGCCAGTGCAGTTCGTTCATGTCGAAAGATGTGCTCATGGCAACTCCGCGTCAGTCCAGCATGAAGTCAAGGATTTCGCGCAAGCGCGGCACCGAGTCTTCGGTAAACAGCAGTAACAGATCGAAATGCACGTCCAGCTCTTCCAGGCTGTAACTGATTTCTACCGCCAGGGTTCGCTTCCAGCGCCGCTGGTTGATGCGTATCAGGTCATCAATCGGGCAGTGTTGCCCCAGCACCATGGGGTGCCCCTGCGATAAATTGATATTCAGTTGTTCGGACAGGCCGTTGAGGCAGGCGCCAATAATGATACTGGCGAGATCCAGTTGCATTTCCAGATGGGAGTTTTCGTCATTGCGCGCATGCAGCAGGCGGGCAATGTCTTCGATTTCCGAGTCATGAAATATCAGCAGGGCTTCACCGGCTATCCCGCCGCCGATGTAGCCCTGGCAGATGGCCGACAATTGCCGGTCGTTCTGGGCATCGGCCAAGGTCATATGCAGTTCGCCGACCTCGAGGATATTCACATTGGGAATCGGCAGCTTGATAAATACACCGAGCACGCGGCCCAGCAGTTCGGCCGCCCGCCCCATAGCCACGTTGGAGACTTCCCGGAAAGCGTCGCGGAATGAAACCTGCGGCATTTCCGGCGCCGCTGGAGACGCGTCATCGGTAGCCTGCAGTTCGATAGTCAGGCCGAGATCATCGAGCGCTGCAGCCAATTGCAACGGATCGGCTGGTTTCTTGATGAAGGCTCTGGCACCGAGCGCCTTGGCACGGCGCACAGCCTCATCCTGTACGTCACCGGAAACAACGATGACTTCCGCTGCGAGCCCTTCTTCACGCAACTGGCTGAGTACGCCAAATCCATCCAGCTCAGGCATGGTCAAATCCAGCAACACCACTTGACCGTCACCCTGGCGGATCGCTTCCAGGCCTTCGATACCATTAACCGCCTGGGTGATGCGAAATGGCCAGTCAGCAGGCAGCGAACGAATCAGCTGCTTGCGGGCCATGCCGGAATCATCACAGACGAGCAGGGGAATCTGGCTCAAAGTGGGTCCATCCTGTAGCTAAAAGAGTTGAACGTTCTTGTCCCTAGCATGACAAGATATTGCACGCTTGAGAAGTCCGCAGGCGACGAATAACGGCGTTCTGCTATCACTTTTGTTCTCTTGGTCATGTGACACTGGTCTACACTGATAATTCAACGCATTGACGCGAGTACCATGGCTGACATCCTGAGCAATCCGCACCAGCATCAGCGCAAGGTTCTGCGCGCCTTGCTGTGGCTGACCGTTTTTGTTGCTGGCTGGCTGGGTCTGGTCAATCTTCAGCGCGGGCTTTTCTGGCTGGGTGTTCTGGATCTGGTCTACGCCGGCTTTTCCATGGCGTTATTGTTGATTGTAAACCGCACACCCCGGTTACGGCTCTGGAGTCTGGTTTACCTGCTGCCGTTTTTGACCATTACGGTTTACAGCCTCACTTTGCCTGATACCTCACACACGGGATTTGCCTACATTCAGGCCATTCCCATTGTGTCCTACCTGTTGCTCGGGGTGCGTCCTGGTTTCTGGCTTTCTCTGCTGTTTGTCAGCCTGGGTGTTCTGGCCTACAGCTATCGCTTTCTGTTGGGGGGCGAGTTGATTATCAGCGTGGTATCACTGCTCAACATCATCATAAGCAGTTTTGCCATCATGCTGTTTTCGCATATTTACGAGCGCAGTCGGGTGCAGAATGAAAACCATCTGCGCGAGCTGGCAGCCACCGATACCCTGACCGGGCTCTCCAACCGCATGTCCCTGTCCGGTACATTTCAGCGCGAGTGCAGCAGGGCGCTGCGGTTGCAAGCCCCGCTGAGCCTGGTGGTGATCGATATTGATCATTTCAAGTACATCAATGATAGGCATGGTCATGCCGGCGGCGATCTTGCGCTATGCCATCTGGCGGACAACCTGCGTGAGCGGCTGCGTGACAGTGACCTGATTTGCCGACTGGGGGGTGAGGAATTCGCCCTGCTGTTACCGGACACCAATCTGGAACAGGCCGCGCGCCTGACCGACAAGCTGCGCCAGTGGCTGGCCGAGCGGCCGGTTCCGTTGCCGGGCGAAGAATACGTATTGACCTTCAGCGCCGGGGTCGCAACCCTGGGAGAGGATGCCGCTGATCTGGATAGCCTGTTGCTGGTTGCTGACCGGCGAATGTATGAAGCCAAGGCTGGAGGCCGCAATCAGGTCGTGGCGGCGGGGCAGCATTACCGGTTGTCGGCGGAGCCGCCAGCAGGCAGGTCATGAAGGCCACAGGCAAGGTGTATCTGTTTTTTATTTCGAACGGTGTGTGTGTTTATTTGAAATTCTTCTTCCGGCATCTACACTCAGTTCAGACAGTCTGTTCAGGAGTCCAGCAGCATGCTGATCGGGGTACCGCGAGAGATAAAAAACCATGAATACCGGGTTGGCCTGACACCGCAAGCGGTCGCGGAGCTGGTGCAGCACGGGCATTCGGTGTGGGTCGAAACTGCGGCCGGGGAAGCCATCGGTTTTGCTGACCAGGCTTACCGCGCCGCCGGGGCACAATTGACCGACGCGGGCTCGATTTTCGAGCAAGCGGACCTGATCATCAAGGTCAAGGAACCACAGGCTGGCGAGCGTAAACAACTACGGAGCGGGCAAACACTGTTTACCTATCTGCACCTGGCGCCGGACCCGGAGCAGACGACGGACTTGCTTGCCTCCAGGGCGACTTGTATTGCCTATGAAACCGTTACCGATGCCCAGGGAAGGCTACCGCTGCTGGCACCGATGTCGGAAGTGGCCGGGCGAATGGCGATTCAGGCCGGAGCCAGCTGTCTGGAAAAAGCCAGGGGTGGTCGCGGTGTTTTGCTGGGCGGAGTACCCGGTGTGCCGCGCGGCAGGGTGGTGATTCTCGGCGGTGGTGTGGTGGGCGCCAATGCGTTGGCCATGGCGGTCGGTATGGGAGCTGATGTGGTCGTACTGGACAAGAATCCACATGTGCTGCGGCAACTGGACGAACGCTATGGCAACCGCATTCAGACGCTGTTTTCTACCCAGGCTGAAGTTGCCACCCAGCTGCAGCAGGCTGACCTGGTCATCGGGGCAGTATTGATTCCCGGGGCGGCGGCACCCCGACTGATCAGCCGGAAGCTGCTTGCCGATATGCTCCCTGGCGCGGTGCTGGTGGATGTGGCCATTGACCAGGGTGGCTGTGCGGAAACGTCCCGTCCGACCACCCATGCCGACCCGACTTATGTGGTCGATGATGTCATCCATTACTGTGTAGCCAATATGCCAGGTGCTGTGGCGCGCACCTCGACCCAGGCGTTGAATAATGCCACCTTGCCCTTTGTTCTCGCCCTGGCCAACAAGGGCATAAAGAAGGCTCTGGCAGAAGACCGATATCTGTTGACCGGGCTTAACGTCGCCGCTGGTCAGTTGACCAATGCCGAGGTGGCCGATGCCTTGCAACGGGAGTGGATTCCCCCTCAGCAGGCCCTTGAGCAATTGACTTGACTGACATCAACTCAATTGCCTGGCCAATGGGCCATGCTTGCGCCAGATAACCGGGTGCACGTTGCACCAATCCGAACCGGGAGAGCCGTATGAGTAAAGTGACTCTGCAGCGATTGCAGGAACTGCATGATGAATATGCCAACCGCTGCGACAAATTGCAGCGTGATCTCAGCCAGGCTTACCCGAGTGACTCCGTCGAGCAGGCCCAGGCCCGAGAAAATGATGAGGTAATGGAAGCACTGCTGGCTGAAGCCAGTACATTGCTGACACAGGTGGATGCCGCGATTGAGCGACATCAGGAAGGTCGCTACGGGCTATGCACGCAATGCGGTGACGTCATCGATGATGCCCGCCTGCAGGCCTTGCCCACCGCGCAGGCCTGTATTGACTGTGCCGATCAGCTCAGCTCCTGACGAAGACTGGCGATCCGTTCATCCTTGGTCTGCCAGAGTACCTGTACCCAGGCCTGGAACTGCTGCCGGAAAGCCGGATCGTTGGCGTAATCGCCATGAAACAGCTCAAGCGGGACATCCCGGCCTCGAATGTCGACAATCACTTCGCTGACCTGACCGCTGACCCATTGCCAGAATCCCGGTGGCTGGTTGCCCGGGTAGACGATGGTGACATCCAGCAGTGATTTCATCTGCTCACCAAGAGCCGCCATGGCAAAGGCCATGCCGCCTGATTTCGGTTTCAGCAAATAGCGATAGGGTGAGGCCTGGGCGGCCTGTTTGGCGGGGGTAAAGCGGGTACCTTCAAGATAGTTGACTACGGTAACTGGAATACCATGGAATTTCTCGCAGGCACGGCGGGTAATGTCGAGGTCTTTGCCTTTGTCTTCGGGGTGCTTTTCCAGATGAGCCTTGCTGTAACGCTTCATGAACGGGTAATCCAGAGCCCAGAATGCGAGGCCTAGAAAGGGCACCCAGATCAGCTCCTTTTTCAGGAAAAACTTGTAATAGGGTACTTTGTAGTTCAACGCCTGCACCAACGCCGGAATATCCACCCAACTCTGATGGTTGCAGATGACCAGATAGGAGTGATCGCGGTATAAGGGTATGTCACAGCGGATATCCCAGCGAGTCGGCGTGAGCAGGGCAAAAATGCTTTTATTGAGTTCTGCCCATGTGTTGGCGATCCACATGATGGCGCGGGAGGTTTCGCGCCGCACCCAGGGGTGCGGAATCAAGGCTTTGATGATGCCGAGCAGCAGCATTGGCCCGATGCCGATCAGGGTATTGATCAGCACCAACAGACAAGTCAGGATTCCGGTTAGCCAATTGGGCATAGCAAGCATCTCATGGTCGTTTTGTTGCCAAGGATACCGATTTTTGCCGCTGACAGCCTAGTGTTCACCCGTTCAGGCGATGGGGGCAGGCAGAAGGCCAGTGCTAGGGTTGATGTCCAATAATCAAAAATATGGCTATCTGATTGCCTGCCAAACTGGCTGGTCGCTATCAGGTTTACAGGGGTAGATGATGTCCCGATTCAATCCGCTGCTCAGTCGACGAGACAGCTTTTCTCTGT
Source organism: Halopseudomonas salegens (assembly GCF_900105655.1). NCBI lineage: Bacteria > Pseudomonadati > Pseudomonadota > Gammaproteobacteria > Pseudomonadales > Pseudomonadaceae > Halopseudomonas > Halopseudomonas salegens. The sequence goes on from NZ_LT629787.1 coordinate 118,491, forward strand.
TGGCAGCGGATGCCAGACCCGAACGCAGCTTCTTGTCTGCCGGCATCCTGGCGATAGTCAGCGGTATTCTCTGGTTCATTCCCTGGTTGGCCCCGGCTCTTTTTGTGACCGCGTGGCTGGCCCCCGTTCCTCTCCTGATGGCACTGCAGCGTGCCAATGCATTGCGTGCATTCCTGCTTGGCTGGTTAGCCGGTAGTGTCTGTTTTGCCGGCGCCGGATACTGGATGATTGATTTCGCCATCAACCTGCGTGGGGTCAGTTGGCCGACGAGTCTGGCTTTGGCGTCTCTGTTCTGGATCTATGCCGGATTGGCTCTGGGTGTTGGCTGTTTATTGGCCCAGTTTCTGCGCCGGGCGTTTCCTGCCTGGCAATTTGTCACTTTCCCCTTGGCCCTGGTCGTCAGCATGGGGGTATTCCCATTGCTGTTCGAGACCCGTTTTGCCGAAGCTCAGACCGGATTTTTGCTCGCCTTGCAGGGCGTTGATCTGGTCGGCGCTCAGGGTCTTGACTTCCTTATGCTGATGTTTGCCGTGCTGATCTTTCAATGCTTGAGCTGGCGTCACGATGCCGGGCGCTGGTTGCGCCACCCCAGCCTGCTGGGATGGGGGTTGCTGGTGGTCTGGTTTGCCTACAGCGGCAGCAGCTGGCTGTATTGGGAGCGTGAGGTGGCGGGGTGGTCGACCAAGCGGATTGGCCTGGTGCAACCCAATGATGCGCCGAGCATCGAAGTGCCGCCGCCGCCGCCCGGCTTTTCTCGCGAGAATCCACCGGAAATGCAGGCCAGCCAGCGGCTGGTGGATGCGGGAGCCGAATTGATTATCTGGCCAGAGGCGCGTTACAAAGGGTATTTCGAGCGCTATTCGGTGCGTCAGGCCTACGCTCGGCAGGTCGCCGAGTGGGGCGTACCGCTGGTCTTCCATGATGCGGAATCACAGTGGGTGGGTGGTGAGCAAGTGGGGTTCAATACAGTCAGTTTGCTGGATGCCCAGGGGCACGGCGGTGGCCACTATCGAAAGATGGAGAGAATGCCTTTTGGTGAATATCTACCGGCTTTTTTCAGCATGCCGGGCATTGACTGGTTGACCCAGCGTTTTCTCGGTGAGTTTCTTCGCCCGCTGGCAGCGGGTAGTCATCATGGGGTGTTCTTCCTGGATGATCTGCTTCTGGTACCGAAAATTTGCTATGAAACTGCGTTTCCGGCTTCGGTGGCGGCAGCCATCGGTGATGATGCGGCAGGCAAGGTGCTGCTTTTTGTCTCGCAGGACAACTGGTTCGGTGAAACCAGTCAGCCATTCCAGCATCGCGACATGTCCATTGTGCGCGGGATCGAAAACCGCGTCCCCATGATTCATGTGATCAACAACGGGCCTTCCGTGGTGGCCAGTCCCAGTGGTCGGGTTGTTGCCAGTACGCGGGCTTTCAGCCAGACAGAAATGGTTGCCGAGATGCCTTTCTCGGCAACCGCGGGCGGCAGTTTTTTCAGCCGAAACCCGCTGTTATTCAACACCTTCATCAATGTGCTGATGATGATCCTGCTGGCGCTGGGGATTGTGCGCTACGTCAGACGGATGCGTCGAAACCGGAAAGGCTGACAACCCGGTTCATCACAGCCTCGCCTGGACTGTTGGGCGACGCGGGCCTGGTTGGCAGGCCCGCGCTGCCATCACAGGTGTGGTGTCCAGGTAACTGCCAGCAGGGCAGTGCGGCCCGGTTGGGCATAGGGCAAAGTGAGTGATGGTGCGGGCCAGGGGCCAGTCGGGCGTGAATAGGTACCCAGTGCGTAATCACGGTCAAACAGGTTTTGTACTTTCAGCTCCCAGCGCAGGCTCTGACTGGCTTGCCAGCTACCGCGAAGATCCAGCGTGGCATAACCGGACAGGGTGCCGTCATTGCTCGGGTTACGGAAGCGTTGGCTGAAAGCCTGCCAGGTGGCACCAATGCCGATGTCGCCGAACTGGCGGTCCAGGTCCTGACTGATGCTGCGCTTGGCGCGCAGTTGCAGGGTATGCCCGGTGTCGCGATCACGCGGGTCGATCAGGGTAATGGCAGTACGGCTGTTCCAGCCAAGCAAGGTGGTATTGATGGCTGCTTCGGCACCCTGGATGCGGGCACGATTGATATTTTCCACTTGCGACGTGCTCGGATTCCAGGCAATCAGGTCATCAATCGTATTATGGAAAAGCGCGGCTTCAATGTCGGCCTGAGCCAGTTGGCCTCGCCATTGCAGTTCCCAGTTTTTCGAGGTTTCAGCGTTCAGGTTCGGGTTGCCACCCCAGCCAGGCGGGGCGTAGAGATCATTGAAGGTTGGCGCACGGAAGCCTTCGGAGTAACTCAGAATCCACTGCTGCCAGTCGCCGACCGGAATCGCCAGCGCCGCGTTGAAGCTGCTCTCGGTACCGAAATGCTGGTTATCGTCATGGCGCACACCAACCTCGGTAGAAAACTGGTCGGTGGTCCAGCGGTGCTGGGCAAATACCGCCCAGTTTTCCCGACTGGTCTTGCTGTAGGCATTGGTTGAAGACAGACGATCCTTGTGCCAGTCGCTGCCCAGAGTCAGGTCGTGTTCAGGGCTGAGTGTGAGCTGATTCAGCCAGCTGGCTGAATGCCGGGTGGTTTCGATCGAGCCATCATTCCACGGGCTGCCGGAGCCGACGGTCTTGTTGCGATCAAAACTGCGACCCAACTCCAGCCGGCTGCTCCATACCTGGCTAAGTTGGCCCTGCAGGTGGGCCTGATAGCTACTGACGCGGAACTGGTCTTCCGGGTTGCCGGGGACGAGATCAAAGGCATCATCAAATTCGTTCTTGCCGCGCTGGTCATTCAGGCTCAGGCCCGTCTGCCAGTCAGCGTTCAGGGCGTGGGTTACATTCAGGTACAGCGCCTTGTTGCGGCTAGCATCACGGTCACTGTCGTTGCCGACCTGATCAGTAGTGCGATCAAAGCCATGGGTTTCATCCAGGCTGGCACCGAGGGCAAAGCGGGTGTCCTGATTGCCACCCATCAGGCTGACACTGTGCTCCCGGGTATGTTCGGTGGCCATGCCCAGCCGCACTGTGGGCTGCAGCCCCGGCTCGGGCTGGCGGGTAAATATCTGGATCACACCGCCAATGGCGTCGGCGCCGAACACCGAAGAGCGTGGCCCGCGAATGACTTCAACCCGTTCGACATTGTCGATGTTCAGGTAATCGATACGGGCGATGCCGGCGGTGGTAGAGGCAATGCGCTGCCCGTCAACCAGTACCAGGGTCTGGTTGGTATTGGTACCCCGCAGGAAATAGGACGGAATACCGCCATTGCGGTTTTGCTGCAGGCCGGGTACGCGGCTGAGCAGCTCGGGTACGCTGCGTGCCTGCAAGCGCTCGATGTCACTGCGGGTAAACACGGTATTGGCCGCCAGCGCGGCGCTGCGTGGTTGTTCCACGCGTGAAGCGGTTACCAGGGTATCGGGTAGTTGATCGACCGGGGTGTTGGCCTGAGCAATACTGGTGGCCAACAGGGCCGGCAGCAGTAAAAAACGGGTTTTCATTCTGATTCCTCAAAAGTGATGCTTTTGAGGAGGGCGGGGAGTCAGTGAGCAGTGTCGCAACGAAACAGAGGGAGCGGGCTGCTGCGCCGACCGGTATCGCCCTCCGCGACACCTCAGCAATGCAGGCTCTGGCCGATAGCCACAAGCTCTGCTTCACACTGGGCCGGTCTCCGGGCTCGGGATACCAATGACATCGCCTTCCCGTGCAATGCACAGTGGCGTAAATGATGTCACCGACAGGCGGAGCCTGTGATCCCTTACCGTTGCGGGGGCAGCGTCGGACTTGCACCGACTTCCCGTTTCACCCGCCGGTCATTTTACCGGTCGGGCACCCAGTGTGACTGGAAGCGGGAAGGATTCTGGGCGCTTGTGATCGGGCGGTCAAGCCCGGCGTGTCATTGACCGGTCAGGCGGGCGCGTATCTGACGCTCAATGCCGGCAGCGTCGAGACCGCATTCAGCGAGCATTTCCGCCGGTTTGGCGTGTTCGGTATAGACGTCCGGCAGGCCGAGATTGAGCACGGGCGTGCGCAGGCCCTGCGCCTGCAGCCACTCATTGACCCCGCTGCCAGCGCCACCCATCACTGCATTTTCTTCGACGGTGACCAGCAGGTCGTGCCGGGCAGCCAATGCGTTGATCAGGTCGGTATCCAGGGGTTTTACGAAGCGCATATTGGCCACGCTGGCATTCAGCTGCTCGGCGGCCTGCAGTGCCGCCGTGTGCAGGGTGCCGAAACACAGTATGGCAACCTGCTGACCCTGACGGGTTTGCACGCCGCGGCCAATGGGCAGTGGGTTCAGTGCCGGTTCAACAGCAACACCAGGTCCGGTGCCACGGGGGTAGCGCACGGCCGCAGGGCCATTGTGCAGGTAGCCGGTGGTGAGCATCTGCCGGGTTTCATTCTCGTCGGCGGGCGCCATGATCAGCATATTGGGCAGGCAGCGCAGGTAAGACAGGTCGAAACTGCCGGCATGCGTCGGGCCGTCTTCACCCACCAGGCCGGCGCGGTCAATGGCAAAGAGTACGTCCAGGTTCTGTACCGCAACATCGTGAATCAGCTGATCATAGGCACGCTGCAGGAAGGTTGAATAGATGGCGACAACCGGCTTGGCACCCTCGCAGGCCATGCCGGCAGCCAGAGTGACTGCATGTTGCTCGGCAATGGCGACATCGAAGTAACGCTCCGGGAAGCGTTCGCTGAAAGCGACCAGGTCCGACCCTTCCTTCATCGCCGGGGTAATACCGATCAGGCGCTCATCACTGCTGGCCATATCGCACAGCCATTGACCGAAAACGCGGGAAAACTTGATCTTGTTGGCCGGTCGACTGGCAACCGGACTGGGTTCCAGCTTGGTGATCGCATGGTAGCCGATCGGGTCTTCTTCGGCGGGAGCAAATCCTTTGCCCTTGCGGGTGATTATGTGCAGAAACTGTGGCCCCTTGCGCCCACGCAGATTGCGCAATGTGGTCACCAGGGTTTCCAGGTCATGGCCATCGATCGGGCCAATGTAATTCCAGCCCAGTTCCTCGAACAGGGTACCGGGCACCAGCATGCCTTTGGCGTGTTCTTCCGTCTTGCGCGCCAACTCCCAGGCCTTGGGGATTCTTGACAGTACCTTCTTGCTGCCTTCGCGCATGTGCGCATAGGTCGAGCTGGAAAGAATCTTCGCCAGGTAATTCGACATGCCGCCCACGTTGCGCGAGATCGACATGTCGTTGTCGTTGAGTACCACCAGCATGTCGGCCTCGACATCGGCAGCGTGATTGAGTGCCTCGAAGGCCATGCCGGCGGTCAGCGCACCATCACCAATAACCGCTACGCTGTGACGTTCAACACCCTGCAGTCGCGCGGCGATAGCCATGCCCAGCGCGGCACTGATCGAGGTACTGGAGTGACCGACACCAAAGGTATCGTAGGGGCTTTCCGCGCGCCGCGGGAAGGCAGCCAGCCCACCTTTCTGCCGCAGTGTGCTCATCTGCTCACGGCGCCCGGTAAGGATCTTGTGCGGATAGGCTTGATGGCCGACATCCCAGACCAGGCGGTCCTCCGGCGTCTCATAAATATAGTGCAACGCGATGGTCAGCTCGATCACGCCCAACCCGGCACCAAAATGCCCACCGGTCTGACCCACGGTCCACAGCAGGTATGCGCGCAATTCGTCCGCCAGCGCGGGCAGCAGCTCGCTATCCAGTTCGCGCAGGGTAGCGGTGTCGTCAATGCTGTCCAGCAGCGGGGTGCTGGGCCGGGTGCGCGGAATATCGTGAAAAGTCGTGGGCATCAAACAGGGCCTTGGGTGCCGGGTGGCGGGGCAAAATCAAAACGGCAGTTTAACTGATTGGCAGGCATTGCCCAACTGTGTGACAACATGGCATGAGATATCCGTTGTAGCCCGGCTGATCTGTTTCAATGCTTATCCAGGTGGCGGGTACGCAGAGCCCAGGCTGATTGCCAGTCCTTGGTTACAAAAGTGTAATGTGTGGATCAGCCTGGTGACAGGCAGACAAACGGATCATGTGTGCTATGAATCATAAAACCGCGCAAGTAACCGAAGCGGCTGAAATGATTTCGTCGGGTCAGTTCGGGTCCCCGAAGGAGGGCAGCACTATGATGAACGAATACATGATGGGCCACAGCATGGGTGCAGGGCATTTTCTGTGGATGCTGGTGATTGCCATTGCCCTGGTGATACCGGCCTGGCGTCTGTGTCAGCGTATCGGCTATCCGGGCTGGATTGGGATTCTTGTTCTGATTCCCATCCTAAACCTCGCCCTGCTGTATTTCATTGCCTTCAGTCACTGGCCGGTCAATAAAAGTGGTGAGGACAAGCCCTGATGGATAATCCGAAGCAGCAGGGTTCCAGCGCCCAGCGCGATATTGAACTGATTGTACCGGGCATGGGTTCAGACCATTGCGCCGGCATCATCAGCAAGACCATTGGCCGTTTGGACGGCATTGATAGCGTGCAAACCAACATTGCCAGGCATCGGGTGAGTGTTCGCTCTCTCTCGTCCGGGCCTGATACGCAGGCGCTCAAGCAGGCAGTGGAGGGCGCTGGATACGATGTGACCTCAGCCCGGGAACTCGGTGCCCGTACTGTCAAGGTGACTGTTCCGGGGATGGGCTCCGATCATTGTGCGGGCATTATCAAGAATACTTTGGCACGTCACAGCGGTGTGCGGTCGACGTCTGCCAACATCGCCAACCACAGTGTGACAGTGGTGCTTGGTAAGGATGGGCCAAACGACAAAGCGCTGAAGAAGCTGATCGAGGGTGCCGGATACGACGTTGCCGCCATCGCAGAGGAGGGCGCGAGCGATCAGGATGACGGTGCGGCCAGTGAAGAGACCTACCTCAAGTCGGCCTGGCGTCGGCTGTGGATCGCGGCAGTACCGACAACACTGATCATGTTGCTGATGGTGCCGCACATGTTCTGGCAACCCATCCCGGGCTATCTGGCAATCGTTGCGCTGTTGGCCTTTCCGGCGGTGTTTCTGTATGGCGGTGCGGCGACCCACAAGGCTGCCTGGCGCTCGCTGAAGAACGGCACCTTCAACATGGATGTGCTGATCTCCATGGGTAGCTTACCGCCGTTTCTGATTGGTCTGGTTGGCTTCGTTTATCCGATGACATCCTTTATCGAGATGGCAGCCACCATCATGACATTCCACCTGGTTGGCCGCTTTCTGGAGGCCAAAGCCAAGGGCAAGGCCTCGGAGGCGATCCGGCGTTTACTTACCCTGGGGGCCAAGACGGCGCACGTGGAGCGCGACGGTGAGGAAGTCGAGATTCCGGTGAAGGCGTTGGTGGCTGGTGACATCATGCTGGTTAGGCCCGGCGACAAGGTGCCGACCGATGGTGAGGTTGTGGAGGGTGAGAGCCATCTGGACGAGTCCATCGCTACCGGCGAATCGGTCCCGGTGTATAAAAGTGTGGGCGACAAGGTCATTGGCGCAACCATCAATAAGGAAGGCCGTCTGCGGGTCAAGGCTACCCGGGTTGGCGGTGATACCTTCCTGGCGCAGGTGGTCAAGCTGATCGACGAGGCGCAGGGATCCAGAGTACCGATTCAGGAGTTTGCCGACCGCATGACCGGCCGTTTCGTCCCCCTGGTACTGATTATCGCGCTGGGCAGTCTGGTTACCTGGCTATTGGCAGCGGATTCGCTGCGTCCGGTTCTTGAATGGGGTGCCGGTTTCCTGCCCTGGGTTGACCCCGCGGCGGCCACCCCGGTACTGGCCATTCTGGCGGCGGTCGCCGTGCTGGTAATCGCTTGTCCTTGCGCACTCGGGTTGGCGACACCGACGGCTCTGATGGTGGGGTCGGGTATTGGTGCCGAGCGCGGCATTCTGATTCGCTCGGGTGAGGCCATCCAGACCTTCAAGGACATCAAGGTCATGGTGCTGGATAAAACCGGCACCATTACCCGCGGCGAGCCCAAATTGACGGACGTGGTAACTGCCGCAGGTATTGAGGAAACGGACCTGCTGCAACTGGCGGCCACGGTGGAACATGCCTCTGAGCACCCCATTGCCCGGGCCATTGTCGAGGGTGCCAGGGAGCGCGATATCAAGCCGGCAGAGGTGACTGACTTCCGCTCCACGGGCGCGCGAGGCGTATCAGGCAAGGTGGATGGCAAAACAGTCTTGATTGGTAACCGACGCTTGCTTGAAGAGGAGGGCGTTAGCGGACTGGAAGCCCTGGATGAGGTTTTGCACGATCTTGAGAGTCAGGGCAGAACAGCGGTCATTGTTGCCCGTGACAGTCAGGCCTGCGGCATTGTTGCGGTGGCTGACACGCTCAAGGAGGAATCGGTTGCAGCCATTCGGGCAATGCACGACGAAGGCCTGCATGTGGTGATGATCACCGGCGACAACGAGCGCGCAGCCAATGCGGTAGCCTGGGAGGTCGGCATTGATGAGGTGCGTGCGGGTGTATTGCCTGAGGGCAAAGTCGATGCCATTCGTGAATTGCAGAAAAAGTATGGCAACCACGTCGCCATGGTGGGTGATGGCATCAACGATGCGCCGGCCCTGAAGCAGGCGAATGTAGGTATCGCCATCGGCGCCGGCGCGGATGTGGCCATCGAAGCGGCAGACGTCACCCTGGTGCGGGGCGAGCTCTCCGGCGTGGTGGATGCCATGGTGTTGTCGCGCGCCAATTTCCGCAAAATCGTCCAGAACCTGCTGTGGGCCAGTGGCTACAACATCGCGGTCATCCCGGTAGCAGCAGTGGGATTGTTGCATCCGATGATCGGGGTGGTTGCCATGACCGCCAGCTCGCTGTCGGTTATCGGGAACTCGATGTTATTGCGACGGCGGTATGACCGGGAGCGTTAAGAGGGCATGGTCAGTCAAGACGACAAACTATTTGCGAGTAAACGACGGGTCAGGCAGCTTGCCAACGCAGGTCAGACCTGGAAGATAGGGGCAAAGCCGCCTCCGGGTGTGCGGAAGTTTGTGGTTTGCCCCTGGTAAATACGCGCAGCGGTAAGCAAGGTTTTGCCTGCGTAGGTGTACAGACGAATATCGACCTTTGCCGTCGTCACAACATCGTCGATTTTGAGGCTGCGCTCGCCGGCGGGAACCAGCTCCTGGGCAATATAATCGCCGGCCAGTATGTTATCGAAGACGCGCTTGGTCAGCTTGTCACCGCGATAGACGCCTTTGCTGCCATGACCGGCAACGGGCTTGAAGAACAGGCCGCGGCGATCACGCCATAAATCCGCGGCATCATCACGGGAAACCAGCCGGGTCTTGGGCACTACGCGTTCCAGCAGCTCAGCACCCTGGCTATCCAGGCCCCATTCCTGCAGCCTCTGTGCGGCGGATAACAGCGTCAGGTTGCGCTTGTCAGCCAACACAGCATGGGTTCGTGGATTAGGCGTGACGACAACCGCATCATCGAGATAAGCCTGTCTCAAAGCGCTGTGCTGTGGATCCTCCAGAGCAAAATCAACCAGTCGGTTATAGACCATATCAATTTGCTGGCCGCCGGCATTTAACGCGCCATTGGCATAGCTGAGTTCGCCAGGATCCAGAATCACAGCCTCTACACCACGGGATGTCAGTAGCCGTTGCGCCAACTGAAATTCAGCGAACAGAAACTGGCTTTCCGGAGCAGTGTCCAGAATAGCTATACGTTCTGGCATGGCCGTTGAGCGCTGATATTGCCATTCTCGGCTAAACATGGCGAACACGGCATCATCGAACCGGTCCAGCGTCGGGCTGGTCGTCGGCAATGCTTGGGCGGATGAACAGCACCGGCGCTGGGCACGGGCGAGAATCGCGTTCAGGAAAGCACCGCCGGCATTGGTGTTGATTTCGATCAGTCGCGGACCTTCAGGTCCCAAGTGAAAATCATAGCCCATAAAGGCGCCCTGGGGACCGAGGTCAACATGCGCGATGTCTGGTGCCCAGGACAAAACCTGCTGCAGATAGGCAGGCAGCTTGCTCGCTGTTTCGATGGCCTGAACAGCGCTTTCCATGGCAAGAACGTCAGCTCCAGGGACGAATACGACGGTATTGGAAAAGAATTGACTCAGTGCTGGCGTTTCTAGCGAAGGCAGTTCGATGCCGGCGCTCGAGAACTGCCCCTGAAGGCTGGCATCAAGCGCCTCCTGGTCAAGCGTGATGCAGTGACAGTGACGATTGAGTTGGTCGGCTGTCGAGGCGGTTGTTCGTTGGGTACTTTCAGTCATCTCGGGCATCGGAACACCATAATTGGGAAAGTGCCTGGCCAGCCAGACGCTATTCGAGGTTTGATGTCTGGCTCAGGCTTTTGCTGCCGTTATCAGCTTTCATGAATGGCCGGAAACGCCAGGTGAAAACAGGTCAGCCCCGCGGCTGAAGTACACCAGATACTGCCGTTGTGGGCTTTGACAATGGCTGCAGCGATGGCCAGGCCAAGTCCGGCGTTGTTCGGAGTGCCCTCGTGGCGAGCGCTGTCAGCTCGATAAAAACGATCAAACAGGCGACTCAGGTGTTGCGGCTCAATGGTTTCACCGGGGTTGGCAATCGTCAGTTGAACGGCCTTCGGGGTCTCGCTCAGGTTGATGAGAATGGTTTTCCCTGCCGGGGTGTAGCGCAGGGCGTTGGACAGCAGGTTGCTGATGACGCGGGCAATCAGCAGGGGATCGCCCTGGATGGCGCCTGTACCTGAGCGTTCAAAGTCAATTCCGCGATCCTCCGCCAGTATTTGATAATAATCGAGCTGCTTGGCAATCAGGCTGTGTAATTCCACTTGCTGTGGGCGAACCAGAGTCAGACCATTATCGGATTTGGCCAGAAACAGCATGTCGTCAATCATGCGTGACAGGTGTTTCAATTCTTCCAGGTTGGAGTGCAGGTTGTTGGCATAGGTCGCCATATCGCGTTCGCGTGTCAGCACCACTTCGGTCTGGGTCATCATATTGCTGACCGGAGTACGCATTTCGTGGGCGATATCGGCGGAAAAGTTCGATATGCGCGCAAACGCATCTTCGAGGCGTGCCAGCATGGCATTGAACGAACTGACCATGGGTATCAATTCGCGGGGCACGCCACTGACGTCAATGCGTTCACTCAGTGAACGGGCCGACATGGAGGCAACCCGGTGGGTAATCCGGCGCAGTGGCTGCAGGCCGCTGCGGGCAACCACCCAACCAAGGGCGGCGCTGGCCACGGCACAGAGCAACAAACCGGCCCACAGCCAGTGCAACAGGGAACGAAAGAACAGGGTGTGGGTGGTAATATCCAGCGTCAATACGACGGTAAGGGTTTCATCGGCGACCTCGGCACGGGTCATGGCGCCACGGTAATAGTGGCTGCCTTCCTGCCAGGTCCAGTGCTGCCCAGGGTCCGCCGGTGGATACCCGGGGGGCAGGTCGGTTCCCTGCGGTTCGGCAAAAAGAACCCGTTCATCAGCCCCGAGGATCACGGCTTGCAAGGTTTCATGGGCGCCGAGCATGGCGTGTAATTGTGGCCGCAGGTTTTCCAGCTCGGCAGACCCCGGATAGTACTCAAGCAAGCTGTGAATCGAGTGGATCTTTTCCTGCAGAGTGTGTTGGTCGAGCTCTTCGAAGTGGTATTGGCTGAGCAGATAAAAGCCGGTAGCGGTCAGGGAAATCACCGTCGTGGCCGCCAGCATGAAGATCAGGCCAATGCGCAGCGTCAATGACATTCGCGAGATCAGTCCGCGCATGGATCATCCAGCATATAACCCATGCCGCGGGCGGTCTGGATCAGTTTGACCTCAAAGTCGTCATCCACTTTGGCCCGCAGGCGACGGATGGCTACTTCAATCACATTGGTATCGCTGTCGAAATTCATATCCCATACCTGGGAGGCAATCAATGATTTGGAGAGGATTTCGCCCGGCCGCCTGAGGAAGAGCTCCAGCAGGGCAAATTCCTTGGCCGTCAGCTCAATACGCCTGCCACCCCGGCTGGCGCGGCGTTTCAGCAGGTCAATTTCCAGATCGGCAATCTGCAAGGTCGTTTGCATCGGTACGGCATTGCCCCGTCGCAGCAGGCTGCGCACGCGAGCGAGCAACTCGGAAAAGGCAAAAGGTTTTACCAGGTAGTCATCGGCCCCCAGCTCCAGGCCCTTGACCCGATCGGCCACGCTGTCACGGGCAGTGAGAAACAGCACAGGAACCTGTTGACCCGCGGCGCGCAGGGCAGCCAGTACGTCCCAGCCGTCCAGGCCGGGCAGCATGACGTCGAGAATCAGCACGTCATAGTGTGCGGTCAGGGCGCTGTGCAGCGCATCGGTGCCGTTGGTGGCCAGATCGGTATTGAAGCCGGCTTCGACCAGCCCCTGTTGCAGGTAGGCACCGGTTTTGGCTTCGTCTTCGGCCACCAGAATTTTCATTCAACAACCCTCTGTGCAATGGAGCGCTTCTCGGATCCTAGTTTACGCCGGTACGGGCAGCCAGATGTCCGTTCCAGGTCAAGCTTACAAAAATGTAATGTTGCGATCAGCAGGATGACAGGCAAACAAGTGGATCATGTCTGCCATGATCCTCACCCCACGTAAAGTCACTGAGGCCACCGGCATGAAAACAGCAATCCGCACCGTCTGGCCTGCCATCATGCTGATGAGCACGTTGCCGGCCATTGTTCTGGCCGCCGACCCTGCGGATGCCACAGCACCTGTCGCAGGCCAGGAATATCACTCGCCACTGGCGGATTATCAGCGCTGGCAGTACCCGTCCCCGGGTGACTGGCGTGCCGCGAATGACCGGGTAGCCGAGATTGGTGGCTGGCAAGCCTATGCTGCCGAAGTCTGGGAGGCATCGCAGCAGGCAGATGCCGCTGACGATGCGCCGGAACCTGCTGATCACCATGGCCATCATTAAGGAGCGTTAAGCATGCAGGTATCAGGGATGCGGCGGATGCTGGCGTTGGGCTGTCTGTCAGTGATTCTGGCCGGCTGTGCCAGCCTGGCACCGGAGCAGTCGCTCGAGCGGGTATCTCAGGCCAGCACAGACCTGACCGCTGGACACCGCTTGACACTGGCCGAGAGCGGCTCTGCACCAGCAGCCAGGGAGCATATCAACGCACTGCTGGCTGAGCCGCTGGCATTGGAAACCGCCGTTGAAATTGCCTTGCTGAACAACCCCGGGTTGCAGGCGAATCTGTTTGATCTGGGTATTGCCGACGCCGAGCGCGTGCAGGCCAGCCGCTTGCCCAATCCGGGGTTTTCCATCGGCCGCTACACCCAGGGTAACGAAGTGGAATGGGAGCGTGGTCTGCATCTGAATCTGGCGCGCCTGATCAGTCTGCCAATGACGCGACGTATCGCCGCCGGGCATTCCGAGCAAGTGGAGCGCGAAGTCAGCCTGGCGGTTATGCGCCTGGCAACAGAAGCCCGCATCGCCTGGTACCGCGCAGTTGCTGCTGAACAGAGCCTTGCCTACAGCAAACAGGTCATGCAGGCGGCGGATGCCGCTGCGAAACTGGCGCGCCGTATGGCCGGTGCCGGCAATTTCAATGCCTTGCAGCAAGCACACCAACAGAATTTCTATGCCGAGGCAGCACTGGGCCTGCTGCAGGCCGAACGTGAACGAACCGCCAGCCGTGAGGCGCTGATACGGACCCTGGGATTATGGGGTGATCAGCTCGAGTTTGCTTTGCCCGAACGCTTGCCCGACCTGCCGGAAGAAGCGCTGGCACAGCCGGATATCGAGCGCCAGGCGATGGCCACCCGTCTGGATGTGCAGGCGGCTCAATTGAACAGCACGCGAATGGCAGACTCATTACGTTTGGGTCGGGCTACTCGCTTTATCAATGTGCTGGAGCTGGGTCTGGAGCACAACAGTTCCAATGAGGGTGCTGTCAAACGCGGTGTTGAAATAAGTGTCGAGTTGCCGTTGTTTGACTGGAGTGGTGCACGCATGGCGCGCAATGAAGCGGTCTACATGCAATCAGTACAACGCACCGCAGAAATAGCGATCAATGCCCGTTCCCAGGTCCGTGAAAGTTATCAGGCCTATCGCAGCAGCTGGGATGTGGCTGCCCATTATCGCGACGAGATCGTACCCCTGCGTAAACGTATCAGTGAAGAGCAACAACTGCGCTACAACGCCATGTTCATCGGGGTGTTTGACCTGCTGGCTGATGCCCGTGAGCAGATAACCACCGTTAACAGTTATGTGCAGGCCCAGCGTGAGTTCTGGGTAGCCCAGGCTGAACTGGACTTGGTGCGCTATGGTCCGGTCAGTCCGAGTTCGGTCAATATTGTCGCTGCGCCGGCCAGCGCTCCAGCGGAAGGACATTGAAAATGGTCTCACGTCGTGATTTTTTTCTCGGAGCAGGAGCCATCACTGCTGCCGCCGCCAGTGCCTCGGTCAGCCGCGTTGCACTGTCCGGTTTGCCTGAGCCGGTTATCCAGACCAAACCGGATACCGCACCTCCGCTGGAGCCCCTCAATGGCCGACCTTATCGTCCGGTGGTTACCTTGAATGGCTGGACTTTGCCCTGGCGCATGAATAACGGCGTCAAGGAATTCCACTTGGTCGCCGAACCCGTCGTGCGGGAAATGGCACCGGGTATGCAAGCGCATCTGTGGGGGTATAACGGGCAGTCGCCCGGACCGACCATTGAAGTGGTGGAAGGCGACCGGGTACGCATTTTCGTCACCAACAAACTTCCCGAGCATACCAGTATCCATTGGCATGGCCAGCGTCTGCCCAATGGCATGGATGGCGTTGCCGGTTTGAACCAGCGAGCCATTCCGGTTGGCAAGACTTATGTGTATGAATTCGAGGCAAAGCGTCCGGGTACTTTTATGTATCACCCGCACGCGGATGAAATGGTGCAAATGGCAATGGGCATGATGGGTTTCTGGGTCACCCATCCTCGCCAGCCAGATCCGGACATCAACGAGGTCGATCGGGATTACTGCTTCTTGCTCAACGCATACGAGATTGAACCGGGCAGCTACACCCCCAAAGTCATGGAAATGCTCGATTTCAATCTGTGGACCTTCAACAGCCGGGTATTTCCCGGTATTGATCCACTGGTGGCACGGCGCAACGATCGGGTCAGGGTGCGCATTGGCAACCTGACCATGACCAATCACCCGATCCACTTGCACGGTCATGAGTTTGAAGTAACCGGAACGGATGGCGGCCCGGTACCACGTGCCGCCCGTTGGCCAGAAGTAACCACTGATATTGCCGTGGGTCAGATGCGTCAGATCGAGTTCATTGCAGACCAACCGGGTGATTGGGCTTTCCATTGTCACAAGAGCCACCATGTGATGAACCCCATGGGACATGAAGTACCGACCATGATAGGAGTGAGTCACCGCAAAGTAGTGACTCAGATCAGTCGCCTGATTCCGGATTACATGGTTATGGGTGAGCGTGGTATGGCTGACATGACCGAAATGGAAATGCCTCTGCCGGACAACACCCTGGCGATGATGACCGGCGATGGTCCCTTTGGCTCGGTGGAAATGGGCGGCATGTTTTCCATGGTCAAGGTACGCGATGACCTGGCGGCTGATGATTACAGTGACCCTGGCTGGTATCAACAACCAGCAGGCACACAGGCTTTCGAATGGACCGGCAGTCTGCCCGAACCCGAGCGGTTCAAGGCTGAGCGAGCGGCGGAACCAGGCGTGGACGTACAAGTCCGCAAGCCATCTGGACATACGGGCCATTGAATTCCCGGGAGTTACCCTATGAGTAAACATTTTGCGCTATCGCTGATTGCTGCCGCTGTTCTGGCTACGTCCAGTCTGACTGGGCATGCCCATGGCCCCTCCAGCGATAATGACCATTCGGCCAGCCCACCGGAACAGCAAGCCTGGGGCATCCTCGGCGATGAGTCAGCAGTGGACCGCGAGGTGGACATTCGCATGGATGACACTATGCGTTTTTACCCTGACCATCTGGATGTCGAAGAAGGTGAGACTCTGCGACTGGTGATTCACAACGACGGTCAGCTGTTACATGAGTTGGTTCTGGGTACGCCGGAAGAGCTCGCCGAACATGCTGCGCTCATGGCACGGTTTCCGAACATGGAGCATGACGATCCCTGGATGGTTCACGTTGATCCGGGGCAAGCGCAGGATTTGATCTGGACCTTTAACCGCGCTGGGCGTTTTGATTTTGCTTGCCTTTTGCCCGGACATTTTGAAGCCGGTATGCAAGGCAGTGTGACCATTGCAGCCGACGATGATAGCTCCCACGCAAGTCACCACTGAGGATATTGAATATGAGAACGCTCAAAATAGCGCTATTGGGTTTGAGCCTGCTAATGACACCCTTGCTGGCTGGTGCTGAAACCAGCGACATGAGCCAGGGTGAAGTACGTCGGATCGATTTGGATGGACAGCGGGTAACTTTGCGTCACGGTCCAATCAACAACCTGAAAATGCCGCCCATGACCATGATCTTCCGGGTGGATCAAAAGGAGCAGTTGGAGCAGCTGGCCCCGGGTGACCAGGTAAATTTCCGCGCTGAAGAACGTGATGGCAACTATGTCGTCGTTGATCTACACAAGCAGGATTGAACCAGTCTGACAATATGAAAAGATCCAAAGTGCTGCACATCCTGCTCTGCCTGTTGCTGCTGGGGTTTTCCACCCTGGCGGCGGCGCTGAGCGCGGTCGAGCATTGCGTGCCGCAGCCTCTGGAGCATGCCGATTGTGCCGGAATGGCAGAACAGCCAAATGATGCTGCTTTGCTGCATATAAGCGCCGAACTGCTCTGCCAGTTGGGGGGGAGTTGCCATGTCAGTGCTGCGACCCTGCAAAATGACGTGCTTGCCGACACCCCCTTGCCGAGCCCGGCACCGCTGGTTTTGCCACCCGCAGACCCTTTTGCGCTGGCCGCGCCTCCCTTCTGGCGACCTCCCCGCCATTGATCCCCCCTCTGACCTTCGCGCCTTGCCGCTGAGCGACAAGGCAAGTGCGTACCCCGAGTACGCTGATCCACTGGGGATCTACTGTGATGAAGAATTGTATTCCGTGTCAGCTAGCGCGCATGCTGCTGGCGCTTGCCTTGCTGCCGCTAACACCCCTGTCGGCGTTGACCCTGGAGCAAGCGCTGAGCCTGGCTGAGCAACAGGCGCCTTCGCTGCAATCCTGGCGTTTGCAACAACAGGCTGCTCGCAGCGAAGTGCAGGCGGCTGGACAACTACCTGACCCGCGCTTGAGTTTCGGTCTGCAGAATGTGCCGATTGAGGGTGACAACCCTGGTCGGCTGGATGCTGACAATATGAGTATGCAGTCACTGGGCTTGACGCAAGAGGTGCCCAATCGGGACCGGCGCTCGGCTCAGCGTGACCTGGCCGAGGCAGCCGAGTTGAGTGCCGGAGCGGACTATCAGGTTGAACGCCTCGAGGTTCGTCTGGGTATTGCCGAGGTGTGGTTGCGTTTGCATGGTCTGGAGCAACAATTGGCGCTGTTCGATGCCTTTTATCAACAGAATGACTTGTTGGCGACGGCAATCGCCGCGCGCTTGTCCGGCGGGCAAGGGACGTTGGCCGAGCAGCCCGTAGCCGCGATCGAGCGGGCCCAGCTGGAATACCGCCATGATCAACTCCGGTCACAGCGAGAAGGGCTGCAAGCCGCCAGTCGGCGCTGGCTGGGTGAACAGGCCATCAGCCAGACACAGGGCAACTGGCCGCAATGGCCGCTGGATGAATCTGGCTGGCGGCAGCGCCTGGAGCAACAGCAACTCCCTCAACTTGCCCGCTACCAACCACTGCAGCAGGAGAGTGCCGCTGCGCTACGCCTGGCCCAGGCAGACCTGCGGCCGGACTGGAGCTGGGGGCTGGCTTATCAACGCCGGGGTATGGGGTTGGATGACATGGTCAGTGTGCAGCTCAGTATTGACCTGCCGGTATTTCCCGGCCGCCGTCAACAACCGAGGATCGCCGCGCGTGAGCTGCAGTTGGCCGCAGTGCAGCAAGAGCAGGAAAGCTGGCAGCGGCGGTTGGCGGCAGAGCTGGCTGCCGAACTGAGCGAATACCACCGCCTGACAGCCGCCGTAGCGCGCAGCGCCGAACAAATGCTGCCGCTGGCCGAGCAGCGGGCTGATCTGGCAATGGCTGACTATCGAAGTGGTCGCGGCTCGCTGGATGCGCTGGCGGTTGCCCGCAGTGCACGGACGGAGGCGCAGCTGGCGCATGTGCAGTGGCAGACCGAGCGCGCGCTGAGTCATGCGCGATTGCAGCTGACCTGGGGAGACAATTGAGATGACTATTCACGCACTATTGGCAGCCATCTTGCTGCTGTTGGCGTTGCCGCTGGCCGCTGACCCACACGCTGGACATGGCCAGACCGAGGCGAGCGATGACGAGCGACGGATTCTGTACTGGTATGACCCGATGTATCCCCAGCAGCACTTTGATGAGCCGGGTCGCTCGCCATTCATGGATATGGACCTGGTCCCGCGCTATGCCGATGCCGACGATGATGGCACCAGCCTGCGTATCGACCCCAACCTGACCCGCAATCTGGGCATGCGACTGACCCGCGTGGAAACGGGGCAATTGACCGAGTCCATTGAGGTCAGTGCGTTGCTGGGGTATGACCAGCGGCGCCTGAACGTACTGCAAACCCGCACCCAGGTGTGGGTCGACAGTGTTGCCGCGCTGGCGCCGGAGGATGTGCTGGAAGCCGGCACGGTGCTGGCTGAATTGCTGGTACCTGACTGGGTCGCGGCGCAGGAGGAGTATCTGGCCTTGCGACGGCTGGGTGATGCGGAGCTGACCGCAGCCGCCTGGCAGCGCCTGCGTTTGAGCGGGATGCCGGAGGAGATGATGCAGCAGCTGCGCCAGAGCCATCGGGTACAAACCCATTGGTCATTGCGTAGTCCGGTCGATGGCGTGCTGCTTGAGCTGCCCTTGCGCGCCGGCATGAGTTTGCCAGCCGGCAGCACCCTGGCACGCATCAACGGTCTGGAACAGGTATGGCTGGAGCTGGCAGTGCCGCAGTCACAGGCCAGCATGGTGCAACCCGGCCT
This sequence comes from Halopseudomonas salegens, assembly GCF_900105655.1. NCBI lineage: Bacteria > Pseudomonadati > Pseudomonadota > Gammaproteobacteria > Pseudomonadales > Pseudomonadaceae > Halopseudomonas > Halopseudomonas salegens. The sequence continues at coordinate 137,476 of NZ_LT629787.1, forward strand.
GGCCTTCGAATTTACCCTGCCAGGCATGCACGAGCAGTCACTGTCAGCGGTCATTGAGCGCTTGCTCCCGGAAGCTGACAGCGCCAGCCGTGTGGTCCGCGCCCGAGCGATACTGGATAACCCGGAGCAGCGTTTGCGCCCGGGTATGAGTGGCCGCGCACGCCTCACGCTGGAACGTGACGATGAGCAGTTGCTGGTGGCGGCCGATGCAGTTATCCGCACCGGCCGGCAAGATCTGGTAATGCTGGCCGAAGAGGGCGGGCGCTTTCGTCCGCAACAGGTACGCGTGGGTCGAGAGGGCGCCGAGCAGGTGGAAATCCTCGAAGGCCTGGAGGCGGGCGAGTTAGTGGTGAGTGGCGCTCAGTTCCTGATTGATTCCGAAGCCAGTTTGCGCGGCATTATGGCGCGCGCAGCAGAACCGCTCGACCAGGATATGCACAGTGCTGAAGGCGTCGTGTTGTACCGGGACGAAGATGGCCTGATGCTGGACCACGGGCCCTTTGGAAGCCTCGGCATGGCTGGCATGGCGATGCAGTTCGCGCTGGACCCGGGGCTGGATATGAGTGGTATCGAAGACGGTGACGCCGTGCGTGTCTGGGTCCGCGAAGAACCTGATGGCTTGCCGATTGTGCACATCGAGAAACTGGAGGCGCAACCATGATCGCCGCCATTATCCGTTGGTCGCTGGGCAATCGGCTGCTGGTCTTGCTGGCCACGCTGTTCTGCGTGGCCTGGGGTGTCTGGTCCATGCTGCGCATGCCGGTGGATGCCTTGCCGGATCTGTCGGATACCCAGGTGATTATCCGCACCAGCTGGCCCGGCCAGGCCCCCCAGATTGTCGACAACCAGATTACCTATCCACTGGCAACCACCATGATGTCAGTCCCCGGGGCCAGCACGGTGCGGGGGTTTTCATTCTTTGGTGATAGTTACCTGTATGTGCTGTTCGAGGATGGTACCGATCTGTACTGGGCGCGTTCGCGCGTGCTGGAGTATCTGAGTCAGGTGCAGGGTCGCTTGCCGGCCGGGGTAACGCCCGCGCTTGGGCCTGATGCCACGGGGGTCGGGTGGATCTATCAATACGCCCTGGTGGATCGCAGTGGCCAGCATAATCTGGCCGAATTGCGCAGCCTGCAGGACTGGTTTCTCAAGTACGAATTGCAAGCGATACCCGAGGTGGCTGAAGTGGCCACCGTCGGCGGGATGCGCAAGCAATACCAGATCGTGCTGGATCCGGTCAGCATGGCCAATCTGGGGGTTACCCAGCAGCAAGTCAGTGCGGCCATAGGGCGGGCCAATCAGGAGACCGGTGGCAGCGTACTCGAGCTGGCCGAAGCCGAATACATGGTACGCGCTTCTGGCTATCTGGAGACCCTGGAGGACTTCCGGCAGATACCCTTGCGAGTGGATTCGGCGGGCGTGCCGGTATTGCTGGGTGATGTGGCCCGCATCCAGCTGGGGCCGGAAATGCGCCGTGGTATCGCCGAGCTGGATGGTGAGGGCGAAGTGGTCGGTGGCGTGGTCGTGCTGCGCAGTGGCGGCAACGCACGGGTCGTGATCGAGCGTGTGCGTGAGCGTCTGGATGAGCTGGCTGACAGCCTGCCGGACGGTGTTGAGGTGGTCACTACGTATGACCGCGGCGAGTTGATCGACAGTGCCATCAGCAACCTGAGTCGCAAGTTGATTGAAGAGTTTCTGGTGGTCGCCCTGGTATGCCTGGCCTTTCTCTGGCATCTGCGTTCGTCGCTGGTGGCCATTGTCGCCTTGCCGATCGGCGTGCTGGTGTCCTTTATCATCATGCAGGCGCAGGGGATCAACGCCAACATCATGTCGCTTGGGGGGATCGCCATTGCCATTGGCGCCATGGTGGATGCGGCGGTGGTGATGATTGAAAACGCCCACAAGAAACTGGAGGCCTGGCAGCAGGCCAATCCGGACCGCCGCATGCTGCCGGCCGAACACCGTCAACTGATCCAGAATGCGGCTACGGAAGTTGGGCCGGCGCTGTTCTTCAGTCTGCTGATTATCACGCTGTCGTTTATTCCGGTGTTTACGCTGCAGGCGCAGGAAGGGCGGCTGTTTGGGCCACTGGCCTGGACCAAAACCTGGGCCATGGCGGCAGCCGCAGGCTTGTCGGTGACCCTGATTCCGGTGTTGATGCTGTATGCCGTGCGCGGGCGTATCCGCTCGGAACAGAGCAATCCGCTCAATCGTGCCATGATCTGGATCTACCGTCCCGGGCTGTCGGCTGTCATGCGTTGGCCGAAAACCACCCTGCTGATCGCCTTGCTGGTGTTTTTAACCAGCCTCTGGCCGATGCAACGCCTGGGCGGGGAGTTTTTGCCGCCACTGGATGAGGGTGATCTGTTGTATATGCCCACCGCGTTGCCGGGCTTGTCGGCCCAGCGCGCGGCTGAGCTTTTGCAACAGACCGACCGCATGATCATGAGTGTGCCGGAAGTCGAGCGGGTGTTCGGCAAGGCCGGGCGAGCGGATACGGCGACGGACCCGGCCCCGCTGGAAATGTTCGAAACCAGTATTCGCTTCAAGCCGCGCGATCAATGGCGCCCCGGGATGACACCGGAGAAGTTGATCGAGGAGCTGGACCAGGCCGTGCAAGTGCCGGGCCTGGCCAATTTGTGGATTCCGCCGATACGCAATCGTATCGACATGTTGGCGACCGGCATCAAGAGCCCGATAGGTATCAAGGTCAGTGGCAATGATCTTCGGCGTATCGATGCCCTGACCCAGGAGATCGAGCAGGTTGCACGCCAGGTGCCCGGCGTCCGTTCGGCGATCGCCGAACGGCTGGTTGGTGGGCGTTATCTGGATGTCGACATTGATCGTTTCGAAGCTGCTCGTCACGGTCTGAATATCGCTGATGTGCATGATCTGGTAGGGGGGGCAGTCGGTGGTATGAACATTGGCGAGACGGTTGAAGGGTTGGCGCGTTACCCGATCAATCTGCGCTATGCCCAGGACTGGCGGCATTCGCCACAGGCCTTGCGCGCGTTGCCGATCTTTACCCCCGGGGGCGCGCAAATCACTCTGGGCAGTGTCGCCGAGGTCAGTATCAGTGACGGCCCGCCGATGCTGCGCAGTGAGAATGCACGCCCGTCAGGCTGGGTCTACATCGATGGTCAGGGGCGCGACATGGCTGGCCTGGTGCAGTCACTGCGCGAGCGCATCAATGCTGATGTGGTGCTTGATGACGGCATGAGCCTGACCTATTCCGGTCAATTCGAGTTCATGCAACGCGCCAACCAGCGCTTGATGCTGGTGGTGCCGGCGACCCTGGTGATCATTTTCGTCCTGCTCTACATGACCTTTGGCCGGGTGGGCGAAGCCCTGTTGATCATGGCGACCTTGCCCTTTGCGCTGACGGGCGGGCTGTGGTTCATGTATCTGCTCGGCTATAACCTGTCCGTTGCCTCGGCGGTGGGGTTTATCGCGCTGGCTGGAGTGGCGGCCGAGTTTGGCGTCATCATGCTGCTGTATTTGCGCAATGCCTGGGTGCATCGCCAGCAACAGGGTGAGCAGGGGAGCAATGCGCTGATGGCAGCGATTCATGAAGGGGCTTTGCAGCGGGTGCGGCCCAAGGCGATGACGGTACTGGTGCTGGTGATTGGCTTGCTGCCCATTCTGCTCGGTTCCGGCACGGGGAGCGAGATCATGAGCCGGATTGTGGCACCGATGATTGGCGGCATGGTGACCGCGCCGCTGTTGTCCATGTTGGTGTTGCCACCCGCCTGGTGGCTACTTGAGCGCAGGCGTCACAAGAAAGAAAGGTTGCAGGCGCCGGCTTAAAAGCGGCGCTGGACGATGTAGTGCGCCAGTTGCCGTAATGGGTCGGCCTGGGCGGCAAAGCCGCTCAGGCTGTCCAGCGCCTGATCACACAGGGCGTTGGCCTTGGCGCGCGCGCCATCCAGCCCGAGCAACGCCGGGTAGGTGGGTTTGTTGCGGGCCATGTCAGCGCCTTGCTGTTTGCCCAGTACACTGGTGTCGCTTTCGATATCGAGAATATCGTCCTGCACCTGGAAGGCCAGGCCAATGCAGTCGGCATAGGTGTTCAGCGCCGCCAGGTCGCTGGTGCTGGCCTGCTCGCTGGCCAGTGCACCCAGTTGCACGCTGGCCCGAATCAGGGCGCCGGTCTTGTGCCGGTGCATATGTTCCAGGCTGGCCAGATCCAGTTGATTACCCACTGACGCCAGATCAATCGCCTGCCCGCCTGCCATGCCTCGGGGGCCGGCGGCGCGGGCCAGGGACTGGGTCATTTGCAGTCGGGTTGTCGGCTGCCAGTCACCCTGGCTGCTCAGCCAGTCAAAGGCCAATGCCTGCAAGGCATCGCCAGCCAGTATCGCCGTGGCTTCATCAAAGGCGCGGTGACAGGTCGGCTGGCCGCGGCGCAGGTCGTCATTGTCCATGGCCGGCAAGTCATCGTGAATCAACGAATAGGCGTGAATCAGTTCAACTGCTGCGGCAGCAAAGTCAGCTTGGGCTGGTTCACCGCCACAGGCCTGACAACTGGCGTAGGCCAATACCGGACGTATGCGCTTGCCACCCATGGTGACGCTGTAATGCATGGCGGCGTACAGCCGGTCCAGGCGCGGCTCCGGGCTTTGCAGTTGCTGGTCGAGCAACTGGTTGATACGCGCCTGGCAATCGGATAGATAGCGGGCCAGCTCAGTCATCGGCGGGCTCGTCAAAGGGCACGCTGGTGGCCTCGCCGTTCTGGCTCAGCAGTTGTTGGACTTTCTGTTCGGCCTGGGTCAGTGCCTGCTGGCAATCGCGGGTCAGCTTGACGCCCTGCTCGAAGGCGCCGAGCGAGTCTTCCAGGCTGAGTTCGCCACTTTCCAGTCGCTCGACCAGGGCCTGCAGGTCGGCCAGGGATTGCTCGAAATCGACGGCGGTTTTTTTGCGGCTCATGGGCTGTCTCGCTGGTTGACCGGGTGAGCGCTGAACATTACCCAAGGGGCGCGGAGTGGTCAATCGACATACACCTGCCAGAAGTAAAACAGGGTCAGCAACCAGCCGACCAGAATCACCAGAACGCGCAGGGCGCGGTTGCTTATGCGCCGAGCCAGCAGGCCGCCACAATAGCCACCCAGCAGGCTGCCGGGCAGCATGCAGAGCAGTGCCAGCCAGTGCACCGCGCCAGCGAGCATAAAGGTGATGGCGGCGACGCTGTAAATCACCGAGGACAGCAGGCTCTTGATTGCATTGATCTCCTGCATGCGCGTGTGACCGCTGATGGCCAGGCTGGCGATCATCAGAATACCCATGCCGGCGCCGAAAAAACCGCCATAGACCGACACCAGCCACTGCCCCAGCCAGCCGCGGCGACTCAGACGCTGCAAATCAGGCTGGCGCTGGCTCCAGCGTTGCAGCAGGTTGGCAATCCGGCCACTGGCGGTAAACAGCAGGGTCGCCAGCAACAACAGCCAGGGGATCAATTGATAAAAGGCCTGATCACTGATCAGCAACAACAGTACGCCGCCCAATAAACCGCCGCTGGCAGCAGCCAGCAACAGCGGGCGCAGATAGCGGCGCCAGTTCAGGCTGCGCAGGTTATGTCTCAAGGCCCAGGCAGTAGACAGGCTGGCCGGCCACAACGCCACAGCGTTGGTTGCATTGGCGCTGACCGGGCCGATGCCCGCCAGCAGCAGGGCGGGAAATGACAGGAAAGTCCCACCGCCGGCCAGGGCATTGAGCAGGCCGCCGGCAACGCCGCCGAGCAGAATCAGGCCGAGTTGCCATAGTTCGAGATTCACGCTGGCGTCAGCGCACGCATATGCTCGGCGAGCTGAGAGGCATCCTGCCAGTCCTGTTCTGCCAGGGTTGAAATGCGTGCATTAAGTTCCCGGTGGCAGTCTGCAAAGGCTTGCCACCGTTGGGCGGGATCTGCCACGGCCGCCGGGTCGGGAAGCCCCCAATGCAATCTGCTGGGATTGCCGGGGAAAACCGGGCAGCGCTGGTCAGCATTGCCACATACGGTCAGCACCAGATCAATCGGGGTGGCATCGGGATGACAGAACTCATCCCAGCTTTTGCTACGCCACTGCCCCTGAATGCCGAGGCTGTCGAGTAACTTGGCTGCCATCGGGTTGACCTTGCCGGTGGGTTGGCTACCGGCACTGAATGCCCGCACCCGGCTGGGCAACAGATGATTGAGCAGGGCCTCGGCAATGACGCTGCGCGCGGAATTGCCGGTGCACAGCACCAGCACGCTGATCGGTGATGGGTTGTTCAGCAGCATGCGCCTGGGGCCTCAGACGGGGTGGTTTCGGTATAGGGCAGAGCGCCGCCGCACCCGGGGAAGATGCCATAGTGCCGATCGAAATTGCCGATAAAATCGAAGTGTTCGGCAAAGCGGGTGTCCTGCAGCATGCGCCAGGTGTTGCCGCAGACCGGGAAGATACGACCGGTCTCGATCAGGTGATGCTTGTCGAGCAGAAGCTGGTGCGGTGCATCCGCAATGCTGCCTTTGTAGATCACGGCTTGCCCGTAGTCTTCACAGGCTGGCTCCAGCGCGTCGAGTTTGAACAGCCGATAGGTGGCGGAGAAAAAGCGTGCGGTACCGAGTTTGGCGGCAATTGCCGGGTCGGTTATCTCCAGTGGCCGGTCTTCCACCAGGCGTGGATCAAGAAAGCCATGGCGCCTGGCTAGGTTCTCGAAATCGTTCCAGTAGAGTGCGCCACCCAGGCATTCGCCGTAGATCACCTCGTCATTGCGCACGGCATCAGGCAGCCGGCGGTCGGCATAGATATCGGAAAAATACAGCTCACCACCGGGCTTGAGCAAACGGTAGGCTTCGCGCAGCACCGCGTCCTTGTCCGGTGACAGGTTGATCACGCAGTTGGAGACGATGATGTCGAAGTAATTGTCCGGCAGTCCCAGCTCATCGAGCTGTTCGATATAGCCCTGTTTGAAGCTGACGTTGGCAAAGCCGAACTGCTCGGCGTGGTAGCCCAGATGCCGGTTGGCTACGTCCAGCTGTTCTGGGGTCATATCAACGCCGATCACCTCGCCCTCGGCGCCCGCCAGCTGCGCGAGCACATAACAGTCACGGCCGGAGCCGCTGCCCAGATCGAGAATGTTGCAGCCCTTCAGCAAATGAGGCGCCACCAGGCCACAGCCGTAGTATTTCTCGGTCACTTCCGGGTGAATCTTTGCCAGCAGTGGTTTGAGCCAGTCCGGCATGCTGCTGATGTCGCAACAGGCGCTGGTTTTCAGGTCGCTGGAACTTTCCAGAATTTTCCCGTAGTAGTTTTGTACCGATTCGAGCATGCCATCCCCCTTGGGTGAACTAGATTGACTGTTAGAGTCACTGGTGGGCTAATTGTTACAGCAGTGTAATGCGTAGGCGTCAGTCAGTGGTGTGTAACACGAGCGCCCTGTACGCATCATAGAGAAACTTGCAGCCGGTCGGGCTGTGAGATGTTGCATTTTTTTAACAAGGAGATGCTGATGTCCGAGTTCACACTCTACACGCTGGAAACTGCGCCGAAAGACAGCAAGCCATTGCTTGAGGACGCGAAAAAGTCCATGGGCAGCATTCCCAATCTTTTCGCGGTTATGGCCGACGCCCCGAGCGTGTTGGAGGCCTATCTGACGCTGAACCGGCTCTTCACCCAGTCCAGCTTCAACGCCAACGAGCAGACCGTGCTCTGGCAGACCATCAATGCCGAGCATGAGTGTACCTATTGCGTGGCGGCGCATACCGCCATCGCCAAGCAGATGAAGGTGAGTGACGAGATCACCCAGGCGCTGCGAGACGGCAAGCCGCTGGCGGACAAGAAATTGCAGGTCCTGCGCGACTTTGCCCTGGAGGTTGTGCGCGAGCGCGGCTTCGTCAAGCCAGCCTCACTGCAGGCTTTCCTCGATGCCGGCTATAGCCACCAGCAAGTGCAGGAAGTGGTGCTCTGCCTGTCGCAAAAGGTCCTCAGCAACTACATCAACCATATGGCCGAAACACCGCTGGATGAAGGCTTTGCGGCCTTTGAATGGTCGCCGGGCGACAAGCAGTGACCAGCCCCTTGTTGAACACGATTTAACAGTTGCCTGGAGCAGGCGGTTGTTGACCGGGGGCCAATCACAACAAGGCGATGTGCCGGATTGGTGTTCGCGTCAACAAGGAGAGGTGGCGAATCTGCCGACTATCAGGAGATTTATGAAAGCATCCGATCTGTTGGTCAGAGCTCTGGAAAGCGAGGGGGTCGAGTATATATTTGCGATTCCGGGTGAGGAAAACCTGGACCTGCTCGAATCCCTGGCTGATTCCTCTATCAGGCTGATCCTGACACGCCATGAACAGGGTGCCGGCTTTATGGCCGCCACCTATGGTCGGCTGACCGGCAAGGCGGGCGTGTGCCTGGCGACCCTGGGTCCCGGCGCTACCAACCTGGTTACCCCTACCGCCTATGCCCAGCTCGGCGGCATGCCCATGGTCATCATTACCGGGCAGAAACCGATCAAACACAGCAAACAGGGCCAGTTCCAGATCATTGATGTGGTCGACATGCTGGGGCCCATCACCAAGTACACCCGCCAGATTGTCAGCGGCAGCAGTATTCCGGCGCATGTGCGTGAGGCTTTCCGTCAGGCCGAGGAAGAACGCCCAGGGGCCACCCACCTGGAGCTGCCTGAAGACATTGCCCGAGAGGATACCGATGCCATTCCGATCACGGCCAGCCTGTCGCGTCGCCCGGTCACCGAAGCCAAGGCAGTGGACTACGCTCTCAGCTTGCTGGCTGAGGCCAGGCACCCGGTGCTGGTGATCGGCTCTGCGGCCAATCGCAAGCGGACCGCCAACATGCTGCGCGCCTTTGTCGACAAGCAGGGCATCCCTTTCATCACGACCCAGATGGGAAAGGGGGTCATCGATGAAGCGCACCCACTGTATCTTGGCAATGCGGCAATGTCCGACGGGGACTTTCCGCACCGGGCGCTGGAGGCCGCTGACCTGATCCTGAATGTCGGCCATGATGTGGTGGAAAAGCCGCCTTTCGTGATGAACGGTGCCCACAAGGTTGTGCATATCAACTTTCAGCCAGCCCGGGTCGACCCGGTGTACTTTCCGCATGCTGACATGGTGGGGGATATTGCCAACAGCATCTGGCAGTTGAATGAGGGCATTGAGTCCCAGCCTCACTGGGATTTTGAGTTCATGCTCAAGGCGCGAGAAGCGATGCATCAGCATATGGACAAAGGCGCCGAGGGCGCTGCCTTTCCCGTGCTGCCTCAGCGGCTGGTACGCGCAGTGCGCCGGGTCATGCCGGAAGACGGCATTATTGCGCTGGATAATGGCATCTACAAAATCTGGTTTGCGCGCAATTACCCGGCCTACCAGCCGAATACCGTGCTGCTGGACAACGCGCTGGCCTCGATGGGTGCCGGTCTGCCTTCAGCCATGGCCGCCCGCCTGGTCTATCCCCAGCGCAAGGTCATGGCCATCTGCGGTGATGGCGGCTTCATGATGAACTCACAGGAAATAGAAACTGCGGTGCGACTGAAGATGGACCTGGTGGTGTTGATCCTCACGGATCGCGCCTACGGCATGATCAAATGGAAGCAGGAAAACATGGGGCTGAAGGACTTCGGCCTCGACTTTGCCAACCCCTGTGTTATTACCTATGCCTGTAGCTATGGTGCCAAGGGTCACCGGCTGGAACACACCGAGGAGCTTGAAGGGCTAATGCGGGACTGTCTGGACGCTGGCGGTGTGCACCTGATTGATGTGCCGGTCGACTACAGTCACAACGTAGCGCTTCTCAATGAAGAGATTCCGCGCCTGAGCAAGGGACTCTGAGATATTAGTCATGGGGTTCAGGTCAGCGGCGAGGGGTGAATGACGGTCAGGCCAGAGTTAGACATCGATCAGCAATTCCCGGCCATTTCCTTACCCGCACTGAGCGGCAAAACCCCGGGTCTTGGCAAGTCAGTCGAGGGTCAGTGGCAACTTGCAGAAGTCTCCAGTGCCCCGTTCCGCCGTCCTGGTCCTGGATGATCCGAACTTGTATCGACTGGCAATCAGTGAGCGGATCAGGCTGCCAGCCTGCCCACCCGTATATCTACAGATTTATGCCGGCTGGCGCAGCTTATCCAGTGCCAGCCTGTCCTCGTCGCGGAATCCCATCACCAGCAGGCTGGCTGCCAGGATGATCAGTGACGGATAAAACAGTGCGTTAGTGCCGTCGATAAACCATCCCCAAGGGTCGATGATCGATGTAGCCACCGCAACCAGAGATGCAGTGTTGAGGATTAATTGCACGGGATAAACCCAGCGTCGGAACAGCCCCAGTACAACAGCGAGCCCAAGCAATATCTGCCCTGCACCGGCAATGGGCAGCAGGGTTTCTGAAGCCAGGAAGCCGAAATAGAAGGTGTTGGCAACAGCAATCCCGTGCTCGACATTGAAAATCTTGTCAGCACCCCAGATGACCAGAAGCCAGCCAAGTGATATACGCAGAAAAAGCAGAGTCCAGTTTTTCATATCGTGTCGTCCTTTAGTATTCAGGGTAGTGGCAGGTAGCCGGTGATCTCAAGCTCACGGTTTTCCAATACATTCTGGTCCGGAAATCGCTTCTGCCAGGTTGAAACAACCTGATCGCGGTGCCTGAGCAATGTTTCTATCTGAGGGCGGTACACGCTGACCAGTGCTGTCAGCCATTGATTGGTTGGCCAGGAGGGGTAGGCATGGTCGATTTCGAAGCCATCCAGCATTGCTATTACCTGATCGGCCGAATACCAGGTTTCGCCAGTCACCCACCGATTGCAGGCGAAAAGGCCAAGCGGGAGGCCATTTTTGTCCATCGATACGGCGATCAGATGGGCGATGGCATCATCATCCTTGGGCCATGTGCTGCTATCGAAAACAGAGGTCTCTGGTTGGCTGCCGGCTGGCATACCGGCTTTGCGCATAAACAGATGGAAATGACCGTGCTCCAGATCGCTGCCGCGATGGGCATGATAATAATACTGGGCATGGGTGTCCCGGTCATAGACGTCAGTAAGCGGGTAGTGCTGCATCTCATAGAAGGTACCCTGGCCTTTGAGTACTTCGCCTACCAGATTTAATCCGCCTTTGCGTAACACGCGTATGCAATCTTGCATCAGTCTGGTGCCGGGGGTATCCGTTTGCTCAATACTCGCATTATGAATGTCAGATAATGGAATACTGGCGAGTGCAGAGAATGGCTGAGCCGGGTTCATAGTCTGATCCTGGAAAACGGGATAACCGATGATCAAGGTTACCCCGTGGGTTATGTGACCTCAAATAGCTGCACAAGGGGCACGTTTTGCAGCGCAAGGATTGCGAGCTGAGCAGGGGTTTTTGGCCGCACAAGGGTTGGCGGTGCATGGGTTGCTTGCAGCGCACGGGTTGGCTGCACAAGGGTTTGCGGCACAGGGATTGTTCGCAACGCAGGGGTTAGCAGCACAGGGATTGGGAGCATAACTGGCCTGCAGGCTACCAACATAGGCTGTTAATGCAGCCAGCTCCATGGATTCCCAGGGCAGCGGATTGCTGGCCATGGGAGCGACCATGCAGATCTGGATCATTTCATCGAGATAGACCTGATCCATTCCGAATTGATTGGTGGCCATGGCAACAGGGTGGGGGTAAGCCTGAGTAAAGGTGTGTTGAAACATACTCGGTTTGCTTTCATCGCCATGACAGCTGGCGCAGGAGAGGTTATTGGAGCTGAGTGTAGTATCGTTGTACAGCTGCTTTCCCATACGCATCAGTTCACTGGTATCGCCCTGATATGGAGCATAGTTCTCAGGGCGGCTGACCGCTTTGGCGGCACAGGGATTGGGTTTTGCGGCACAGGGATTCGCCGCACACGGGTTAGCTGAACACGGGTTGGCAGCACAGGGATTTTTAGCTGCGCAAGGATTGGCTGCACAGGGGTGTTGGCCTTTGGGTGCGCAACGAGCACCACAGGGCCGGCAGGGCGCTGCTTGCAGTATCGGGCTGCCCAGCATCAGCAGCATCATTCCCAGGGGAAACACGCTGCTGAATGCCCGTGTGGCAGGCTTCAGTGGTTGGCTATGCTTGTTCATATTGTTCTCCGTCATCAGGTGGTGAGCTAGATATCGGCATTTTCATTTTTCTTGCCGGCTTTCCTTGATTCACTGACGGCAAGATTGTTACAGCGAATTTTTTCTGTAACGCAGCGCCCGGTTCAGAGTCTGATGGTTGATAGCTTGAGGGGGTTGTTAATGGACGATGAGGCACAATTGCTGGTTGCACTGAAATCAGGAGCCGCCGATGCTGTCGATCAGGTGGTCAGGTTGCACCATGGCTTTCTGCTGGCGATGGTCAGACCTCTGGTGGGGGATGACGCGGCCAAGGACGTGGTGCAGGACACCTGGATCAAGGCGCTGGCAGCAATCAATGGCTTCGAGGGACGCAGCAAGTTGCGTACCTGGCTGGCGCGTATTGCGCTCAATGAAGCGCGCGGTTTGCTGCGCAAGCAAGGTCGTGAGGTGTCACTCCCCGGGTGGGGGCAGGATAGCGGTTCGCCGATTGCCGACCGTTTCAATGAGCAGGGGGCCTGGGATCAAGTCCCTACGGCCTGGCACCATGACAGCCCCGATGCCTTGCTGACCGAAAACGAACTGCACGAATGCATTGAAAAACACTTGCACAAGCTGCCGGATGATCAGCGCGGCGTTGTGGTTTTTCGCGAAATGGCCGGCCTGGACTTTACTGAAATTGCGCAACAACTCTGCTTGAGCGAGGGTAATGTGCGGGTTTTGCTGCACCGCGCGCGGCAACGCATGCATGCCATGCTCGATCATTTTGAACAGGAGGGCACATGCTGAACTGCAAACAAATGTCCGAGATGGGCTCCATTATCATCGACGGTCAGGTGCCCTGGCGCTTGAAGATGTCGGTGATGATGCATCTGAGTATGTGCCAGCGTTGCTCGCGCTATATGCAACAACTCAAGCTGACGTCAGAGGTGCTGCAGCAGTCCAGGCTGGAGGCTGACGAGGCGGAAATTGATCTCGCGATCAGCCATCTAAGGCGATAAAAGACGCTGAAAATGCTCAGTTATGACAGGCAGAGCACTGAATTACCCACTTGCTTCATGAGGTCTATGCCGATATACAGATACCCGTTACACTATCGTATAGTTGCTTTTTGACATTAGATGATTATCTCTTTGTCGGTAAGCATTTTTTTGACATCTCCCGATAGTGCATTGATCGCCTGTCGTAAATGTTGGGCAGTATGCCGGTGCTTAGGGGTAGGCTGGATGGGTAGAATGATAAGAGTGGTGTTGAACAGCGACGACGGGGCCGTGCTGGATCAGGTGCGGGAGGCTCTTCAAGGGTACGATCTTGAGCTTATCTGTGATCCCGCCGACTGTAGTCAGGCTCCGCTGTGCCGCTGGCTTGATCCAGAAGCGTTGAATGACAGCGGACAGCTCACTGCCGCGATTCAGGATGCCATCTTTACTCTCGAACAGACCCGACATGCATTCCGCTCCAAGCAATTGGGAGGCTTGCGTCGGCGGCTGGAAACCTTGCTGCAAGAGTTGCCGGATGCGGGAAGTTGAACTAAGTTAGAAAGAAATCAGTGTCAGTTGGAAATGGCTTTGCCGGTCAGGGTATGCAGACCTGAAAGACAAGGCGTTGACCAGACTCTTGCAAGGAGTCTGGTCAACGCCTTTTTTTATGCCTGCGATTCGGTCACTCCATAACCTGATAGCGGATGTGCGGTGGCTGGATTAGCAGTAGAGAACAAGAAGCAACAGCAGGATTGCAGACATGGAAGCAGCTGGAAACCTGGAACACCTGGTGGAGCGCCTGGGCTTGCGTAATGGGCCACTGCGCGAGCGCCTGGCCTTTTTGGACTGGAGCGATAGTGATGTCGAGCATTTGCTCGCTCTGGCCGAGGACGGCGGCTCGCTCAGTGCCATTTTTATTGATCAGTTGTACCAGCATCTAGGCGGCTTTACCGAGACCTCCGATATCTTGCGGGACAGCGAAACACGGGCTCGTCTCAAGCAGCAACAATTGCGCTATTACCAGCGTCTGTTCAGCAGTGAGATTGATGAGGCGTATGTGCGCGAACGTCTGCAAATCGGCCATGTGCACGAGGCAGTCGGAGTCCAGCTGAAATGGTATCTGGGTAGCTACCGGCTGTTTCTCAGTCATGTGCTGCGCCACCTCTTGCCTGCTGACGATGTGACGTTCACTCCGGCAGTGGCCCAATTCGATAGTTTGCTGAAACGGGTATTCTTCGACATGACGCTGGCGGCCGAGGCCTACGTGGATGCCAAGCAGAGTGCATTGCGGGCCAGTGAAGCGCGTTATGCCCACGCGCTTCGTGGCGCCAACGATGGTATCTGGGAGTGGGACCTGGAGACCGGCCGCTGGTATGCCTCGGAGCGTTGGGCAAGCATGTTGGAGCTTCGCGTACATGAAGTCGGTAAGCAGGTGGATGACTGGCTGGCTCGAGTTCATCCGGATGATCTGCCGGACGTGCAGCGTGCGCTTGACGGGCACATCAGCGGTCGGGTCCCCTGGCTGCAGCATGAATACCGCATTCGCCGTCGCAATGGCGATTTTCTCTGGGTGCTGATGCGCGGCGTGCTGGAAACCGATGAACAGGGCTGCAGACGCCTGGCAGGTTCGCAGACCGATATCAGTGAGCGTCAGCGTATCAAGCACAAACTTGAATATGCTGCCCGGCATGATGCGCTGACCGGTTTGCTAAACCGTGAACAGTTGAATCAGGTGTTGGCGCAAAGCGTTGCCCAGCTCCAGAGGCCCGGAGCGCGTCATTCAGCATTGCTGTTTATCGATCTGGATCGCTTCAAGGTAATCAATGACAGCCTCGGTCATGCGGTAGGCGACCAGGTGTTGGTTCGCATTGCCGAACGCCTGCGGGTGAGTATGCGTCAGGGCGACCAACTGGCACGCTTCGGTGGTGATGAATTTGTCATGGTACTGAATGACCTGGCCAGTCTAGATGACGCGGATCAGGTGGCCGAACGGGTATTGGCGCAGTTGCGGGAGCCTCTGTGCTTTGACGAGCGCTGTCTGGTGGTGAATGTCAGTATCGGTGTGGCACCGCTGCTCCCCGGACAGGGCTTGCAGGATGCTTTGCAGGCGGCAGATATCGCCTTGTACAACGCCAAGGAAGCCGGCAAGGCACGCTACAGTCGCTACGATGTCACTATGCAGCAGTTGGCCCACGAGCGCCTGAACATCGAAAGCAACGTTTTGCAGGCACTCCAGCGCAATGAATTCGAACTGGACTATCAGCCTGTATTTGATTTGTCTCCAGGCGTTAAACAGACGCCCGTGGCTTGCGAGGCCTTGTTGCGTTGGCGACATGGCGACCAGCGCATTGCGCCCGGTTCTTTCATCCATGTGCTGGAAGAGTCCGGTGAAATCATTCCGGTTGGTTATTGGGTACTGCAACAGGCCTGCCAGCAGGCGCGCAGCTGGCAACTGGCGGGGCAGACGGGCTTCAGCTGTTCGGTCAACTTGTCTGGAGTGCAGCTGCAGGAAGCTGATTTCTGTCAGCGATTACAGCAAGTGTTGCAGCAAACCGGGTTGCCGCCACGCACCCTGGTGTTGGAAATCACCGAAAGCGTTCTGCTGGATCAGGCAGGCCACACGCTGCCAAACCTGCGCGAAATCGCTGCCATGGGCGTCAAGCTGGCTCTGGATGACTTTGGCACCGGTTACTGCTCACTGGGTTACCTGAATCGTTTTCCGCTGGACATCGTCAAGCTTGACCGCAGCTTTCTCCAGGAGGCCCATCGCAATCCCCGCCAGGCCACGATTTGTCGCAGCATTATCGACCTCAGTCGCAACCTGGGGTTGCAGGTGGTGGCAGAAGGCATCGAAACCAGTGATCAGGTGGAATTTCTGCTGCAGGAGTCATGTTGCCTGGGGCAGGGTTTTTTATTGGGCCGGCCAATGGCAGCAAAAGAGTTGCAACGGCTATGGGCAATGGGCTTGTGAAACGCCAAGCGATGGCATTTTGCCCTGTTCGCACAGCATAAATGGCAGACTGCACAATTTCTTTTGCATATATTGTACATTTCTATCATAATGTATAGGTAATGTGGAGTTACAAGCTTTGCCGGTTGGGACGCACGGGCCCAAAAGACAGGGCGTGCAAGGTTGACGACAGTCAACCTGCGCGCCTTTTTTATTGCCTGATTTTCAGTCGTTGGTGGTTCTGGCGACAAGGATTCATAGATGCCGTTGCAAAACAGGGTGGGAGCCGTTATCGGAAATGATGAGCTGCATACTCGCCTGTCCTTTCTGGATTGGTCGCTGGCTGACACTCGTCAGTTGCAAGCTCTGCCCGAGCACCTGAAAGATGAAGCGGATGTTTTCGTGGATGAGCTTTATCGTCGTCTGGTCCGCTATCCGGAAGTTGCGACAATCCTGGGTAACCAGTCCACCGTACAACGACTGAAACAGAGTCAGCGTGGTTACTACAAGCGCTTGTTTGCCGGAGAGATCGATAGCAAATATGTCGAGGAGCGCTGGCGGATTGGCCAGGTTCACGAGCGCGTAGGCGTGGACCTGAAATGGTATCTCGGCGGTTATCGGCTGTTTCTTGCTTCCATGTTGCAGGCCTTCAGTGCGCACAAGCCTGCCAATGCGGCGGATGATCAATCCAGATGGGCTGCCTATCAAAGCCTGTTGAAAGTGGTTTTCTTTGATATCGCCCTGGCGGCTGAGGCCTATGTCGGTGCGCAGCACGCGGCTCTGCGAGCGAGCAAGCAACGCTACGCCCATGCCATGCGTGGTGCCAATGATGGCCTCTGGGACTGGAATCTTGATCAGGACAGCCTGTATGTCTCCGAACGCTGGGCGCAGATGCTGGGTCTGGATCTGAATGACGTTGGCCTGCGAATGCAGGACTGGCAGGCACGCATCCATCCGGATGATCTGTTTGCTTTTCGATCCACACTGAAGACCCACATTGAGGGCGAAGCAGAATTTTTTGTGCATGAATACCGTATTCGCCACCGTGATGGTCGCTACCTGTGGGTGCTCACTCGAGGTGTGCTGGAGGTGTCGGCATCCGGAACCCGGCGAATGGCCGGCTCGCAAACGGATATCAGTAATCAGCGGCATATTCAGGCGCAACTGGAATATGCCGCCTTGCATGATCCTCTGACCGGCCTGATCAATCGCAATCAACTGGACAATGTTGCCAGACAAGTCAGTCGTGAACTGGCGCGTCCGGGCAGTCGTGCGGCGGCATTGCTGTTCATTGATCTGGATCGTTTCAAGCTGATCAATGACAGCCTGGGACATGCCGTAGGCGACAGCGTGCTGGTTCAGGTAGCCCGTCGACTGCAAAGGTGTCTGCGCACGGGTGATGCTCTTGCCCGGTTTGGCGGCGATGAATTTGTCATGGTCTTGCGCGATCTGGCGGACATGTCTGATGCCGAAATGGTTGCCCAGCGAGTGTTGATTGCGTTGAAAGAGCCCTTGTGTTGTGGCGAGCACACCCTGGTGGTGAATGCCAGTATCGGACTGGCTTCAATCGAGCCTGAACAGAGCTTCGACGAAGCAATGCGAGCAGCCGATATTGCCCTTTACCAGGCCAAGGCAGCAGGGAAAGGACGGGTACAGCATTTCAATGAGGCCATGCTTGATCAGGCCCATGAACGTATGCAGTTGGAATCCAGTGTACTGCAGGCGCTGCAGCGCAATGAGTTCGACATTTATTATCAGCCGGTGCATCGACTGCCGCTTGCAGATAAAGCCAAACCGGTCGGAGTAGAAGCACTGCTGCGTTGGCGTCAGGGCAACCGCATGATCAGTCCGGCAGCCTTCATTCCGGTTCTTGAAGAGTCAGGCGAGATTGTTGCCGTGGGCTATTGGGTGTTGCAGCAGGCTTGCCGCCAGGTACGTCACTGGCAGCAGTCAGGTGCAGAAGAACTGAAGTGTTCAGTGAACCTTTCCGGTTTGCAGCTTGAACAGCAGGATTTTGCTCAGCAGGTTCAGCGTGTGCTGACTGACACTGGATTATCACCCGCCAGCCTGGTGCTGGAAATTACTGAAAGCCTGTTGATCGACCAATCTGGCAGCACGCTGGCCAATCTGCGGGAGCTGGCCCAACTGGGCGTGCGCATTGCACTGGATGATTTTGGCACCGGATTTTGTTCGCTGGGCTATCTCAATCGCTTTCCGCTGCACGTGCTCAAGCTGGACCGCAGTTTTCTCAATCAGGCCGACCAATGCAGCAAACAGCGCGCGATATGTCGGGCCATTATCCAGCTGGCGCGCACGCTGGAAATGGACGTAATTGCCGAAGGGGTTGAAACCCGGGAGCAAGTGGATTTTTTGCATCAGGAACGTTGTTATTTGGGTCAGGGGTTCTTGCTCGGATATCCGATGCCGGCGGCAGAGTTTCAGCAACATTTCGAGCAAACGCTCAGCACGAGTATTCCCGCATCGTCCCACATGTCAGCCCTTCCGGTTGGCGAGGAGTCTTGAATGAAAGTCAATCTACCCATAACCGAGCGTGAAGTCGCATTGAGCAGCGGTGACAACCTGCTGACCACAACTGACCTGAAAGGCGCGATTACCTATGCCAACCCGGCCTTCGAGCGCATCAGTGGCTACTCGCAAGAAGAAATGCTGGGGAAGAATCATAACCTGATTCGACACCCGCATATGCCACCACTGGCCTTCGAACAAATGTGGCGCACCATCAAATCGGGTAAAAGCTGGATGGGGCTGGTAAAAAACCGGTGTAAAAACGGCGATTTTTACTGGGTGAGTGCCTATGTGTCGCCGGTTATGCGTGATGGCAAGATCATCGAGTTCCAGTCAGTACGAACCAAGCCTGAAAAACAGCAGGTAGCTGCTGCCGAGAGCTGTTATGCCGATTTGATAAAAGATAATACGCCCTTGGCGCTGCGCTTGCCGGCCCTCAGCCTGACTGCCTGTTTGGGGTTGGCCACACTGCTGGTGTTCATTCTGGCCTGGTTGTTTGCGGTCTTTGCCACCAGCCTGAATTCTCTGGTTGCGGGATTGTTGTTGGCAGGTCTATGGGGTGGGGTTCAGTTGTGTATTTATGGCTTGCTGCGGCCACTCAGACAGCTTGCAGCCAAGGCCAGGAAAGTGGGCAACAATCCGCTTGGCCAGTATCTGTATACCGGTTGCAGAAACGAGATCGGGGCGATTCATTTTGCTCTGGATATGCAAAAGGCCGAATCCGCAGCCTTGGTCGGGCGCATGGCGGATGCGGCCAGCAAACTGCAGCGGGAAGCACAAGAACTGGTTGCTGCAGTCCGCGCGAGCAGTCAGGGGAATCAACGTCAGCAGCAGGAAACCGATCAGGTCGCGACGGCGGTGGAAGAAATGGCCGCGAGTATCCAGGAGGTTACCCGCAACGCGCATTCCTCTGCCCAGGCAGCCAACGCTGCGGATGCCGAAGTGCTGGATGGCCAGGCCGTGGTAGCCGCGTCCAGAGATATTACGCAGGCGCTGGAGAATAAAATCAACGAGGTGAGTACTGTGATCAGTAGCCTGGCGGATAAAAGCCAGGAAATCAGCATGGTCACTGAGGTTATCAACGGTATCGCCGAACAAACCAATCTGTTGGCCCTGAATGCGGCGATTGAAGCAGCGCGGGCCGGAGAGCAGGGCCGCGGTTTTGCCGTGGTAGCGGATGAAGTGCGTGGCCTGGCAGGCCGCACGCAGCAGTCTACCGCATCCATCGGTGACCTCATCAAAGGCTTTCAGGTGGATGCCCATGGCGCCGTCAGCGCCATGCAGGCCGGTTTGCAGCAAGTCGCAGCCAGTGTCGGCAAAGCCAAAGATGCCGCCGAGGCACTGAACGAGATCAACCGCAAAGTGGCTGCCATTACCGGCAGCAGTGCGCAGATCGCCACGGCGGTAGAGCAGCAAAGCGCTGTCAGTGAAGAAATCATGCGCTCGCTCGAGCGCATTCGCACCGTGACCAATGAAAATGCCGCTGCAGCGGTACAAAGCCAGACCAATGCCGAAGGTATGGCTGGCCTTGCCAATAACCTGGAAATGCTGGCCAATGACTTCTGGTCGTCACATGCCTCGAGAGCCTAGAAATCGCCCCACAACTGCTGCGCCAGACTCAGTGCCACTATCGGTGCCGTTTCCGTGCGCAGCACCCGCGGGCCCAGGCGCACCGGGCTAAAGCCGCTGGCTTCGGCGCGGCTGATTTCTTCGCTGCTGAGTCCGCCCTCGGGACCGATCAGCAGGCCCAGGCTGGCGGGCTTGGTCAGGCTGTTCAGTGGTTGTTCGGTACGGTGATGCAGGACCAGTTTCAGGTCGGCTTGCAGTTGTTCCAGCCAGCCATCCAGCGCCTGCGGGGGGTGAATCACCGGTATCTGGCTGCGGCCACATTGTTCGCAGGCGCTGATGGCTACCTGTTGCCAATGCGCCTGACGTTTTTCGGCTCGCTCGCCTTGCAGTTTGACCTCGCAGCGCTCGGTGAACAGCGGGGTGATGGTATTTACCCCGAGTTCAACCGCTTTCTGGATCGCCCAGTCCATGCGCTCGCCCCGGGACATGGCCTGGCCGAGATGGATGTGTAGCGGCGATTCAGGCTGGCCGGCAAAAGCAGGCTGTAGTGTCAGCGTCAGGCTACGCTTGCTGACGGCGATTACTTCGCCGGGCCATTCTTCACCGCTACCGTTGAAGGCTTGCACCTGATCACCCGGACGCAGACGCAGAACGCGACCCAGGTAATGCGCCGGGTCACCGTCCAGTTCCAGGTCACCGGCCTGCAAGGGCTGGTCGAGATAAAAGCGAACGACGCGCATGCTCAGTCCCGCGTTGCCAGTTGAATACCTTCCCAGGCGACACTGGCCAGGTGGTCGATCTGGTCCGGGGTGATCACGTAGGGCGGCATCATATAGACCACGCTCCCCAGTGGGCGCAGCATGGCTTCGTTTTTCAGCGCATGCTCATAGACGCGAATGCCGCGTCTTTCCTGCCAGGGGTAGGGCGTGCGATTGGCCTTGTTCTTGACCATCTCGATCGCCAGCACCATACCGGTCTGGCGCACGTCAGCGACATGCGGGTGATCGATAAAGTGCTCGGTGGCTTTGGCCATGTGGGCGGATAGTGCCAGATTGCGCTCGATCACCTGGTCCCGCTCGAACAGCTCCAGTGTGGCCAGCGCTGCCGCGCATGCCAGGGGGTTTCCGGTATAGCTGTGTGAATGCAGGAAGGCGCGCAGGGTGTCGTAATCGTCGTAGAACGCCTGGTAGATGGTGTCATTGGTCAGGCAGACGGCCATCGGCAGATAGCCTGCGGTCAGGGCCTTGGACAGGCAGAGAAAGTCCGGGCTGATATCGGCCTGGTCGCAGGCAAACATGCTGCCGGTGCGGCCAAAACCGACGGCGATTTCATCATGAATCAGGTGAACGCCGTAACGGTCACAGGCTTCGCGCAACAGCTTCAGGTAAACCGGGTGGTACATGCGCATGCCGCCGGCGCACTGGATCAGTGGCTCGACGATCACGGCGGCGACCTGTTCGTGGTTCTCGGCCAGCGCCCGCTCCATGTGTTCGAACATCAGGCGACTATGCGCTTCCCAGTCCATACCGGCTTCGCGTTCATAGCAGTCAGGCGAGGGTACGGTAATCACGTCCATCAGCAGCGGTTCATAGGTGCTCTTGTACAGGCTGACGTCCCCGACAGCGAGGGCAGCCAGGGTTTCGCCGTGATAACTGTTGCTCAGAGTAATAAAGCGCTTTTTCTCGGGCTTGCCGACGTTGAGCCAGTAATGGAAGCTCATTTTCAACGCGACTTCGATACAGGAGGAGCCATTGTCGGCATAGAAACAACGGGTCAGCGGTGCCGGGGTCATGGCCACCAGCTTTTCTGACAGCTCGATCACTGGCGGATGGCTGAAGCCGGCAAGAATGACGTGTTCCAGCTTGTCCAGCTGGTCCTTGATGCGCTGATTGATGTAGGGATTGGCGTGGCCGAAGATATTCACCCACCAGGAGCTGACGGCATCGATATAGCGATTGCCGTCAAAATCATATAGCCAGACGCCTTCACCGCGTTCGACAGGAATCAGCGGCATGCTCTCGTGATCTTTCATCTGGGTGCAGGGATGCCAGAGCACTGCCAGGTCGCGCTGCATCCATTGATCGTTCAAGCTCATGTGAACCTCGTTGGCCGGTGTTTGTTCGACCAATGATTGTACCTGAGCGAATGACTTCTGGGGCTAACGGCTGTTGTATACGACGATGGTTTTGCCATCGACGGTAATCAGGTTCTGATCTTCCAGATTTTTCAGCACCCTGCCGACCATTTCACGCGAACAGCCAACCAGACGGGCGACTTCCTGGCGGCTGACCTTGATTTGCATGCCGTCGGGGTGGCTCAGGGAGTCCGGTTGCTGGGTCAGTTCCAGCAGCGTCCGGGCGATACGTCCAGTGACGTCCAGATTGGCCAGGTCACAGGCCTTGCGGGTGGTTTTGCGCAAGCGTTCAGCCATTTGACGGCAGAGCGCGTAGAGCAATTCCGGATCTTCGTGTGTCAGCTCGTGGAATTGAGTGTAACTGATCTCGGCCAGCTCGCATTCAGTGCGAGTGCGTACGCGAGCGCTGCGATCCTGTTGCAGGTTGTCCAGGTCAAACAGCCCCATTTCACCAAAAAACTCTCCTTTATTCAGGTAGGTCACCACCATTTCATGGCCTTTGTCATCCTGAATCAGCACGCTGACCGAGCCGCGGACGATATAGAACAATGTGGTTGAGCTTTCCCCGGCGTAAATGATGGTGTTACGCGCTGACAGGCGACGAATGCGGCAGAGGCTAAGGAAATGCGCCAGTTTCTGTTGGTTGATTTTGCCGGGTGTATCGGCCATATAGCTGACATCCTGTTGTTGAGCCGGAGAGACTGAAGGCAGAGACTCATCCTGATACTTTTGTGAATTATGTCCAGTTTGTGCCGTGCTGGCCAGTGCTGTGTTCATCAATGCGAGGCAAGAAGAGGGTTGTGTTATTCTGCGCGGTTGTCAGCCCTTTGCTAAGTGAGAATCGCATGAAAGCACAAATCAAGTGGATAGACGGCGCCATGTTCCTCGGGGAGTCCGGAAGCGGGCATACCCTGGTAATGGACGGGCCGCCGGATGCGGGTGGACGCAACATGGGCGTCCGGCCAATGGAAACCGTGCTGATTGGTCTGGGCGGCTGCGCCAGTTACGACGTAGTAAGCATTCTGAAAAAATCCCGGCAGGACATTCGTGATGTGCACACCGAGCTCGAGGCCGAGCGCGCCGACAGTGAGCCCAAGGTGTTTACCCGCATTCATATACGTTTCGTGGTCAGTGGCAAGAATCTGAAGGAAGCGCATGTCAAGCGCGCGGTTGAGCTGTCAGCGGAAAAATACTGCTCGGCATCCATCATGCTGACTCGCGGCGGTGTTGAGATCAGTCATGATTATCAGATCATCGAGGTCGACTGAGCGGTACTGACCGGGGCCGCACGGGTGGCGGCCCCTTGCTGAGTCAGGCCTTGTAGGTGGCCTTGGTCATTACCCTGGACAGCAGGATCATCGCGCTTTTCACCGGCGGCGGGAAATCCATACCGCCAGCTTCCAGGGCCTGGTTGCCATGCTCGATTTCGTCTTCACGCATCTGTTCCAGAATGGCGCGTGACTTGATATCTTCCAGCGGCAACTGCATCAGATGATCATCCAGGTGACGCTCAACCAATTGCTCGGTGGCGGCAACAAAGCCGAGGCTGACGCGATCACTGACCAGCCCTGCCGCCGCCCCCATACCATATGACAGCCCGTAGAACAGCGGATTGAAGATACTCGTACGGCTGTCCAGTTCACGCAACCGTTGCTCACACCAGGCGAGGTGGTCGATTTCCTCGGCAGCGGCGTGCTCCATTTTTTCTCGCACCTGCGGCAGTTTGGCGGTCAGTGCCTGCCCTTGATACAAAGCCTGTGCGCACACCTCGCCAGTGTGATTGATGCGCATCAAGCCGGCAATATGGCGCTTTTCTTCGCTGTCCATGGGAACGTTGGCCAGATGGGCAGCCGGTGATGGTCGATTGGCCTGGGCGGCACCCGGCGCCAGAGTACGTAAAGCCTGATCGGCTTGACTGAGCAGGCGGTCGAAAAATGTGTACTGTCGGCTACTAGCCATGTGGAGCCTCCGTTAGGCGATCAACCCGGTGGCCAGACAAGTTGCCGCTGGCCGAGAACATGCAGATGGATATGGTACACCGTTTGCCCGCCCTGTTCGTTACAGTTGAAAACCGTGCGGAAACCCTCGGTACAGCCGAGTTCGTTAGCCAGGCGCTGGCCGGTGTAGACCATATGACCGACCAGGGCGCTATCGTCAGCAGTCAGGTCATTCAGGGTGGCGATATGCCGCTTGGGTATCACCAGAAAATGTACCGGTGCCTGGGGGTTGATGTCATGAAAGGCCAGTACCTGGTCATCTTCGTAAATTTTCTTCGCCGGAATCTGACCCTCGACGACCTTGCAAAAAAGACAATCCACAGCAAGCTCCTGATAAAGTAATAATTCTCAAGTCAAGTGTACTCTTGCAGGGCTTCGGTTTGCCAATAACGACACAAGGAGAAATAGGTGAGAAATGATATCAAGGATCTCGATCTGGTACTGGCCTCTCGGGTACGCCTGATTGTTATCGAATCCTGGGAAGAGCGCCGGGTGCTGGAGTTGATTGCCGGACTGGCAGTCAAGCGGACCATGACCTGGCACACCTGGAACCAGATTGATGGATTGACCCGTCTGGGATTCGGCACGGCCGTCGACGAGCAGGATCCCTTGTGTGATCCCGAGAAACTGCTTGAACATATCCGCCGATGTGGCGTGCATGACCTCTATGTACTGTGCGATATGCACCCCTTTCTCGAATCTTCACGAGTGGTGCGCTTGCTCAAGTGTATGGCAATGAACTGTGAAGAAGATGGCCCGGTGATTATTCTGGTCAGTCACACTCTGACGCTGCCGCCCGAGCTGCGCAGGCTGGCAGTAAGCTTCAGACTGAGCATGCCTTCGGATGAGCAACTGACAACTATCGTCAGAGAAGAAGCCGCACGCTGGAGTAGCCAGAATCAGGGCCGGCGAGTACGTACCGATAATCGTACCCTGCAGCAGGTGGTACGCAACCTGCGCGGCACGACGCATGCCGAGGCGCGGCGGCTGGCGCGCAACCTGATTGCTGATGATGGAGCCATCAGTCAGGAGGATTTGCCGCAACTGAATCAGGCCAAGTTCGAGATGCTGGACATGGAGGGTGTGCTGAGTTTCGAGCAGGATACCGCGCGCTTTGCCGAAGTGGGCGGTTTGCTCAACTTCAAACAATGGTTGCGTCAGCGCCAGTCAGCGTTCTGCGAGCAGCCGCTCGCGGATGCGCCCAAGGGTGTGATGTTGGTGGGCGTACAGGGTTCCGGCAAGAGTCTGGCGGCCAAAGCGGTGGCTGGCCTCTGGGGGCTGCCGTTGCTGCGTTTGGATTTCGCCAGCCTGTACAACAAATACATTGGCGAAACCGAAAAGAATCTGCGCGAGGCACTGGCCATGGCCGATGCCATGGAGCCCTGTGTATTGTGGATCGACGAAATAGAAAAAGGCCTGGCGCCGGATGGGTCGGATCAGGGCGTCGGGCGGCGCATGCTGGGTACGTTGTTGACCTGGATGGCCGAACGCAAGACGCGGGTCTTCATGGTCGCCACCTCGAATGATGTCAGTCAGTTACCCCCGGAGCTGATCCGCAAGGGGCGTCTGGATGAGATGTTCTTCGTCGATTTGCCACGCCCCGAGATCCGGGAAGAAATTTTCCGCATTCATCTGATGCGTCGCGAGCTGAACCCGGAACGCTTTGACCTGCCATTGTTGGCAGCGGCGAGTGAGGGCTTTTCCGGTGCGGAAATCGAGCAGGCTGTAGTGGCCGCAGTTTATGCCGCAGTTGCCCGGGATGACGAAATGGCCGATCAGGATGTGGTGGAAGCCTTGGGAGCCACCTCGCCCTTGTCTGTCGTCATGGCGGAAAAGCTGCATGCGTTGCGTGAGTGGGCCGAAGGGCGGGCAGTGATGGCCGACTGAGTCGGCCATTCAGACAGGGCTCAGAAGGGTTTGACTACGACCAGAATCACGGCCCCCAGCAACACCAGTACCGGCGCCTCATTGAACCAGCGGTAAAATACATGACCGCGCCGGTTGGTATCGGCAGCAAACTGGCGCAGCAAGTGGCCGCAGGCAAAGTGGTAAACAACCAGTAACAGCACCAGAGCCAATTTGGCGTGCAGCCAGCCGGCCTGCAGCCACGCGGGCGACAGTTTCAGCAGCCAGAGACCCAGCAGTACGGTAACGACCATCGAAGGCCACATGATGCCGCGATACAGCTTGCGTTCCATGATCTTGAAGCGTTCGCGGCTGGTCTGATCTTCAGCCATGGCGTGGTATACAAACAGCCGCGGCAAATAGAACAGCCCTGCAAACCAGGTCACCACTGCAATAATATGAAAGGCCTTGATCCACAAATACATGCTTGATCCTTCGGGAGTAAATCAGTTTTTGTCGTCAAAACAAGATATTGGCAGTCCAGGCATTGGACATGCCGGCTGGCTACCTTATGATAAACGATTAACAGACAGTCATTCGCAGAATAACAGGACAAATCATGATCAAGATTGGCATTGTCGGCGGCACCGGCTATACCGGCGTCGAGTTGTTACGCTTGCTGGCGCAGCACCCCGAAGCGCATGTGGAGGTTATTACTTCCCGCTCCGAGGCAGGGCAGCGAGTGGTCGACATGTATCCCAACCTGCGCGGTCATTACGATGCCCTGACGTTCAGTGTGCCTGACGCGAAAACCCTGGGTGCCTGTGATGTGGTGTTCTTTGCTACGCCGCATGGCGTCGCACATTCACTGGCTGCTGAGCTGCTGGATGCGGGAACCCGGATCATCGACCTGTCGGCTGATTTCCGCCTGCAGGATGCGCAAGAGTGGGCTCGCTGGTACGGTCAGCCGCATGGCGCGCCTGACCTGTTGCCACAGGCAGTCTACGGCCTGCCGGAAGTCAATCGGGAAGCAATGCGTGATGCACGACTGATTGCAGTGCCCGGTTGTTACCCGACCGCCGTCCAGCTGGGGCTTGTTCCCTTGCTGGAACAGGGACTGGCGGATCCAGGTCAGATCATTGCCGATTGCAAGTCCGGAGTCAGTGGTGCCGGCCGTGGCGCCAATGTCGGTTCGTTGTTCTGTGAGGCGGGAGAAAGCATGAAAGCCTACGGCGTGCCGGGGCATCGTCATTTGCCCGAGATTCGCCAGGGTTTGCAGCGCGCCGCCGGAGAAGTCGTCGGGCTGACTTTCGTCCCTCACCTGACACCCATGGTGCGGGGTATACATGCAACCCTGTATGCCCGTGTCGCTGATCGCAGTGTCGATTTGCAGGCTCTGTTCGAGCAACGCTATGCGGCTGAGCCCTGTGTCGATGTCATGCCCGCCGGCAGCACGCCGGAAACGCGCAGTGTGCGTGGTGCCAACATGTGCCGGATGGCTGTTCACCGGCCGCAGGACGGTGATTTGGTGGTCGTGCTTTCGGTGATTGATAATCTGGTCAAGGGGGCATCGGGTCAGGCTGTTCAAGGAATGAACATAGCCTTCGGCATGGAAGAAACTCTGGGTATTGCGCATCCGGCGCTATTGCCCTGATGGGTCGGCGCAGTTACGCCTCCCTGCGCGATCACAGCGTCGTACTGATGCCGCGCAACACCCCCTTTGTGAAGGGCTTGAAGCGCTTGTTGCTGTTGGCGTTGGTGCTGGCTGTTCCCGCAGCGGCCTGGCTGGGATGGCAGGCGGGGCAGAAGTCCCAGATTGAAGTGACGGTGCAACGGGATATCCTGCTGGCAAACGAACAACGGCTCCAGACCGAGCTGTTGGAACAGCGTCAGCGCTTGCAACAAATGGATGTCGATGTGATGTTGGCCAATCAGTCCTATGCTGAATCGCAGCAACTGGTGCGCACTATGGAGCAACAGTTATTCCGCCTGCAGCAAGATCTGGCCCAATACCAGGGTGCACTGGATTCCGATGCAGCCACACCGGGTTTGCGCATTCAGTATTTTGATCTGCAGCCGGCCGACGTGCCCAATACCTACCGGTTTCGGGTTATGGTCAGTCGGGTTGGTACCGAATCAGAGAACGTCACCGCGACGCTGGACATGCAAGTACATGGCGAACAGAGTGGTGAAACGGTCAGTTTGTCCCTGTCGGATATGAATGCTGCAAGTAGCGATAGCCTGCCTCTGGATTTTCGTTATTTCCAGGTAGTGCCGGAAGAGCCTGAGCTGGCCTTGCTGACCTTGCCTGTGGACTTTATACCGAAAACGGTAGAATTGAGAGCCAAAAACAACGGAGAAACCCTGGTCGAACACCGTTTTGACTGGACAACTACAGGAGTCAGACCCTGATGTGGGGAGCAGACAAGCGCAAGAAGCTGGACATCAACCAATACAGCGGCAAAACCACCATTATTGCTCTGGACGCTGATTTTCAGGGCAATATCCAGTTTACCGGTGCTCTGCAAATCGACGGCCGGGTTGAAGGCAATATCGTTGCCGACAAGGGGCTGGTGCGGGTCAGTGAGCACGGCATCGTCGAGGGCACCATAAAGGCCCCCAGTGTATTGATCAACGGCCAGGTGGTTGGCGACGTTGAGGCCAGTGAGCATCTTGAACTGGACAGCAAAGCCCGGATTCAGGGCGATCTTCATTACCGTTTCATGGAAATGGTCATGGGTGCCCAGATCAGTGGTGCCTTGCATTATCTGGATGATGCCGCGCCGACCTTGCCTGGCATTGATGCGGAGTCGGATAACGACAATAGTTGACCAAAAGAGTCGGGAAAACGGATAATAGCGCCATTGTCGTATTTGGGCGCCTGGCGCCGGAGGTTGTATGTCCACTGCTGAAGTCTTTACCCCGAGTGCGTTACTGTTTACCGACAGTGCCGTGACCAAGGTGCGCACCTTGATCGAAGAAGAGGGTAACGATCGTCTGAGTCTGCGCGTATTTGTGACGGGTGGTGGCTGCTCTGGCTTTCAGTATGGATTCACCTTTGATGATGAGCTGGCCGAGGATGACACTATTGTTGAGCGTGAGGGTGTACGCTTGGTGGTCGACCCGATGAGCTTTCAGTATCTGGCCGGGTCCGAAGTGGATTATCAGGAAGGGCTCGAAGGGTCGCGCTTTGTTATCAATAATCCGAACGCCACGACAACCTGTGGCTGTGGCTCATCCTTCTCGATCTGATCCGTATCAGCCTGGATAGACGGCGCCGAGCACCCGGGGACCGGCTGCACCGGTAACCGTTGGCAGGTTTCCACTCTGACCCTGCAGGCAACGCCAGGCCAGCCAGGCAAAGGCCATTGCTTCCATCCACTCGGGATCGACCCCAACCGCTGCAGTGGTATGCACCTGCAGCGGCGAGAGTAATTCCTTCAGTCGCTGCAGCAGGTGTGTATTGGCGGCGCCCCCACCGCAGATGTGCACGCTTTTGCAGTCACTTACCTGTCCAGTTACCGCATTGGCAATGCTGTGAGCAGTCAGTTCCAGCAGGCAAGCCTGGACGTCGGCAGCTGGCAGGGGCTGACCAAAGTTTTTTAGCTGACGCTCCAGCCAGAGGCTGTTGAAATACTCTCGGCCAGTGCTTTTCGGTGCCGCCCGGCTGAAATAGGGATCAGCCAGAAGTTGGGCAACCAGGCCGGAATGGACGGTACCGCTGGCTGCCCAGCAACCCTCGGCATCATAAGCCCGGTCCTGGTGTTGCTGAATCCAGGCGTCCAGCAGGATATTCCCCGGCCCGCTGTCAAACCCGGTTACAGCGTGACCGGGGCGTAGCAGCGTCAGGTTGGCAAACCCACCAATATTGATGACGGCCCGGGCCTGTTCCGGATCTGCCAGCAGCCATTGGTGAAAGGCGGGGACCAGCGGGGCGCCTTCCCCTCCGGCGGCCAGATCGCGGCTGCGGAAGTCACTTACCACCTGGATGCGACAGCGCTCGGCCAGCAAGGCTGGCGCACCAATTTGTACGCTGAAACCGAGTTCGGGGTGATGGCGGATGGTTTGCCCGTGGCTGCCAATTGCCAGAATCTGTTCGGATTTGAGCTGGTGGCGGGCCAGCAAGGCATGAATGCCCTTGGCTGTCAGCTCCGCCCAGGCCTGCCCGGCAAGACCGGCGCGGCGAATCTCGTCATTACCCGGCTCGCAGAGTGCTTGCAGTTCATTGCGTAATTCAGGGGGAAAGGGCAGGCAGTCGGCACCAACCAGATCGATACCATGCTCTGGGTGAAGACGGGTCAGCGCGAGATCAATACCATCAAGGCTGGTGCCTGACATGACGCCAATCAGCCACCAGCTCACGGGTTATTGATCCAGCATTGCAAGTTGAGTGGTCCGGTGCTGGTCCAGGCTGGCCATGACCTGTTTGCTCTGCTCCATAAAACGCTCACGCTCGTTGTCAGGTACCGGGTCGGCTACCGGCAGATCAACCCGCAGAGGGTCCACATGGCGCCCGCTGCGCAGAAATTCGTAATGCAGGTGCGGGCCTGTAGCCAGCCCGGTCATGCCAACATAGCCGATGACCTGACCCTGGGTTACGTGACTGCCGTTTGACAGGCCGCGTGCATAGCCGTTCATGTGCGCATACAGCGTCTGATACTGCTGGCCATGGCGAATAACGATGGTGTTGCCGTAACCGCCCTTGCGACCCAGATGAATGATGCGACCATCGCCGGTGGCCTTGATCGGTGTGCCGGTTGGCGCAGCATAATCAACGCCATTGTGTGCGCGAATGGTATTCAGAATCGGGTGGCGACGGTTGGGGTTGAAGCGTGAGCTGATGCGAGCAAATTCAACCGGTGTACGGATGAAGGCTCGGCGCATGCTGGTGCCATCGGCGCGGTAGTAGCTGGCCTGCCCCTGGCGGTCGACATAGCGCACGGCAGTGTATTCGCGGCCACGGTTGACGAAGCGGGCAGCCAGAATGTTACCGGTCCCCACGCGCTTGCCATCCAGATGTTTTTCTTCGAATAACACCTCGAAGTTATCACCTTGGCGAATCTCGCGGGCGAAGTCGATGTCATAGCCGAAAATATTGGCCATCTGCATGGTCAGGTTGTGCGGCATCTCGGCGCGTTGCGCAGCAAGAAACAGTGAGCTGTTGATCTGGCCCTGTGCGAAACGGTTCCGGACTTCGGGTTCAAGCAACTCTTTATTGAACACAAAGCCATCGCCGTTGCGGCTGATCTCAATGGTTTCCAGGTCATTCAGTTTGCTGCGCAGGGCGAGCAGGTCACCGCCGTCATCCAGCTTGAACTCCAGGATCTGGCCTATCCGCAACCGGGTGAAGCGCTTGGCTTCATTGCTGCTGTCGAGCACGGAGTACAAGGTACTGGTCGGAATGCCTACCCGATCGAACACGGTCGACAGGGTGTTGCCGCTTTCAACGGTCAAGCGGGTCCAGTGATCGGTAGTGCCGAGAGAGTCATGGTTGTCGGCATGCATCTCGTTATTTAATGGCGGCGGCTCTTGATTGGCCATCAGCAGCTGATCAATGAGGTCACCATCAGCAGGATGGATTGCCTGGGTCAGAGCGCCAAAATCACCATCTTTCAATGGAATGATCACGTTGTCGTTCAACAGGCTGGTGACTCTTTCACTCAAGGCCGATGTGGATTGCGTTTCCGGGTTGCTCAGATCCAGAGGAATAAAAGTCTTGTGCGCTTCGACGTCGGTAGAGGGGATTACCAGCAGGAAAAAGCTTAATGCGGCAGCAATGCCGCTAGCTGCAAGAATATGGCTTTTTGGGTATAGCGTGGTCTTGTTGGTTGGAGAACCCATAAGCGCTCTTCTGGTTATTTGTGAGGTAGATTTACTAACTTGCTAAATTATAACTGTTATTCCATTAATACAAGCGCTCATGGATGCCGTCCGTCATTTTTCCAGCTCATGCCGGTGCCAGTCCTCCGGCAGTTTTTCACGCTTGTAATTGGTCAGCATTATTGTATTTTGGTTCACCTTTTGCGTAGCCCTTTGACAGAGCAGGTTGTGTATGAAGTCCGTAGACGAGCAAATGGCGCTGATTCAGCGCGGTACTGATGAGATTCTGGTAGAGGACGAGTTGCGCGCCAAGCTCGAGCGCGGCCAGCCGCTGAGGATCAAGGCCGGGTTCGACCCGACGGCCCCGGATCTGCATTTGGGGCATACGGTCCTGATCAACAAGTTGCGCCAGTTTCAGGACCTGGGTCATCAGGTCATGTTTCTGATCGGTGACTTTACCGGGATGATCGGCGATCCCTCTGGCAAGAATGTGACTCGCCAGCCGTTGACCAAAGAGCAGGTCAAGGCCAATGCGGAAACCTATAAAGAGCAGGTATTCAAGATTCTTGATCCGGCCAGGACGCAAGTGGTGTTCAATTCGGAATGGATGGACCGGCTGAGCGCCGCCGACATGATTCAGCTGGCCGGTAAATATACCGTTGCCCGCATGCTTGAACGCGATGATTTCGACAAGCGCTACAAGAGTGGCCAGTCGATTGCCATCCATGAATTCCTCTATCCTTTGGTGCAAGGCTATGACTCGGTCGCCATGCAGGCAGATATCGAGCTGGGTGGTACCGACCAGAAATTCAATCTGTTGATGGGGCGTGAGCTGCAACGCCAGTACGGCCAGGAAGCGCAAGTCATCATTACCATGCCGATCCTTGAGGGTCTGGATGGCGTGAAGAAGATGTCCAAGTCATTGGGCAACTATATAGGCATCAATGATCGTCCCGGCGAAATGTACAACAAGATCGTTTCCATGCCGGACAGCCTGATGTGGCGCTACTTCGAACTGCTCAGCTTCCGAAGTCTTGATGAGATTGCCGGTTATCGGGCCGAAATCGAAGCGGGTGCCAACCCGCGGGATATAAAGATCAGGTTGGCCGAAGAGCTGGTCGCGCGCTTCCACGGCGAGGAGGTGGCAGCCACTGCGCACAAATCGGCGGGTAATCGCCTGAAAGAAGGTGAGTTGCCCGATGACCTGCCAGAGATCGACCTGGAGTCGGATGCCGACATGCCGATTTCAGCGGTACTGAATCGTGCCGGCCTGACCAAGAATGCCGCGGCTGCGCGTGACCTGTTGAATGCCGGCTCGGTAAAGGTTGATGGGGCGGCTGTAGATCGCGATTTTGTCTTTGTGTTGGGCGCCGAGCATGTGTGTCAGGCGGGCAAGAAGAAGTTTGCACGCGTGCGCTTGAAAAAAGCTTGACGGCAAACCTGAGCGGCCTATAATGCGCGTCTTGCTGAGCGGGGCTGTTTTGTAAAAGCTCTTTTTTATCAACAGGTTATCTCTTCTTTCGGGTTGCAATAACAGTTGACAGCAAGGTGCGGCGCAGTAGAATACGCCGCTCGTAACCACCTCTGCGGAGGTTGCCGGAGTGCTTCTGGTTGAAGCGTCTCCAGGCAGTAAAAAAGGTTGCAAAGAGGTGTTGACGAGCAGGGTTTCTGCTGTAGAATACGCCTCCCTGACACGCACAAGGCCTTGGCCTGGCGGGTCGGACAAGCCGGATTTGAAGTTCAGTTGCTCGCAACGAAATGTTCAAAAAAAGCTTGACGAATTAGAGGCTTAGCGTAGAATGCGCGGCCTGGTCCAGCGGAAACGCAGACCGAATCGCTCTTTAAAAAATTGGAATCAAGTAATTCGTGTGGGTGCTTGCTCAGGGTCTTGATGATCGACAGATTATCAGCCAAGCAAGTTACTCTGTGAATTCATGAGTTTATTTGTAAAGGCTGAGCCAAGTTTAGGATTTTTTCAAAATCCGAATTGATTTAAAACTGAAGAGTTTGATCATGGCTCAGATTGAACGCTGGCGGCAGGCCTAACACATGCAAGTCGAGCGATTGAAGGGAGCTTGCTCCCTGATTTAGCGGCGGACGGGTGAGTAATGCCTAGGAATCTGCCTGGTAGTGGGGGACAACTCGGGGAAACCCGAGCTAATACCGCATACGTCCTACGGGAGAAAGTGGGGGATCTTCGGACCTCACGCTATCAGATGAGCCTAGGTCGGATTAGCTTGTTGGTGAGGTAACGGCTCACCAAGGCAGCGATCCGTAACTGGTCTGAGAGGATGATCAGTCACACTGGAACTGAGACACGGTCCAGACTCCTACGGGAGGCAGCAGTGGGGAATATTGGACAATGGGGGCAACCCTGATCCAGCCATGCCGCGTGTGTGAAGAAGGTCTTCGGATTGTAAAGCACTTTAAGTTGGGAGGAAGGGTTGTACGTTAATAGCGTGCAATTTTGACGTTACCAACAGAATAAGCACCGGCTAACTCTGTGCCAGCAGCCGCGGTAATACAGAGGGTGCAAGCGTTAATCGGAATTACTGGGCGTAAAGCGCGCGTAGGCGGTCAAGTAAGATGGGTGTGAAATCCCCGGGCTCAACCTGGGAACTGCATCCATAACTGCTTGACTAGAGTACAGTAGAGGGTGGTGGAATTTCCTGTGTAGCGGTGAAATGCGTAGATATAGGAAGGAACACCAGTGGCGAAGGCGACCACCTGGACTGATACTGACGCTGAGGTGCGAAAGCGTGGGGAGCAAACAGGATTAGATACCCTGGTAGTCCACGCCGTAAACGATGTCAACTAGCCGTTGGGGACCTTGAGTCTTTAGTGGCGCAGCTAACGCACTAAGTTGACCGCCTGGGGAGTACGGCCGCAAGGTTAAAACTCAAATGAATTGACGGGGGCCCGCACAAGCGGTGGAGCATGTGGTTTAATTCGAAGCAACGCGAAGAACCTTACCTGGCCTTGACATGCTGAGAACTTTCCAGAGATGGATTGGTGCCTTCGGGAACTCAGACACAGGTGCTGCATGGCTGTCGTCAGCTCGTGTCGTGAGATGTTGGGTTAAGTCCCGTAACGAGCGCAACCCTTGTCCTTAGTTACCAGCACGTTATGGTGGGCACTCTAAGGAGACTGCCGGTGACAAACCGGAGGAAGGTGGGGATGACGTCAAGTCATCATGGCCCTTACGGCCAGGGCTACACACGTGCTACAATGGGCGGTACAGAGGGTTGCCAAGCCGCGAGGTGGAGCTAATCTCTCAAAACCGTTCGTAGTCCGGATTGGAGTCTGCAACTCGACTCCATGAAGTCGGAATCGCTAGTAATCGCGAATCAGAATGTCGCGGTGAATACGTTCCCGGGCCTTGTACACACCGCCCGTCACACCATGGGAGTGGGTTGCTCCAGAAGTAGCTAGTCTAACTTTCGAGAGGACGGTTACCACGGAGTGATTCATGACTGGGGTGAAGTCGTAACAAGGTAGCCGTAGGGGAACCTGCGGCTGGATCACCTCCTTAATCGAAAGATCACAAACGCTGTTCAAGCACTCACACGAATTACTTGATTCCCTGGTTTTGGCGATTGGCATGTGGCTCTGTGAGCTGCAACAAGCCCAGATGATTGGGTGGTGAAAAGCCCGAGGCAATTGGGTCTGTAGCTCAGTTGGTTAGAGCGCACCCCTGATAAGGGTGAGGTCGGCAGTTCGAATCTGCCCAGACCCACCAATTGTCGAGGTGTGAAGGTCTGAAGGGGCCATAGCTCAGCTGGGAGAGCGCCTGCCTTGCACGCAGGAGGTCAGCGGTTCGATCCCGCTTGGCTCCACCATCGCCGCACAAAAACCGGATATGACACAGAGTACAGACAGGAATGATCCTGGGAGCTTGCTCCATTAGAATCGATCATTGCTGTCTGGTCTTTGCGCCAGACGTTCTTTAACAATTAGGGTTTGTGATAGAAGTACAGCGTATACAGTGTTTCACTGCATTGTATACAGCTAAGGTAACTTGTGATCTCAAGCAAGTTCCGGATTGTCGTGAATCATGTCAAATACCTATGACAGCGAATGATCGGCTTACCCACGGGTTTACCTGGCGGGTGTGCAGATTGTTTGGGGTTATATGGTCAAGTGAATAAGCGCATACGGTGGATGCCTTGGCAGTCAGAGGCGATGAAAGACGTGGTAGCCTGCGAAAAGCTTCGGGGAGGTGGCAAACAACCTTTGATCCGGAGATGTCTGAATGGGGAAACCCACCCAACACAAGTTGGGTATCACACACTGAATACATAGGTGTGTGAGGCGAACCCGGGGAACTGAAACATCTAAGTACCCGGAGGAAAAGAAATCAACCGAGATTCCCCAAGTAGCGGCGAGCGAACGGGGACTAGCCCTTAAGCAGTTTTGAGTTTAGTGAAAGGTTCTGGAAAGTTCCGCCATAGTGGGTGATAGCCCCGTACACGAAAAGCTCTTAGCTGTGAAATCGAGTAGGTCGGCGCACGTGAAACGTTGACTGAACATGGGGGGACCATCCTCCAAGGCTAAATACTCCTGACTGACCGATAGTGAACCAGTACCGTGAGGGAAAGGCGAAAAGAACCCCTGTGAGGGGAGTGAAATAGAACCTGAAACCGTATGCGTACAAGCAGTGGGAGCGGACTTGTTCCGTGACTGCGTACCTTTTGTATAATGGGTCAGCGACTTATATTTTGTGGCAAGCTTAACCGTATAGGGGAGGCGTAGGGAAACCGAGTCTTAATAGGGCGTTTAGTCGCAAGGTATAGACCCGAAACCGGGCGATCTATCCATGGGCAGGTTGAAGGTGCCGTAACAGGCACTGGAGGACCGAACCGACTACCGTTGAAAAGTTAGCGGATGACTTGTGGATAGGAGTGAAAGGCTAATCAAGCTCGGAGATAGCTGGTTCTCCTCGAAAGCTATTTAGGTAGCGCCTCGTGTATCACCACTGGGGGTAGAGCACTGTTTCGGCTAGGGGGTCATCCCGACTTACCAAACCGATGCAAACTCCGAATACCAGTGAGTGTCAGCACGGGAGACACACGGCGGGTGCTAACGTCCGTCGTGAAAAGGGAAACAACCCAGACCGTCAGCTAAGGTCCCAAAGTTATGGTTAAGTGGGAAACGATGTGGGAAGGCTTAGACAGCTAGGAGGTTGGCTTAGAAGCAGCCATCCTTTAAAGAAAGCGTAATAGCTCACTAGTCGAGTCGGCCTGCGCGGAAGATGTAACGGGGCTCAAACCATACACCGAAGCTACGGGTTCATCTTAGGATGAGCGGTAGAGGAGCGTTCTGTAAGCCTGTGAAGGTCAATTGAGAAGTTGGCTGGAGGTATCAGAAGTGCGAATGCTGACATGAGTAACGACAATGGGAGTGAAAAACTCCCACGCCGGAAGACCAAGGGTTCCTGCGCAACGTTAATCGACGCAGGGTGAGTCGACCCCTAAGGCGAGGCCGAAAGGCGTAGTCGATGGGAAACGGGTTAATATTCCCGTACTTCTAGTTACTGCGATGGGGGGACGGAGAAGGCTAGGCCAGCAAGGCGTTGGTTGTCCTTGTTTAAGGCGGTAGGCTGAGATCTTAGGAAAATCCGGGATCTTAAGGCCGAGAACCGATGACGAGCTTTCTTTTATGAAGGCGAAGTGGTTGATGCCAAGCTTCCAGGAAAAGCCTCTAAGCTTCAGGTAACTAGAAATCGTACCCCAAACCGACACAGGTGGTCAGGTAGAGAATACCAAGGCGCTTGAGAGAACTCGGGTGAAGGAACTAGGCAAAATGGCACCGTAACTTCGGGAGAAGGTGCGCTGGTGAGGGTGAAGTATTTACTACGTAAGCCCATGCCAGTCGAAGATACCAGGCCGCTGCAACTGTTTATTAAAAACACAGCACTCTGCAAACACGAAAGTGGACGTATAGGGTGTGACGCCTGCCCGGTGCCGGAAGGTTAATTGATGGGGTTAGCTTCGGCGAAGCTCTTGATCGAAGCCCCGGTAAACGGCGGCCGTAACTATAACGGTCCTAAGGTAGCGAAATTCCTTGTCGGGTAAGTTCCGACCTGCACGAATGGCGTAATGATGGCGGCGCTGTCTCCACCCGAGACTCAGTGAAATTGAAATCGCTGTGAAGATGCAGTGTATCCGCGGCTAGACGGAAAGACCCCGTGAACCTTTACTATAGCTTTGCACTGGACTTTGAATTTGTTTGTGTAGGATAGGTGGGAGGCTTTGAAGCGTGGACGCTAGTTCGCGTGGAGCCAACCTTGAAATACCACCCTGGCAACTTTGAGGTTCTAACTCTGGTCCGTTATCCGGATCGAGGACAGTGTATGGTGGGTAGTTTGACTGGGGCGGTCTCCTCCCAAAGAGTAACGGAGGAGTACGAAGGTGCGCTCAGCACGGTCGGAAATCGTGCGTAGAGTATAAAGGCAAAAGCGCGCTTGACTGCGAGACCAACACGTCGAGCAGGTACGAAAGTAGGTCTTAGTGATCCGGTGGTTCTGTATGGAAGGGCCATCGCTCAACGGATAAAAGGTACTCCGGGGATAACAGGCTGATACCGCCCAAGAGTTCATATCGACGGCGGTGTTTGGCACCTCGATGTCGGCTCATCACATCCTGGGGCTGAAGCCGGTCCCAAGGGTATGGCTGTTCGCCATTTAAAGTGGTACGCGAGCTGGGTTTAGAACGTCGTGAGACAGTTCGGTCCCTATCTGCCGTGGACGTTTGAGATTTGAGAGGGGCTGCTCCTAGTACGAGAGGACCGGAGTGGACGAACCTCTGGTGTTCCGGTTGTCACGCCAGTGGCATTGCCGGGTAGCTACGTTCGGAAGAGATAACCGCTGAAAGCATCTAAGCGGGAAACTTGCCTTGAGATGAGATCTCACCGGGAGCTTGACTCCCCTAAAGGGCCGTCGAAGACTACGACGTTGATAGGCTGGGTGTGTAAGCGTTGTGAGGCGTTGAGCTAACCAGTACTAATTGCCCGTGTGGCTTGACCATATAACACCCAAGCAATCTGGTGTGTATGGACAGATGAACGACAAGACGGACTTGTGCGATCACTGTTACTAAACATCTATCACAACCCTATTGGCCCTGGCGTGGTAATCCACGACAGTGCAAAAGAATTGCTTGACGACCATAGAGCGTTGGAACCACCTGATCCCATTCCGAACTCAGCAGTGAAACGACGTATCGCCGATGGTAGTGTGGGGTTTCCCCATGTGAGAGTAGGTCATCGTCAAGCGCCAAATAAAGAAACCTCGCCATTTGGCGGGGTTTTTTTATTTCTGTTTCATGGATAATCCTTCTGTTACTACCACCGTCCATGTGACAAATTCGCCGGGAGCGAATTTGGACAGCCGCAGGCTGCCCGCAGGGCGCGTGCCTGGATGGCACGCGTCAATGTAGGTCATCGTCAAGCGCCTATACTGAAACGCCCCGCTCTGGAAACAGTGCGGGGCTTTTCTTTGTGCGCAGGAAAGCGGCTGACGGCAAGTCTCCAGCCTCCAGGGAAGCCCACCATTAGAAAGCATCCCACTACACTGCCCTCAGGTCCCGCAGAACGTTTGCAATACGCGTTCGCTGGGTTCAGGCGGGCGGCAGTAGTCTGCCATGCCCGGTGAGCAGGCATAGGGTTGGCGTAAATGGCTCAGCAACTGTTCGCAGGGTTGCAGCTCTCCGAACTGAACAGCTGCTTGCAAGGCGTGTTCAACCTGATGATTGCGCGCTATCACTTGCGGGTTGTGCGCCTGCATCAGCGCTACTGCAGTGGTCTGATCCCCATGCTGATCGTTCAGACGGGCTTGCCAGCGTTGTTGCCATTGAGTAAAAGCGGGCTGCTGGAACAGCGGCTGGGTTGGCAGTTGAGCCAGGCTGGCTGGATCGCCGGACAGGGCCCGGAAGCTGTTGGTAAAGTCGGCCTTTTCCTGTTCCAGCAGCTTGAGCCAGTCGTCGATCAGGCGGCGGTCAGACTCAGTCGCGTCTGCAAGACCCAGTTTGCAGCCCATGCCTTGTAACCAGGCCTTTTGGTAATTGTCGACATAGTCACCCAGTGCCTGTTGGGCGAGGCTGATGGCGTTCTTCTGGTCCTCGGCGAGAAGGGGAAGCAGGGTTTCGGCAAAACGCGCCAGGTTCCACTGGCCTATTGCCGGCTGGTTGGCATAGGCATAGCGGCCATGCTGATCTATCGAGCTGAAGACGGTATTGCTGGCATATTCATCCATAAAGGCGCAGGGGCCGAAATCAATGCTTTCGCCACACAGGCTCATATTGTCGGTATTCATGACGCCGTGAATGAAACCGACCTGCATCCAGTTGGCAATCAGTTCGGCCTGACGCTGAATAACGGCACGCAGCAGGGCCAGATAGGGGTTGTCCGCCTGCGCGCAATCCGGGTAGTGGCGGTTGATGCAGTAGTCGGCCAGTTCTCGAACCCGCTCGACCCCTCCCTGATGGTGAGCGTACTCGAAGGTGCCGACGCGCAGGTGACTGGCAGCGGTACGCAAGAGTACGGCACCGGGTTCTACCTGTTGACGGTAGACCGGCTCGCCAGTAGCGACAACTGCCAGGCTTCGTGTGGCAGGAATACCAAGGCCGTGCAATGCTTCACTGATAATGAATTCACGCAACATGGGGCCCAGACCAGCGCGGCCATCGCCACGGCGAGAAAAGGGCGTTGGGCCAGAGCCTTTCAGCTGCAGGTCAATGCGCTGGCCGTCGGGGGTTAGTTGTTCACCCAGTAGCACGGCGCGGCCATCACCAAGAATAGTGAAATTGCCGAACTGGTGACCGGCATAGGCCTGGGCCAGTGGCTCGCTGCCGGGTGGCAATGCGTTGCCCGCACAGATAGCCAACAGCTCATCGCTGTGCAGCGTGGCGGGATCCAGCCCCAGGATGTCCGCCAGTGCCGGGTTGCGCAATACCCAGTGCGGTTCAGCTACCGGCGTCGGCAATTGGTGGGCAAACAGCCCGGGATTGAGACGCGCATAACTGTTGTCCAGATTCCACATGCGTTGCTCCTGACGGGTGAAGGCAGGCAAGCGTTGGCTTGCCGCCGCACCTGTCAGTGTAACGGACGTCAGGTGTCATGTGGTGAACACTCAAAGCGTATTGTCCACAGCCATCTGCAGAAAATCATGGTTGAAACGCATGCGAACAAAGTCCGGGTTGCCCAGGACCGAACCGTCGGGCATGGCAATACCGATAACGTCAGCCGAGGCTGCCCCGTCGCCCAGCAAACCATGCTCAAAGGAAAAAGCGGTAACGAAATCCATGGTTTCGGTCAGCCGTTCTGATGTCAGATAGTCCAGCTTGGCCTGCGGTGTCGGGAACAGGTAAGTGGCTTCCAGCTGACGTTCGAAACCGGCCAGATCCGTCCCCGAGCCGGCTGCCATAAGCTCGCGGGCGGCGATGCCTTCCGGCGTGTCAGACAGGAGAATCCCGACTGCCTCGAACCAGGCGCCAGTCATTGCCTTGCCCAGCTCGGGGTTGGCGGCGAGTGTAGCCGAGTTGACACCCATGATGTCGAGGATTTCACCGGGGATCTGGGTGGAATCAAACACCTTGACTGCTTCAGGGTGCTGCATGACGGTTTCCAGTTGCGGGTTCCACAGGGTAACTGCCTGCACGCTGTCATCCAGAAAGGCATTGGCAATATCGACGTCCGACGTATTCACCACACGCACGTCACGTTCACTGAGACCGACGGTATCCAGCGCGCGTGCAAGCGTGTAATGGGAAACCGACAGCTCCAGCAGATTTACGTCCAGCCCGGCAATGTCTTCCAGTCGTGTGCGGTTTTTCAACACGACGGCATCATTGCCATTGGAGAAGTCACCAACGATGACTGCGGTGGTATCTACGCCAGCTGCCGAGGGAATGGTCAGCATGTCCATATTGGTCATGGTTGCGCCATCGAAACGCCCGGCCGTGTAGAGGTTGATGGCTTCGATATAGTCGTTGACCTGAACCAGCTCCACGTCGATACCGTATTTCTTGGCCCACTTGTCCATGATGCCGCTCTCATCCATATACTGCCAGGGCATGAAGCCGACATAGATTGACCAGGCCAGAGAAAATTTCTTTGGCTCGGCATGGGTCGTGTTGGTGAACAGGGTAGTGCTTACCAGCAACGCTGAAAGCAAGCAAAGTCGTTTGATAAACATGGTCGTTCTCCTTTGATATTTCACTGTCTGGTTCGCGTTGCAGGTCAACGCGTTGCGCTGTAGTCATAGGCACAAGGCCATTGATTGAAGGGAATGGAGCGGGCGTGTCAGTGAGCGGGCCAGGGACTGGCAAGCCAAGCAATGACTGCTGTGAAATTGCTCGCTGAAACCGCGATACAGGTATGCCCCTGCCAACCAGGTGGCATCTGGCTGGTAATCGACAACAAGGGTATGCAACCGGATACGTTGGTGTGAGTGATACCGGGTTGTGCAGACAATACAGACATCAATGGTTACCCCGCTGAGAACCATGTGATCTGGTCGTCCAGATGGAAATTCGGCGCAGGCCGTCCGGGTCGTCCCGGATATGCAGCAAACAAGTGCTGCCAGGTCGAAAGTAGTAAAGCAGGTTTTATGCCAATGAATGGAAGAGTGGCAGTACAAAGGCTTTGTGTGGCCGCCACAGGCACGTGGATATCAGAGGGGTGCCCACCCGAGAGTCACAAAAGGGTTTTTTCCAAGGCTGCCGGCACCAAAGCAGCGCACAGGTTTACAGGGTGTTCTTGTGGATAACGCCATTCTTGATGATCAGACGAAAGTTCTGTTCAGGGTCTGCGATGAGTGACAGGTCTGCCGTGGGGTCGCCCTCAACCAGCAACATGTCGGCAACTGCCCCTTCAACC
Organism: Halopseudomonas salegens; assembly: GCF_900105655.1. NCBI lineage: Bacteria > Pseudomonadati > Pseudomonadota > Gammaproteobacteria > Pseudomonadales > Pseudomonadaceae > Halopseudomonas > Halopseudomonas salegens. The sequence goes on from NZ_LT629787.1 coordinate 180,211, forward strand.
AGAATGCCCAGCGGACCAGCCAATGGGTAGCGAGGGCCAGCCAGACCGATCAGGGCACCATTGTTAGCCGTAGCAATCTGCAGTACTTCTCCGGGGCTGTACCATCTCTGCATGGAGACCAGCAGCGCATTCTGGTTCTCACCCAGGTTGCCAGTGCCGAGCATATCGGTCCCGAAGGCCACCTTGACGTCATGTTTTTTCGCCAGGTCAAAGGCGCGGTCGGTCCCCTGGTGCACCATTTGTTGTTTCAGTCGCGACGGCCCGGTTTGCGGGTTGGACAGCTCGTTATCGATAAATGGCTGCAGGCTCCACCAGGCCTCTTTGCTTGCCATCAACTTGACCGTATCTTCATCCACCAGTTGACCGTGTTCGATGCTTTTTACCCCGGCTTCAAGTGCCATGCTGACGGCTCTGGAGGTGTAGGCATGCACCGCCACATAGGTGCCCCAGTTTTCCGCTGCCATTACTGCAGCACGCAATTCGTCCCGGGTGTATTGAGTGACATCCAGCGGGTCATACATCGAGCTGACGCCGCCGCCAGCCATCAGCTTGATCTGGGTGGCGCCAAGCATCAGTTGCTCTCGGGTGCGCTTGAGTACTGCATCGGCACCATCTGCGATCGCCGTCACACGGACCTGATCGGGATAACTCAATGGGGCGTTGCCGGCAGTCGGGACTTCATGGGGTAAACGAAAGTCCCCGTGGCCACCGGTTTGCGAAATCATTGCCCCGGAAGGAAATATTCGCGGCCCTGAAATGACCCCTTCATCAATCGCTCGGCGCAAACCGAATGAAGGCCCACCCATATCCCTGACCGAGGTGAACCCACGCATCAGAGTGGCATCGCCGACGGCACCGGCCAGCAGATGAATATACGCAATATCAGCGGTGAGGGCGGTGACAGAGGAGGGTTTGACCAGAGTGGAGTGCCAGTGGGCATCGATCAGCCCGGGCATCAGAGTGCGGCCGTCACCGTCAATCACCGTCAGGTTGTCGGTCGATTCAAGGGCGATTGAAGCAGAGGAAATCTCTTCAATCAGGCCATTGCGCACCAGTACATTTACCCGCTGCTGGCTGCGCTCGGCTGACTGGCCATCGAACAGATAGACGTCTTCCAGCAGCAAACCGTCGCTAGCGGCTGTTGCGGGCAAGGACAGGCTGAATGACAGCATCAGGATGCAGCTCGGCAACAGGCAGCGCAGGCGAATCATGGGCAGGATCTCGAGTGGATTGAGTATGCCAAAAGTCTAGCAGGTGATGATCAAAACGCGACTGCGGTCTACCAGACTTTTACCAACAGGGATCCAGCCAGGGCCAAGAGCATCAGGGCAATCAGGCTGTCGAATACCTGCCAGGCGCGTGGGGTTTTCAATTGCCGGGCCAACAGGGGGGCGCCGGCGGTCAGGCCACCAAACCAGAGTGCAGAGCCCAGCGTTGCGCCACACGCATAGGCCCAGGGACTGGTTTGCTGGGCGCCAACGCCTCCGATCAGTACCACAGTATCCAGATAGACATGCGGATTGAGCAAGGTTATTGCGAGGGTGGCTGAGGCCAGTTTGCCAGGGCTGCTGATCTGTATCGAGGGCTCGAGGGTCAGGCTGCCCTGGCCGCGCCAGGCACGCAGTGCGGCTTGCCCACCCAGCCAGAACAGCAGGGCGCTGCCAGCCAGTGTCAGCGCCGGAATAACTGCAGGCAACAGGCGCTGTATCGTATCGAGAGCAAAAATACCGCTGATGATCAGCAGGCTGTCGCAACTGATACAGATGGCTGCCAGCAGGCGGCGATGCTGCCCGAACATGCTTTGCGTCAACACCCAGGTGTTTTGCGCGCCAACTGCAACGATCAGACTCAGGGTGATACCCAGCCCGGAAAAGAATGACCCCATAAACCCTCCTTTCAGATCAGGTCGCCATTCTCGGGTTTCTGGAGTAAATTAATCCAACGAATAAATCTATTTGCTGATAAGAAAATCTAATGCTTGAGTATCGTTTGTTGGCAGCCCTGGCCGCAGTCATCGAAGAGGGCAGCTTTGAGCGCGCGGCGCAGCGGCTATATATCACCCAGTCCGCGGTCAGTCAGCGCATCAAGCAACTGGAAAGTCGTTTGGGTCAGGCTGCCTTGTTGCGCATCAGTCCACCGCAACCGACCGCTTTTGGACGTCAATTGCACAACCATTTGCGGCAGGTCGAGCAAATGGAGCAGCAGCTGGGGCTGGGTGATCCCCTGGAAGCAGTGCCTGTCCGGCTGACGGTCAATGCCGACTCACTGGCTACCTGGTTACCGGCTGCTTTGAGTCTGCCGGAGTATCCCGGGGTGCGTTACCATCTGAGCGTGGAAGATCAGGCGGTGGGTCTGAAGCGGATGAAAAACGGCGAGGTGATGGCCTGTCTGTGTGCCAGTGCAGAAGCAGTCAACGGCGGTCGGGTCGAGTTTCTCGGTTTGCTGCGTTATCGTGCCGTCGCCACCCCGGCTTTTGTGGCCCGGTACCGCGCACTTCCCGGTCAGGGTCACTGGCTAAGTCGTGCTCCCTGTCTGGTATTCAATCAGGACGACCGTCTGCAACATGACTATCTGGCCAGTCAGGGGGCCGGCAGCCCTCAACATTGCCATTATTGTCCGAGTTCAGAGGGCTTTGTGCAGTGTGTGGAGCAGGGGATCGCTTTTGGCTTGATCCCGGAATTGCAGATCCGCCAGCAACTGGCCAATGGCGCGCTGATTGAAGTGTTGCCGGACACGCCGGTGGATGTTCCTCATTATTGGCACTACTGGCGAGCAGAAAGCGCGGTGTTGAAGACCTTGCGCCTGTCGGTACGCGAAGCGGCGCGACAGGTCCTGCAGACCTGAGCGAATTCAGTTGTTGCTTGTGGGGGCTCCGTCCGTCTGCTCCTCACCGGCGTGTTCTTCCTTGACGGCTTCCTTGGCCGCTTCGGTTTCCAGGGTCAGATAGCGCCGCAGCATGGCTTGCTCGGTACGGCCTTTCTTGCGTGCCGGTACTGGAAAACGCACCAGCAAATTGATCTCTTCCGGCTTGGGAAACAGCAGGGTGATACGTGGCTCCACCGAGGGCACATCAATCCCCTGTTGTTTGCCGAGACGCGACAGATGTGTCCGCGCTGCCTGGATAAACTCTCCGCATACCTCATTGGCCGCCTGCAACAGATGACGTTCCGCACGGGACCAGTCATCCTTGCGTGACAGCGGCACTACCGAGATATGCAGAACATAGTCCTCGGTAAAACTTTCGTTGATCACCGCTTCGCTGAGAAAAGTCGAGTTGGGTAATACGATCGCGCGCCCGGTGTGCTGGTGCGACAACTGCTCCGGGCCAATTTCCAGAATGGTGGTGGTCAACATGGTCAGATCGATCACATCGCCACGCAATTTCTTGACTTCGATACGGTCACCCAAAGAGAACATGCCGGCACTGGAACGCAGCATCCCGCCGGTGAAGCACATCAACAATTCCTTGGTCGACAGAATGATCGCCGCAGCAAAGGCAACGACGGATAGCGCCAGAGTCCGCAGCTGATCAGCCCACACCACAATCAGCAGGAAAATACAGGCAATCACCGCCAGATAGCGCGCCATGACCAGCCAACGACGCTGTGATTCGTGGGTCGACCAACTCACGCGACGAATGCTGGCCGCACCCAGTCGATAGGCCATGCTCAGGGCAATGATCAAGAGCCCGCTGCTGATCAGTTTGCCGAGGAAAACGCTTTCAGTGAAGGTGTTGAGCAGGGTGTCCATGGGGTGACATTGGCCAAAGTGAAAGGAGGGTGGAATCAATGTGCCGATAGTGCCCGATTCACTGCGGCGGATCAAAGTCTGCGGCCTTGCCGGTCAGCGTATGGCTTGCAAGCAGGTATTGACCCGCTGTTAGAGTAGTTGGCTTTGCCAGCCGAATTTACAGGAGTCGTTATGTCCAACCCGGGGGCGGAAACCGCGAAAACCCGCGGCCAATGGTCCTCAGAGCCGGCTTTTATATTTTCCATGGCCGCTGCTGCTGTCGGCCTGGGTAACCTCTGGCGCTTCCCCTACATGGTCGGTGAGTATGGGGGAGGTGCCTTTATTCTGGCCTACCTGATCGCTCTTTTTATTGTCTGTTTGCCGATCATGTATCTCGAAGTTGCGGCCGGCCGCCTGGCACAAGGCAATACGGTGCATACCTATCGCCAGGTTCATCGCTGGGGCGCCTGGTACGGATGGTTCGTGGTCGGACTGACGGTGATTATCTCCAGTTATTATCTGGTGATTACCGGCTGGACCCTGGGGTATGCAGTGGATGCCATACGCGACGATTTGCAGGTGTTCAGCGATTTTTCCGCGGGCTATGCCTCGGTCTATTACTTTCTTGGCATCATTGCCCTGAGCAGTCTGGTACTGATCAGGGGTATTGGCGCGCTGGAAGCCTTTTCCAAGATTCTGATGCCGGTGCTGCTGATCATCATCATCGCTCTGGTCATCACTGCATCGCAAATGGAAGGCTGGCAGCAAGCCAAAGAATTTCTGTTGTATGCCGACTTTTCTGCCTGGCAAGAATCAGAGTTGTGGATCATGGCCTTCGCCCAGGGGTTTTACACGCTGGCGATCGGGCAGGGTTATCTGGTGACTTACGGTAGTTACATCCCGGCTAAGGCGCATGTGCCTCGCGCCTGTCTGATTGTTGGCGTCACTGAAAGCGGGATTGCCTTGCTGGCCGGCTGGATGATTTTTCCCTTCGTGTTTACCTATGGCATGGACCCGGGTCAGGGCAGCCAGCTGGCTTTCAGTACCTTGCCCGTCGTGTTTGAAAACATGAGCTGGGGCGTGCCGGTGGCGATGGCGTTTTTCCTGTTGTTCTTTATGGCCGCTTTCAGTTCCTGCCTGGCGGGGTTGAAGGTGATTGTCAGCGCCATTGCCGAAGAGTTTGGAGTAAGCAATCTCCGCGCCGTTGGGATGGTTGCGGTTATGATGCTGGCCTTGGGTTTACCGTCGGCGCTCAGCTTTTCTCCGCTCGAACTCAGCGTAGGTGGCACACCGGTGCTGGACTGGATCGACCAACTGGTGGGCGGTCAGGTGGTGCTTTTTTCGGGCGTTCTGGGCGCTGGTTTCTTCTGTTGGATGGTCAAACCCATGCGTTTGCGCAAAGGGTTGGGCACCCGCTCACACTGGTGGGAGTGGCGCATATATATCGTTGGCCGGTGGCTACCCTTTTTGGTACTCGGCTGGGTGCTGTTGATCTGGTTGCTGGGTGGAGGATTGGCCGATTGAATGACAGGCAATGATCGGACTCCATCTATCCTGCGCGGGTAGAGCTGTCGCACCTGGCAGGGATACCCAGGTGCTTCAGGCTCAAGAGAAAATACCGCATCCCGGGGCAGCGTGATTCTCGGCACTAGTACCCATCGTCCCCTGCTCAGGGCTCCCTGGTATCTTCAAAGGTGAAAGTGAAATCGTCCTTGCTGGCAGTCATATGTACCGAGACGAGGCCGTTGCCCTGGCTCAGGCGCGTCAGGTATTCATGGCTGATAGCGGGCAATACGGTTTGAGTGAGAATGGCGTCGATCATCCGTCCGCCAGACTCCACTTCGCTGCAACGACGTATGATCAGATCGACGGCCTCTTGGGCGTAGGTGAAGCTGATGTCGTGTTGCGTTGACGTGCGTCGGCAGATGCGCTCAAGCTGCAAGCGGACAATCTGCTCAAGCGTGTCCCGAGAGAGTGGATAGTAAGGCACCACCACAAGACGCCCCAAAAATGCCGGCGGAAAAACATCAAGCAGCGCAGGGCGCAGGGCTTTTGCGAGCGCGTCCGACTCGGGCATCAGCTCGGGTTCCTGGGTCAGCTGCATGATCAGATCGGTGCCAACATTCGAGGTCAGCAGGATGATGGTATTGCGGAAGTCGATTTGACGACCTTCTCCATCTTCCATCCTGCCCTTGTCAAACACCTGGAAGAACAGCTCGTGTACATCCGGGTGGGCTTTTTCGATTTCGTCCAGCAATACCACCGAGTAGGGCTTGCGGCGAACGGCTTCGGTCAAGACGCCGCCTTCACCGTAACCCACGTAGCCCGGTGGAGCGCCTTTGAGGGTGGAAACGCTGTGAGCTTCCTGGAATTCGCTCATGTTGATGGTGATGAGGTTCTGTTCACCACCGTAGAGTGTTTCGGCCAATGCCAGGGCGGTTTCGGTCTTGCCAACACCGGATGGGCCGGCCAGCATGAAAACGCCAATGGGTTTGTCCGGGTTGTCCAGGCGGGCACGGGCTGTCTGGATACGACGACTGATCATGTCGAGGGCATGCCGCTGGCCAGCCACGCGCTGTTCCAGCGTGTCGCCCAGATTCAGCACCGTGGTTATTTCATTGCGCAACATTTTGCCGACAGGAATACCGGTCCAGTCTGCAAGCACTGCCGCCACTGAACTTTCGTCTACGGCCGGAAGAACCAGAGGTGACTCGCCCTGCCGGGTCGCCAATTGCTGAACAATAGTCTGGTGCTCGTCCATATACTGTGCCAGTTCGGCTTCAGTTGCATCCTGCCTGGAATCCGAATCCGAATCCGAATCCGAATCCGAATCCGAATCCGACGCTGTGTCTGCCTGGGGTTGTTTGAGCAGATTGCGCAGCTCTACCAGGCGACGGGCCAAGGCGCGCTCTTCGTCCCAGCGTTCCTGCAATCGAGACGCTTCATCTCGCGCGTCTGCCAGTGCCTGAAGGCAGTGTTGCTCCCGGGTGTCAGCATCAATGCCGAAGCTCTTTTCATGGGCAATGATCGACAGCTCGGCTTCAAGACCGGCAATTCGGCGTTGGCAGTCATCCAGTGCGGCAGGCAGGGTGTGCTGACTGATGGCCACCCGCGCACAGGTGGTATCCAGCAGACTGATAGCTTTGTCCGGCAGTTGTCTTGCCGGTATATACCGATGCGAAAGCCGCACTGACGCCTTCAGAGCTTCATCCAGAATATGGACGTCATGGTGTGTCTCCAGAGCGCCGACCAAGCCCCTGAGCATATCAATCGCATTGTCCTCATCAGGCTCGTCAATCTGAATCACCTGAAAACGCCGGGTAAGAGCGGGATCCTTCTCGATATGCTTCTTGTACTCGCTCCAGGTGGTCGCACCTATGGTGCGCAGGTTGCCTCGAGCCAGGGCGGGTTTCAGCAGGTTGGCGGCATCGCCCGTTCCAGCGGCGCCGCCTGCGCCGATAAGCGTATGTATTTCATCAATGAACAGAATGATGGGGACCGGACTGCTCTGAACCTCGTCGATAATCTGGCTGAGGCGCTGCTCAAATTCACCTTTCATGCTGGCGCCGGCTTGCAGGAGCCCCACATCCAGCATCAGCAGGCGAATCCCTTGCAGCGGAGGCGGTACGTCCCCTTCAGCTATGCGCAGGGCAAAGCCTTCTACTACGGCGGTCTTGCCCACACCGGCCTCGCCGGTCAGCAACGGATTGTTCTGTCGGCGACGCATGAGAATATCGACCAGCTGTCGAATTTCCGGGCTGCGGCCGATGACCGGGTCAATCTCGCCATTGTGCGCGCGTTCGGTAAGGTCGACCGCAAAACGTTTGAGGGCGTCCTGTTTGCCCATCGCCGCTGGCGACATGGACTGACTGGATTCGCCGGGTGCCAGGCCTGCCAGATGACTCTGGTCTGAAGGTCCTTGAATGTCTTCCGGAGAGCCGTCGGTTATGGAAGAAAATGACTGATGAAGCGCCTCGGGGTCGATAGCCGCTAGGTCAGGACTGATACTGGCCAGCACGCGCTGCAGACGATCGGTCTTGAGCATGGCAAACAGCAGCGACCCGCTACGGATACTGGAAAGCCCGAACAGCAGGGTGCTGTAGACCCAGGCGCGCTCAATACTGAATTCGATGTCATCCGAGAAGTCAGTAATCTGGTTGGCGCCTGAGGGTAACCGGTCAATGGCCGTATTGAGGCTGGCAGCCAGTTTTCCGGCATCAAGGCCAAAGTGCCGCGCGATGCGGTGGAGGTCATTATCGTCAGCCAGCAACAGTTGATGCAGCCAGTGCGACACTTCTATGTAGGCATTGCCGCGAAGCTTGCAGAAAACGGTGGCCCCTTCAACGGCCTTGTAGAGCAGCGGGTTGAGCTTTCCGAAAAGGTCGATTCGACTGATTGCGCTCATTGGCTTCATTGTCCTTGCTGGCTGGTTGCTGAAGCCAGTGAGGCGGGATACGGGGTCGGGCGCGCGGTGAATGGGCGCGAATGCTCATCACGTTCGTCGGTTACCGGTGTCTCGGTGGTCGGGTCGAGTGCCCACGATGAACCGCGGCGTGCCAGGGTGTAAGCCACTGGCTTGCCCTCTTCCATGACTTTCTGCGGGCCTCTGGACTCAAGTGAATACAGGGTGACCTCATAGGCTGTCGGGTGGTGGCCTGCGCGCCACTGGCTCGGAACCAGCCGGGCGTAATTCAGCGTATTCGAGCCTGGCAAACGTCCCAGCACCCGGATTCCGAGATTGGCTTCGGCTACCAGAGGGTAGTGAACCGGTCGGTTGCGGCGTGAAACATCAAGAACATGCAAAAACGAAAAGCGCGTCCAGTCGCCAATGCTGAACAGGTCATTGCCGGGGGCCGACAGCACCAGATAGTTCTTGCGTGGAATATTGATCTGGGAAAGGTGCGCTTGCGTTGTATCCAGATGAGGGAAGCCGCCCCATGGACTGTCAGTTACCTCAAAGCGGCGACGCAGAAACTCGATTTGCGGGCCTGAAGAGCCTTGGCTGATGTAGTTGATGCCGTTATTCACATCGGGTTTGTGGATCAGGGTGTCCTTATTGGTATGCAGGCTGAAGCTTGAGCTCAACAGACTGGTTGCAGGCGCCTCACCACGCCATATCTGTTCGACGGCAAGCACAAGCCCGGGATCCACCTCGCTTGCAGAAGACGAAAAGGGTATCAGGGCAACGACCGCAAGCGCACAGAAGGACGCGAGGGTCTTGGTAAATCGATTTTTGAGTTGCATGGCGATCCCGTAGAGCAATGATGACTGATGGCAAGAGCCCGTAACCGATCCGAGACGGACTGAAGACGTAAATATCAATTGAGGCGAAGGAATGGACTGCAGGAAGGGTGGTCAACGCATCCATGCTTGCGACTCGAGGCGTAGGATATACAGGAGCGCAGATCGGTTCAATTCAATAAAGCTTCTCATTTTGTGAACCGCGTCACATTTTCGACGATTTAAACGGCAGGCGATACAGGCTATAGTGGCGTCCGCTATGAAACTGTCAAATTTTTGCTATCGATGAACGTGTCGATGCGAGAAGCCAGGGAAGGACAAACAATGGGATTCAGCATGTCAGCTGTCGGCTTGGAAGTGGCCGTGATCGCATACGGTGGTGAACCGGTTCCGGAGCCAATTGTGTGTCAGTTGGAGGGCCGTGCCGGCCTTACTATCGGGCGTAATCCAGGCAATGACATGGTGCTTGATGACCCCGCCCGTCAAGTCTCGCGATTTCAGGCAAAAATCTCCAGAGCTGCCAAAAACGCTGAACTGTCCAATGTGAGCAGTCAAAGCAGCGTACTGATCAATGGAACAGAGGTGAGACCTGGGGCGAGCGCACACGTCAGTGCGGGCGACAAGATAGTCATGGGCAAGTATTTGCTGGAGGTGAGGACAACCCAGTCCAGCATTGCACCGGACACAGATACGGACACAGACGCAGACACGGATGAACAACAGCAAGCTGCTGCTGCAAACGCGTGGGGAATTGCTGAACCACCGAAGCCCACAGATAGCGGAATGGTCCAGATTCCGGATGACTATGATGTCTTTGCCTTGCCGGACAGCGAGCCGGTTGAGTCAACAGAGACACAGGTCCAGTCGCTTGGCGACTTTGCTGACATCGAAGCCAGGGCACTGCTACAAGGTCTTGATCCCCTGGAGCCTGATCGCGCGGATCAGTTGATGGAAGAGCAGAAACCAGATAAGGGCGCAGTGCTTGAACTGGTGGATGAAAAACTGGACCCCATGAAGCTGTTTGGCGAAGGTGGCAGCGAGACAGCGGTGGAAACCCTGGCACTGGACCATGGGCCGGAAATACAGGGAATCATCAACCTGAATCAGCCGCCGCGTCGGGACGCTGAAGCAAAACAGGCAACTGACGAGCCCGCTACTCCGCCCGACAGCACCCCGATTGAAGAGGTTGCGGAGCAGCAGCCCGCGGCCGATGACAGCCTCATGTCGCTGCTTGAGAGTCGCTCAGACTCACCAGACGAAGCACCGCAGCCCGAGCCCGCTGTCGAAGAACTTCAAGAACTTCAAGAACTTCAAGAACTTCAAGAACTTCAAGAACCTCAAGAGCCTCGGGAACCGCAGCAACCGCAGCAACCGCAGGAATCACCGCGTACACGTAAACAGCAAACAGCGGTAACAGCACATCATTCCGCCGATGCAATGAAAGTAGCGCTGGCTCAAGGCTGTGGGATATCAGAAGAATCTCTACCTGAGTTGACGTCGGATATCATGCACGACCTCGGAATGCTGTTGCGGGCATTCAGTGATGGAACGGTAAGGTTGATGCACTCACGGTCGATCACCAAGCATGAAATGCGCGCGAATGTCACCATTATCGCGAGCGCAGGAAATAATCCACTGAAGTTTGCCCCCGATGGCGCTTCAGCACTACAGCAGTTGTTGGGTAAACGCTTCAGTGGGTTTATGCCGCCGATTGAAGCGATTGAAGATGCTTATGACGACCTCTCTGCGCATCAGCTGGGACTGCTGGCGGGTGCACGTACTGCAGCAAGCGATCTGGTGGAAAAACTCAGCCCGGAAAAAACGGTAGAGAATACCGAAGAAATCGGGGCGTTGGAGCGACTGCTGCCCGTATTCAAAGAAGCAAAGATGTGGCGCAGGCACAAACTCCGCTACAAGAAGATAGCGGATGACAAGGAAAGTTTCGCAGCATTGATCGAGAAGGCATTCGTACTTTCCTACGAAGATGAAATAGAACGCATTTATTCAGGGCGTGAACAATGAACACCTTTGTAGTGAGCAACGGCATGCAAATTGAGTATGCCAGTTTGTCGCGTCAAGGGGGTCGTGAGAATAATGAGGATGCATGTGGTTACTGCGTAACCAATGACAGTGCCTGTTTTATAGTGTCTGACGGTGCCGGTGGTCACGGTGGCGGTGAAGTGGCCTCCGAGACAGCGGTAAGAACTGCCCTGAGTGCTTTCAGCTCCCATCCGGAATTCAGTACGGATAACGTAAAAAATCTGATGAAACAGGTTAACTCGGCAGTTCGGTATGGGCAGGGTCTGAGTGAGCGCCTGAGCAAAATGAGTGCAACCATTGTCGGGCTGTTTCTTGACCCCGAAGGGGGAAAGGCGCTGTGGGCTCATATAGGAGACACACGGCTTTACCTGTTCAGGCGCGGTGAGTTTATACAGCTGACGAAAGATCACAGCGTCGTGCAGCGTTACATAGACGCAGGCCTGGTAGACGGGGATGGCAGCAGAAATCACAAAGACAGAAATATGTTGTTCGCCGCTTTGGGGATGCCAGAGGAAATCGATGTTGAAGTGAGCGAATCAGTATTTGATACGTGTGAAGGAGACGTATTTTTCTTGTGCACCGACGGGTTTTGGGAGTTGGTGAACGAAGAAGAGATGCAGGAGCAGTTAATGCATTCGACCGCTGCACAGGAATGGCTGCTCAGGATGGAAAACCTCCTTGAGCAAAGAGCCAAAAAGGGGCACGACAACTACAGCGGATTGGCAATCTGGCTGGGAACACCCCATGAGATGACGGTTCCCTGGGTAAAACATGACCTCAGTGATGAAAACAATGCGCTCTGACCGGCAAAACGCCAGGATCTATTGTGGCCAAAGGTGTGGTGAATAACATGAATGTTTCGCAAGGCGTGACAGTTAAAGTTATCGCAGGATTTGTAGTGCTTCTGTTATTGGCCGGCTGCGCGAAGAGCGTCAGTCCGGATCATGAAACGCTTGTCACATTGCAGATAAATTCCAGCACGCTCATAAATCCGGATTTGAATGAACGGGCGTCACCCGTAGAGGTGCATGTCTATTTCCTGAGAGATGACAATGCTTTCCTGGAACAGGACTATTTCGACCTGGTGGCCTCGCCCGAGCAAGCCTTGAGGCAAGACCTGCTGATGAATGAAAGTGTCATCGTGGTGCCTGGCCAGGCCGTACAGAAGAGAATGTATGTTGATGACGGATATGCCTATGTCGGTGTTGTTGCTTCGTTCAGAGATCTTGAAGGAAGTGTGTGGCGAGATATCAAGCAACGACCCGCCAAATCGGATGGCGGGTTGGGATCAGTCATCATGCCGACGGGCTGGCTGATGCGCAACAAGGGATGGAGTCTGTATGTGTCGTTGCATGAAAACGAAGTCAGAATTTCAGAGAACATAAAATAGTCAGATGCTTGCAGTAAAGACAGGGATGACGTTATGGGATTTAACAACAAGGTCGTATGGTCAGAAGGGATGTTCTTGCGCCCTCAGCACTTTCAACAGCAAGAACGATATATCGAGTACTGTCTACACGAGCGCAATCTGGCGAGTGAACCCTATTACTGGGGGTTCAAGAATCTGGAGTTGGATACCGCTGCGCTGGCGATAGGGAAAATACGTCTTTTGCAGGCTGAAGGGATACTTCCAGACGGGACGCCCTTCAGTTTCCCCGATATGTGTGATGGGCCAGAACCCAAAGGCTTTGTAGAAGGTGCCGTAGGGGAAATCATCTATCTGGCACTCCCCTTGAAAAGGCCTGGCGTAGAAGAAACCATTTTTGAAGAAAAGTCTGGTTCCTTGGCCCGATATATTGTCTCTGACGACGATGTCAATGACTGCAACTCTATTGGCGGTGATCCTGCTGAACTGCAGACAGGGATACCCCGCTTCAGATTGCTCATGGGGAAAGAGTTAACCGATGCATGGACGGCATTGGCTGTGGCAAAGGTCATAGAATGCAAAAACAATCGTCAACTGGTACTGGAAAAAGACTTTGTACCGCCGCTGTTGAGAAGTGGCTGCAATCATGTTTTTCATGCCTGGATTGTTGAGTCCCTGGGGCTTGTGTATCAACGGGCGGATGTATTGGCCGAACGTCTGAACCAGCCCGGCCGTGGTGGGGTGTCGCAGGTTTCTGAATTCCTGATGCTGCAAATGTTGAACCGGTACCAGCCAGTGCTGTGGCACGCGGCCGAGTGCAGCAAGCAGCACCCCGAATCGCTTTACAAGCTGATGATACAGATTGTCGGTGAATTGGCAGCTTTCTCGAAAAGCCCCCGGCGGCCTGCAGAAATGCCGAAATACAATCACGATAACTTGCGAGACTGTTTTGAACCGCTGATGTTGGTGATGCGGGAAAGTTTGTCGCAAGTGCTTGAGCAAACGGCGATTCAGATTGATCTGCAGGAAAAGAACTATGGCATCTATGTGGGCCACGTGGGTGACAAGACGTTGCTTAAAAGCGCTAACTTCATCATCGCTGCACATGCAAGTATTACCGGTGAGATGTTGCGCACTCAGTTCCTGAGCCAAGTCAAGATCGGGCCTACCAGTAAAATAAGAGACCTGGTCAACTTGCATTTGCCCGGCGTCAAGATAAAACCCCTGCCCATTGCGCCAAGAGAAATCCCTTACCACTCTGGCTACAACTACTTCGAGATGGAGTGTAATGGCGAGCTGTGGGGTGATATCCAGAACTCGGGTGCCTTTGCGCTGCATGTGGCTGGAGAGTTCCCCAATCTCGAACTTGAATGCTGGGCGATTCGCAAATGAAAAGAGTGAGCCTTTTTTACTGCAAGCACGCGTACGTTCGGGCTTTCAAGAGTGGCTGTGAACACCTATGACACAACATCACAATACCGGCAGAAATAGTACTGACAGGGTTTTCGCGGTCCCCAATCCTGGTGGTTCGGAACCAAGGCAAGCTGACACGCCGGCTGCGTTTCAATTTGCCGATGAATTCCAGATTCATTCAGGTAGCAATCGCCTGATAGCTGCGGCTAATCCATTGCTGAATCTGATTTACCAGATACGCACACTGGTACATAACTCAGAGCCGGAAAAGCTGCGTGACTATCTGGTCAAAGAGATTAAAAGCTTTGAATCGAGGGCCAAGTCACAAGGGATCGCCCGCGATGATGTCATGGCGGCGAGGTATTGCCTGTGCACCGTACTGGATGAGACGGCAGCACAGACCCCTTGGGGCGGTTCAGGCACATGGTCCAAGCATAGTTTGTTGGTAACTTTCCATAATGAAACCTGGGGCGGTGAGAAGTTTTTCCAGTTGCTTGCAAAGCTGTCGCAATCACCGTCACAGCATGTGGATTTGCTGGAGATGATGTATTACTGCATCTGCCTGGGATTCGAAGGACGCTACAAGGTAGTCAATAACGGGCGAACGCAACTGGAGAGCTTGCGAGCAAGGCTGGCGGAGATCATCAAGACGCATCGCGACGAATACGCCAAGGCGCTTTCCCTGAACTGGCGCGGCGTAGAAGCAGCTGCTTCAAAAGTGTGGAATGTTATTCCCGTCTGGGTGTCCTTGCTCGTCGCCCTGCTGATTGGCTTTATGGTGTTTGTACTGTTCACTTTCAAACTGGCTGACAAATCAGACTTTACATTCTCTGCTATCAGCAGGCTGGAAGTGCCTGAGTTGCCAAAGGTCGCACCCTCGCCACCGGTACAGGCAAGATTCACCAGGTTCCTTCTGGAGGAAATCAATGCCGGCCTGGTGTCCGTTGATGAAACGCCGGAATACAGCAGGGTCATCATCCTGGGTGATGGTCTGTATGACTCGGGTAGCGCAACGGTTCGCAATCGTTACCTTCCCGTGCTGGATAAAATTGGCGCTGCCTTGCAAGCCGCCAAGGGGGATGTCGTCATTGCAGGGCATAGCGACAACATACCCATCCGAACCATCCGCTTTCCATCCAATTGGCATCTGTCTCTGGAGCGCGCCAATTCAGTGGCTGCCATCCTGTCAAGATCCGTTACCGATGTTGCAAGAATTTCAACAGTAGGTCGTGCTGAATTAGAACCTGTTGTCTCCAATGACACGGCGGAGGGTCGAGCCATGAATCGACGTGTCGAAATTACCATTTTTGCAACGCCTGCAGAACTTACTTTTGAGATTAAATGATGCGCAGACTTTACCGGCTGATTTTTAATCGAATCACTTTTATCATCATTGGCATTATCGCTTTTACCGCGTTCATATGGTACGCGGGCCCGCTGTTTGCCTTTGCGGAGTGGCGGCCTCTGGCGCCAGTATTCAATCGACTTGTTGTCATTGGCGTCGTCTATTTTCTGATTCTGCTCAGGGTGCTTATCTACTTCTGGGTCGCCAAGAGAATGAACGCCAAGCTGATGAATGCAATGGCCGGCATTTCTAAAAATGACGGCCCTGAAGACAGCGTTCATCAAGAATCAATTGACTCGATCTCCAGCCATTTCGTGAAGGCGATGGGGCAGTTGAAAACAATGAAAATGGCCTCGGGCAATGAAGGCTTCTGGCAGCGTTTGCGCAAGCGCTACGTGTATCAGTTGCCATGGTACGTTTTCATTGGTGCACCTGGTTCCGGTAAAACCACGGCACTGGTCAATAGTGGTTTGAGCTTTCCGCTGGAGGAAAGCACGGGCAAAGACAGCATCAAAGGGATTGGTGGAACGCGTCAGTGCGACTGGTGGTTTTCCGATGAAGCTGTGCTGATAGACACGGCTGGGCGTTATACCACTCAGGATAGTGATGCAAGTCTTGATAAGGCGGAGTGGGACGGCTTTCTCAATCTTCTGAAAAAGTATCGTCCCAAACAACCCCTGAATGGTGCCATCCTGACCATCTCCATCCAGGACCTGCTTGGCGAGGATGCGGAGGGTCGCGCACAGCATATGAAGCGGTTGCGCGCACGTCTGAATGAGCTGAATTCCGGATTGGGAATCGTGCTGCCAGTCTACGTGCTGGTAACCAAAGCCGACCTTCTGGGTGGTTTCAACGAGTATTTTTCGGCCTTGAACAGGGAGGAACGGGCTCAGGTGTGGGGGTTCACGCTGCCCTGTAACGACAATGGGCGTGTCGCGGACAAAGCTGAGCTGCTGCGGGAAATGGACCAGCTTACAAAGCGCCTGCACGACGATCTGCCCAAGCTGATGTTGCATGAAAATGAACTGTCACGTCGTGCCAGGGCCTATTCGTTACCCCAGAATTTTGCAAACGTGTCACCGCTGCTGTGCGATCTTGTGGCTGAGGTATTCACCAACAATCAATTTACCGACAATGTACTGCTGCGAGGGGTATATTTCACCAGCGGTACCCAGGAAGGTACGCCGTTTGATCGTGTGCTGAGCGTACTTGGCAACAACCTGGGTTGCGACGCACGGGTGACGCTGCAAAGCTCTCCGGTAAAAGGAAAGAGCTTCTTTCTTGAAGATTTGCTGAAAAAAGTGATTTTCAGGGAAGCACACCTGGCCGGTCGAAACCTGAAAGCTGAACGACGCGAGGCTTTCCTCAATTACTGCGGGCATGGGCTGGTAATTGCCTCACTGGCGATTACCTGTGCTTTATGGATTTCAAGCTACAAGAAAAACACGGACCACCTTGAATTCGTTGACAGTAAAGTTGATTTTCTTGAGGGCGATCTCGACGCGCTCAGAGAAACCCGTGGCCAAAGTCTGTATGAAATAATACAAGTACTCGATCAAATGGACATGCTGGCAGACAGCAGACAGTTTGTATTCGATCAGCCGCCCTATAGTCACAGGTTCGGCTTGTATCAAGGGTATAAAGTGCATTCTGCTTCTGACCTGAAGTATAAGGCTACCCTTGAAAGTACACTGTTGCCGCGGGTCATAAAACGGCTGGAATATATTCTTTCCCAGCCAGCCGAAGGCAACCTTGAGGTGTCCTATGAGGCGTTGAAAGCCTACCTCATGTTTTATGATGCCATGCATTACGATGCCAATGATCTTTATGATTTTGTCATCGCGGACTGGCATGCCAACTTGCCGGCGAGCATTCAGGGGGCCCAGCGTGACAGAATGGATTACCACTTGCGCAACCTGCTGTTCCATGACTACGTGGCTTCGCCATTTCAGTTGGATGAGGGCATGGTCAAGAGTAAACGCTCTGAACTGGCTGCCTACAGCTTTGCGCATAGAGCCTATAGCCGAATAAAAAGAAGCCTGACCGAAGCCGTGACCGGAGAATTCAACGTTGCCCAGGCTGCAGGGCCGCAAGCGATGCTGGTTTTTTCCCGGGAAAGTGGCAAGCCTTTAACGTCAGGCATCCCCCTCTTGTACACCTATAATGGCTATCACAAGCTGTTTTTGCCGGAGATCAGTTCGGCGCTGGGGGCGCTTCATCGGGAAGAAAGCTGGGTGTTAGGAAACGCGGGTCATATAGAGACTGATTTCAGGGATGAAATTTTCCAAAGTAGCCTGCAACGCGATGTAAAAAGGTTGTATCTGCATGAATACGTCAATCAGTGGGAGGAATATCTTGCTGATATCCGGCTGATCAACACGACATCGATGACGCAGAGCCTCGAGGTCGCTCGCGTGCTGTCAGCCCCGGATTCTCCTGTTGCCCAATTCCTGCGTTCGGTCGCCAAGGAAACGCACCTGCTGGCGGGCACCCAGAAAACATCCAATGATCAATATTCATTGCTGGGTCGGGCCAAGATGCGGGTAACCACCACAATGTCCGATGTCGAGCGTGTGGCAGGGCCGGATATATTTCAGCGCCGAGGTGATATTGAACAGTTGGAACTGATTGTTGATGACCGCTTTCAGCCGATCCGGCGAATGGTTGAAGGTGACGGTGGTGCAGTCCCCCTGGATTCGGTCATCAACATGTTCAACGATCTTTACATGACGCTGTCGAGTACGGACGCAGCAGCTCGAAGTGGTGTCACCTCGGCCACCCTGGCGTCTCCCCAGGGCGTTGACTTGACCCGCGTTCGTGCTGAAGCGGCACAGCTGCCAGTTCCGTTGCGTACCATGCTGGAAAATCTGGCGGATGCCAGTGATCAGCAGATTTCGGGAAGCACCCATAAAAGCCTGTCAGGTGAACTGGAAAGCCGTATAGGACGGTTCTGCCGAACGGCAGTCAATGGCCGTTACCCTTTCCAGCGTGGCTCCAGCAGGGATGTGACGACAGCTGACTTTACCCGGTTGTTCAGCCATGGCGGCATGTTCGACCAGTTCTTCCAGGAGCACTTGAGACAGCGAGTCGATACCACGGCCCCGGTCTGGACTATGCGCCAAGCGGGCGGCGTCAACGTCCCTGTCCACTCCTTTCAGCGGGCGGCGCGCATCCGCGACGTCATGTTCCAGCATGGGAGTGCTGCACCGCAGATGGCATTCACCTTCAAGGTGATCGAAATGGATGCCTCGATCGCATTTGCCAACTTTGATTTTGATGGCCAGGTTTTCCGCTATGCGCATGGGCCACAAATGCAGTATCAGGTGAAATGGCCCGGACCACGAGGGGCAACCCAGGTGCGAGTCGAGTTGGCTGATTCCAGTGGTCAGAGAGCATCAGTGGTCAAGGAAGGCCCCTGGGCAGCGTTGCGGTTTTTTGATGAGGCGGAGAACCGGCGCTCGGGTGGACCGGAAAAGTTCATTTCAACCTTTGTTGTAAACGGGAACAAATTGGTACTCGAAGTAACCGCCAGTAGTGTAGAAAGCCCCTTCATGCTTTCTGACTTTACCAATTTCAGATGTCCGGTTCTGTAAGGGGGCAAATAGTGAATTCCGCAGTTATGCAGAAGTTTGCGTTTGGGTTTTATGGAAAGATTCCATCAGTTGGCGACTTTGTGCATAGAGGCTTGTCCGGAGCATCTATCTCCTTGATAGATGCCTGGCTTCAGGCCGGAATGGATTCAATGGATTTGAACAGCTCGCCTCATTATGAGCGCTACATGGTATCGCCCATATGTTGTTTTATTTTGCCAAAGAACGTGTGGAGTCATAACGCTGTCGCCGGTTTCATAATGCCCAGCATTGATCGCGTCGGGCGGCTATTTCCTTTGGTGGTCATGCTTGAAATGTCCCAGGAAGAGGACATCGATCACGCAATACTGGCAAGCGCCCTTGCCCACGCCAGTGCCGACGCCCTGCATGCATTGCATCAGCGCCTGAGTCCAGGCGAGCTCTATGACAGGCTGGTGTGCTCCCGCGAGTTGACGATAAAGGCGGGTAACAGCGCTGTGTTCGATGCCGGGATAGGTGATTCCTGTTCAATCGGGGGAACGCGCTCGCTTTGGTGGCGCCTGAGTGGATCCGAGATGACGGAACCGACTGTATTTGAGAATTCAGCGGCAGAAAAAATATTCCCCTATTTGTTTTCGGGGTGACTGCTGACGCATTCAGGCGCCTTAAACGGCAGAAAGTTGATTAAAAGTGTGCACTGCTTCACAAAACGACAATTTAGAGGCGCAGAGAGGCCCAAAGGCCGTTGATTTATGGGATAGGGCTACCTTAGACTCAGCGCCTGTCAGAAACGGACCTCGCCCCAGGAAGTATGTTGCATGGATGCCTCGTCAACAGCCCGATCATCGTTACTTGATATGGATAGCGCAGGCAATCCTGACGCTCCCTGTGTCAATGCGCTGCCTTCAGGAACACGATTAAAGGAATTTGAGCTCCTTTCCCCTCTGGGGCAGGGTGGCTTCAGTATTGTGTATGCGGCGATGGATACGGCCTTGCAGCGTCCGGTAGCCGTCAAGGAGTATATGCCGTCGAGCTTTGCCAGTCGTGCCGATAGCTCGCAGGTCATCCTCAGATCACAGCGTCACAAAAGCTCCTTCGATGCCGGCATGAACAGTTTCATCGAAGAAGCGCGTTTGCTGGCCCAATTCAAGCATCCTGCCCTGGTTGAAGTGCTCAGTTTCTGGGAAGAAAACGGCACGGCCTACATGGTCATGCCCCTCTACAGTGGCAAAACACTCCGGCAGACGCTCCGTGACCAGCCCGGCTGCGCCAATGAAGTCTGGCTCAAGGGTCTCATCGCCCCGATTCTGGATGTGCTGGAATTACTCCACGAACAGCAGATTTACCATCGCGATATCGCTCCGGACAACATCATCATCAAACTGGACGGGCTGCCCGTTCTGCTTGACCTGGGGTCTGCGCGCAAAGTGGTTACTGACAGCGAGCATGCGCCTACAGTGGTGGTCAAGCCGGGTTATGCGCCGATTGAACAGTACGCAGAAGACAAAAGCGTACCCCAGGGCCCCTGGACCGATATCTACGCACTGGGTGCATTGCTGTATTACTCCGTAACCGGTCGGGCACCCAGCGCGTCGGTTTCACGGATGATGAAGGATTCGCTGCAGCCGCTGAGTGATCAACCGCTGACTGGTTACTCCAGAGAGTTTCTGGCGGCCATTGATCTGGCGCTTGCCTTGCAACCAGCGGACCGGCCGCAGTCCATACGCGAGTTCCGGGATGCCCTGGAAGTCAGTAACTTGTCAAAGTCACAGGCACAAATGGCCAGGGCAGTGCCTGCGGACTCAAACCCTGAATATCTGGATGAAGAAAAAACGGTCATTCTTTCTGCCGCGGATCTGGAGCAATTACTTCAGGGCGACGCCGAACCGGATGCCCGGACTGACGCTGGTGAATACCAGGACGTGTTCAGCGCTCAGGAACCGCAGCAGGAGACCCACGCTTTTGCGGATATGGATGAGTTTCTCAATCCCCCAACGCCGCAATCGCTCGGCACGGTTTCCGTACCTGAAAGCCATGCTGCAGCCAGTGTGCAGGCAGTGTCCGACAACCGCAAAGCGACCGGCAATCGGCCCAGCAATCGCCGTCTTTTGGCATGGGCTGCAGCCGTAGTCTCCGGCACCTTGTCAGTCACCCTGTTGATCGCAGCCATACTGACCAGCCAGAATGAAGATCAGCCTGCCAGTGTGCTGGCCGACGTTCCCCAGCCGGACGTGGAAGCACCCATTGACGTTGCTGTGGCCAGCGACGAAGACCCCGAGCCTTCGGTTGATCAAATGGATACCACTGCGGGTGAGGCGCTCTTTTTCGACGTGCCCCGGCAACCTGAACCCCCTTTTGCGGACCCGTTCCTGCATAGCCCGGTACCCTATGAGACAGCAGGGGAGGATGCATTGCTGTTTTCTGCCCTGAGCCAGGAAGCGCAGCAGGGTGCGCCTGGGTTATCGAACGAAGACTTTTTGTTCGCCGAGGCGCAAGAGGGTGCCAGCAACCCTGGTATTACCCTCAGTCAGGCGAGCGAGCCTCCGCCAGTGGTGACGGCCAGCCCACGCCCCGGCAATACCAGCCGGCCACAAGCCACGTCCACCCCCGCCCGGGCCGAACGCAATACGGCGCCGGAAGTTGCCACCGGGAAGATTGCGCTGAATGTTTTGCCGTGGGGAGAAGTCTGGGTTGATGGCGAGCTGATGGGTATTACGCCCCCCCTGCGTGAACTTCAGTTACCTGTAGGTCAGCGCAGCATCGAAATTCGCAACCCGGGTTTCTCCAGCCTGACACACAGCATCGAGGTCAATGCAGACCGGGTACCGCTCATAGCCCATGAGTTCATCTCCGGTGCTGGCGCGCGCAATCTGGATGTCCCCGAGAGGTCGGCGCCGAGAGTGACTGAGGTACAGCAAAGCCCGCGTACTCCGCGTACTCCCGCCCAACCGCAGGCCCCTGCGACCCCGGCCAATACGGACAGCCCTGCTGCCATGCAGTTTGGTTTCGCCGATCTTCGTGTCAGCCCGTGGGCAGAAGTATGGGTAAACGGTGAAATGCAGGGTATCGCCCCGCCATTGAATGAACTGCGGCTGCCGGAAGGGGAGCACATCATTGAGTTTCGCAACCAGAATGCCCCCGTCGCCAGGCAGACGGTAACGATATCCAGTGCGCGCCGTGCAGTGCTGGTGCAGACATTCGACTGACAGACGCTTTTTCATACACCCAAGGGTTAAGTGGCATAGACATGAAACGATCGATTCAGAATTTTGCCTTGACTGGCATGTTGGCCATCCTGCTGACAGGTTGTCTGGCAACAGGGCCTACCGTAGCGCCGCCTCTGACAGCCGAGGAGATTGCCCGTCAGCGAGCCAGCCAATCACTGGATGATGCCTTGGCACTGTACGAGAAAGGCTATTACCAGCAGGCGGAGCACCGGCTGCTGAGTGAAGACATCTGGCGGGGCAGCAATCAGACGCAGCAGTCTGCCTTGAAGCACCTGGCTTTCATCTACTGCATCAGCGACAGGAAACAGATGTGTCGCCATGCCTTTGAGCGCGCGATACACATCAATCAGAACTTTACCCTGAGTTCAGCAGAGGCGACGCACCCGCTCTGGGGGCCGGAATATCAATTGGCCCGCACGGGCAAGCAGAATTGATGAAAACGCCGGAGTCAGTATGAGCATCGATATCTCGATTTTGCTTGAGCCTGTATCGGTCGATAACCCGGCTGGCGCGGAGCTTGATTATGACCAGGAATTCGTTTCCCTGGTCACTGAAATGCAGGGCAAGCCCGAGCAGCAGTATGGGGAAACCCTGATCCACGCTGTCGAGCCTGACTGGACGCTGGTTTCACGGGAAGCCCAGGCCCTGTTGAAAAAAAGCAAGGACTTCAGGTTGGCGGTCATGATTACTCGGGCGCTGACCAGAACCGAGGGTGTAGCCGGCGCAGTGCTTGGAGTAGAACTGCTACTGGCATTGACCGAGCACTATTGGGCCAATGGCTTTCCGGCGCTGGAGTTTGAAGGGGAGGCGGACCCCTTGCTGCGCAGCAACGCGCTGACAGAATTGACTGCTAATAACGGCCTGATCAAGGACCTGCGCGAGCGCATCATCCATAGCCGCACACTGGGCAATATTGCGCTCGGCTCCCTGGAACGTATCCAGCAGTCGCGGGAAGCCGTCGATGACATTCCGCTGTCACGAGACAACGTCACGACGTTTCTGCAGGATGAATTGAAGGATGGCAACCCGGATATCGCCGCGCTGCCGACATTGCACAAGCTGACGAATACGCTGAAAGAGCGCATCCAGTGTCAGCTGGGCGCCGAATATGCACCCGATTTCGGCGCATTGTGCAGCTTTCTTGACTGTTTTCTACGCCCGGAACTGGCCGCAGAGGAGTCCCCGCAAGCGCCGGAGGCGCCCGCTGTGAGCCAGGGCCCGGCGTCAAACGGAGTTGCACATGCATCAGGCCGGCTTGGGCGTCAGGACGCCATCTCCATGCTTGATGCGGTGTGCGCCTACCTGGAAGAGTGTGAACCCGCCAACCCTGCACCGCTACTGATTCGCAGAGCGCGGAACATGATCGGCCAGGATTTTGTTTCGATTCTCAGAGACATAGCGCCTGACGGGTTGCATCAGGTTGAAATGATAACTGGTATTTCCGCAAGAGAATGATCAGCACACAGCTGACATGCCGTTCAAGGAGAGAATATGACGTCCCCAATCAATTCCAAAAGCAGTCAGAAGTTCATAAGCCGTAACCGCGCCCCGCGTGTACAGATTGAATACGATGTCGAGCTTTACGGCTCGGAAAAGAAAATCCAGTTGCCCTTTGTCATGGGCATCATGGCCGACCTTGCAGGCAAGCCACTTGAGCCCATGGATTCAGTCGCTGACCGCAAGTTTCTTGAAATCGACATCGACAACTTCGATGAGCGAATGAAAGCCATCAAACCAAGGGCAGCCTTCCACGTGGACAATACCTTGACCGGTGAAGGCAATCTGGCGGTTGAGCTCAATTTCGAAAGCATGGATGACTTCTCTCCTGATGCCGTAGCAGAGCAGGTTGATGCGCTGTCGAAGCTCCTCAATGCGCGTACAGAGCTGAACAATCTGCTCACCTACATGGATGGTAAAACGGGTGCAGAAGAGCTGATCGGGCGTGTTTTACAGGACCCCGCGTTGCTCAAGTCGCTGGCGCAGTCACCCAATCCCGAAGTCAAAACAGTTGATACTGAAGACAACAACTGAATTCAATTTACAAGAGGAGCTTCAGGCCATGGAAACCAGTATTCGGGATGAAGAACAGCAATCCACACAGGTTGCGTCGAATGATTTCTCCGCGCTGCTGCAGCGTGAGTTCAAGCCCAAAACCGATGAAGCCAGTGCAGCTGTTCAGAATGCGGTCAAGACACTGGCTGAACAGGCGTTGGCAAATTCGCTGACTGTCAGCAAAGATGCCTACAAGGCGATTGAAGATATCATTGCCGAAATTGACAGAAAGCTGTCAGAGCAAGTCAACGCGATTATTCACCATCAGGACTTTCAGCAGCTTGAAAGCGCCTGGCGTGGTTTGCATTACCTGGTGAACAACACCGAAGTTGATGAAATGCTGAAAATCCGGGTGCTGCCAATCTCCAAAAGAGAGCTGCACCGAACCCTGCGCCGGCACAAGGGCATAGGTTGGGATCAAAGCCCGATCTTCAAGAAAGTCTATGAGCAGGAATACGACCAGCTGGGTGGCACGCCTTACGGGTGCCTGGTGGGTGATTTCTATTTTGATCACTCGCCCGCGGATGTCGAGCTGCTTGGCGAAATGGCCAAGATTGCTGCAGCCTCGCACTGCCCCTTCATTTCCGGGGCCTCTCCGGCCGCCATGCAAATGGAATCCTGGCAGGAGCTGGCCAATCCTCGTGACCTGACCAAGATTTTCGAGAACACCGAATATGCCGCCTGGCGGAGTTTGCGTGCTTCCGATGACTCCCGCTACATCGGGTTGGCGATGCCGCGGTTCCTCGCGCGGATGCCTTACGGGATCAAAAGCAATCCGGTTGATGCCTTCAATTTTGAAGAAGAAACCGATGGAACGGATCACGGTCGCTATTGCTGGGCAAACTCTGCCTATGCCATGGCCGTCAACATCAACCGTTCATTCAAGCATTTCGGCTGGTGTACCTCGATCAGGGGCGTTGAGTCAGGCGGTGCGGTCGACGATCTGCCTACGCATACCTTCCCAACCGATGACGGCGGCGTGGACATGAAGTGCCCCACTGAAATCGCCGTCTCTGATCGCCGTGAAGCCGAGCTGGCCAAGAATGGCTTCATGCCGCTGGTCCACAGAAAGAATTCGGATGTAGCCGCATTCATCGGTGCACAGTCTTTGCAGAAAGCGCATGAGTACTATGATCCGGATGCCAGCGCCAATGCCAAGCTGGCTGCGCGCCTGCCCTACCTGTTTGCCTGCTGCCGGTTTGCTCATTATCTGAAATGCATTGTTCGCGACAAGATTGGTTCTTTCCGCGAGCGTGAAGATATGCAGCGCTGGCTCAACGACTGGATCATGAATTATGTGGATGGCGATCCGGCCAACTCATCCCAGGATACCAAGGCCCGCAAACCTTTGGCTGCTGCCGAAGTGTATGTGGAAGAGGTTCGCGACAATCCTGGCTATTACACGTCGAAATTTTTCCTGCGGCCACACTATCAGTTGGAAGGGCTGACGGTGTCACTGCGTCTCGTTTCAAAATTGCCTTCAGTCAAGCAGTCTGAAAGCAACTAAAGGTGTCCGGGCTGTCAGCTGTAGCTTTCGGTCAAACTGGGCGGCGGGCATGAAGCCCGCCAATACAATTGTAATTCAAGGATAAAATATGGCTTCTCTTCAGGATTTCTTCATTAAAATCGATGGCATTCCCGGTGAGTCGAAAGACGCCAAGCATGCGGGTCAGATTGATGTCACCAGCTGGGGTTATGGTGTAAGCCAAACCTCAACCTCGCACACTGGCGGTGGTTCGGGTATTGGTAAAGCCAATTTCAGTGAGCTTTGCTTCAATCACTATATTGATAAAGCCACCCCGAACCTCATGAAGTATTGCGCCAGCGGTAAGCACATCCCCACCGTCGAGCTGTCGTGCTGCAAGGTTGGTGATGGCTCGCAGGAGTACATGAAGGTGACGCTGACTGAAGTACTGATCACCCACGTACAACCAAGCGGTTCCACATCTGACGCACGCGTTATGGAGCAGGTTGGCATGTCTTACGGCAAGATCAAAGTTGAAGTCAAGGAGCAGAATACTGACGGGTCCATGGGTGCTACCGTTACCGGTACCTGGGATGTCAAGCAGAACAACGAGTGATCAAAAGGGGCGCAGATTCATTCTGCGCCACTTTTTTTGTTGTGGGGTACGCCCGGCTCGATGTCGGCGTATCTCACAACATTGCTCGTTGGGCCCTCAGAGCAACATCAATGACTCTGTTGGCATCAATAGTTTGCCAAAAGCCCCCAGTCATACGTCACACACCATCCAATCTATTCAGTGCAAGACCGCGCTAAATACGTCTGTTTGGCCTCGCCCCTGGCCTGGCAGGCATATATTTCAGCACGCTCTGACACTGCAGTTTCATTGACCACTGATCTCGCAAGGACGCTATCCAATGCAGTCAACCCGTAAAATTCTGAACCATGAGATGCCACTTGCAGAACAGATCGAGGAGACCGTCTCGACCATCCGCAAGGAACCTGCCGAAGTCAAACATCGCGTTGCATTGGCGCAGCTGTACATGGCCTCAAGACAGTGGCAGCAAGCGACTGCTCAACTCGAGCGCGCAGCGCAACTGGCTCCAGCCTGTATGCCGCTGGCTGCAGCCTACAATGAAGCTATTCGTTGTGAAATGCTGCGCAACAAGGTGTTGGCCGGAGAAAGCTTGCCTGCAATGCTGGACGGCGCCCCTGCCTGGGTAAACACGCTGGCATCGGCTTTGCACCTGTTGTCATTGAATGACGTTGCCCAAGCCGCGCAGATGCGCGATGACGCTTTTGACGCTGCTCAGGCATGCCGTTTTGAAATCAATGGGCAAGCTGCAGAGTGGCTTGCAGATGCTGACAGCCGCCTGGGTCCGGTATGCGAGCTGTTCATGAATGGCGCTTATTACTGGGTTCCATTGTCAGATATCGCCGAACTTGAAGCCGAAGCTCCCGTAGACCTGCGCGACCTGTTCTGGCTACCATGCAGCGTGAAACTGGTCGATGGGCAAGCGTTCAGTGCCTTGATGCCATGCCGCTACCCGGACGAAGATGGCCAGGGTGGAGATGACACCTTGTTGTGCCGCAAGACTGAATGGCAAGAGTTGGGAAGCGACACTTGGGTCGGTCTTGGACAGAAGATTTTTGTCAGTGACAGTGGTGAGTTTCCTGCCCTGTCGGTACGCAGCCTTGTCAACATGCATGCCTCAGAGGGCTGACAGGGTCATGAGCGTGAACAAGACCAAGATACTGCCATCCCTGATTGATCGCCTGACAGACTTGAATCCTCGCAGCAGCTCGGAAGCCAGCGCGGCCAGGGCATTCAGCAACAAGGATTTGCGCTCAGCCGTCATACGGGACCTGGGCTGGTTATTGAACACGATCAATGCAGCCTCTACTTCGGGTATCCCGCCTGAGTGCCTTGCCTATGAGTCTGTGCTCAATTACGGCTTGCCGCCCTTGTCCGGTATTCATGTCTCCGACAGTGACTGGGCGCATGTAATGGACTCCTTGCGCGCTTCAATTTTGCGCTACGAACCCCGCATTGCGCCAAAGTCTCTCAAACTGTCCTTGCGCGGTACGGAAAGTTTCAACACAACACACAATCAGCTATGCATTGAAATTCGCGGGCAGCTGTTGGCAGAACCCTATCCGGTTGACCTTTTGCTGGTATCCCATGTTGATCTGGAGACCAACCAGATCGTGCTTGACCACAACGAAGGGCCTTGATGATGGATCCGCGACTGCTCGATTACTACAACCAGGAATTGAACTACCTCAGAGAGTCCGGCCTTGAGTTTTCGCAACGCTTTCCCAAGATTGCCTCTCGCCTTGGCTTGCATGAGTCGGAAATAACCGACCCCTATGTCGAGCGACTGCTCGAGGGGTTCTGCTTCCTGACAGCTCGCATCCGCTTGAAAATGGATGCCGAGTTTCCGAGATTTTCGCAGCGGCTGCTGGAA
The DNA here is from genome assembly GCF_900105655.1 of Halopseudomonas salegens. Taxonomy (NCBI): domain Bacteria; kingdom Pseudomonadati; phylum Pseudomonadota; class Gammaproteobacteria; order Pseudomonadales; family Pseudomonadaceae; genus Halopseudomonas; species Halopseudomonas salegens. Next base: position 208,123 of record NZ_LT629787.1, read on the forward strand.
GTTATGTACCCTAACTACCTGGCACCAACGCCCTCGATGTGCATTGTCCAGTTCAAGCCCGGGGACATGAGCAGCCATGATGGCTCCGGTTTTCAGATACCCAGGGGTTCTCGTTTGCGGGAACCGGCACAGCCCGGGCGTAAAACCCAGTGTGAGTTTCGTACGGCCCATGAGCTGGATTTGCTGACTCTGGAGGTCAATGAAGCTGGCTTTTCCAGCATTCCGGGTGAGCTGTACAAAAACCTCAAGTCCCCGCAGCGTCAGGCACGCTCCGCCCTGCGCTTGAGCTTCAGGTTCGACGTTGCCGAAGGCAAAAAGCCGCACCGCGTTGACACCCTGCCGCTGTACATCAATGCCGACAATCGCCTGTCATCCCATCTCTATGAAATCATCATGGCGCATACCGTTGGCGTCGCCATGCGACCTACCGACGGCACACCGGGTGACTGGCGCATACAATCCAAAGACGCATTGATGCCCGTTGGTTTTGCGGAAGACGAGTCATTGCTGCCTTCGTCCATAAAGGGCTTCAGCGGCCACAGACTGCTACATGAATACTTTGCGTTTCCAGCCCGCTTCAATTTTTTCAGGCTGAATCAGCTTGGCTCCCTGGCAAGCAAAGGCGAGTTTCCGCTTTCCTTCGAGGTGCTGATACTGCTCGACCACGACACCTCCGAGTTCGAGCAACTGGTTGACCGTGATAATTTCTGTCTTAATTGCACGCCGGTCATCAACCTCATCGAAATGCGATCTGACAGGGTTCCCATTGCTCCAGGTACCAACGAATACCACCTGGTTGCCGACCGGACACATCCGATTGACTACGAAGTATTCAGTGTCAATGCTGCGGAAGGATTTGGCCGGGATAACTCGGTAGAGGCAGAGTTTCGCCCGTTCTACTCGTCAGTTGCGACTGACAAATCAAGTCATGGAAGCTATTTTTCAGCGCGTCGCGAGCCCCGCACAAAATCCAGTCTGATACACAGCAAGGGCCCCCGCTCAACCTATATCGGCTCCGAAGTCTTCTTGTCGCTGGTTGATCAGAACGAGGCGCCATTTTCGAGCTCGCTGAGGCAGCTCGGGGTTGATATAACAGCCACCAACAGGGATTTGCCGCTGCTGGTCAAGGTGGGGACGGACAACGATCTGCTGGCCATCAACTCGTTCCCGGTGTCTGGTATCCGCATTCTGCGCGGGCCAAGCCGGCCGGTTCCGGCCATCCCGGAAGGCGAAATCAACTGGCGACTCATCAACCAGCTGTCACTGAATTATCGCATGCTGTCTGAAGTCAGCTCGGAAGAAACTACAAGTTTGCTGAGTATTTTGCTCTCCGCCTACAAATCGCTGGGTGATCCTGCCATTGCCAAGCATGCCCAGTCGATCCTCTCGGTTACCTTGAAACCGGTCACCCGCAGGTTGCCCGGAAACGGACCGCTGACTTTCGGCAGAGGGGTGCAGATAGATATTACCGTGGACGAATCGCTATTCTCCGGGGCCAGCGCCTACCTGTTCGGTAGCTTGCTGGAGCAATACCTTGCCCGTCATGTAAGCATCAACTCATTCACCGAATTCCATCTGCACAGCGCTCAGCGCGGCCTTGTCGGTAAATGGGCGCCCCGTTTCGGTACGAGGCCTTGTGCATGAGCAGCACTGCGTCGGACGCCTTCCTCGAACTTGTCGAATCGCTGGAGAAGGATACCCACACCTTTGATCTTTTTGCCTTGTTGCGGCGAATTGATGCCCTCAACAAGAACAACCTGCCACTGGGCAGAGCTCCGCGACCACGCAACGAACCCATTCGTCTGGGTCAGAAGCCTTCTTCATCGTTTGCCCCATCCGCGCTCGCCGATCTCGAGCGTAATCGTGACAGCCAGCCGGCCAAGCTGACCATTCACGGGTTCGGGCTGTTCGGTCCAAACGGCCCCATGCCATTGGTCATGACCGAATACGTGCGCGAGCGCAGCGAGTTGCATGGAGACAAAGCGCTTGCCGAGTTCTTTGATCTCTTTCATCACCGCCTGATCTCATTGTTTTATCGCGCCTGGGCAGAGGCGCAATCCACCAACAGCCTGGACCGTCCGGATACCGACAGTTTCAGTCGATATGTGTCCAGCCTGCTGGGGTTGCAGGGGCGCAGCATTGTTTCGCGGCCCGGCTCGGTACCGCACCATGCCTATTTGTCTCAAGCCGGCCATTTGGCCAGGCAGGTGCGCAACGCGGAAGGGCTCGCGCGCATCATTGCGTCTTACTTTCAGGTCGAGGTCAACGTCTGCGAATTTGCCAGCCGTTGGCTGCGCATTTCCGAAGATCAGCAGACACGCCTGACCGGCTTTCAAGGCTGTCAGCTAGGGGTGGACACTATCGCCGGTCGCCGCGTACTCGATCGTCAGCACCATTTCAAAATTGTCCTCGGCCCCCTGACCCTCGCTCAATATTCCAGCTTCCTGCCTGGCGGCGCAGGCAACCGTCAGTTGAGTGACTGGATAAGCACCTATGTCGGTATTGAATTCAGTTGGGAAGTCAGTCTGATATTGCAGGCGAACGAAGTTCCCACCTGCCAGCTGGGAGGGCCACAGCAATTGGGTTGGCTAACCTGGGTGGGTGATTCAGGGAAGAAAGACCGCTCTGATCTGACGCTCTATCCGGAACCGTGCCCAGAGTGACCTGGCAAGAGCAGTCGTCTGGCCGTCCAGAGCTGTGATTTTATGGCTCTGGATCAGTCACTTCAGCGCTTGCAGACTTAAATTGAATATAAAGTGTGAAGCAGTTCATGGTTTTGAATTCTGCCAGTCACCTGCCGGAAAACTTGCTGATATAGTTCGCGCATAGTTTGGCGCGGTGCGGGCACGGGGCCTGCAGCAGTATTCCCCTGATACCTGCAGCTGCGACTACTGCACCGTACGAATGTCATGAAAATCTGCCAGGAGGGTGGATGAATCGCCTTATCAATGTCACTACGGCGCTTGGCGACCGTCTGCGTTTTTCCGCTCTGAGCGGGCATGAAGAAGTTTCCCGTCTGTTCGACTTTGCCCTCACGCTCAAAAGTGAAGACGATAACCTGTCCCCGGATGCCATGCTCGGCACCTCGGTCACTGTCGAGATCAAATTGCCCGGTGGCGGCGTGCGTCACCTCAACGGCCAGTGCGTGCATTTTGCTGCCGTCGGCAGCGCCGGTCGCTTCTATCTCTATGAAGCCCAGCTCAACCCCTGGCTATGGTACGCCACGCGGCGCACCGACTACCGTATCTTCCAGAAGATGACCGCCCCGGACATGATCCGGCAGGTGCTGGCAGACTACCCGTTTGAAGTCCGCCTGATCCTCAGCCGCAGCTATCGCGTATGGGACTATTGTGTGCAGTACCGGGAAACCGATGCCAACTTCGTCATGCGCATGCTGGAGAACGAAGGTATCTGGTTCTGGTTCGATCACAGTGCCGGTGAGCATGCCCTGGTACTGACCGATGACATCGGCCTGCGCAACCCGTATCCGGGTTACGCTTCCATTCCCTACTATGCGCCGGACCAGACCTACCCGGACAAGGATCATCTCGACCGCTGGAGCGCCGGTCAGCAGGTGCGCAGTGGCCAGTTCATGGCCCGCGACTACAACTTCACCATGCCCAAGGCCGACCTGGCGGTAGTCAACAACCTGCGTCCCGGCCACGCCCACGACGGCTACGAGTGCTTTGACTACCCCGGCGGCTACGATGACCTTGACCAGGGTGATGCCTATTCCCGGGTGCGTATGGAAGAACTGCAGAGCACCCAGGCCCGCGGTCATGCCGCCGGGCGCGCCCGGGGGTTGGCACCGGGCTGGCTGTTCACCCTGGAGAAACACCCGGTCGGCAAGTACAACGTCGAATACTTGATCGTCGCCGCCGACTACCGCTTTAGCGACAACGACTATGAAGCCGGCGGCAGTAGCGACAGCCACAGCTTTCGTATCGACATCCAGACGCACCCCAGCGACCAGCCGTTCCGCCCGCAACGGCTCACGCCCAAACCTTTGACCCAGGGGCCCGACACCGCCACGGTAACCGGCCCGCCCGGGCAGGAAATCCATACCGACAAGTACGGCCGGGTCACCGTGTCCTTCCCCTGGAACCGTTACTGCAGCAAAGACCAGGACAGCTCCTGCTGGATTCGCGTCTCGCACCCCTGGGCGGGGTCGGGCTTTGGCGGCATCCATATTCCGCGGATTGGTCAGGAAGTCCTGGTCGACTACCTGCATGGCGATCCGGACCGCCCGATCATCACCAGCCGGGTGTACAACGCCCTGCAGATGCCCCCATGGGGCCTGCCGGCGAATGCCACCCAGTCCGGCTTTCTGACTCGCTCGACCCTGGGCGGTGGTTACGACAACGCCAATGCCTTGCGCTTCGAAGACAGCAAAGGCGCCGAACAGCTGTGGATTCATGCCGAGCGCAATCAGGATATCGAAGTCGAGAACGATGAAACCCACTGGGTCGGCAACGACCGCAGCAAAACCATCGACCGCGACGAAACCAGCCATATCAAGCAAGACCGTACCGAAACCGTTGACCGCCACGAGACCATCACCGTCCATGGCAACCGCAAGGAAGAGGTGGATGGCAACGAAACCATCGCCATCCACAAGAACCGCACCGAAACAGTGGATCTGAACGAGAAGATCAGCATCGGTCGCAACCGCACCAAAAGGGTCGGCGGCAACGAAAAGGACAGCATCGGCAGAAACTGGTCCACCAAGGTCGGCAAGAACAAGACCGAGACCATCGGCATGGCCTACATCCAGAACGTGGGTCTGGGCCGGATGGAAAACGTGGGGTTGGGCTACAGCCTGAATGTCGGGTTGATGATGAATACCGTCGTCGGCTTGAACCAGAGCGCCCAGATTAGCAGAAACAAGAGCACCACCGTCGGCAAAACCTATAGCCTGACGGCCGGAGGAAGCAGTGCCCCAGGCGGTGGTGTGCCAATGGCAAACACCTTGGTCGCAGGGGGGGCTCCAGAAGGCAAATCCTCAGGAGGGTCAAACATAACCATGGATGGCGATTCGATCACCCTGACGGTGGGCAAGTCGAGCCTCATGCTCAAGGCCGACGGGACCGTCACGATCAACGGCAAGAACATCGATATCCTTGGATCGGATCACGTGCAGGTCGACTCAAAGCGTGTCGATCTCAATTGAGAATGGATGATGGAAATGCGTCAACCTCCTTATGTTCTTGAGTCCCCCGTAGAGGCAGCGGCCCTGCCGGAAGTGCGAAATCACACGCACTTCCCCAGCCAGTACTTCCAGATGATGGATACCAGTGACAAGGTCTTTCATGTGTTGGTCAGCCGCCTCACTTACGACCTCAGCAACCTGGACGAGCAAAAAAAGCCTCGATTGGCTCGTGAACAGCAAGAATTGGTTCAGTCAGACATGTTCTACAGCAAGGTCAACGCCAGCAGTCTTGTTCAGGAAAGTGATTTTGCACCCTACAAGCCTCGCTGCGACGTTCTCTTTGCACACGCCACAGCCTACGCGCCCGATGGGAAACAAGCCACACGCTGGCCCGTCGGCGTAAAAATAGGCGAATGGCGCAAAGTCATGGCCGTGTGCGGACCACGCACCATCCAGCCGGGAGTGCTGGGCTGGAAGCTGAACAATCCTGAACCTGCCATTCAGGTCCCGATACGCTACGAACTCGCCTTCGGCGGCACTTACCAGTGGCCGGAAACCCTCGCTGAGGATGAGGAGCCACAGATCCACGCCAGGTACGAACCTAACCCGATCGGTTGTGGCCTGCTGCACTCACTGTGGCTGAAAAAGGTGCGCCCGCAGATGCTCAAGGCGCCGCAAATGGAAGTGTTCGAACAACCATTCAAGGACCATTGGCTGGAGCGCCTGGACTATCCGGTGATGGGCCTCGGCGCCATTGGTCGTTGGTGGCAACCACGTGTGTCATTCGCCGGCACCTATGACCAGAACTGGAAAGAACATCGCTGGCCCCGCCTGCCTCTGGATTTCGACGCCAACTATTGGAACTGCGCCCCGCAGGATCAGCAGATCGATTACCCAGAAGGTGGAGAAGAGATTCTGCTTGTAGGCCTGACCCCAGGCGGCGGACAATTCCGCGCCTGCCTGCCAGACCGTCCACCCCATGCCTTGGCGCGCCTGCATGCAGGTCCGATCCTGGCGCGCCCGATGCACCTGGACACGCTTATTTTCGACATGCATCGTATGACGCTGACTTGCGTCCACCGTATGCTCATCGCCGCCGATGCCGACGTGCGCGTGCTCGAAATCCGACGCAGGGAAGCATAAAAATGGCCAGCGAAGCCGCTATAGCCAAGGATACGCAGTTTGTGCTGGTCAGCATGCTGCCAGACGTCTGTCTCACTCCCGACAAGAAAGGGAAGCCAATTCCTTATCCCATTACCCATGACATGGGCCAGAGCAAGCAGTGCTCGCCCAACGTGTTCTTTCGCGGTCAGCCGGCCTACCTGCACGAGGAAAGCTACGCCGATAACGTCAAGGGTGACGAACCAGGCGCCGGCAAAGGAGTGGTTTCAGGCACCCATACGAAAATCAGCCGCAGCGAACAGTACAGCCCCAGTGTCTTCATCAACGGCCAGCATCTGGTGCGAACGGGCGACAAGGTATGGATGAACCGGGCCGACCCGGGCAACGCCGTTGGCACTAACGCCGCCAGCAGCAAGAAAGCCCGCTGGGACTGCCGCAAAGGTCAGATCACTGCGGCCAAGGACCAGCTGGAGGATATGCCCGAGGGCCCAGAAAAGGATCGCTTGCAAGCGGCCACGGAACGCTTCGAGCGCAATAACGTGGCGGTGGAGCACGCGCGACTTTCGCAGGCTGTTTACGATCCCAGTCAGCCTCCTCCCGAAGGCTGGATCGATATCAGCAACGATCCGGAAAAGTTGGCGCAATACAATTTGGATCCTGATGACCTTAGCGCAGAAGGCTCCAATTTCCGAGCTGCAGTTTATGAACCTGATCCAGCTGTGTTCGGTTCGGATATGAAGCCAACGGTTGCCTTCAAGGGAACGCAAAATGGTGAGGACTGGAAAAATAATCTTGCGCAGGGCATAGATCGACAATCGGACTATTACGAGAACGCTGTCCAAATCGGAAAGGATATTAAACGATCTGGAGCCCTTGTCGATATTACCGGGCACTCCTTGGGGGGAGGCTTGGCTTCTGCTGCCTCGCAAGCCAGCGGCAGGCCGGCCACTACATTCAACGCCGCTGGACTGCACGACAATACGGTGGAGCGTTATGGAGGCGTTGTACACCAGACGGATATCCAGGCCTATCGTGTCGATGGTGAGATACTGACCGGCATTCAAGAGCCGGGCTGGGGCGGTACGGCAGCCGCCGCCGGCGCGGGCTTTTCTCTGGGTGGTGTCAAGGGGGCTGCTATCGGCGTACTGGCACGCTGGGGTCTTGCAGCCGTGATGCCCGACTCTGTAGGTACGCCGCACACATTAGAGGGCAAAGGCCTGGACCCCATTGATCGACATTTGATGCCTCAAGTCATCGACTCGATTGAGGAGCAGAAGTCCGAAGACCAACAGGTCTTAGCCTCAGCTACCGGGAAAACATGCCAATGAAAGCATCACTGCTACACAAAATGCCCTTCTTGCTCTCACGCCGCAATTGGCTGATTCTTGGCGTAACGCTTTTGCTCACCGCCTGCTTTCCAGGCAATGGTCAAGGAAACCGCTTTATGAACCATTCATACCCCGCCAGCACCTTCTTCAAAGGCCACTATCTGCTGCTGGCCCAGGCGATCGAACGCAACGATATGGCTCAGCTAAGGCAGCTGGCAGAGGGTCAGGACCTTAGTCTTAAAGGCGAAAAGGACATGGACCTGATGTGGTTTGCTATCGCCCACGAAAACTTCGATGCCATCCAAGCATTAGTGGAACTGGGTGTTAATCCGGACGCACAAATAGCACAAGGTATCGGCAGCGCCTTGCAATTTACCTTTATGAAGCACGATGACACCCGCTACCTCAAGGCCATGCTCGACGGGGGATTATCACCGAATCATCAGTACCCTGGGCAAAAACTGATGCTTCAGCGTGGGGTATTCGGCGGGCTGGAACATGTCAAATTGTTATTGGAGCACGGTACCCGTATCGATGACCGTGACAGCATCGGGAGGACAGCGCTCCACGAAGCCAGCACCAGAATGAAGCCCGACATTGCCATTTACTTGGTGCAACAGGGTGCAGAATTCAATACATACACAGCCGTAGGGTCTTCCATAGCCTGGGGGGTTTATCTCGACATCAACGATACCCGCCCCGGCAACCCCATCCATACCCAATTCCTCGAACTACGCGACCTGATGATCGAAAAAGGCGCCAAGTGGCCGCCAGATTCGCCTATCGAGGTCCGTGACCAGATGCGCGCTCGCGGGGAAAACCCGCCCGTACCTCCGGGACAGCCGCGCTGACATGGCGCCTGCAGAGAACCCATTGCTCACAACACGGCAAGCAATACACCCACTCACCATTTATCTTGAGAGCTGAAAATCCGATGATCATCTTCCCCCGTTTCAATCATCAGGCCGCACGGGTCCTCACTTTGTTGGTCTGCCTGGTTGCTATTCCCCAGGCTCAGTCAGTCGAGGGCACATCGCCCCCGAACATTGTGTTTGCTGAGACCAACTACCAACTGGCCTGGCAGTCGAACCCGACTCCGGGTTACAGCAAACACGAGTTCCTGCCCCAGGGCCAGGAACTCCCGTATTACCACAACATGCTGCTGGTGGAGCAATTGACGAATGGCATGACAGTGCCCCAGGTCGTGCAGAGCCAGATCGAGCTCGTCACCGAGCGCAAGCAAAGCGATCCGGTCGCCCAGCATCGCATCATGAACAATGAACAAACCGGAGAGTTCCTGCTGGACTTCCTGCTCAGCGCGGCAGATTCCGAGCACGGCACCATCATCGAGTGGAACGTCTACCGCTATATCCCGCAGCAAAGTGCCGACGGCAGTGAAGGGGTCTTGCTTTTGGGCTACAGCGCCCGCGCCTATGGCGACGAGGAGGGGCGAAGCTTCTTGATTGAGCTGCAGGAAAGCCGGCCACAAATAATCCAGGCACTCGTCTCGCTCAGCGTTCCAGAACACATAGGCACCACAGCCGAGCGCTGATAAACCTATTACATAGGCAACCGTCGCCATGTCGATTACTCTGGCCCCCATTACCGTCCGCGCATACAGGCCCGTAGCGCTGCCCAACGGCAACGCGGTCATTGTCGACCCGCGGGAGAGCAGCGTTTTGCTGGAAACGTACAGCCCGCAAAACCCTGACACCATGCTGATGAGTGAGGCGCTGAACTACGAGCAGTATGCGCAAATGCGGGCAGAAAACCCCGACATTGCCTTTCCGGAGTTGGTCAAGCCCGTGCCAGCCGACCAGCAGGGGCAGGACAGCACGCAAGCACAACAAGGTCGCATTCAACCCAATAATTATCCCCAGCCCGGACCTATTGGCAACACCACTGGCATTATTGTCCCGAAGACCAGTGCCGCCCCAGCCGGAGCTCCGGGTAACCCCTCAGGCGGCGCGGAAACCGAAGCCGAAAGTGGCTGGTGGAAAAGCTGGGGGTCAGCTGTCACGCACGGTGTGCTGGATGTGGTCGGGCTGGTACCAGTCTTGGGTATACCAGCGGACCTTACCAATGCCGCGATTTATGCCGCTGAACGCGAGTATGTGGATGCCGGTCTCAGCGCCGCAGCCGCTATTCCCTTTTTCGGATGGGGAGCCACCGCAGTCAAGAGGGGCAGGCAGGTCGGTAATGCCGTAGACGCTACGCGCGCAGCCCAGACAGGTACTGAAGCCGCCGTCACAGGCGGGCGCCAGGGGGCTGAAGCAGTTGGTAACGCATCGGCCAGGAACACCGGAAGTCCCTCGTCCACAGGTGGCCGAGTTGACGGCAACACCCCCCCCAACAACAGGGACGGCCAAGCCAATAGGCCCTGCGCCTGCTGAACGCACTTATGAACAAGGATGAACCATGAGTATCACGCCGCCCAATATTCAATTGGCAACCGGTGCCTGCGTGCTGCAAGGCGAGGACGAACTCGATTTCACGCTCGACGGCGCTTTTGCCTTGCAATGGCAGCGCACCTACCTCTCAAACAACGACGACTGCGGCCTGCTCGGCCCAGGCTGGACGCTACCGTTGTCGTTTGCGCTGGAGCGCAGCGACAGCCATCTGTTTTTCATCGATCTGCAAGGTCGCCGCACGCAGTTTCCACTGCTCGACGTCGGAGAGCGTTTCTTCTCGCGCTTCGAGCATACGACCCTGTTGCGCAGCGCTGAACAGCAGTATGAGCTGATCACCCCCGAAGGCCTGCGACTACTATTCTCACCGCTGGCCTCTCCTGGCTACACGAACACGACCGACGCTTTACGCCTGCCGCTGCAAGGCCTGCGCGACCCCAACGGCAATGGCTGGCACCTGCAATACGACGCCCGTGGCCTGCCATTGGAACTCGAAGGCACGGATGGCTACCGGGTGGCTTTCGTTTATGACGATGGCTTCGATTCGCCGCGTCTGCGCGAGGTGCGCTATCTGGCCGACACCGGTGCCGCCAACAACTTCTTCTCCCGTTCCTCACGCCTGCTGGTGGAGTACCGCTACAACAGCACAGGTGACCTGACCGCCGTGCTTGATGCTGAAGGTCGATATTGTCGACGCTTCGATTATGCCAATCACACCCTCAGTGCCCATTGGCAGCCGTCGGGTCAAGTCGTCCGTTTCGGCTGGTCAGCGCACCACCCCGACGGCCAGGTGCTGTCGGTGCAAACATCGAGTGAACGCCAGTGGTGGCTGCACTACGATACTGCCGAACGCAGCACCCGAATCACCGAACAGTCTGAAGGTCTGTCACGTTTCAGCATCCAGTACTTCGATGCCGAGCAGCGCCTCATCGCCCTGCACGATGCCTTGGGCAACATCACCCGTTCCGAGCGCGACGCATTTGGTCACGTCATTGCTCATATCGACCCTCAGGGTGCCACCACGCGCTACAGCTACGATGAGCACGGTAACGTACTCGTCATCACTTGGCCCGACGGCACCATTGATGCGCTTCAGTGGGATGCAAACCTGCGCAAACCTGTGGCCCACACCAACCCGCTTGGACATACTACCCGCTACGACTACGACGCCCGCGGCAATCTGATGCGTGTTACTGCGGCCGATGGCAGCCAGACCACTTACGAACGGGACGCCCGCGGCCTGCCAGTGGCCATCATCGATGCTCATGACAAGCGCAGGATACTGCGTCTGGATGCCATCGGTAGGGTCGTGGAGTACACCGATTGCTCCGGCCAACGCACTCATTATGAGTGGGACATCTACGGCAATCTCGTCGCCTTCACCGATGCTCTGGGCCAGCGCACTCGCTATACCTACCGATTCATCAACCGTCAGGCATGCCTGGTCAAACTCGACCTGCCGGGCGGTAGCTGTGAGCGGTTTGCCTACGATGCCCAGAGCAACCTCATAGCCCACCACGACGCTATGGGCCGCACAACGCGGTACCAGTTCGACAGCGAAGGCCGACCACTTGCACGCACCGATGCCATCGGCCACCGCCTGGACTACCGCTACGATGGTTTTGGCCGGTTGATCACACTGCGCAACGAGAACAACAGCTATTACCACTTTGCCTGGGATAACCTGGATCGCCTGATAGCCGAACAAGGCTTCGACGGTCGCCGCATTGACTACCGCTATGACGCAGCCGGCCATCTGCTGGAAAGCGTTGACGGAGTGCCCGTGGGCGGCCCCATGCTCGGACACGGCTGTACTTCGGTGTTGCGTAGCTATTACCAGCGCGATGCCCTCGGGCGGCTGCTGGAAAAACGTGCCGCCAGGCCCGGCGCCCCAGCGCTGCGCACCCGATACGCCTACGACGACGCTGGTCAGTTGACCCTTGCCCGCAATGCCTTCGCGCGGGTGCAACTGACTTATACGCCCAACGGGCAGATCGCCTGCGAACAGACTCTCAGCCGCTTTGGCACACATACCCAGCTGCGCCATGAATACGACGCCCTGGGCAACCGTATCACCACCACGCTGCCGGATGGCCGCCAACTGAATACGCTGACGTACGGCAGCGGGCACGTTCATCAGATCAACCTCGACTTTCAGGTTATCTGCGACTTCGAGCGCGACTCCTTGCACCGGGAAACAGGCCGCACTCAAGGTGCGCTGCGCAGCCGCTACGAGTTCGACGCCCTGGGCCGGCTGCTCGCCAGTCACACTGAACGTCCCGATGCCGGGCTGCGCCCAGCGAATGAACAGGCGACCGGCCAGCAGCCCAAGGCCACCAGTGCCGGCCAGCGCATCGCCCGCCGTTACCGTTACGACACCACAGGCCAACTCCTTACGCTGGACGACGCCCGCGCGGGCCAAACCCAGTACCGCTACGACGCCATCGGCCGACTGCTTGCGGCAGGCACACCGACGCAACAGGAACATTTCGCCTTCGACCCCGCGCATAACCTGATCGAGTCGGGGGCTGACACGCAAGAATCCGCCGACACACCTGCGGCGATCCACTGGAGTGATGAAGGTTGGATCGAGTACCTGCGCACCCAGCGGCCAAGCTCTAATCATCCGCCTCTGACAGCGCAGGACATGCTACTCGATCCCCGCCAATGGCCTGCCGGCAAGGGCAATCGTCTGGCTGTCTGGCAGGAACATCGCTACGCCTATGATCACTGGGGCAACTGCACTGACAAGCGCAGCGGGCCACACCGTCATCTGCACATGCAGTGGGATGCAGCGCATCAGTTAAGCGCAGTGCGTATCGACGATGCCCGCACCCAGGAATCGCAATACTGGGCTTACGCCTACGACCCCTTCGGCCGGCGCATTGCCAAATGGCACACCAATGAAGCGGGGCAGCGTCCGGCGCCTGAAGCCATCACCCACTTCAGCTGGGACGGCAACCGGCTGCTGACCGAACAGCAGCTGTGCCGCACTCCGGATCAAAGCGAGCCGCAACTGCATCACAAACTTTACGTCTACGAGCCGGACAGCTTCGTGCCCCTTGCCCAGGTCCAGACCGTGCGCGCACCGGACGATCCGGACACCATTCTGCCCGACCCCGAAGAGGCCAGCCTGCAACAGCAATATCCGGACATCTGGGCCGCCAACGTGCTGCCGCTACAGCGGCGCATTGCCGCGCGCCTCAAGAACACCCTGCCCAAAGCCCCCGAACCACCGGCAAGCACAACGCAGATTCTCTACTACCACACCGACCACCTCGGCACCCCGCGAGAACTGACCAATGCCGAGGGCCACATCGTCTGGGAAGCTCGCTACAAGGCCTGGGGCCGCGTACATCAGATCGACTATCCAGCCGTGCCGCACACCATCGCCGACGGCAACACCCAGCGCCAGGTATGGATCGAGATCCCACCCGACGAACGCCCGGTGCAGAACCTCCGCTTTCAGGGGCAGTACCACGACGAAGAGACAGGGCTGCACTACAACCGGTTCAGGTACTATGATCCGGACTGCGGCCGCTTTGCGAGCCAGGATCCGATTGGGTTGGCAGGTGGGGTCAATACTTACCAGTATGCGCCGAATCCGATAAGCTGGATTGATCCGTTGGGGTTGTGTTGTGATGGAGTGGTTACAAAGGGCGCAGGGAAGTCACCCAACATCAATCCTGGAGATGTTGCCAATAGAACCCCCGAGCAAATTGATGCCCTCGCTAGAGAGCGGGGGCTAATCCCGAGAGGCCCTGATCCTCAAGCGGGCAGAGGCGCTTACGTTGATCCTGCAACAGGAAATCAGCGTGTGCTATGTCATACCAACTGCGCAAACCCGCACGCACACGTGAATAATCCACAGGGGCAGCGTTTGGACATTGACGGCAATGTGGTTTTGCCAGAATCTCCAGCAGCTCATTTGCCGATAAATTACCCATAAGGTGACCGGTCATGATGCACGATTGGACGTTGTTGACACTGATAGTTGACTGGGCGAATGGTACGATTACGATTGCGTTTAGAAATTGCCAATCACAGGAAGTGTTTCTGATAGCAGAAGGGCTGATAGACCTGAGAGTGCCTAAGCGAGAAGAATGGGGCGGAAGTGTCTCCGTCAATGAGGTTGACGGGCCGAAGGTGCTTCAGAACGGAAGTTTGTACTTTTCCATAGAAATGCAGTCCGGCGACAAAATAGAGATGGAGGCAAGGTCTATTTCTTTGCCAGACGGTTAGTTTGTCGCAAAGGAGGCAAACCCTCTTGAGGGAACTAAATATACCGACAAGGTTACGCGCCAAATGGAAGGTAAAGACCTTGACCATAATTCCCCGAGCTTAATTGATAAACAAGCTGGTGCGGCCAAGGTCAAAAAGATAACCGGCGGTGATGGTATTGAGCGAACCAAGGTGGAGCTGCCCGGCAGTGTAAACGGTAAAGACGGTAATTTCGAGGGCGGAGAAAAGGGGACAGATTTATTTTAAGGAGGTTGTAGATGCCCAGGATGGGTCGAGTGGTATTGCCGAACTACCCGCACCACGTAGTGCAGCGGGGCCATAATCGTCAAGTGGTGTTTGCTTGCGAGGATGACTTTCAGCGCTACCTGTCAGATATGCGGGAGTTGAAAGAGGCCTTTCAAATCAAGCTTTATGCATGGTGCCTGATGACCAATCATGTGCATCTTCTCGTCTGCCCAGAAAGCGCGGCAGGCCTTGGCCAGTTTATGAAATCGCTGGCAGCCAGAGCTACGCGCGAGGGTGTTCAAAACTCTGTGTCACCGACAGCAGCGTCACAGACTGATGTATTCGTCCAGGCGCTCGGGGAAGTGGATGGCCATCTGCGACAGCGTCAGGTTCCAGTTCTGAACGGGGTGGGTCCAGCGCTCGGATGCCTTGAGTATACCGGCATAGAACAGCTTCAGTAAGGCGTTCTCACTGGCAAAGCCGCCCTTGGTCTTGGTCAGCTTGCGGAACTGGCGATGCACAGCCTCCACCGCATTGGTGGTGTAAATCGCAGTGCGGACGTAATCGGGATATTTGAAGTAGGCCGATAGGGTTGGCCATTTGCCCCGCCAAGACTTGATCACCATTGGATATTTCTCGCCCCATTTGGCTTCCAGTTCATCGAGTGCGATTTCTGCGGCGTTCAGCGTTGCAGCCTTGTAGACGGGCTTCAGATCAGCCATGAAGGCTTTCTGGTTTTTCGATGCGACATACTTCAGCGAGTTGCGGATCTGGTGAATCACGCAATGCTGGATTTCCGTTTTCGGGTAAATGCTCTCGATGGCTTCCGGGAAGCCTTTCAGGCCATCTACACAGGCGATCAGGATGTCCTTAACGCCACGATTGTAGAGGTCTGTCAGCACGGAGAGCCAGTGATGGGCGCCTTCCTGGTCGGACAGATACAGGCCAAGCAGCTCCTTCTTTCCCTCGATGTTCAGGGCGAGAATGGTGTAGATGGCCTTGCTGACGTAACGCCCGTTTTCCTTGATTTTGTAGTGAATGGCGTCAAGCCAGACAATTGGATAGATGACTTCAAGATCACGCTCTCGCCATGCCTGTAGCTCTGGCAGAAGTTTGTCGGTGACAGCATTGATGGTGCCGTTGGACAGCTCAATATCATATAACTCAGCAATGTGAGCGCGGATGTCCTGGTAGCTGTTGCCGAGCGCAAACAGGGCCAGGATTTTGCGCTCCAGCTCATCGGTCAGGTGCGTCTGGTGTTTCTTGATAAGCTGGGGCTCGAAGGTGCCGCTGCGGTCACGGGGCGTCTTCAATTCGAAGCTGCCGACGGGGCCTTTCATGGTCTTGCCAGTCGTGCCATTCTTGCGGTTCGGCGTGGCTTCTTTGGCAAGATGATTGTCCAACTCAGCCTGCATGGCGGCTTCGGTGAGTTGCTTGATCAACGGCGTGAGAATGCCGTCTTTACCGGTCAAATCCTGGCCGTCACGCAGGGCTTGCAGGGCGGCGTCAATGTCGAATGTGGGTTTGCTCATGGTTCACCTCTCTGATGAGTAGATTAAAGAGGTGACACAGAATTATGAACACTACAGATGTTTGGCGCTACGACGGCAGTATCTGGCGACAGTGCGACTTCCCGAGCAATGAGCAACTGGGAACAGTGACGGTTGCCCCCGATGGCAAGGTCTATATCTCCGGTGAAGGCGGCAGCCTGTGGGTGGGGGAGACGGATACCTGGGAGCGGGTTGGTGGCTTGGGCTCCAGTATTCTGTTCAACGACAGTGTGTGGTTCGACGGCATGCTGTGGCTCAGCTCTGATTACCAGCTACGGGTCTGGGATGGCCAGCGGTTACGCCGTCCCACGCATAACGGCAAGGATATTACCCACGCAGGCTTTCTGGATGCCTATGACGGTCTACTGGTGGCGGCCACCCGGCATGAGGTTCATGCCTATGACGGCAGCAACTGGCACTGCCTGGTCAAACCGTATCACCAGGGAGAGAGCTGATGGGGGCGAGCTTTTAATGAAAACAGCGCTATCAATCAAGGTGTCCATTCTACTGTCACGCCGCAACTGGCTGATTCTTGGCTTAACGCTTCTGCTCACTGCCTGCTTTCCAGGCAGTGGCCAAGGTAGCCGTTTTATGAACCATTCATACCCCGCCAGCACCTTCTTCGAGGGCCACTATCTGCTGCTGGCCCGGGCGATCGAACGCAACGACATGGCCCAGCTAAGGCAACTGGCAGAGGGGCAGGACCTAAGTCTTAAAGGCGAAAAGGACATGGACCTGATGTGGTTCGCTATCGCCAACGAAAACTTCGATGCCATCCAAACATTGGTGGAGTTGGGTGTTAATCCGGACGCACAAATAGCACAAGGCATCGGTAGCGCCTTGCAATTTACCTTCATGAAGCACGATGACACTCGTTACCTCAAGGCCATGCTCGACGGGGGGATCTCACCCAATCATCAACACCCACGGCAAGAGCTGATGCTTCAGCGTGGGGTTTTCGGCGGGCTGGAACATGTCAAGCTGTTGCTGGAACGTGGTACCCATATCGATGCCCGTGACAGCATTGGGGGAACTGCATTGCATAGTGCCACTACAAGCGTGGAGCCTGATATTGCAATCTATCTTGTTAATCAAGGTGCCGACTTCAATACCTACAAAACAAATGGATCATCGGTAAGTTGGTCCGTATATCTATCAGTTCAAGATATGCGCCCCGGCAACCCCATCCATACCCAATTCCTCGAACTTCGCGACCTGATGATCGAAAAGGGCGCCAAGTGGCCACCAGATTCGCCTATCGAGGTACGTGACCAGATGCGCGCCCGAGGCGAAAACCCGCCCGTTCCACCCGGACAGCCGCGCTGATCTAACCACTGTCGCGCAGCTTGCTCGTTTAACGGGGTGTTCATCATCGGTGGGCAGATCAGGCTGACACTACTATGATTAGGTTCGAAAACAATTGGGTGCTTCGGATAGACATCCGAGACGCAGCGAATACGGGCCGGAAGCAATGCAACGCCGTGTTCCGGGCGAGCCTATTTCCAACTGCGTTGATGTCCGGACTGAGTAGAGCGCTAGACCTAGCCTCGTGTAGTCATTGCCCAATCAGTCGTGACGCAGTTCAGAGTCTGATGAGATCTCCTGCATCTGTTCGCGGCGCTGGTAAATCCGCTTGCTTAAAGCCAGCAACACTTCATCACGGGCTTCGCTGTATTCCGGCGAGTCTATATCTCGCAGAGCCATGTAACGCTCTTCAAGTCCTAGGATGCTGGCAGATAAGTTGTCGACATAATCAGGGCCGAGATAACCGACCAATGCGCCTAGCCGTTGAATAGTGTGCCGGTACTTGGTCACAGCTTTCAGAAAGCCTTCAGGGTTCGACATGATGCTTTGTCCGATCAGCCAACGGAGATGCAAGGATTCAGCTCCATCTGTATACCCCATACATTCAAAAGCCACCTCCAGTGCCAGAGGGTGACCTTCCAGAACCATTTGTTCGAATTCAGGCGTCCTTTCCGTTATGGGGTGAGTTGCCTGTTGGCTGAAATACTGCATCAGGGCTTGCTGTGTAATCTTGCTTGGTGCACTGGTAAAGGCTTCAAAAGCCGCCAGCGTTTTTTCAGAGTCGCTTTTGGCTGCATTGGCAAACGGGCTTATCAGGCCTGCGGCCAGCATGAACACAAGCAAAACGAGTCCTGGCAACACTGGGCGAGTCGGTGCTTGCATTCTGGTCATTTGGATTGCTCGCTAATTTCAACGAAGATGATGCCAGCATCGACGGCTGCGGCCATGATTTTGTCCAAAGCGATTCTACTGCTCCCTACAGAATTTTGACCTTTAGACGTGCCTGGCAGTATGCAGCCATCTGTGTCGTCAGGAAAATTGCCACGGTGTATTTGAATGGCTGAGCGCTCAGGAACATGATGAAGTTGAATGGTGTCGTGAGACCACTTCGAGGTTTCTGCTTTGCGGATAAAGGCCGTATATTGGCCTGCAGGTATGCAGCTAATAAATTCCTGATTATCTTTCCAGGGTAGCTCTAACGCATATCCGATTTTAATGCCGTTGAGATACAGATCGCTGATAAATGATTCTGCTGTTTCCGTCGTTCTGACGAGCTTGATTCTACATCCCATGTGAAACTCCTTTTATGTTTTATGGCATCCTGCCTTTGTCGGTTTAATCTACATGATGGAGCATCAATCGAGCAAGCTGGCGGCCTTGTTTTAATGTTTGACGGAGCTGGGTGACAGTACAATCAGCAGACAATTGGACGCGAAACCAACGAGGTGCGGCTGTGGCTATACTGGGCCTGCAAGGGGCGAGTTTTTTTCGCTGATCAAGAATACGGCCAGAAATTTCATCGATGATGACATGTCTACCTACGCGGCAGCCTTGTCATACCGGGCCCTGTTCGCGCTGTTCCCGTTTCTGCTTTTTCTCATCGCAATGCTGAGCTTCCTCAATCTGGGCGACGTTTTCGACCGGATGCGGGAGCAGACGCTGCTGGTGCTGCCGCCCACCACGCATGACCTGATTGATACTGTCATCAGCGACCTGCAGGACAGCAACAACAGCATTTTTTCGGTGGCCATACTGATCGCCATCGGGGTTGCATCCAAGGGCATTCGCTCGCTGATGAACGCGATGAACAAGGCATACAACATCACCGAATCCAGGCCGGCCTGGAAGCTGTTGTTGTTGTCCGTGGTGTATACCATCGGGGTTGCCGTGATGCTGTTGTTCGCTACCGCCCTGATGGTTGTTGGGCCGCAGACGATCGAGTGGCTGGGTGCCTGGGTGGGGGTCGGCGAACTGGCGGTTACACTCTGGGCTTTGCTGCGTTGGCCGTTGGCAGTCGTTTTGCTGATGCTGGTGGTCGCCATTCTTTATTACCTGATGCCGAATGCAGAGCAGAAATTCCGCTTTATCACTCCGGGTTCAGTGGTTGCAGTCATTATCTGGATAGCCGCATCCGTAGGGCTCAGCATCTATGTGAGCAATTTCGGCAATTACGATGTGATGTATGGCGGTATTGGCGCCATCATTGTGCTGATGTTCTTCTTCTACATTTCGTCGGCCGTTCTGCTGCTGGGGGCGGAGTTGAATGCCACCATCGAACATGCTTCGGTTCAGGGCAAGGACCAGGGCGACAGGCTGATTGAGCCATGAAGAGGCTTGCGGTTGGTCATTCTGGCCGAAAGGGTATAGGTTAGTTGTCTACCCGAAAACTATCTGCTGAATAGCGCAGTTAGTCAGGAGCTTTGTTTTTATGTTGGCATTTTCCAATCCGGTGGGTGCCGGAACTCTCTGGTTCCATAATCTGACCACCGCCGAGGGTACCCCGGTAGCCTACGATCCCCAGGCTCGAACCTTCTTGCCCATGCCGCCATTCTGCGCCAATCGCGAGATCATTGGCTGTAACTGGATTGCCCCGGAGGAAGGAGCCTTTTGCCGTGCCTGTGCCATGACGGCACTGGCGCCGGACCCGACGCTTCCCAACGCCATGGAGAACTGGGCCGTGACCGAGGCCGCCAAGCGCTGGGTGCTGGATAATTTCGGTCGCTGGCACTGGTTCCGGCCGGAAGATTCTGGCATGCGGCCCATCTTCCATATGCTTGCCGATGGGCACACGCTGGCCGCCATGGGGCATGGCGATGGCGTGGTAACCATCAGCGTCTCCGAGGCTGACCCGGTGGTGCGGGTTACGCGCAGAGAAGCCCTGTACGAGCCTTACCGGACCATGATCGGGCATATGCGTCATGAGATTGCGCATATGCTGTGGTGGCGGCTGAGCTTGCGGGAGGACTTTCTGCTCGCCTTCCGGGACATGTTTGGTGATGAACGCACCGACTACACGGCTGCGCTGCAAAAACATTTCGATCAGGGCCCACCGCAAGACTGGGAGCTGTTTTACCTGACCTCATACGCCTCATCGCACCCCCATGAAGACTGGGCCGAAACCGCCGCGCATCTGTTGCATCTGACGGATATAACCGACAGTTTCGTGGCCACCGGGCTGACCTCCCCAGAGCTGCCCCGGCACAACTGGGACCCTTACTCAGAGCCTGATTGCGCCTTGCTGATCAATGTTGCGACTGCACTGGCTGCGCGGGTCAATCACATCAACCGATCAATGGGCCTGTCCGACCTTTATCCCTTTGCGCTGTCGGAAACCGCCCATCGCAAGCTGGCCTTTGTACATGGTTGGCTGCGCCGCGGGGCCCTGGGGTTCTGACCGGCTTTTTCCCTTTATCCCATGGTTGGTCTATAGTGGTTTGTAGCCAGATTCCATTTATACCGCAGTTTACTGGCTCGATCATGCAGCCTGGGCGCACTTGAAACAGCCCGGTTGCCAGCTAGCTTATCCCCTCTTGACAATACTGTTTGCGGCTGAGGTCACCTGGTGATGTCAGTCTGGTTTGGGTTTGTGGTGAGGAGACTATTCAGGAGTACGTCGCATGTCGATTACAAGTGAAACTGAATTATCTCAAGAAGTACTGGCCTGGCGTGACGAATCCATGGATTCGGTGAAAGGCACCGAAACCCCCAAGGATCCGAACAAGGGCTATATCGCACTGCTTGGCTGGAGTGTGAATGCCATCAAGGCAGCGCAAAAATTCGATCGCCGTTATATCGTCGTCGCGCCGGATTGGGCTGCGGATTTCTGTACGGCTAACAACATTCCTTTCATCCAGTGGGATTTTATTCGTTTGAATGATCGCTCGCTGGAGATCGCCGAAAAGCTGCTGGCTGAAGGCGTCGATGTCGCCATCCCGCTGTTTGAAGAGACCGTTGAGTGGTCCGGTGCCATCAACTCCGTTTTGCTGAAGAATCCGCGGATGTACGGGCAGTCCATCCTGTTCCGTGACAAGGCGCTGATGAAGCGTCGCGCCCAGCTTGGCGGTATTCGTGTCGGGATTTTCGAAGAAGCCCACGAGAAAGAAGACATCGTCCGCTTTATGAAGCGCGTCAACCAGACCCTGCTCAAGCTGGATGGCGACCCGGATGACCCGATTCACGTCAAAGCCTTCGACAAGGCCGGCTGCCTGGGCCACCGGATGATCCGCAAGATCGAAGAGATCGACAGCATCCCGGCCGAGGAATATCCCCTGCTGATGGAAAGTCACCTGGATGGTTGGGAATTCGCCGTCGAGGCCTGGATTCACGATGGCAAGATCAAGTTCCTCAACATTTCTGAATACGTGACCCTGGGGTACTCGGTATTCGTCCCCGCTACGGCAGAGCTGGAGAGCTGGCGGCCGGCAATCACCAAACAGATCGAGTTGCTGATCAAGACCTTCGACATCCAGTTTGGCCTGATTCACCCCGAGTACTTCGTCACCGCTGACGGTGAAATGTACTTTGGTGAAGTGGCCTATCGTCCGCCGGGGTTCAAGGCGTTTGAGTTGATCGAGCGCGCTTACGGATTCAATGCCTACCAGGCATCCATGCTGGTATTCGACCCGAAAAGCACGAAAGAAGAAGTCGACGCCTTCTTCCCCCGCGAAGTGGAAGATGCCAAGGGCTATGCGGGTTGTTTCGGCGTCTATCCACGCCGCCGTGTGGTCAGCAAACTGGAAATGCCGCCGGAAACGATCGAACATCCCTACTTTGAATCGCACGAACTGGTCGCGCCGGCAGAAGAGACCGTTCCAGACCGGTCAGCCTTTGGCACCCACTGGGGTCTGATCTTCTTCTTCGGCGATGATCCGATCAAGATGCGGGATCTGTTGAAAGCTCAGGAAGATCTGGACTTTTACGTCTAGCGAGAAGCCCGCCACCACCTTCCGGTTGTGGCGGGAATACCGTCAACTGCTGCGAAACTCTGCCGCCATGTCCTGCAACTGTGCCGCCAGACGGGCCAACTCGGCGCTGCCTTCGGCGACATGCTGAGAGCCCGCGTGGTTCTCTTGTGCTATTCCCATAATCGACGACACATTACCGCTGACCTGATCAGCAACAACGGATTGCTGTTCAGCAGCGCTGGCAATCTGGGTACCCATCTCGGTTACCTGATCCAGAGCGGCCGAAATGTCTCTGAGTTGCTCCGCGACTTTTTCCCCAAGAGCCCGTGTGTCCTCGACCTTTTCTCGTCCGGACTGCATGGCAGCCGTTGCCTCCTGGCTTTCCCGCTGCAGCGCACTGATGACTGTGGTGATTTCTTCAGTGGAATCCTGGGTTCGCTTGGCCAAAGACCGGACCTCGTCAGCCACTACCGCAAACCCTCGGCCTTGCTCACCGGCTCTGGCTGCTTCAATCGCCGCATTGAGAGCCAACAGATTGGTCTGGTCGGCAATCGAGGTAATGACCTCTACTACCTGGCGGATGTCTGAACTGCGTTGCGCCAGATTGGCAATGCTGTCAGCGATACGACCAATCTCCTCAGACAGCTCGGCCAGACCCCGGCTGCCGTCCTCGCCGAATTTCCGCCCCGTGTGGCTGAGCGTTTGGGCATTGGTCACCGCTGACTGGGTTTCGGTGGCGCTGCGCGATACGTCGGCAGCCGCAGCGGCCATCTCGTTCATGGCGACAGCTACCTGGTTGGTCTGCTCGGTCTGGGCTTCAATGTTCCTCTTTGTCTGTACGCTCACAGAGGACATTTCCTCTGCCGCTGAGGCGGTTTCTTGAGAGGCGGCGGTCAAGCGTGAAAACACCTTGTCGATCCGGGCGACAACATCGTTAACGCTGAGCGCAACATCCGCAATCTCGTCTTTACCAATGACCGGCACCCTTACCGACAGGTCAGAGTGATGGGCAAGCTCATCCATGGACTTCCGTAACGCTTCCAGCGGCGTTTTGATCGAGCGGTACATCAGCAAGCCATACCCAACCAGGAGCAGCAACATCAAGGCAG
The DNA here is from genome assembly GCF_900105655.1 of Halopseudomonas salegens. Classification (NCBI taxonomy): domain Bacteria; kingdom Pseudomonadati; phylum Pseudomonadota; class Gammaproteobacteria; order Pseudomonadales; family Pseudomonadaceae; genus Halopseudomonas; species Halopseudomonas salegens. The sequence goes on from NZ_LT629787.1 coordinate 231,465, forward strand.
TGGTACCGATATAGATGCGGTTGGATTGGGCATACAGTCGGGCCACCTGGTCCCTGGCTACGCCGGCTTCGTCGATCTGCAGGGCGACCAGTTCGGAGATCTTGTCCGTTACCGGATCTATGGCCAGGTACAGCGGTTCGATGCTGCTGTGCAATTCTTGTTCAGCGCTGCCAGGGTAGCGCGACAGCTGCGACAGGGCTGTTTCGATTTCGCGATTGGCCGGGCGAAACAGCGCCTGGGTCTGATCGACAAGGGTGCGCTCTGTGGCCGTTAATTCGGTAGCCAGGTATTCCTGCCAGCGGCTATCAATCAATTGCCGGGCCTGAGTGATCTGCTCGGCAGCCTCGCGGCCACTTACCATGCCGGCATTGGCCTTGTTCACCGCATCAATGACCAATACTGCGTAATTGTCCGAAATGTCTTTCAGATCCTGCAGAGGAACGACGCGGTCGCTATAGATACCGGTGACGCCGGCGTTGATATTCTTGAAAACCAGCAAGCCGTAGAGGGAAAGGCACAGCATTGCGGCCAGGGGAGTAACGATAACGACAATCAGACGATTTTTGATCGACAACAAATTAAGCACAGCAGTGTCTCCACTTGAAGGTAACAAGCAACATTCAAACTACGTGGGATAAAGGGATCTAACGGGTCATTGTCGCCGGGTTATGTTTCAGCGAAACACTGCCAACGGCTTGATCTCAGTAACTCGGTTATTTCGTATCGACATAAAGGCGGGGGACTTTAGCAGATTTTGTCTCAAGGCGTCATACAATCACGGTTGTGTTGCCCTGATATGTTCAGCGCCAGACCTTGCTTGCTGAATGTAATCCGCGTGTCGGGCCATAGCGGCGGGCGCGGCGGCGGGCGCGCTCACAGGCTGAGTCGTGGCAAATACGACTTGCCTGCAGGTTCTCGACGCCGGCCATCGTGAAGGGTTACATTGAACGCTTCTTGACTTGGCCGCCCCGATCCCGGGAATTTACCGCACAAGGCGTTTGATTTGTCTACAGGATTCCTGCGATGAAGCAGCCGTTGCAAAACCTCGAGCAACTGCTTGATCACATCGGTGAGCTGGCGCGTGACAACGATCGGGTATCGATTGCGATGGTCGTAGAGTCGATCGGCAGCCGGTCCTTTGGACCGATGCTGATGCTCATTGGCATGATACTTTTTTCGCCACTGAGCGGCGTGCCGGGCATGTCGATTTTCATGGCAACGGTCGTCTTGCTGGTAGCGGTACAAATGTTGATTGGAAGAAAGCATTTCTGGTTGCCGCAATACATCCTGACTCGCTCGGTCAACAACGCCAAATTACAGAAGGCGCTGGACTGGCTCAGCAAGCCGGCCCGGGTCATAGACCGGGTGCTGAAACCCCGGCTGACATTTCTGGTGCGAAGAACAGGCAGCTACGGAGTAGCCGCGCTTTGCGTCGTGGTGGGGCTGGTCATGCCATTCATGGAACTGGTGCCATTTTCCTCATCGGCCGCCGGACTGTCCTTCCTGGCACTCGGGCTTGCGCTGGTCGTGCGTGACGGGCTGCTGGTACTGTTTGCGCTTGCAGTGCTCGGTACCGCTCTGGCGTTGGTAGGTACTAACCTGCTTGGATAAGGTGAGGAACGCACCTCGATTTTTTGACGACGTCATCGGCACTTGCTTCGCGCTGAGCAAGGCCGGCATCCCAGAGAATCCTCGCTGATATGGCCTTGTGCTGTGATGGTGTCAAGGTACAGGTGTAACGCTGTCAAAGTAGGGGGTATATGCGCATTCTGGTCATTGAAGACAATAAAGATATCCTGGCGAATGTGCTGGATTACCTTGAGCTCAAAGGCTTCTCGGTGGATTGCGCCCAGGACGGTGTGACGGGGTTGCACCGGGCGGTGAGTGCACACTATGACCTGATTGTATTGGATATCATGCTGCCCGGTATGGATGGCTACCAGGTCTGTAAGCGATTGCGTGAAGATGCCGGGTTTGCTACACCGATCATAATGCTGACAGCGCGTGATGCGCTGGATGACCGTCTGCAGGGGCTGCACTCTGGGGCCGATGATTACCTTGTCAAACCCTTTGCATTATCCGAACTGGTTGCACGCATCTATGCGATCTTGCGTCGCAGCCAAGGTAGCTCTGCACAGCAGTTGAGCGTGGCAGACCTGAGCTACGACCTGGATACACTGCAGGTCAGGCGAGCGGGGCAGCTTTTAAAGCTGAATCGCACCGGTCTCAAGCTGCTCGAACTGCTCATGCGGCGAAGCCCTGCGGTATTACGTCGAGAGGTGCTGGAGGAGGGGCTGTGGGGCGAGGAACTGCCACAAAGCGATAGCCTGCGTAGCCAGATCCACCAATTACGCCAAGTGATTGACAAGCCTTTTGCGGCACCTTTGATCCATACCGTGCATGGTGTTGGATACTGTCTTGCCGAGCGAGCGGAATGATGCCTGCGCAACCACTAGCCCGGCGGATTACCATTGCTTTCACGCTTATGACGCTGGTAGTCAGTGGCGTTTTTTCGCTTTCCATTGTTGCTATTGTCCACTTCCTATAGCTCCTCCCCTGGCGCCGGATTACCCCGAAGATGAAGTGGGTTATCTGGCCGCTTCTTTCGACGCCTCATTTGGCCAATTGCGCAGTGCATTGCAGCGTGAGCGTCTGTTTACCAGCGACGTCAGCCATGAATTGCGTACCCCCTTGATGATTATTACCTCTTCGTCCGAGTTGCTGGAGGCGTCAACATTGGCGGCCCGTGAGCGTCGTCAGGTGACCCGGATAAAGCGGGCGGCCGAAGAGATGCGTGGATTAGTCGAAACCTTTCTGTTACTGGCCCGGTCGACCTCGCGCTCTGAGCGTCTTACAGGCAGCGCAAGCCTGTTACAGAGAGCTCAATGGCAATTTGAACAGTGGCAAGCCGCCTTTGATGACAAGGGACTCGACTTTCAGTTGCTGCTCGAGGATGACGATGAAGGCGAGTATCACCCCGGTCTGCTCAGTACGATCGTATCCAATTTGTTGCGCAATGCGTTGCACTACACGAACGAGGGAGAGGTACGGCTTGTGCTGACAACTCACGGGTTCCGGGTTGAAGACTCCGGGCAGGGTGTGCCCGGCGCACAGCAATCAGATATTTTTCAGCCTTTTTTCCGCGGCAGCGAGGCACGGGGTGAAGGTTTTGGGTTGGGCCTGTCTTTGGTCAAGCGCATTTGTGAGTTGCAGGGTTGGGACGTGCAGATGTATTCGCTGACCCCCGAAGGAAGTTGTTTCGAAGTGCGACTAAAATAGGTATCCAACGGTTTTTTCACATCTTTTTGACGCAGCATTGATCCGCGGGCTCTTAGTCTGGTGGCAACTTTTCAGAGGATTGTTGCCATGTCAGAAAACAACACGATTGAACTCGATTTTTCCAGTAAATACGACCAGCAACATGCTCAGCAATACCTCGTGAAGCATCAGGACGGTTTAGCCCGCCGACTTTCAAACTGGCGCGACATGCAATTGGCCCGCAAGGCGTTGAAAGACGCGGGAGAACCTGGCCTGGTTCTTGACCTGCCCTGTGGAGCTGGTCGCTTCAGGCCCGTTCTGGCTGAAGCACCCCAACGTACGATTCTGGCCGCTGATTATTCCAGTGACATGCTTGAGACGGCGCGTAACGCACAGCCACCCGAGCTGGTTGCCAGAGTTAAGATGTTCCAGACCTCCGCTTTTGACATTGACCTCGGTGACAACGCTGTGGACAGCATTTTCTGCATGCGGCTCATACATCACGTGGCATCCGCAGAGCATCGTCTGGCCTTGCTGCGCGAGTGCGCGCGCGTCACCCGAGATACATTGATCATTTCCCTGTGGGTTGATGGCAACTTCAAAGCCTGGAAACGTCGTCGGCTGGAAGCACATCGCTCTGCCCATGGGCGTCCGGGCCAGAATCAGAATCGTTTTGTTGTGGCGCGAAGCGCTATTGAAGCAGAATTTCGCGAGGCGGGTTTTTCGCTGGTAAACCGGCATGATTTTTGCCTGGTTATGCCATGTGGCGCGTCTATGTACTGCGAAAAAACGCGGTGTGATTCCGACCGGTCCCATAACTGCCGTCAGAACGGGTTGTTAACACCATAATCCACGAAGGCTGCTCAGGTGCGTGCATGGATTGTGGGGCAATTTCACTTCAGTGAAGTCCATATGAACTTCACTGAAGTCAGGCTGATAACCAGGCGTTCTTAGGTACCTGATGCCGGGGCTGGACCGCCCGAACCTTGCGGGGGCGTTTGATTCGTGCCACTCGAGGATGTGTTTGACGGGAACTGTCTGCCAACGGCATAAATAGCTGTGCCGGCGAATTCCATGAAACTTTCAAACTCGGAATCAGCATAGATATTGCCAGTGCTCAGATCCACTGACATAGTGGTGACCCTGCCATCAGCCTCGCCACCAAGCCGTTCATGCAAGACTTTTTTGGTGCTCTCGTTTACTTGATAATACTTTGTGGCTCCATCGATGTTTCTCATTATTGCTTCAGACGCAGTGGAAACAACCGGGTTGTTCTGAAACCCGTGAAGGGAAAACATCTGGCCGGGGTTGACGGTAAATGTCTTGCCGGTTGCGGCGTGGGTAATGATCAGTTGGCCGCTGGTACACACCATATTGCCTGCCGTGTCGATTGCCCAGGACGTACCCGCTACCTTCAGGGTTGCAACGTCGGTAGCAAAACTGAAGTCTGCGCCTTCTCTAAGGCCGAGCAGAGACATGGTATAAAAACCTGAGACCGCTTCAAAATGACCACCGAGCACCTCGCCGGCTTCGGACACCTTGTACGAGGTCATTTTCAGCCGCGCATTCTTGCCAAGGTTAATGTTGTTCGTCTCGTCGCCGGTGAGGATTACTTTGGCAAAGGAGTCATCACCGGTTGTCAGTTCATCCCCTTCGAATACCAGGTCGCCAACTGCCAGGGTTATCGTTTCCCCATCGCGAATCGCCTTCATTTGTCCGGTTTGAATGGCGACGATGCCAATGGGACCAGCGGCCTCGTCAGCGTGAGCAGGCGAAACGCCGACTATGATTGCAATCATGCAAAGACTTAAGAAAAAGTTGCGCATTAGCCTGATTATCCAATTGGTTGGTTTTTAGTCTGTGTGTGAGGCACTAGATCGCAAAAGGTCGCAGAGTTTACTGCAATCTGACGTGCGCTTTCAGTATAGAGGCGGGGGCATGCCTGTCAACGTGATTGCCTTTCAAGTCATGCAGCCGGCGTGGGGCCACACAATCGACTCCAATCTGGTGCACTGGTTTCATTCTGTTTATCTGAGGTCATACCGGTTTGCTTGTGCGCATGCATGTGAACTCTGATTGATCTCGCATTGCCTTTGCCAGTGTTGACGCATCCTTGCCTTATGCTGCCTGCACTGTGTTGACCCTTCTTTGAATAGTCCGCAGCTGGCCCTTGTCTCCTCTACCACGGTTACATAAGGTTGTGCGCGCTGGGCAGTGCTTTGCTGAGAAGCTTCAGGGCCCGGCATGCTGATTGTGTTTACTGTCCCTGATGGTCGATAGTTCGCATCATTGAATACTGTTTGTCTTTCAGCGCTGTTTTCTGCGGTGTCATCAATCCACTCTATTTCAGCTACTGGATCAGGCTTGCAGTTTTGTTGCCTGATAACCTTGCCCAGTTCGGACTCGCTATCCTTGTAGGCCTCACACAACCCCCATTCGGTACTCTGGCTAAGCATCTCGTTCACTTGTTCCAGGTAAATATCCTTTGCAGCCTCGGCGGCTTCTCCAATATTCATGCTCTGGTCTGTTGCCAGTACGGGTGCTGACTCTTGATTCAGGTTCGCTGTGGGCTGTGTTAGCTGTTGCTCGTGATACTCCGCCCATCCGTTCCTGTCGGCCATATAAATAACGCCACCTATCACGCTGACGGCCAGTAGTATTGAGACACCTATGGGGCTTTTCTTCTTTCGACTTCGCACCCTGGTGGGTGCGTCGTCAATGCATGGTTTCAGGCTTTCCATTTGTCGCTTTATATTCTCATCCATGTCCGTTCCTTCGGGCGTACCAGCGCCTGGCTATTGCTGAATATAGTGGAACAAAGCTGACGGATATGGAAGGTTTGGTCTCTCCTCAAATTCCGGGCACAAAAAACCCCGACAATCACCAGGATTGTCAGGGCTTTTCGTCTTGCTTGTTTGGTGGAGCCGGGGGGATTTGAACCCCCGTCCGCCAGTCCGCCACTATCGGTTCTACATGCTTAGCCGTCTCAATTAAGTTAACTCCGCACCGCCCGAGAGGCAGGGTGTTTGGAGCGAGTTACGTGATGTTTAGTCGCTTCGTCCGTAACATACTAGGCGACGATCCTGTTCTATATGACAATCACTTCGAGTTTACAGGCATCCTCTAATGATTGCTGGAGCCGAAGCTACCAGAAGTGCGACTAGGCTGCTTACGCAGCTAGTTGAGCACCATAATTGTCGTCATTGGCAATTATATAGGTTTGCAACAGTGGATTTACGAGTTCTGTTACCAACTCGGCATGCCCCTCAAGCTTTGTAACCGTCGTCGAATCCTAATCGGCCCCAAGTCTTGCTGGTCTGTTACTAGGACAGCATTCTACGTGAGTGGTTCCACGGTTGCCAGTTGCTTTCGCGGCTGGCGGTGATTCTGTCCCTGAAATCTATCTGTGGGCGAACCGACGGATTTCAAGGGCTGGTATCGCAGGGCAGGGGGGCTTGCGGTGTGTGTTCGGCCAGAAAGCTGACCTGATCGCGGTAGTCCAGGGTCAGTTGCAGGCGGCAGGCCTGGCTGTTGTCGTACATGGTGGTGTTGTCGGCCATGGCGCGGTACAGGCCGCACTGGTTGGTGCGGTAGCTCTGCCATTGCTGCTGGGCGATCATGGCCTGCAGCTTGACTGCCGGGCACTGGTTGTCCAGCAGCGTGGCCTGGCGGGTCTGGGCCAGGTGCTCGAGTTGTTCGGTCTGTTCGCCGAGGCAATCACCGGTTGTTGCGTCCTTGCCCTGGGTGTCGGGGTGCTGTTGGCAGTAGGTCAGTATGTCTGTGAAGCTGGCGCTGGCCAGGTCGGGTGCGGAGCTACCCAGCGCAGAGGCGCTGAGTAGCAGGCTGGTAACGAGCAAGACTGCGTTGCGGCGAGTAATCGACATGCCGGGTTCCCTGGGCTGGATGGGTCAGGCGCTTTCGCCAACGGCCGCTGCCTTGTGGGCAGCTTTGTCTGGCACCGGGTAAAAGCGTAGTACACCATCGTCGATTGGGCTTTTGCGCATCACCTTACGGTCTTGCAGGTAATTCTGATAGACCTGCCAGGGTACGCGGTCGCCCTGCTTGGGCAATACCCTTGAGGCTCGCTGCACATAACCGGAGGTGAAGCTGAGGAAGGGCTCTTCGGCCACGTCAGGGTCACGCTCGGGGATGGCGACTGCCAGCTGGTTGGCATCCATATGGCGCAGCAGGCGGCAGACATAGTCAGCGGTAAGGTCGGCCTTCAGCGTCCAGGAGGAATTGACGTAACCGAAGGCCATGGCGCAGTTGGGTACACCGCTGAGCATCATGCCCTTGTAGGCCATGGTGTCGGCCGGGTTGACCGCTTTGCCGTCTACCTGCACCTGAATGTCGCCGAGCATATTCAGTTTGAGCCCGGTGGCAACGACGATCAGGTCGGCAGGCAGGGTGTTGCCACTCTTCAGTTGCACGCCATCGGCAGTAAAGCGTTCGATATGGTCGGTGACCACACTGGCACGCCCCTGGCGGATGTCCTTGAACAGATCGCCATCCGGAGCGACGCAGATGCGCTGGTCCCAGGGGTTGTAGTCCGGGGTGAAGTGTCTGGTATCCACATCCGGCCCCAATTCGTCCGATGCCATCTGAATCAGGCGCTTTTTGAACATTGCCGGGCGGCGCTTGGCCAGGCGGAAATAGAAAATGCCGAGCAGGATGTGCTTCCATCGCGTCAGGCTGTGCGCGACGCCGGCGGGCATGAACCGCTGCATTGTCAGGGCCATCTTGTCGCGCAGCGGGCGATTGACCACATAGGTCGGCGAGCGTTGCAGCATGGTGACATGCGCAGCCTCTTTGGCCATCGCCGGGATCAGGGTAATGGCGGTGGCACCGCTGCCGATGACCACGACCCGCTGGTTGCGGTAATCGAGGTCTTCCGGCCAGAACTGCGGATGCACAATCCGGCCCTTGAAGCTCTCTTCCTGCGGAAAATCGGGGCGATAGGCTTCCTCGTAACTGTAGTAACCGCTGCACAGGTACAGAAAGCGCCCACGCAGGGTGCTGTGTTGCGCGTTGCCGGCGCTGTCCGTATGCGCGACCTCCAGGGTCCAGCAAGCCTGTTCACTGGACCAGTCGGCCTTGATCACGCGGTGGCCGAGGCGAATGTGGTCACGAACGTGGTACTGGTCGGCGGTTTCGTTGATATAGGCGCGAATGTCCGGGCCGTCGGCGATGGCCTTGTCGTTGGTCCAGGGCTTGAAGTCGTAGCTCAGGGTGTACATGTCCGAATCGGAACGGATGCCCGGGTAGCGGAACAGATCCCAGGTGCCGCCGATGGCGTCGCGTGCTTCCAGAATGGTGAAGCTTTTATCCGGGCATTGCTGCTTCAGCCGAACGGCTGCGCCAATGCCGGACAGGCCAGCGCCAACGATGATGACATCCAGCAGGGTGTCCGGTTGCGGTTCGTGTGCACTCATGGGTAATGCTCATTCTTGTTATTGAGTAATTACTCTAAACTAAAACGCGCGTTTGAGTTTGGCAAGGGCTATCAGGATAAATGATAGGCAAAAAAAAGCCCCGCAAAGTGCGGGGCAAGTTGTGCGTGCTTTGAACCTCAGGACGGGCAGGTGGAGCTTTCCTGCCCGGTTACAAACTATGACTGGGGTAAAAAAGGAAAGTTCAGCGAATTTGGAAAAATTTATCGATTACTGTCGCGAACGATGCGCTGCTTCTCGCGATTCCAGTCCCGCTCTTTCAGCGTCTGACGCTTGTCGAAGTCTTTTTTACCGCGGACCAGAGCGATCTCGCATTTGACCAGGTGCTTTTTCCAGTACAAGGCCAGCGGTACACAGCTGAAGCCTTTTTGTTGCACACCGCCAAGCAATTTATCCAGCTCGCGGGCTTTCAGCAGCAATTTGCGCGTGCGCGTCGGGTCGGCAATCACATGGGTGCTGGCCGTGGTCAGCGGGCTGATGTGGGCACCGAGCAGGAAGGCTTCGCCGTCCTTGAGCAGAACGTAACTGTCGATCAGCTGGGCTTTGCCCGCGCGCAGGCTTTTCACTTCCCAGCCGGTCAGGGCAATGCCCGCCTCGAAGCGTTCTTCAACGAAATAATCGTGTTTGGCCTTCTTGTTCAGCGCGATGGTGCCGCTGTTGGCCTGGGATTTGGTTTGCTTGCTCATAGGCCGCGCATTATAGGCAGTTCGGAACCGTTCGGCTATGGCTGTGGTGCAAGGCTTGTCCTGTATGAGCAAAATCTGCACAATGCCCGGCGTTTCAAGCCTGACGGGGTGGCCCTCAAGTAGCCGCCGCTGTCCCCGATGGCGCTGGTGCTGTTACGCTATCAGGCTCCTGCGGGACTTTTGCTGCTTGTCCTCGCCGAATTTATCAAGTGAAACTGGCATGACTCATATTCAGCGCTCTGCGCTCTTACCCTATGCCGCGCCGCGGTTGTTTGAACTGGTCAACCGGGTGGAACATTATCCCGAGTTCCTGCCGTGGTGTTCTGCAGCCCGGGTGCTGGAAGAAAGCCCGGAGCACATGCATGCCAGCCTGACCGTGGCCAAGGCGGGGATGACGCAAAGCTTCACCACCCGCAACAGCCTGGTACCCGGCCAACGCATCGAGATGCGCCTGGAGCACGGGCCATTCAAGGAATTGCACGGGGTGTGGGAGTTCAAGGCATTGGGCGACAGTGCCTGCAAGATCAGCCTGGATCTGCATTTCAGTTATTCCGGTCCGGTGGTCAAGGCGACCCTCGGGCCTCTGTTCAATCAGGCGGCCAACACCATGGTGGAAGCCTTTTGTCTGCGCGCCAAGGAGGTTTACGGTGGCTGAACGCACGCTGGCCATTGAAGTGGCCTACGCCCTGCCGCACAAACAGAAAATTCTCGGTTTTACCGTGCCCGAAGGTACCAGTGTGCGCGAGGCTGTCCGCCTGTCGGGGATCGACGCGCACTTCCCCGAGCTACAGCTGGATGAGTGCCCGGTGGGGATTTTCGGCAAAGCGGTACCCAAGCCGGATGAGCGCGCGGTGAACAGTGGTGAGCGAATCGAGATTTACCGGCCCCTGATAGCGGACCCGAAAGAAGTGCGCAAACAGCGCGCTGCCAAGGCCAAAGCCAAGGCAGCAGAAGAGAAAACAGCGGAGTAGGCGGCTTTACTCGCCGGTGCCCAGCGGAGCACCCAGATCGGTATCGGTCGAGTCTTGCTGCGGCGCAGCATTGCCCATAATGGCTTCGTCACGGCTGGTACCCGGCGTGAAATCGCCGCTCAGCGCAACCAGGCGATCATCTTCAAACACCAGGCTGATACGTTCCTGCACCCGTTCCCGGTGGCCCGGCGTCATGCTGTAGAGATAATCCCAACGGTTTTCATGGAAGGTGTCGGTGATCAGCGGGGTGCCCATGATAAAGCGCACCTGGCTGGTGGTCATGCCCGGGCGCAGCTGGTCTACCATGTCCTGGGTTACCACGTTGCCTTGCTGGATATCCAGCTTGTAGACACCGGGAAAGCCACAACCGGCAAGCAGCAGAGTGCCGGCACATACAAAGATACAGAGGAATCGGTTCAGGCAGTTTGGCATCGCGTGGTAACATCCACTATCTTGATGAATTGAATGATCCGAATCATACCCGACTGATCCCGCCCTGCGAAGCATAGAACGAGAATCTGCCATGGTTGAAAATAGCGAACTGCGAAAAGCCGGCCTCAAGGTCACCCTGCCGCGTGTCAAGATTCTGCAGATGTTGGACCATGCAGAAGAGCGCCACATGAGCGCTGAAGATGTCTACAAGGCACTGATGGAAGCCGGCGATGACGTTGGCCTGGCCACCGTTTACCGGGTCTTGACCCAGTTTGAAACCGCCGGCCTGGTCGTGCGCCACAACTTTGATGGCGGCCACGCCGTGTTCGAATTGGCCGACGGCGACCATCACGACCACATGGTCTGCGTCGATACCGGCGAGGTCATTGAATTTTTTGACCCGGCCATCGAGAAGCGGCAAAAGGAAATCGTCGAAGAGCACGGCTACGAGCTGGTTGACCATAACCTGGTGCTGTACGTAAAGAAAAAAGGCGCCTGAGCCCCTTGCCTGCAGCCGCCTGGCGCGGGTCGTTTTTCTGCCTGACACACCTTGAATGGGAGTGTTTTCGGTGGGCTGCAAGCGAACTTTTGCCCCCATTCACAGTCCTAGAAGGCAGTGATACACTTGGACGTCATTTTTGGGGAGTTCGCGCATGAGTACTGCGTTACAACCGATACATAGTCTGGTGCCCGGCGGCAATCTGGAGGCGTATGTCCAGACCGTGAGCGCTATTCCGATCCTCAGTGTCGATGAAGAGCGCGAACTCGCCGATCGCCTGTATTACCACGAAGATGTCGAAGCGGCCCGCCAACTGGTCATGTCGCACCTGCGCTTTGTCGTGCATATTGCCCGCAGCTATTCCGGTTATGGCCTGGCCCAGTCCGATCTGGTGCAGGAAGGCAACGTTGGCCTGATGAAGGCAGTCAAACGCTTCAACCCGGAAATGGGTGTGCGTCTGGTGTCCTTTGCCGTGCACTGGATCCGCGCCGAGATTCACGAATTCATCCTGCGCAACTGGCGCATCGTCAAGGTCGCTACCACCAAGGCCCAGCGCAAGCTGTTCTTCAACCTGCGCAGCGCCAAGAAAAAGCTCGCCTGGCTGAACCATGACGAAGTGGAAGCCGTTGCCGCTGATCTGGGTGTGGCCACCCGCGAAGTGCGCGAGATGGAAAGCCGGCTCTACGGCCATGACCTGGGCTTTGATGCCGGCGCCGATGATGACGACGACGCCAGCTATGCCCCGGTGCACTATCTGGAAGACAAGCGTTATGACCCGTCAAGCATGCTGGAATCAGCCGACTGGTCCGACAATTCCACCGGGCATCTGCAGGCCGGCCTGTCCGGGCTGGATGAACGCAGCCGGGATATTCTCTATCAGCGCTGGCTGGCTGAAGAGAAAGCCACCCTGCACGAACTGGCGGCCAAGTACCAGGTGTCGGCGGAACGTATCCGCCAGCTGGAAAAGAACGCCATGAACAAATTGAAGAAGAACCTGGAAACCGAGATGACGTTCTGACGGCATCTCCCGGTTATCCACCAAGGGCAGCTGCGTGCTGCCCTTTTTGTTGCCCACTGGGTTACTACAAAGTCAGTTATCGGAGATGACATGAATCGTTCGCTCGGCTTCCCATTGGTCACCGTCCTCAGTCTGGTGGCCGTGGCCTTCTTTGCCCTGGGCTATTACTTCTCCCGTGGCGAAGCAGCCGACCCGCTGCAGTGGCATGAGGAATACGAAGTCAGCCTGTGGCAACCACTGCGCGAACAGCAGCTGCTGCTGGGCGATGTCAGCCGGGTACTCGGGCCGGGGCAGTTATGGATGATCAGTGCCGAGGGCGAGCCAGCGCTGGTCAGCCGTTACCGTCTGGAGACCGACGGCCAGAGCTGGCGCGCGCAGGCCACGGTGCAGTTGGCTGCCGAACGGATGGACAGCCTGGTCGCAGCGCAGGACTGGCAGCCGGATATGTATGATCAGCCACTGTCGAACGAAGTAGCGCAGGCATTGAAAGACTACCCGATTATCCGCATGAGCATGCAGCCGGCAGAACCGATCGACGTCAACCAGGTACAGAGCTCATTCGGCAACCCGGACATGCGCCTGGAAATCGCCGGCGGCGAAACCTGGATCTATCAGGCCTCTGGCGCGGTAGTGGCGGTCAGTGATGAAGAGGCGCACTCGGTTATGTTCGGGCTGCGTTGAATCGCTGAGCCACCCACGCACGTCGGGCAGTCGCAACCAGTCCGGGCGTGACCACTCACGGCCTTTTTCCATCTGCCGCAAATAATGCGGGCCGCCCAACTGGTTCATCTGCTGTTGAATCCATTGCGCCCGCTGCTGCACATGCGCCGGCGGTTGTGCCGCACTCCAGTTGCGCGGGCTGGGTAATACCGCCGCCAAGGTGGACGCCTGCCGGGTAGACAGGTAGCTGGCGCCGATACCGAAATGCTTTTGCGCCGCCGCTTGAACTCCAAACACACCGTCGTCCCACTCGGCAACGTTCAGGTAAACCTCCAGAATGCGCTGCTTCGGCCAGAGCAGCTCGATCCAGATCGTGTACCAGGTTTCCAGACCCTTGCGCAGCCAACTGCGCCCGGACCAGAGAAACACATTCTTCGCCGTCTGCTGGCTGATGGTGCTGGCGCCACGCAGGCTGCCACCTTCGCGATTGTGCTCCAGCGCCATGCGGATCGCCCGCAGGTCAAAACCGTGATGGTCGGCAAAGTGCTGGTCTTCGGCAGCAATCACCGCCATTTTCATGCTGTCCGGAATTTCCCGGTAGGGCCGCCACTGCTGTTGCAGGGTAATCGGCGTGCCCTCACTGCGCGCCTGAATCCAGCGCTCGACCATCATCATTGAGCCGGGCAGGGGCACCCAGCGAAAGGCGATCACCGGCAAGATGCTGATAACCATCAGAATCAGCAGCCACTTGAAGATTTTGCCCAGAGCTTTTTTCAGTATTCTTGTCACGCATCGGGCTCCCGAAGAGTTGCCTGGCCACCGTGCGCAGCTTAGAGTGCTGGCCGGGGTGCATTGCTGCGGCCCAGTATAAACCGGAGGTTTTCCCCATGGCCAAGTGGTTCCTGTTGTTATCAGCAATAAGTGGCTTTACCGCCGTCGCTTTTGGCGCCTTTGCCGCCCATGGCCTGCGCGGGCAGCTGCCGGCCAATCTGCTGGCCGCCTTCCAGACCGGCGTGCAATACCAGTTCTGGCACACCGGCGCACTGATCGGTGTCGCCCTGCTGTTGCTGCAATGGTCGCACAGCCGCCTGTTCAAGGCCGCCGGCATCGGCTATATCACCGGCATCCTGCTGTTTTCCGGCAGCCTCTACCTGATGGCACTGAGCGGCATCACCGCGCTGGGCATTATCACTCCCTTCGGCGGCGTCAGTTTTCTCATCGCCTGGCTGCTATTCGGCCTGGGTGTGTGGCGGCAACTGTAAACAGCCGCTCTGCACCCTTGCAGGCTCGGAAAAGCCGGCGCATCGCGGTATCATAGCCAGCTGATCCACCTCTTATCGAGTGCCCCATGCAGATTCAACTCAATGGCGAAGCCTATGACCTGGAACGCCCGGTCACCCTGGCCGAACTGCTGGAACGGCTGGAGCTGGCCGGCAAGCGACTGGCCATCGAACACAATCTGGATATCGTACCGCGCAGCCAATACGCCGAGACCACCCTGCAAGCGGGTGACCGGGTAGAGATTGTGCACGCCATCGGCGGTGGTTAAACAGCGCCCCTGCCGGCATCGGCAATTACCTGACTGCGGGAGACAGCATGACTGATATGTCGCAAGACGCCTTCGAGATCGCCGGCGTTCGTTACAATTCGCGTTTGCTGGTCGGCACCGGCAAATACAAGGGCCTGGCCGAAACCGGCGCCGCGATTGAAGCCTCCGGCGCCGAGATCGTCACCGTCGCCATTCGCCGTACCAACATCGGCCAGAACCCTGGCGAGCCCAACCTGCTCGACGTGATCCCGCCGGACCGTTACACCATCCTGCCCAACACCGCCGGCTGCTATACCGCCGACGACGCCGTACGCACCTGTAAACTGGCGCGCGAACTGCTGGATGGCCACAAACTGGTCAAACTGGAAGTGCTCGCCGACCAGAAAACCCTGTTCCCCAACGTGGTGGAAACCCTCAAGGCCGCCGAAGTCCTGATCAAAGACGGCTTCGACGTCATGGTCTACACCAGTGACGACCCGATCATTGCCCGCGAACTGGCCGCCATGGGCTGTGTTGCCGTGATGCCGCTGGCCGGGCTGATCGGTTCCGGCATGGGCATCTGCAATCCCTGGAACCTGCGCATCATCCTGGAAGAAGCCACCGTCCCGGTACTGGTGGATGCCGGCGTCGGCACCGCCTCGGATGCCACCATTGCCATGGAACTGGGCTGCGCCGGCGTACTGATGAACACTGCCATCGCCCACGCCCAGCAACCGGTACTCATGGCCGAAGCCATGAAGCACGCCATACTCGCCGGCCGCGCCGCCTACCTGGCTGGCCGTATGCCACGCAAACTCTACGCCAGCGCGTCGTCGCCGCTGGATGGCACTATTACCTGAGAACGCGCTTACGAACTGCTGCGCGTCGGCACTACTGCGTTAAAAACAGGCTCGGCATGCTCATTTACTCGTTGTAAACTCCGCTGCCTCGCCTGCTTATGTGACCCACATGGATGTGGGAAATGCCGAAAGCCCGAAGGGAACGGGCTTGGCCCTTGTATTGCTCTAGCTCGCGAGCTCGTAAACACGTTCTACGAACTCTTTATTTTTGAGGCTTATCGATGACTGACCAGCCCGCCGCCCCGGAACACCGCCGCAGTATCCGCAGCTTCGTCATGCGCGCCGGGCGCATGACCGAAGGCCAGCAGAAAGGCATGGATCAGGGCTGGCCGCGCTTCGGCCTCAGCCTCAAGGATGGCCAACTGGATCTGGACAGCGTGTTCGGCCGCCAGGCCCCGTGCAACCTGGAAATCGGCTTCGGCATGGGCAACTCCCTGCTGGAAATGGCCCAGACCGCCCCGGAACAGGACTTTATCGGCATCGAAGTCCACCGCCCCGGCGTCGGCGCACTGCTGAACAACGTCCTCAAAGCCGGCATCACCAACCTCCGCGTGTACGACTGCGACGCAATTGAAGTGCTCGACAAAGCCATCCCCGACGCCAGTCTCGATCGCCTGATGCTGTTCTTCCCCGACCCCTGGCACAAGAAAAAGCACCACAAGCGCCGCATCGTGCAGCCAGACTTTGTGCAAAAAGTCCGGCAGAAACTCAAACCCGGCGGCATCTTCCACATGGCCACCGACTGGCAGCACTACGCCGAATACATGTTGGAAATCATGCAAGCGGCCCCCGGCTACCGCAACCTGGCTGAAGACAACACCTACGTCCCCCGCCCGGAAGAACGGCCAATCACCAAGTTTGAGAAGCGTGGTGAGCGGCTAGGGCATGGGGTGTGGGATTTGAAGTTTGAGCGGGTGGGGTGAGGGTGATTTGATTCTATAAAATACATTGAGCGATAACGATTGATCGCTAATTGAATAGATTTAGCGCTCCATTTTATGGTGACTTTGGCGTGTCTTCGAAAAACCTTGATTGCTTGATTTCTTGGGTGTGTCTGTTGTCAATCAACATTGAGTGAGTGATAGTTGTGCCTTCGAGGGATCTATTAATCAGGGTTGCGTATTTTGGATAAGAGGCAACTATCAGAGCGGGATATCTGCACCAAGTTCATCATGCCTGCTATACAGCAGGCAGGTTGGGAACAGCATCAGTTCCGCGAGGAGGTGAGGCTCACTGATGGTCGAGTCATGGTTCGGGGCAAGCTGGCTGCACGGATCAAGAATCCTGAAGCCAAAGGTGGCCCCAAGCGTGCTGATTTTGTCCTCTACGCCAGACCTAATATCCCGATTGCTGTCGTTGAGGCCAAACAGGCTAAATTCTCTGTGGGTCACGGTATGCAGCAGGCGCTGACCTATGCTGAAATGCTGGATGCTCCATTTGCTATCAGCAGCAATGGTGAAGGCTTCTTGCTTCATGATCGTACCGGACTCACCCAGCCCGTCGAGCGAGTGCTGCAGCTCAGCGAGTTTCCTCCACTGGAGGATCTTTGGTCTCTTTACCAAGAGTGGAAAGGCCTGACCGCCCCCGAATCTGTCAAGCTGATTGAACAACCTTTTTATACAGACGCCACTGGCCGTGCGCCGCGTTATTACCAGCGCGTAGCAATCAACCGGGCTGTTGAAGCGATAGCTAGAGGGCAGGAACGAGTTTTGCTGGTCATGGCCACAGGTACGGGCAAAACTTACACTGCGTTCCAGGTTATCTGGCGTATGTGGAAGGCCAAAGCCAAGAAGCGCATTTTGTTTCTTGCTGACCGCAACATCCTTGTCGATCAAACCATGCAACAGGACTTCGCTCCTTTTGGCGAAGTCATGCACAAGGTTTCCAATCGCGAAATCAAAAGAAACTACGAAATTTACTTGGCCTTGTATCAGGCCGTCACCGGTAAGGAAGAGTGGAAACAGATTTATCGGCAGTTCCCCGCAGATTTTTTTGATCTTATCGTTATTGACGAGTGTCATCGTGGCAGTGCTGCCGATGACTCGGCCTGGCGGGAGGTACTTGATTATTTCAACAGTGCCACTCACTTGGGGCTCACGGCAACGCCAAGAGAAACCAAGGAAGTCAGTAATATCACGTACTTTGGCGATCCGGTTTACACCTACTCGTTAAAGCAGGGCATTGAGGACGGTTTCCTTGCCCCTTACAAAGTGATACGCATAGCTACTGACGTTGATGCCGTCGGCTATACGCCCGAAAAAGGCAAGGTCGATAAACTTGGTCAAGCGATTGAACAGCGTCAATACAATACCAAGGATTTCGACCGAAACCTGGTATTGGAACAGCGTACCAAGCTTGTTGCCACCAAGGTGTGGGAGTACCTCAAGGCTGTTGATCCGATGGCAAAAACCATCGTCTTTTGTGACGATCAGGATCACGCTGAACGGATGCGTCAAGAGCTGGTAAAGCTGATCCCTGCAGCCGCAAGTAACCTCCGCTATGTTATGCGCATCACCGGGGACGACAACGAAGGTAAGGCCCAGCTCTCTTACTTCATTGACAATGACGAGCCGTATCCGGTCATAGCTACTACCTCTAAGTTATTGACCACAGGGGTTGATGCCAAAACCTGCAAGCTGATTGTGCTGGATCAGAATATCAACTCCATGACGGAGTTTAAGCAAATCATAGGCCGTGGTACCCGCCTGCGTGAGGATTATCAAAAGCTGTACTTCACCATTATGGATTTCAAGGGCGCCACCCGTCTTTTCGCAGATCCGGATTTTGATGGTGAACCAGTAGTGATTTACGAACCCAAACCTGGCGAACCGGTAGTGCCGCCAGATGATCTTGAGCCACCGACTACAGGCGAACCTGAACCGACGCCATATGGGCCCGGTACTAGCGGTGAAGGAGCTGATGACGATGCAAACGGGGGGGAAGGAGGGCAGGGACGCACCAAGTATGTGGTTGACGACGTCAACGTGCGTGTTGCCGTTGAGCGTTCTCAATACTTGGATGCTGATGGCAAGCTCATCACCGAGGATTACCGAGTTCTTCTCAAGGACGATATAAAAAAAGCCCTTCAGGCAGAGTTCGGCAGCCTTACCGACTTTTTGCGCCGTTGGAACAGCGCCGAGCGTAAGCAGGCAGTGCTGGAGGGACTGGCCGAACAGGGCGTGCCTATTGAGATATTGCAGCAAGCCGTGGCCAATGGCAGCGAGCTGGATGTTTTCGATCTTGTCGCTCATGTAGCTTTCGACCAAAAGCCTCTGACTCGCCGCGAGCGTGCCAACAACGTCAAGAAACGAGACGTTTTCGGCAAATATGGAGATCAGGCCCGCGCAGTACTGGAGGCCCTGCTCGACAAGTTTGCGGACCACGGCGTGCAAGACATTGAAGACGCCAAGGTATTGGAGCTGCCGCCATTTGATCAGTTCGGCAGTAAAACCCAGATCCGTCGCGGCATCTTTGGCAGTCTTGAACAATACACTCAAGCGATACAAGAGCTTGAAAAAGCCTTGTACGACGATAAAAGCGCCTGAACTTAGTTATCTATAGGACATTTCATGAATCTCAGCAGTACCATCAAGTCCATCCAGGACATCATGCGCAAGGACGACGGCGTAGACGGTGATGCCCAGCGCCTCGGCCAGCTGACCTGGATGTTGTTTCTCAAGGTTTTCGATCAGCGTGAAGAAGAATGGGAAGACGACAACAAGCAGTATAAATCGCCGTTGCCTGAGCGCTACCGTTGGCGTAACTGGGCGGCGTACATCGTGGATGCGGATGGCAAAAAGAAGCCACAGATCGCCGGCAGCGAACTGATTGCTTTCGTTAATAATAAGCTATTCCCCGCCCTTAAAGATCATATTGATGCTAGTCAGAGCCCCCAGCACGCGGTAGTACAAAGTGTCTTCGCAGATGCCAACAATTACATGAAATCTGGCCCGCAAATGCTGGCTGTGATCGAAAAGCTGGAAGATGCCATCAACTTCCACGACTTCAAGACCCGTGCCAGCCTGGGTGACGTGTATGAACAGATGCTCAACGATTTGCGAGGCGCAGGCAATGCAGGCGAGTTTTATACTCCGCGCGCCATTACTGCCTTCATGGTTGCACAGGTTAATCCCAGCCTTAAAATGCGCGAAAGAGTACTTGACCCAGCCTGTGGTACCGGAGGGTTTTTGACGGCTGCGATTGATCATTTTCGCAAACAGATCACCACCAAATCTAGCACTAAAGACGAACGTGCTCTCGAGGAGCTTATTCAAGGTTTCGAGAAGAAGCAGCTACCGCATTTGTTGTGCACCACCAATATGCTGCTACATGGCATTGACGTACCTAGCCAGATCCGCCACGAAAACACCTTGGGCAAGGGATGGAATGAATGGAACGCCAACCATAAAGTTGAGTGTCTTATCACTAATCCGCCTTTTGGCGGATATGAGGACGACACCGTTGGGGGCGACTACCCGGCCGACCTGCGTACCCGCGAGACCGCCGACATGTTCATGGCGCTCATCGTCAAAAAGCTCTTGAAAGAGAACGGCCGCGCTGCCGTGGTGCTGCCCGATGGCTTCTTGTTTGGCGATGGCATCAAAGGCACGCTGAAAAAATTGCTGCTGCGCGACTGCAAGCTGCACACCATCATCCGCCTACCTAAGGGGGTATTTGCGCCGTACACCACCATTAAGACCAACCTGCTGTTCTTCACCAAGGGCAGCACGGTGGATGATGGCACTGAACACTTCCACACCGATACCATCTGGTTTTACGAGCACCCCTATCCGCCTGGCTACAAGAGCTATTCCAAAACCAAGCCCATCCGGCTGGAAGAATTCAAACCCGAGCAAGACTGGTGGGGTAGTGAGGCTAACGACTTTACCGAGCGCGTGGAAAACGAATTCGCCTGGAAGGTAGATTTCAAAACCAAGCGCGAACAGGCCGAAGCTGCCGCACGACCGCAATGGCAACGCGCTGAAGATCTGAACAACCAAGCTTCCGCACTGGAAAGCGAAGCGGGCGACTTACGCAAGAGCTTGGTAGGCACCACTGATGCTGCCTATCGTGAAAAGATCGACGCCCAGATCGCAGAGTTACGCGCCAAAGCCGAACCACTGCGCCTGCAAGCGCGCGACGCACAGGTGGCGGGCGATCGCCTCTACTGGCCGATCTTTAATCTCGACATTAAAAACCCCAACGCGCCAGAAGAAGAAACCCACGATCCGGATCTGCTGCTGGAAAAGTATAAAAAGTTGTTGGGCGAAATTGAAGAAACCGAAAACCAGCTTAAAAGCGAACTGGCCGCAGCGCTGGCGCATCACTTTGTGAGTGAGGCCGACTGATGGAAGCGCAGCAGTTTTTGGCGGAATTTGGGCATATTGCCAATGCGCCAAGTGGAATCGATCGTTTAAGGGATATGGTCCTAGACTTGGCTGTTCAAGGTCGCTTGGCTCTTTCGAGCGAAAGCAAGGAATCGACGTTAGGTTTGCTTGATGAAATTGGGCGCTGGAGGGCCAGTCAAACTCAATCAAAAAAAGGACGTCGTGCAAAATTCGAAGTGCCGATCTCAGATCTAGATAAGCCATTTTCAATTCCAGAGCATTGGGTCTGGGTGCGCAATTCCGACATATTTAGCTTAACCAAAGGCAAGAATCCCAAAGATCTGGGTCCAGAAGGAAAGTACCCGTACTTAGATATTGAAGCTCTTGATCGTGGAAATATCCAAAGATACACAAATGACGAGCAAGCTCCCCGCTCATCAAAAGCCGATATTTTGGTGGTCTGCGATGGCTCGCGAAGTGGTCTTGTCTTAGATGGGAACGATGGTGTCATTGGTTCAACTTTAGCAAGAGTTGATACTCTCCCTACGATTCAACATTTCGTGAAATTGCTCTTCCTGCACGGCTATCGACGGTTTAATGCGGAAAAGAAAGGAGCGGCCATTCCTCACTTGGATACAGCACGTTTACTTGCTAGGCCCTGTGGATTGCCTCCGATAAGTGATCAGGAAAGCATCGTCGCCAAAGTCGATGAGCTGATGGCCTTGTGCGACAAGCTTGAATCGCAGCAGCAGGCCCGCCGCAAACTGCAAAACGCGCTGCGCAAGTCCACCTTGCAAGCCGTTGCAAGTAGCCAAAGACCGCATGAACTGCAAACCACCTGGGCGCGCCTGGCCGATAACTTCGGGCAGCTGTTTCATGCCCCTGAGGATGTCGTCGCGTTCAAGGGATTGATTCTTGATTTGGCGGTGTCTGGCGAATTATTGAACACCGAACATCGCCACACCGCTAGTGGAGCCGACTTGCTCCGTGCCATTGCAAAGAAACGTATCGAATGGTCAATAGAGTCAGAGGGGCAGGAGCAAAAAGAAGCTTTGGCGATGCTAAAAAAGCTCCGCTCACAACAAATGACTATTCCCGACGCAGTATTGCCAGAACATTGGGCATGGGCATCACTGCTACAGGTTTCGCAAGCCGTTGTTGATTGTCACAACAAGACCGCGCCATACGTCAGCGAAGGCATTCACCTCATTCGAACAACTGACATTCGTAATGGCAGAATGGATTTGTCCAGAACGAGGAAGATTTCAGAAGAAACATATGCCTACTGGGCAAGGCGTATGCCACCAAAAAGCGGCGACATATTCTTTACGCGCGAGGCTCCGATGGGTGAGGCAGCGATTGTTCCTGATGGAGAAAAGGTATGTCTCGGACAGCGCTCGATGCTGATCCGACTCTTTCCTGATCTATTTAGTAATCGCTTTCTTCTGTACGTAATTCAGAGCCGGAGTTTTCAAACGCGAATGATCGAAGCAGCCATTGGCATGACAGTCAAGCATTTGCGGGTCGGTGGCGTGGAAGATCTCGTTGTTCCGGTTCCACCCATGGCAGAGCAAGATCAAATTGTTGCCATCGTTGATGCGCTTTTCCGTATGTGTGAGCACTACGAGGATCAGCTCTCTCGAAAGCGGCGCATCGCAACCAATTTTGCAGCTAGCGCCGTGTCCAGCCTCACAGGCATCGCCATCGAAGAAGAAGAGGAACCCATGAAAGCTCCGCAAACCCAGTTAATCGCCCCGCTGAGTTTGGGCACGGCGCCTGATATTAAAGCTCAAGCACCGCTGGCCACCATTCTGGCCCGGCACAATGGCGAGATGGACGCCAAGGATTTGTGGCAGCGCTTTGGTGGCGAAATCGATACCTTTTATGCGCAGCTGAAAACCGAGGTGGCCCGCGGCTGGATTCTGGAGCCGACTCCTGCCGAAATGCGTGAAAAGCCAGCCGATACGGTGAACGTCTGATATGAAGCTACTTCGCATCCGCATCCCTAATTTTCGCAATCTACGTGATCTCGACATCAGCTTTGCGACGCACTTGCCATTCAGCGAGAGCGCGCCTACGGATCATCTCAAGCAGATTTGTAGCCATGCCCTGATTGGCCAGAACGGCACCGGTAAATCCAACCTGATCGAAGCCCTGATCACCATGTTCCGTGATGTCGATTTGGACCGCGAAGCAGCCTTCGATTACACGCTGGAATACAGCATTCGTGGCCACGCGGTGCACGTCGAAGCTGACACAGCCAAGCAAAAGCGCCCCTATGTGTGGGTGGACGGACAAACGGAATCGCAAGGCTATCTGCTGAAAAATCGCGAGCTTCTGCCAGCGCACATTTTTGCCTATTACTCCGGCCGCAACGAACGCATCGAGGCGTTGTTTCAGGAACATCAGCGCCGCTTCAACCTGCGCCAGGAAATCACCACAGACGAAGTGCTACCCGACACCTATGAAGCTCCTGACCGTATGATTGCGCTTGAGGAAGCCTTGCGTAAGTTCAGCGGAAAAGAACAGAACGACCTTGACGGTGCTGAACATGATGAAATTCGTAAGATTCAGGATGAACTAAAGCCATTTCACGAGCAAAGGGCACAATTTTTTGCTAAAGCAGAAGATCGGCATCGTGGGCGCTTGAAGCACCTTGGCGACGATCGCTTGCGTAGACTGTTCTATTGTCGAGGCGGACACAGCCAGTTAGTGTTGCTGGCATGTTTGTTGTCTGATGACCCGGTGTTTCAGAAGGTGCTGAAGAACCTGCACATCGAATCATTGGAATCCGCGCTGTTTGTACTTAAGGAGCCGCACCGCCTGCGCGAAAAGCGCCGGGGTGGCAAGTTCGATGAACAGGAGTTGAATGAAGGCGACCCGCGCTTCTGGTATGCACGCGGTAACGTGGTCAGTGAGTTTCTGGACAAGCTCTGGCAGGTGTCCTGGGCGCCCATTGAGCAGGAGGCGACCAAACAAATCGACTTTCGTGGCCGCACCGAAAAACAAAAGCAGCTTTATTTGTTCGTGCCGAGTCAGGAGAAGCTCAAACAACTGGGCGAGCTGGTTGGCAGCACCGACAGCTTCTTCCGTTACGCCGAGGGCGCCTATATTGGTGATTTGATTGATGAGGTGCGCATCACTGTCAAAAAACGCGACGAGCACGGTGGCAAGGTCAGTTTTACTCAGCTGTCCGAAGGCGAGCTGCAGATGCTCACCGTGCTTGGCCTGATGCGCATTACCCGCGAAGACCATTGTCTATTCCTGCTCGACGAGCCAGATACCCACCTTAACCCAATCTGGAAGCTTCGCTACTTCGATGATATTGAAGGCGTATTGGGGACTAAAGAGGATGCGCTGATAGAGGGTGACTCGCAAATTCTTATCACCACCCATGATCCCATGATGGTAGGTAGCCTGAAGCGCGAGCAGGTGCATATTCTGCGACGTGATGGTGGACGCACCGTAGTGGATACGCCGGATGAACACCCGCAGGGTATGGGTGTGACCGGGCTACTGAAAAGCGAGTTGTTCGGGTTGTCGTCCACGCTGGACATTGAAACCGAGCGCCGTCTTTTCCGACGCAATGAATTGTTCGTAAAGAACCATCGTACCCCCGAAGAGGATGCCGAATTAACTCGCCTGTCTACTGAGTTGGCTGATCTGGGCTTCTCGACCGCAGACTTCCGTGATCCGGATTACGCTTTGTTTGTTCGGAAGATGGCCCAACACCGCCAGTTCCGCAAACCCGTGCTAACGCATGAAGAGCAAGCCGAGCAGGATAAAATTGCGGATTCCATCATTGACGAAATTCTACGTGAAGAGGAACGCCGGTGATCTGGATTGATCTGGAACATAAGCTGCCCACCGACGGAGATATCCCGGGTTGGGCGCCCTGGACTCAAGAGAAATGGGATGCATGGCAGGCGAAGTCTGCGAATTTGGTAACTGAATTAGCCGCACTAGATGCTGTAGGGGACCGTGACGCCCGCAACGCACTGATTGATGCCAACAGTGCTCACTGGGGTGCCTTGAAGGAATGGCTTTTAGCGTTGTCGTCGGGCAAGTGCTGGTTTTCTGAGGTGCGTGAGCTGTATTCGCATTACGACGTAGAGCACTTTCGCCCCAAGAAAGAAGCGAAAGCCTTGGATGCCAACGTGCGAGACGGCTATTGGTGGCTGGCTTTCAATTACATGAATTTTCGGGCATGCGGTAACGTAGGTAATCGTAAGAAAGGGGGCTGGTTTCCCCTAGTCAACGGATCGCTATGTTCCTCCTTTAATAATCAGTGCGAGGAGTCCGAAACCTTCTACCTAATCGATCCTATAGACGCTGAGGATGTAAGTCTGATCGCATTTGATGAGGAAGGTAAGGTCATCCATATACCGGGCGCATCCGAATGGGACCAAGAGAGAGTGAAGGAAACAGTCAATCGCCTCAAACTAAATGAGCATGAGCCTTTAGCTGAAGCACGCAGGAAGGTTTGGCAGAAGGTGGATCAACTGATCTGGGATTTTAACAGGACTAAAGCCCGCTGCGGCCCTCTTAACCCGGCGGCGAAAGCCAAGCTTCGAGAGGTGTGTATCGATATTCGTGAGATGACACACTGTACAGCAGAATTGTCAGCAGTCGCTCGCTGGTGCGTGTACTTCCGAAACGACCCCATGCTTTCAAAGCTTGTGGCATAAGGATGGCGTATCAAGCTGATTTATAAATGATGGTGTAGTGGTCTACTAATCCCGGACACGAGGGTGTTCAAAACTCTGTGTCACCGACAGCAGCGTCACAGACTGATGTATTCGTCCAGGCGCTCGGGGAAGTGGATGGCCATCTGCGACAGCGTCAGGTTCCAGTTCTGAACGGGGTGGGTCCAGCGCTCGGATGCCTTGAGTATACCGGCATAGAGCAGCTTCAGTAAGGCGTTCTCACTGGCAAAGCCGCCCTTGGTCTTGGTCAGCTTGCGGAACTGGCGATGCACAGCCTCCACCGCATTGGTGGTGTAAATCGCAGTGCGGACGTAATCGGGATACTTGAAGTAGGCCGATAGGGTCGGCCATTTGCCCCGCCAAGACTTGATCACCATTGGATATTTCTCGCCCCATTTGGCTTCCAGTTCATCGAGTGCGATTTCTGCGGCGTTCAGCGTTGCAGCCTTGTAGACGGGCTTCAGATCAGCCATGAAGGCTTTCTGGTTTTTCGATGCGACATACTTCAGCGAGTTGCGTATCTGGTGAATCACGCAATGCTGGATTTCCGTTTTCGGGTAAATGCTCTCGATGGCTTCCGGGAAGCCTTTCAGGCCATCTACACAGGCGATCAGGATGTCCTTAACGCCACGATTGTAGAGGTCTGTCAGCACGGAGAGCCAGTGATGGGCGCCTTCCTGGTCGGACAGATACAGGCCAAGCAGCTCCTTCTTTCCCTCGATGTTCAGGGCGAGAATGGTGTAGATGGCCTTGCTGACGTAACGCCCGTTTTCCTTGATTTTGTAGTGAATGGCGTCAAGCCAGACAATTGGATAGATGACTTCAAGATCACGCTCTCGCCATGTGTCAATGGCCATTAATTTTGACCCACTTTTGGCCAATAAAATTGACCCACTTGCGTACCGCTAACCGCCGGTTTTCTGCTTCAGTCGATAGCTCTCACCTCCCAGCATAAAAATGTGTGAATGGTGGATAACGCGGTCGATGATGGGCACGGCCACGTTATCGTCATGGAAGAACTCGCCCCAACTGGTGAAGTCCTTGTTGGTGGTCAGGATGACCGAGCGGTACTCGTACAGGTTGTTGATCAACTGGAACAGGTTGTACCGGGCCTGCCGTGTCATCGGCAGATAGCCCAGCTCGTCGATGATCAGCACGTCGTACTTGCTCAGCTGATTCAAACGCTTCTTCAGCTCGCCCTTCATCTCTGCCAGTTCTAGATCCTCGACCAGTGCCAGAGCGGTGCGGAACAGCACCTTGTAGCCAGCCTGGACCGCCTTGTGGCCAATCCCAATGGCCAAGTGGGTCTTGCCCACGCCCGGTGGTCCGATGAACACCAGGTTGTCCCGGTTGTCGATAAAGCTGAAGTCCAGCAAGGCACTGACCTGGCGCTTGGTGATGGTGGTCTGGTGCCGGTAGTCGAAGGCCTCCAGATGCTTCTCCGAGGGGAACTGGGCCTGCTTGAGGTTGCGGCTCACGCGGCTGCTGGAGCGGGCGTTCAGCTCATGCTCGACCAGTGACTGGGCGAAGTTCAGGTAGGACAGTTCATTGGCTTCGGCCTTGGTCAGCAGGGTGGCCAGCTCACCAGCGGTCGCGCTGAGGCGAAGGCTGCGGTACTGCGCGATGGTGCTGTCGAGCAGGCTCATGGGGTCACCCCGTGGCCAGTCGACTGGCCAACCCGGGCGTAAGCGTTCAGGTCGGCGTGACTGACCTGGCTGCCAGTTACGGGAGCATAGTCCTGATCGCTGATGACCCGCCCCCGCGCCTTGGCTTGCTGCCAGGCTTCGAGATAGCGCTTGAGTCCAGTGGCAGTCAGCTCGCCGCGCCCGCACAGCTCACCAAGCAGCGTCGTATCAACCGGCGCATGGGCCATGAGTAGGTCGCGTGCGGCGACCAACTGGTCCTTGTAGATGCGCGGGGAAGTACGCTTGAGCAACTGGCACAGGGTTGCCCCCAGGTCATCGGGCAAGATCGAGTCGATGCTGTGCTCCAAGTCGGTGATGCGCTGGGCATGGTCGCGGTAATGGTTGTTGTTCTTGATCATCCGGCCCTTGGCCTTGCACAGGTCATGGGTGGCGATGAGTTCACCGCTCTCCAGGTCATGGATCAGTAACTGGTCGTCCTGTGCGCTGACACCGACACGGGCTTGCTGCCAGGCCATGGGTACCGAGTACTTGTTGGCCTGCCAGGAGATCAAGCCGGTCTTGTCGACCTTGCGTGTCTCCCTTGTCGGCGCCAAGTGCAGCAGGCTCTGCGGGACCAGATAGGGCTTGAGTTGGCTACGCTCCAGCGCCTCGAAATGGACCCGTGGATGCTGGCCCGTCGTGCCATGCAGGCGGGCGTTGGCCACCGTCTCAAGCCAGTCATGCAGGTGCTGGCGAACGGCGTTCTCGTCCTGGAACTGCTCACCGTAGAAGCAGTCGCGCTTGACGTACTTGACCCCGGACTCCACCTTGCCCTTGCTCTCCGGGTCATAGCCCTCGCACGCGTGGATGCGGTACCCGACGGTAGTCGCATACTGGTGGAAGCGCTGGTTCAGCGTCAGCTCACGGTACTGCTCGTTAATCACCACCATCTTGGTCTGATCGTAGATGCACTCCTCGGTGACGCCGCCGAAGTAACGGAAGGCCTCGTCGTGCATCTGAATAAATCGCTCGGTGTGCAAGGGACGGAAGTCGAGGCCGACATACATCAAGCGGGAACAGGACAGCACAAACACCACAAAGTGAACGACACGCTCCAGGCCGCCGATCATGACGCCTCGCAGCTCACCAGGATCGACCTGACACTGGACGCCCGGTACCGACTCAACGACCGGTTCGTAATAGCGCAACTGACCGCTGGCAACCTGCTGCTTGAGCTCTTGCACATACCGGCGGATGCTCCGGTCTGACACCGCTAGGTCAACGGTGCGCTGCCTCAGACGACGGGCCAGCTTGACCGCGCTGAGGGCTGGAAACTGACCCAACTGATTGATCAGATAATCACGGTGCTGGTCGAGCAACTTGGTGCGTGAAGGGTCAGCAATGGCAGTGCTGATTTGCACCTCATCCAGGTGCAGATACTTGCGTACGGTGTTCCGGGATATCCCCAGCTCGCGACTGATGGCACGGACCGACAGGCCACGGCCCTGGTCATACAACCCCTTGATCTTGTGAATCACAACCCACTCCTTCAATGATCTGTCCCCGGCCTGTGCATAAGGCGGGGGACGCTACATGGATCGGTGGCCTATGCCACCATGGGTGGGTCAAAATTGTTGGCCAGAGGTGGGTCAGATTAATTGGCCATTAACACCATGCCTGTAGCTCTGGCAGAAGTTTGTCGGTGACAGCATTGATGGTGCCGTTGGACAGCTCAATATCATATAACTCAGCAATGTGAGCGCGGATGTCCTGGTAGCTGTTGCCGAGCGCAAACAGGGCCAGGATTTTGCGCTCCAGCTCATCGGTCAGGTGCGTCTGGTGTTTCTTGATAAGCTGGGGCTCGAAGGTGCCGCTGCGGTCACGGGGCGTCTTCAATTCGAAGCTGCCGACGGGGCCTTTCATGGTCTTGCCAGTCGTGCCATTCTTGCGGTTCGGCGTGGCCTCTTTGGCAAGATGATTGTCCAACTCAGCCTGCATGGCGGCTTCGGTGAGTTGCTTGATCAACGGCGTGAGAATGCCGTCTTTACCGGTCAAATCCTGGCCGTCACGCAGGGCTTGCAGGGCGGCGTCAATGTCGAATGTGGGTTTGCTCATGGTTCACCTCTCTGATGAGTAGATTAAAGAGGTGACACAGAATTATGAACACTACCCCGGACACCAACGTAGGTGGTAAAATCGCCACCCTAAGCGAGGTGTCAGATGACCAGGAAACGACGCACTTTTTCACCCGAGTTCAAGCAGGAGGCAGCCAGCCTGGTGCTTGATCAAGGATATAGCATTCCCCAGGCTTGTACTTCTCTCGGCGTGGGAGAAAGCGCTCTTCGCCGCTGGGTCGATCAGTTGTCGCAGGAGCGTCAGGGTGTCACGCCCAAGGGCAAAGCCCTGACGCCAGAGCAACGCAAGATCCAGGAGCTCGAGGCTCGCTGTAAGCGCCTTGAGATGGAGAAAACTATATTAAAAAAGGCTACCGCTCTCTTGATGTCGGACGAAATGAATCGTACGCGCTGATAGACCAGTTGAGTGAGCAAATGCCTGTCGAGATGGTCTGCGCAGCGTTCGATGTTAGTCGTTCAAGCTATTACGATTACCGGCAACGCCGGGGTCGGATAGATATTGAACGGCTTGCCTTGAAAGCAAAGGTAAACCGGCTGTTTTCGAAGAGCCGGAGCTCTGCCGGTAGCCGGACCATGGTGGGTCTGCTCAGCGAGGAAGGCATAGCTGCTGGACGCTTCAAGGTGCGGCGTCTGATGAGCGAGCTGGGACTGGTTTGCAAACAGCCAGGGCCTCATGCCTACAAACAGGCGACGGTCGAGCGGATCGACATTCCGAACCAATTGGCCCGGGAGTTTGTAGTCGATCAACCCGATCAAGTCTGGTGCGGCGACATTACCTATGTATGGACCGGTCAGGCCTGGAGTTACCTTGCAGTAGTGCTGGATTTGTATGCGCGCCGTGTCGTTGGCTGGGCTATGTCAGCCAGACCAGATGCAGGCCTTGTTGTAAAAGCGCTTGATCACGCCTGGGAGCAAAGGGGCCGACCGGAGAAGGTAATGTTCCACTCGGACCAAGGAAGTCAGTACAGCAGCCGCAAGTTCCGCCAGCGGCTCTGGAGGTATCGCATGCAGCAGAGCATGAGTCGACGTGGAAATTGTTGGGATAATGCCCCGATGGAAAGGCTATTCAGGAGTCTGAAATCGGAGTGGATACCGGTCATCGGCTATCGAAACATGTACGAAGCGCAAAGGGATGTTGCTGACTACCTGATGGGCTATTACAACGAGCAACGACCGCATACGTTCAACGGTGGTGTATCGCCGGTAGCGGCGGAAGAAAAACTTAAAATACTGTCCGGTATCAGTTGACCACTACATGGCGAGTACAAGGAGAGTCTGATGGCCAGAATGTGGATGGTACGGGGTGACGCAGGGAGCTTATACGACTCTTTCCGGGAGCGGAAGGTAGTTGCGATAGGTTGGAGCCAACTAGCCCCCCACGCCAAACCGGGGCTTGAACGAAAGGAGATAATATCCCTTTTCCGCTCCCTTGAGCCGCAAATGAAAAAGGGCACGGTTATTTCAGGTGCTTCGCAAGTTTGGCGTTTCGTTAATGAGGTCAAGACTGATGATTGGGTCGTAACCTATTCTCCCGCCAATAGGTTGTATTTGATTGGCAAAATTATGGGGCCCGCCGAACACCATCCTGAGTGGGCAGAACAAGGCATGCCGTTGGTTCGGGCTGTTCAGTGGCAGGAACGTGAGTTGTCGCGTGATCTCTTGGGCGTTAGCACGAAAAATAGTTTGGGCTCTACTTTGACCTTGTTCGAGGTGCCTCCTCTAGCTGCCACTGAGATAATTCAAGCACTTAACGGTAAACCCGTGCTGCCAGTTGAAGAAGAGTTCGAATATAACATCGCAGATCCGTTAGCAGATGTTGACTCACAGGCTTTAGAGCGAATTAAGGACCTTGTAAGCGAGCTGGACTGGGATGATATGCAGCAACTAGTCGCTGGTATCCTTCGGGCTATGGGCTACAAGACGCAAGTTTCTCCACCTGGCTCTGATCGTGGAAAGGATATCGTTGCGTCGCCTGACGGCTTTGGTTTTGAGCACCCGCGAATTGTCGTCGAGGTCAAACACCGCAAAGGTCAGATGGGCAGTCAGGATATCCGTGGTTTTTTGGGGGGGCGGCACAAAGATGATCGTGGCCTGTATGTAAGCACGGGAGGTTTCAGTAAAGATGCTCAGTACGAGGCTGACCGCGCTTCTATCCCTCTCGCAATGTGGACGTTGGATCATGTCGTGCGCGCGCTGATTGAACATTACGATGCGACTGATGCTGAAACTAAACGGCTTGTGCCGCTCAAAAGACTGTATTGGCCGGCTTGATCGGAAAATGGGGCATACGCCCCTGAAAAAATGCTAGGCCGTAAGTCATACCAGGCAAAAAATTATCAGAAGGGTTCGACGTGCTACTTGAGCGCTTTTCCAAGGAACTGCCAACGATCCAATATCTTGGTACTGAGTATACTCAGCCATGTTTAAATGCCTTGCGGTCATTAATTCAATCGAGAGTTCCTATCTCTCAAGTAAGACTTCTTACCGCTGACGCTGGTCATAGCAAAATACACGGTTTTTTGATAAGCACAGAGCTAGATGAGCTTATTGCTATCCGTCCTGGGTTCGCGTCCGGCTATCCTGGAGAGGGCCCCAAAGGGTTAGCTAGTGCCATCAAACTACTACAATATTTTCGTTTTGAGATTGAGGAATATTCGGTTCCCCATAACCTGCTCAGTCGTATCGAGCGCGCAGCTTTGACCTTGAAGGATATTAGGTTTATCGATAGCGCTACTCCTATCATGCCTATAAGGCTACATGATTACGTTTACGGCGCAGGTATGTTTGAGCAACCGCCGTGCTTTTCGCTGCGGGGGTTTGAACCGTCCATTCCGTTAGCTCTAATTGATGACCGTCTGGCAGATTTGGTTATAGACTTTTTCGAGCACTCCAGTGCTCGTTTAATGAGCGGTTACGCTCGCTTGGAAGTACTCATCAAAGACCGGACCGGTTTAAATAAAACCGCAAGTGATCTTTTTCAGGCTGCATTTGGAGGAGCTTCGCCCTTATTGATCTGGCCAGATATTAGCCGAGGTGAGCAAGAGGGAAGGTTATTGCTTTTCAAAAGTGTTTACCAAACCTATCGGAACCGGAGAGCTCACAGTGAAGTGGAGCCAAGCGAACGCCATGATTTGGCTGAGCTGATGTTGCTAAATAACTTATATATATTGGAAAGCTCTGTCGTAGCCTCTGGTAGTTAATTCTGACGATTATGATCCGAACTAAAAGCTGCCAGACCTTTTTCTGTCGGTTTTTGCTGAATCAGGCAGCACGATTGCTAGACAATCCCACTCGATACTGCATAAAAGTGGACAGATTTATTTTCTCTTAGGCTTAGCCCCCCTTGAGATGGCGTTGACCCCCTTGCGACCTGCCTCATCATTTTTGCCAGTGGCAGCTACGCCGTTTCGCTTGCCAGTAATAACGCGACTTCTGTTTGCAGGCAGCGCCGCCATCAGCCCCATGCGCAGGCCAAACTTGCGCAATATCGAATCGACGGTGCTCAGCGTCGGATTACCTTTGTCGGTTTCCAGCTGATAGAGGGCTCTGGTGGACATGCCGCACATTTCAGCAAAGGTTTCCTGATCGAAACCAGTAACCTCCAACCGAAGCCTGCGTATCGCCATGCCGAGGGTTATTTCACCATCAGTGTGCATCTGGATGATCTCGTCGATCAGTTGCTTGCGCTGTTCTCCGGTCATGGTGTTCATAGCAGTTCCCATAGCTTGAGGTGCTTCTCCAGGTCGTTGACGGGAATAGCCTTTGATTGGCGAATATCCAGGGGCATATTCACGAGTAAATCCGGCAGCGCTTTGAGCCCTTCGGCGACATTACGGATGCGGTCATACAGATCATCCGGGGCATACCATTCCGGGAAGCAGGCACAGATCTCGCGCCATTTTGGGCTGCCTTTTTTTTCGGCTTCCCATTTGGTTGCCCGGGTTACCCCTTCTGCATCCAGAACCATCGGGGCAAGGTCGTAGATCGGGGCCAGATCAAACCTTTCCCGGTAGCGGAGTATGGATGTGTTGCGACCGTGGTTGTCGCTGTTGCCAAGGATTCGGTTTAGCAGGTCTCGACGTATGTACTCAAAGATCAATTCTGGAATCTCAGCGGTCTGCCCGCTCAAGCACCACAACTCAATCAGCTTCGCCAGCACAGCCTCATGCTTGAGCCTGGAGCCAGGCTCGGTGTTACCCAGTAAGGAGTAAACCGATTCAACAGGGATACGCTCGACGTATTCGCCATCCACGATTCGGTCAAAGCGTGGCATCCAGAGACTTGGCTTGTCGGCTTCTTCCAGGCTCAAACCTTTCGTTGAAACGGTATTCAAGCCCAGGCTGGCAACTGCTTTGTAGTATTCGTATTCAGCGCGAAGGATGTTCTTGTCGTTCTCTGTCACCGAGTTCCGAGCAAACTTGACCAACCAATGTGATTGAGCCAGGGAATCATCCAGCATGGCATCTGCGTAAAGCAGTCCGTCGCGCCCCTCGACCAGCAACAGCTTGGGTGCCTCACCCTGAGCACCAGTGGCACCACTCATTGCAGCCCCAGCTTCATAGGCGTACTCCAGAAAGTCGTTGCTGCGCGCAACCACTGCCTGGCGAGGAAAAGCTTCGGCGCCGCTTTCCTCAAGGGCTTCAACGGACTCTTTTACGCGTAAATTGCCGATAGGTGATGGCGTGCATCGACCCAGTAAAAACAGATCAAGATCCACTTCAGGCGGCTTTTCATCATGGAATCGTTTTAACAGCGACTTCCTGGCATGGCCAGCTGGAATGATGTCGAGAATAAAGGCGGGGAAGCCCTTGGTATCCACAGGGCTCCAGTTGACCGGCAAGTTAACGCTGACCGCCTGCTCGAATGTGCTTTCTATCTCGGCATAGAAGTCATGCAGGTAAGCCGTGTTGTACGAGGTGGTTATGCGCGAGTCCGCAACAGCCTGCGTATCAGCGATGCTCAGCTCAAAAGCGTCGTGCCATTGGCCGTTTACATAGATTTGTAGGGTAAGCGCTTCGTACATTGCGGCAGGCTCAATCAGCATTAATATGCTGATTACCATAGATCATGGGGGATTAGTCGGCAATATAAATCTTGATGCTGCTTTATTCTGCATATAACCGGCAATTTAATTCCGATATGATCTTGTCTGCCCCGTTTTACCTGGTCGGCATCAACGCCGCTATATGCTCAGAATGCTAAGATCAATCATGCTTCTGAATCCCACTCACAAAGGCACCCACATGCACCTGGTCCCCTACATTTTCCTGTTTCTGGTCGGCATGCTCGGCCTGCTGTTGCTGACGGTTGATCCGGAGGGTGGCTACCACTGGATGGGTTACACGGGTGTGCGCAGAGGCCCTTTAGACGTTGGCGTGGTGCGGGTGGTGGGGGCGGTGCTGGTTGTGCTTGCGGTGTTGCCGCTGCTTAAAAATAAAAGGAAACGTTGAACTCAGGTCTGATCAGCGTTGCTGTCAGTTCCCGTCGCACAGGCCTGGCAAATGCAGGTTTTGTTGATCTGATCCTGTGGTATTCGTTCCAACGCATCCGGGCTGATGCTGGCGCTCATGCACCAGCAATCGGCGACGGTCTGGCCGGGCTTGGTCATGGCACAGTTGCTGCCGCCGCTACAGAGCGGGCAGGTGTTTGTGTTGCGGGGGCTGTTATCGGTCATGCCGAAAAGGTGACAGGTTTTGGGTCACAAGTCACCGGGTAAGTCGCTTTCTGCACCTTGCCACCTGGCTTGGGCGATGCCGATGGTCGTCGCCATGACCGCCTGTTCTGCCGGGCAGTCCAACAACTTCTGCTTCAAACCCATCGATTTCCAAATCGTTCGCTGCAGTGATTAGGTGAAATGGCTACCCTTGGGTATGTGAGCCATTTTATTACGCATACATGAGCCGCGAATGAGCTACTCCATTGCAGTGATTGGTAGTGGTATGGCGGGGCTGGCGGCGGCCTAACGGGCGCGCTGTGCCGGTCATGCTGTCACCGTATTCGAAGCCTGCAGCAGCCACGGTATGGACGCCCATGCCCTGACGCTGGATGGCGGGCTGGTGGATGTGCCCTTGCGGGTGATGAGCCCGGATGCCTGGCCCAGCGTACTTGCCTTGGCCGACGAGGTGGGTGTCGGCGTGTTCGATGTGCGCACTCTGGTGTCCTGCAGCTGGACCGGGGGGCAGACCTGGTTTCGTGCTGGCGAGCTGCCGTTGGTGGGCTGGCCCTGGGTGGGTTCCTGGCGTTACCTCAATGGCCGCGCCTTGCGTATCGGACGGGGAATCTGGCAACTGGCCCGCTTGACCCGTGAGCTGCAAGAAGGGAGTAGCAACATCACCCTGGGCGAGGTGCTGCAGCAGCATGAGTTCGATCCGCTGTTCTGGCGCGGGCTGGTGCTGCCCATCCTGACCACCATCTGCACCTGTGAAGAAAAACACCTGCTGGACTGGCCGGCGGCACAGTTGCTTTCGCTGCTGCACGGCATCCTGCATGGCTCGACCCTCTATCGCCTCAAGGGCGGTACCTCGGCACTGGTGAAAGGCCTGGCCAGGGATCTGCCGCTGCATGCCGGCAGCCCGGTGGTGCGGGTTGAGCAGGGCAGTGACGGGGTGATGGTGTATAACGCCCGCGGTGATGGTTGTGTGTTCGACCGGGTGATAGTCGCGACCCAGGCCAATCAGTTGAGCTTTCTGGACGATGCGCAGTTTGGTGACGAGCGCTGCGTGCTGGACAAGATCCCCTTCGATTCAGGTGAGCTCTGGGTGCATCAGGACCCGCGCTTTATGCCCGCCGATGAAGCCGACTGGACTGCGTTGAATTTCCAGATGGACAAGGGGCTGGAAAAGCCCATGTTCACCGTCTGGGTCAACCAGGTGGAGCCCACGCTCAAGGACAGCTCACCCGTCTTCCAGACCTGGAACCCGCTGTTTGAACCCGCGCCGGACACCGTACTCGCCCGCGTGCCGCTGGAACGCGCCGTGGTAAACGCCGACACCGCCCAGGTCCATCAGGCCCTCAAGCAATGGCACAGCCAACCGTGGCGCAAAGTGTTCTATTGCGGTTCATGGGCCTATGAGGGTGTGCCCTTGCTGGAGTCGGCCGTGCGCTCGGCCAATGCGGTGGTGGGGGTGATCAACCAGCAGGCGTGAACGTTAAGGGGTCAGAGTGTTATTGCATAAGTGCTAGCAATTTGACGTTATTTTTTTGTTGAACTAATTTTAATGTGAGCATGGCTGGCCATGCGGCACATAAAAACAACCTGGGTGCTCAATGGAGGAGCCTCTGCCATGCTTTTTTCAAGCGCGCAAGGCCGCAAGCAGCAGCTTGCAGAACAGCAGTCCCAGATCGAACAGCTGACGTTTGAACTCCGAGCCATACGTGAAAATGTTGCCGTGATTGAATTCACCCCTGAAGGCAACATACTCAATGCCAATTCGCTGTTTCTTCAGACCACCGGCTACTCGCTAGAGCAGATTGTCGGCCAGCACCACCGGATGTTTTGTGACGAGCACACGGTTGCTGATCCGTCCTATGCGTCCTTCTGGCAGCAGTTGGCCGCGGGGCAGAGCCAACACGGGACCTTTCGGCGGCGTCGCAAGGATGGCTCGACGCTCTGGCTGGAAGCTTCGTACTTTCCGGTTCGCGATGATGCGGGCGCCGTTGTCCGGGTGATGAAGATTGCCAAGGACGTTAGTGCGGATCAGGAAGCGTTGCGCATGAAAAATGCCATGTTCACCGCACTCAACCTCTCGCTGGCGGTGATTGAATTCACGCCTGACGGGCATATTTTGCATGCCAACGACAATTTCCTCGCGACCACCGGCTACAGCCTGAATCAGATAGTCGGCAAGCATCACAGCATGTTCTGTTATGACAACTTTTACCGCGATAACCCGAATTTCTGGGCGTCGCTGGCGGCCGGCCATTTCTCTTCCGGTCGCTTCGAACGGCGGCATGCCGAAGGCCATACGATCTGGCTGGAAGCTACCTACAATCCCATCCTTGATGACAACGGCAAGGTTCACAAGGTGATCAAGTTCGCTGCCGATATCTCGGAGCGGATCAATCGCGCCATGCGTGCCGGCGAAGTGGCGGCTTCGACGTCCGAGGAGGCCTCACGCATTACCGTGCAAGCGAAACAGGCTCTGGAGCAGGCGGTTGCCGCATCGGAACGCGTCAGCCAGCAGGTCGAGCAGGCCAATGCCATCAGCCTTCGGCTGCAAGCACAGTCCAACAACATCAATGACATTGTTTCTACTATCCGCAGTATTGCCGAGCAGACCAACCTGTTGGCGCTGAATGCTGCCATCGAGGCGGCGCGCGCTGGCGAGTCGGGTCGAGGCTTTGCCGTGGTTGCCGATGAAGTCAGAACCCTGGCTGGGCGAACCAGTACAGCGACCACCGAGATCGGCAATGTAGTCAGCGCAAATGCTGACCTGATTAGTCAGGTCAGCCAGCAGATGGAGCAGATCAACAGTTCATCGAACAAGGGGCATGAGTTGATCGCTACGGTGAATGCCGGTATCGCTGAAGTTGAAAGCGGCGTACAGCATCTGGCGGATACTATCCATCAGATTGTTTCCTGATCTGTCTGGTGGGGTGATCAACGGGTGATTCAGTGGCGATGCCGGCTTGTGAAAACACTGTGTCTGGACAGTGGCCGCCCGTCACTGGAATAGACGCTCAGCGCGGTGACTGTGACCAGGATCAGGCCCATGCCGAGCCCTTGATGCCACACCAGGCTTTCATCCAGCAGCAACAGGCCGAACAGTGACGCAGTTACCGGCTCGATCATGGCAACCATGGAGGCCAGGGCCGGGCTGGTTTTCCTCAGGCCGTAGATATACACCACAAAGGACAACCCCGCCCCCAGTACGCCCAGCGCAGCAAACAGGGGCCAGTCGGGTGTGCTCAACACGGCAAGGGTCTGTGCGCGATCCGCGGGCCAGATCAGCGCACACGCCAGGACCAGAAAGGCAATCGACAGAATCGCCTGCGGGCTGCCGTGGGGTGCGGCGTATTTGAAACCGAAAATGAACAGCGCATAGCATAGCCCGGCCAGTAAGCCGGCACCTATGCCGATGGGGGTGATGCCATTGGCGCCGATATCGTGCACTTCGGTCAGCAAGCCCATGCCCAGGATTACGACCGCGATGGCGGTCCATTTGAGCGCGTTGGGCTTTTCCAGCCGCAGGGCAAAGGAGGCGAGATAAACGTACAGCGGGGCGCAATACATCAAGGTGGCTGCCACTGCGACGCTGCCGTGCTCGATACTGAGGAAATAGAAGGCAAAGTTACCCGCAGCGCCCAACCCTGCAACGGTGGACCAGAACCATAACCGATGGCTTCTCAGCCCGTTGTCATGCCGGCGCAATGACAGCCAGACAAGGATGAACAGCAGCCCGATCACTCCACGATAGAAGGCGACAACGAACGCATCCCAGCCGGCAGCCATCAGCATACCGCCGATCCCGCCCGACAAGCCCCAGAAGAAAGCTGCCAGGGCCACCAAAGCTGGACTCGCGCCCCTCATGCGAAGCTCATCCTCTCATAATGAATACACCTGTCAGGCTAGTCGCTTGGTGCGGCTTTCGCGTAACGAGAGCACGATGCGGGTAATGATTGATTCAACGTCGGTATGCCGGGAATCAGGCTGCAGGAAAAAAACATGAATTATTGTCGGATTGGTTTGAACCTGCTGCACAGTCACCACGACTCACTTCATGAGAACACCACAACCAACCAACAAGCTGGAGAGCATTCTCATGAAAACTGCAAAACTGATCCCTGCCATTATGATTGCTGCAATGGGTTTTACCGGGCTGGCGATGGCCAACTGTGCTGACGATGCAATTGACAAGTGCAATGAAAAGCACCCGGACCCGGATAAAAACTACGGTGCCTACGAGTTGTGCCTGAAAGCACAACTCAGTCAGAAGTGCCCGGAAAATGTCGGCTCAACTGCCGCGTCAGGCCAGCTTATGGCGCCGCAGCAGAGACCGACCCTGCCCAGGCCGGCAACCCGGGAGCTCGTTATCCAACAGCCGGAGGCATCACGCAGCGGTCGCTAAAGGCGCTATGGCCGGGCACTGGGTGCCCGGCCATGGGTCTGTGGCGTCATGGCCAGTACCTGCTTCAAGTGCCGCGCCTCTTCTACCGGGCTGCGACCAAACAGACGCTTGAACTCCCGACTGAACTGCGAGGCGCTTTCGTAGCCTACG
Source organism: Halopseudomonas salegens (assembly GCF_900105655.1). NCBI lineage: Bacteria > Pseudomonadati > Pseudomonadota > Gammaproteobacteria > Pseudomonadales > Pseudomonadaceae > Halopseudomonas > Halopseudomonas salegens. The sequence goes on from NZ_LT629787.1 coordinate 270,837, forward strand.
TATTGCGAAGCGATGACGGCGCTGCAGCCTTCGCGGATCATCAGCAAGCGTGCCTGATGCAGCCGGATGGCTTTGATGTACTGCAGGGGCGAGGTGTCGGTCACGGCTTTGAAGTGGCTGTGAAATGCGGGAATGCTCATGTTGGCTTCGCTGGCCAGGACGCCGACATTCAGACTCTGAGCGTACCGGGTATGGATGTATCTCAGCACGTTGGCGATCCGGCCAAAGTTACCGTTTTGCAGCAGCGCTGCACGCAATCCACCGCCTTGTTCGCTGATCAATACACGGTAGGTAATTTCCCGGAAAATCGAGGGGGCGAGCACCGCCGTTTCCAGTGGTGAGCTGAGCGCTTCGAGCAGCCTGAGCGTGGCATCTTCCAGTTTGTCGTCCAGGGGTGTGGCGAAGAGCGTGGCGGGCTTGCTCGCGGGTTTGGCTAGCGCCTTGTCAACGTCCAGGGCCAGTTGGGCGGTCACCGCCTGATTGATGCGCAACACCAGCCCGAGCATTGGCTCGGTTTCACTGGCTTCGGTTTCGGTCAGAAAGGGCAAGGGTACCGACAGCGCCAGATAATGCCCGGCGTCGTAGATGTATCTTTGGCCGCCATAAAAGCCGCGTTTTTTCCCTTGCAGCACGATTACGATGCTTGGCTCGTACAGCGCCGGTGTCACCGGGATCGCGCGATTGGCGCGCATGAAGGTGACGTCATCAAGCAGCGACTGGGTATAGCCTTCCGTGGGTGCCAGACGCTTTACCAGCTCGATCATGCGCGCCTGTTTCAAGGATGTGCTGTTCACCTGACAATTCCCGATTAGATAAGCAGGCTATATATCATCACATATTTCGGTTTTTTGCAGACCTGTTGATACGAATAGGCAAGAACCGAATACGAACAGGTCTTAGCGTATCGCCCTGTGCTCTCTAGCATATGCCCTGTAGTGATTTTTCAGGTTCTCAACGCTCAGGAGTACAAGTAATGAGCAATCTCATTGATGGAAAGGTCGTTCTGATCACCGGCGCCAGCAGTGGTATTGGCGAGGCGACGGCGCGCTTGTTGGCAGAGCAGGGCGCGCGCGTGGTGCTCGGGGCAAGGCGGACTGAACGCCTGGACAGACTGGTGACGGAAATCAGCGACGCGGGTGGTATGGCCAGGGCGCGTCAGTTGGATGTGACGCAACGCGAGGAGGTGCAGGCTTTTGTCGACTTCGCCCTGGACGAGTTCGGTCGTGTCGATGTGCTGATCAACAATGCGGGCGTCATGCCGCTGTCGCCCCTTGCGGCGCTCAAGGTGGATGAGTGGGAGCGCATGATCGATGTAAACATCCGTGGGGTGCTGTACGGCATTGCTGCGGCGCTGCCGGTTATGCAGGTGCAGGATCGCGGACAGATCATCAATATCGCCTCCATCGGCGCCCATGCAGTGTCGCCAACGGCAGCGGTGTATTGCGCCACCAAGTATGCGGTCTGGGCGATTTCCGATGGCTTGCGTCAGGAAAACTCCAAACTGCGGGTAACCACCATCAGCCCTGGCGTTACCGAATCCGAGCTGGCCGACACTATCTCTGATGCGCAAGGACGCGAGGAGATGAAGGCGTTCCGGCAGGTAGCCGTCAGCCCCTTTGCCATTGCCCGTGCGATCCGCTTTGCCATCGAGCAGCCCGAGGATGTGGACACCAGCGAGATCATCGTTCGGCCTACCGCTAGCGCGCATTGAGACAGGGATTGCCGGATGATGAAAAAATGAGATGTTGGCCAGTTGGGCCTTTGGCGCGATAGTCTATGTCTCACTTTCGCGCCTGAGCCAAATCGCATGTCTGACCAACACTCGCAATCCGGCAACGACACCGTTGCCCGTTCCCAACTGACCGCACTGGCCCGGCAGACGCTCGAGCATTACCAGCAGAATGCCGAAGGTTTTCGTGAGGGCACGCGGGATCATGATGTGAGCCAGAATATCGATGCCTTGCTGCGCCATATTCAGGCCCCCGCGCCGCTGCAGATTCTCGATATGGGCTGCGGGCCGGGGCGAGATCTGCGCACCTTTACGGAAATGGGGCATGTGGCGGTGGGGCTGGATGGCTGCGAGCGCTTTGTCGAGATGGCTCGGCAAGATAGTGGTTGCGAGGTATGGCTGCAGGACTTTCTGGCGCTGGACTTGCCGCCTGAGCGCTTTGACGGCATCTTTGCCAACGCCACCCTGTTTCATATCCCCAGCAAGGTCCTGCCTGCTGCGCTGCGGCAACTGCATCAGAGCCTGAAGCCGGACGGGGTTCTGCTCAGTTCCAACCCACGCGGGGACGACCAGGAGGGTTGGACCGGTGACCGCTACGCGGCCTATTACCGGCTGGAAACCTGGCAGGCCTTTATGCAGGCGGCGGGTTTTGTCGAGATTGAGCATTATTATCGGCCAGCCGGTTTGCCGCGCGAGCAGCAGCCGTGGCTGGCGAGTGTGTGGCGACGGCTTCCAGCCTGAAACGGTGATCTGGCTTGCTCCCGGCGTGGGAAAATGTGTAATTATCCCGTTCCGGCGTTGGTGAACGTCCGGGATCTGAAACTGTGGGGGGATAGTCTGATTCATGGGAATTTTGCACACCTTGCGGCCGCCTTTTCTGCTGCTGGCCCTGGTTACCGTTGCGCTGGCCATGGCCATTGCCCCACCCGGGCCGCTTCAAGGTTATTGGCCCTGGGTGTTGATGGGCGCTGTGGCTGCGCATGCGGCGGTGAATGTGCTGAATGAATATGCCGACTTTCACAGTGAACTGGACCTGCATACTGAGCGCACGCCTTTCAGTGGCGGCAGTGGGTATCTGCCGGCCCATCCGGACGCAGCCACTGGCGTATTGTGGCTAGGGCTTGCCCTGCTGGCGCTGACCGCAATGATTGGCTTGTGGCTTTGCTGGCAGGTAGGCAGCGGTCTGCTGCCGGTTGGTGTTGTCGGTATGCTGCTGGTCGCCTTCTATACCCCCTGGATTACCCGAAATCGCTGGCTCAGCCTGCTGGCGCCGGGCATTGGCTTCGGTTTGCTGATGTTGCTCGGCAGCCAGTATGTGCTCTCCGGCGAATACACCCGCGCTGGTTTGGCTGCCGGTCTGGTTCTGTGCTTTCTGATCAATAATTTGTTGTTGCTCAACCAGTTGCCAGATTGCGAAGCCGATCGACAGGTTGGGCGCGACAACCTGGTGGTGCACTACGGGGTGACTGTGGCTCGTGCTGTGTACGCCGGGCAATGGCTGCTGTCGCTGACAGTATTGTTGTTGGCGGTGGCTGCTGGCTGGCTGCCGCCTGCCGTACTGGTAGCGCTGCCGTTTTTTTTGCTTGGCCTGCACAGCCTGTGGCAGTCACGAGCTGCAGGAAATCTGTTCTCCGCTTTGCGCAGTAACGTGTTGCAGTGCCTGCTGGTGCCGGCGCTGATGGCGCTGGGGATGTGGTGGTTCGGCTGATGACATGGCCGCTCTTGTTATCCCTTCAGCCTATGCCTGGATATACACCGCAGTGAGGCAGCTGGTGACGCTGACCGGTGGGTTCTACACTGGGCAACATTTGTTGACCACTGTGGAGTCTGTATATGTCTTACGAAACCCTCGATTACCAGGTGCAGGATGGCATCCTGACCTTGACCCTGAACCGCCCGGACCGGATGAATGCCTTCAATGGCCTGATGCGCCGCGAGCTGATTGCGGCCTTTGATGCGGCGGATGCCGACGATGCGGTGCGGGTGATTGTGGTCACCGGTGCTGGTAGGGCGTTCTGCGCCGGGGCGGATCTGGAAAAGGGTGGCGATACCTTCAACCGGCACAAGCGCGCGGACCAGCCGGAAGGTGATGATCTTCGTGACGGCGGCGGTACCGTGTCGCTGCGGATCTACGAATCGACCAAGCCGGTGATTGGTGCCTTCAACGGCGCGGCCGTGGGCGTCGGGGTGACCATGACCCTGCCGATGGATATTCGCCTGGCCTCGACCAAGGCCAAGTTCGGCTTTGTGTTTGCCCGTCGTGGCATCACCATGGAAGCCTGCTCAAGCTGGTTCCTGCCACGCCTCGTCGGCCCGATGCAGGCAGCGGAATGGGTGTTTACCGGTCGCGTATTCGATGCCGAAGAGGCGCTGAAAGGTGGCCTGGTGCGCAGCCTGCATGAGCCGGATGAATTGATGCCGGCAGCCTACAAGCTGGCGCGGGAAATTGCCGACAACACCTCGGGCATGTCCGCCATGCTCAACCGCCAATTGCTCTGGCGCATGATGGCAGCGGATCACCCGATGGAAGCGCATATTGTCGATTCGCGGGCGATTGCCTTTATGGGTGAGTCTGCCGATGCGCAAGAGGGTGTGCAGTCGTTCCTGGAGAAGCGCGCGCCCGAATTCAAATTGCGCCCGAGTCAGGATAAGCCACCGTTTTATCCCTGGTGGGATGAGCGCAAGTTTCGTTGAATCTGGGCACCAGGCGTTGTTTGGAGGCTCACTGGTTGTCGCGTTTCTGGCTCGGACCTTTCACCCCTCTCCCCTCGCGGGGTAAGGGCGGTTAAAAGCGAAGCACTGCTTCGCCCGCCCGAACGCCCTGAGCTCTGCGAAGGGCAGGGGGCCGAAGGCGGGGCAGGGGGAGAGGGGGCATGCTGAGACCGACACACCCTGTTGTAGCTGTGGCGTTTGTTGTCTTGGGGGTGGGTGGTAGTCTGCTTGTATTTGCTGCTGACTGAGGAGTTTGCTGATGAGTCGTCATTTCGAGTCTGCGCCGGGTTTGTGCGAGAACCGTGATCGGGATACCGAGGGGTTTGTGTTCAATCAGACCATGTTGCGCATCAAGTCGCCGGAGGCGACGCTGGATTTCTATACCCGCATCATGGGTATGACGCTGGTGAAGAAGATGGACTTTGAAGAGATGAAGTTCAGTCTGTATTTCCTTGCGGCGATTGATACCCACGACCTGGGCAACTGGTCGGCGGACCCTCGGGTGCGTTTGGTACAGACCTTCGGGCGCCCGGCGATGCTGGAGTTGACGCATAACTGGGGTACCGAAAACGACGAGGACTTTGCTTACCACAACGGCAACGACGAGCCCAAAGGCTTTGGCCATATCGGTTTTGCGGTGCCGGATCTGGATGGCGCTTGCGAGCGCTTCGAGAAGTTGGGGGTGAGTTTCGTCAAGCGGCCGCAGGACGGCAAGATGAAGGATATTGCCTTTATCCGCGATCCGGATGGTTACTGGATAGAGCTGTTTACCCCGAGCAAGTTGCCCGGCGTTCTGGGCTGAGTCCGTTTTTCCTCTGAGCTGAAACGACAACGGGGGCTGCATTATGCAGCCCCCGTTGCGTATTGCCTTGCTGACGGTCAATCAGACCAGATCATAACGATCGGCATTCATGACCTTGTTCCACGCCTTGACGAAATCCTTGACGAATTTCTCCTTGGCGTCGTCCTGGGCGTAGGCTTCGACCAGCGCACGCAGTTGCGAATTGGAACCGAATACCAGGTCTACGCGGGTACCGGTCCACTTGACCTGACCACTGTTGCGATCCTTGCCTTCGAACACATCGGGGTCAGCTGCGGTGGGTGCCCATTCGGTTCCCATGTCGACCAGATTGACGAAGAAGTCATTGCTCAGCGTGCCCGGCTTGTCGGTGAATACGCCGTGCTTGCTGCCACCGTGGTTGGCGTTCAGGACGCGCATGCCGCCGACCAGTACGGTCATTTCCGGGGCGCTGAGGCCGAGCAGTTGCGCCTTGTCGACCAGCATTTCTTCCGGCGACACGGTGAACTTCGCTTTCGCATAGTTACGGAAACCATCGGCTTCTGGCTTCAGCCACTCGAAGGAATCCACTTCGGTCTGCTCGTCGGTCGCATCGGTACGGCCCGGTGCAAAGGGCACGGTGATGGTGTGACCGGCATCCTTGGCGGCTTTTTCGATGGCAGCTGCGCCACCAAGTACGATCAGGTCAGCCAGTGAGACTTTCTTGTTGCCCGATTGGGCCGCGTTGAAGTCGCTTTGCACCCCTTCGAGTACCTTGATGACCCGGGCCAGTTGCTCGGGCTGGTTGGCTTCCCAGTCCTTCTGCGGGGCCAGGCGAATGCGGGCACCGTTGGCACCACCGCGCTTGTCCGAATCACGGTAGATCGAGGCTGCCGACCAGGCCGTGAACACCAGTTCGGAAACGCTGAGGCCGGAGGCGAGCAGCTTGGACTTGAGGTCGGCAATGTCCTGATCGTTGATCAGTTCATGATCGACTGCTGGCACCGGATCCTGCCAGATCAGGTCTTCCTGCGGTACGTCCGAACCGAGATAGCGGGATTTCGGCCCCATATCGCGGTGGGTCAGTTTGAACCAGGCGCGGGTGAAGGCGTCGGCGAACTCTTCCGGGTTCTTGTGGAAGTGCTCGGAGATCTTGCGGTAGGACGGGTCCTCGCGCATGGCCATGTCGGCGGTGCTCATCATGATGCCGACGCGCTGGCTGGTATTTTCTGCATCCGGTGCCTTGTCTTTTTCTTCAAGGTTTTTCGGTGCCCACTGATTGGCACCCGCCGGACTCTTGGTCAGTTCCCATTCGTAGCCGAACAGCACATCGAAATAACTCATGTCCCATTGGGTTGGCGTCGGGGTCCAGGCACCTTCCAGCCCGCTGGTGATGGTGTCGCGGCCTTTGCCGCTGCCGTGGCTGTTTTTCCAGCCGAAGCCCATCTGCTCCATCGGCGCTGCTTCCGGCTCGGGGCCGACATTGGCTGCATCGCCGGCACCGTGTGTCTTGCCGAAGGTGTGACCACCGGCAGTCAGGGCGACGGTTTCGTAGTCGTTCATGGCCATGCGGGCGAAGGTTTCACGAATGTCTCTGGCTGATGCCAGTGGGTCGGGGTTGCCATCCGGGCCTTCCGGGTTGACGTAAATCAGACCCATTTGTACGGCGGCCAGTGGGGTTTCCAGCTCACGATCACCGCTGTAGCGGCTCTTCGGCTTGTCACTGGTGGCCAGCCATTCTTCTTCGGCGCCCCAGTAGATGTCTTCTTCAGGTGCCCAGATATCCTGACGGCCGCCGCCAAAGCCAAAGGTTTTGCAGCCCATTGAGTCGATGGCGACGTTGCCGGCGAGAATGTACAGATCGGCCCACGACAGTTTGTTGCCATACTTTTGCTTGATCGGCCACAACAGGCGGCGAGCCTTGTCGAGGTTGCCGTTGTCCGGCCAGCTGTTGAGCGGGGCAAAGCGCTGGTTGCCGGTGGAGGCGCCACCGCGGCCGTCAGCGACTCGGTAGGTACCGGCTGCGTGCCAGGCCATGCGGATCATGAAGGGGCCGTAGTGACCATAATCAGCCGGCCACCAGTCTTGCGAGTTGGTCATCAGCTCGGTGAGGTCTTTTTTCACCGCTGCGAGGTCGAGCTTCTTGAATTCGTCGGCATAGTTGAAGTCTTCACCCATGGGGTCGGACTTGGGATTGTGCTGATGCAGGATGCTGAGATTCAGCTGGTTCGGCCACCAGTCCTTGTTCATGGCGCCACTGCCGTGCAGCTTGGTGTTCGAGCCATGCATCACGGGGCATTTGCCGTTGTTGTTGTCACTCATATCTGTCTCCGATTCCATCTGGGTGGTTTGATTCTGCGGATAGCAGTTTCATGCATCGGTATGACCGGATCACGGTCATACAGGTTTGTTGGTTCCAGACCCACAGGCGTGTTCAGGCTCGCTTTTGTGCGCCGGGTTACATAGTTTTAGCAACGGGTAGCGATTGCCGCCAGTAGGATTTTGGTAGGGGGTTGATAGCTTTTGTTTATCGCTGGAGGCAGGCGGGTTCTGCAGTCTGCCCCCAGGGCCTTGTGATGCAAGCCCTGGAGGATTGGTTTGAATCAGTTGGTCAGGCGCTGCAGGGCGGCGCGGGGGCCGTCGGGGATGGGGCAGGGGCGGTTGCTGCTGCGTTCGACGAAGACGTGGACGAAGCGGCCGGCGGCACAGGCGTCGTTGCTGCCGGGTTTGAAGATGGCGAGTTCGTAGTTGACGGAACTGTTACCGAGTTTTGCGACGCGCACGCCGACGTCGATGGGGTCGGGGAAGGCGATGGGGGCGAAGTAGTCGCAGCTGGAGCTGACGACGAAGGCGATCTGCTGTCCGTTGTGGATGTCGAGGCCGCCTTGGGTGATCAGCCAGCTGTTGACGGCGCTGTCGAAGTAGCCGTAGTAGGTGACGTTGTTGACGTGGCCGTAGATGTCGTTGTCGTGCCAGCGGGTGGTGATGGGGTGCAGGTAGGGGTAGTCGCTGCGCTGGGGTTTGGTGGTCATTGAGTGCTCTGCTTGGTCATGTTCAGTTGTGGTTTAAGTTTTTATCTTTCAGCATCTGTGCGATGGCGCCCTTGCTGATCCACTGGGCTGGACACGCGGCAAGTACGTCCCTGTAGCTCGTCGATGGCGTCCATGCCATCGACGGTCCAACCCAGTGGATCAGCAAGGACGCCGTAGCGTTGCGTGCATTCTGCAAGAATTAAAACGCCTGCCGATAAATCGCCAGTGCATCGGCTTCAGTCATCTCACGCGGGTTATTCACCAGCAGGCGCTGTTGCAGCATGGCGTCGCGGGCGAGCATTTCCAGGCTGGATTCGGGGACGTCGGCGTCGCGCAGGCGGCTGGGCAGGTTGCAGCGCGGGCTGAGGTCGGCCAGGGCGTTGACCAGTTGTTCGGTCAGGCTGGCGGCGCTGCCGGGCTTGAGGTCTTTGACCAGTAACGGGGCCAGTTCGGCGTAGAGCTCTTGCGCGGCGGGCGCGTTGTAGGCGATGACGCTGGGCAGGACCAGGGAGTTGGACAGGCCGTGGGGGATGTGGAAGTGGCCGCCCAGCGGGTAGGCCAGTGCGTGCACGGCGGCGACCGGGGCGTTGGCGAAAGCCTGGCCGGCAAGCAGGGCGCCGAGCAGCATGGCTTGGCGTGCTTCGCGGTTTTTGCCGTTGTGTACGGCTTCGTCGAGGTTGCCGGCGAGCAGGCGCAGGGCTTCGCGGGCGAGCATGTCGGATAGTGGGTTTTTCTTGATCTTGCTGGTATAGGCTTCGATGGCGTGCACCATGGCGTCGATGCCGGTGGCGGCGGTGACGGCGGAGGGCAGGCCGAGGGTGAGGTCGGCGTCGAGCAGGGCGAGGTCGGGCAGTAGCAATGGCGAGACGACGCCCATTTTGGTGGTTTCGCCGGTAGTGATGATGCTGATCTGGGTGACTTCGGAGCCGGTGCCGGCGGTGGTCGGTACCTGGATCAGCGGCAGGCGCTGGCCTTTGGCATTGCCGACGCCGTAGATGTCGGCGAGTGTCTGCTGGCTGTTCGGGTGGGCGAGCAGGGCGACCAGTTTGGCGACGTCCATTGAGCTGCCGCCGCCGAAACCGACGACCATGTCGGCTTGCATGGCGATGGCCTGATCAACGGCGGTTTGCACCACGGCTTCCGGTGGGTCGGCGACAACCTGGTCAAACACCTGCACGCTCAGGTTTTGCCTGGCAAAATCAGCCAGGCTGGGTTCGAGCAGGCCGAGTTGGGTGATGCCGGGGTCGGTGACCACCATGACGCGGGTGGCGCCGCGTTCGCGGCAGAGTTCGGCCAGGCGTACGGCGGAACCGGGTTCACAGAGAATCTGGGCAGTGGTGGCAAACAGAAAAGGAGTCATGGCAGCCTCAATCAGGATCAATTGCATACACTCTATGCAGCCTGTCTGTCGGGTGCAAGTCGATGCGTGACCCTGTGGTCTGTGGCGGCTGCTGGAGGCTTTCATGCGCAAGAACGCGCCGCCGGCTCTGCAGACTCTGATAGGCTGTCGATATATGCCCAGTAGCGGCGGTATTTCCTTGTTGGATTCAGTCATGCCCGCACCACGCTTTGACCAGTTGCACAATCAGATCGGCCCGTTCTTTCTGCCCTTGGGCGGTGCGGGCATGTTCGGGGCGAATTTCTATTTGTTCGGTTCTGCCGGTCAGTGGATCGCAGTGGATTGCGGCTTTGCCCTGCAATCGCATCCCAGTGGACGCAATCAGGTGTCGATTCCCAGTCTGGCGGCATTGGAACGCTATGACATCAAGCTCTCGGCGTTGTTGATTACCCACGGCCATGAGGATCATATCGGTGCGGTGGCCCATCTGTGGAAGGCGCTGGATTGCCCGCTGTATGCCAGTCCCTTTGCTGCCCGCCTGATTCGCAACAAGCTGGATGCGCTGCAGGAGTGGCCGCGGCTGCACGAGATCAAGCCGCTGGAGCCCATTGGTATCGGCAATTTTCAGGCGGAATGGATCCCGGTGACCCATTCTATACCCGAGTCCCATGCCATCATGCTCGAGGTGGCCGGCAAGCGCCTGTACCACAGTGGCGACTGGAAGCTGGATGCCGAGCCGCTGGTGGGTGGCCTGACCGCGCAGGCGCGCCTGCAGGCGTTGGGCCGTACCGGGGTGGATGTGATCATCGGCGACTCGACCAATGCCCCGGTGGCGGGTGCCAGCCGTTCTGAAGCGGCGGTGCGCGAAGGCCTGCTGGATGCGGTGCGTGAATGCAAGCAGCGGGTGGTGGTGACCTGTTTTGCCAGCAATCTGGCGCGTTTGCATGCACTGGCTGAGATCAGCCGCGATACCGATCGCTATGCGGCACTGCTCGGACGCAGTCTGCTGCGCATGCAGGGGGTGGCGCGGCAGATGGATTACCTGACCGCAACCGACAGTTTTATCGGCCCCTGGGAGCTGGGTTTCCTGCCGCGCAGTCAGCAGTTGTGGATCTGTACCGGCAGCCAGGGTGAGCCGGCGGCAGCCCTGGGGCGGGTGGCCAGCGGGCGGCATCCGCAACTGGTGCTGGAGCGCGGCGATACGGTGATCTTTTCCTCGCGGCTGATTCCGGGTAACGAGGAGAGTCTGGCACGCATACGTGCCGATCTGACAGCCAAGGGCATCGAGATCATTGATGACGAGATGGCGCCGGTGCATGCCTCCGGTCATCCCCCACAGGAGGATCTGCGTCAGCTGTATGGCTGGTTGCGAGCCCGTTATCTGTTGCCGGTGCATGGCGAAAACTATCACCAGCAAGCGCATATGGCCTTTGGTCGTGAACTGGGTTTGCAGGGCCTGGTGCCGAACAACGGTGACCTGATCGACCTGTCGGCTCAGCCGGCCCGGGTGGCGGAGCTGCCCTGGGGCCTGGTCGAGCTGCCACCGTCCTGAGTGTCGCCGGGCGTTGCCTCGCCCTCTGCCAGCTCGTCGAGCTGGCAAAGACGGCACTCTCCCGGATCCTGACGGTTACCCTCGACATAGCGCACCCGGCGCGAGGCCGAGCGCCGGTCGGCGCTCACGCGATAACCGGCGGGCCTGTCGGGCGCCTTATCCGTCATTGCCGCGTCCTTCAGGCGTTATCCGCCTGCAGTTGAGCGCGGCCCCGCGTTACGGCTGCACGCACCTGGGCCGGTGCGGTACCGCCGATGTGGTCACGAGCATTCACCGAGCCTTCCAGTGTCAGTACGTCAAACACATCCTGCTCGATCTGGTCGCTGAACTGGCGCAGTTCAGCGAGGCTCATTTCGGCCAGATCCTTGCCCTGGTCGACGCCGTATTTCACCGCCAGGCCGACGATCTCGTGACAGTCACGGAACGGCAGGCCCTTGCGTACCAGGTAGTCGGCCAGGTCGGTGGCGGTGGAGAAGCCACGCAACGCGGCTTCACGCATCATGTCCACGCGGGGCTTGATCGCCGGAATCATGTCGGCGAAGGCGCGCAGGCTGTCGCGCAGGGTATCCACGGCGTCGAACAGCGGCTCCTTGTCTTCCTGGTTGTCCTTGTTGTAGGCCAGCGGCTGGCTTTTCATCAGGGTCAGCAGGCCCATGAGGTGACCATAGACGCGGCCGGATTTGCCGCGCACCAGCTCGGGCACATCGGGGTTTTTCTTCTGCGGCATGATCGATGAGCCGGTGCAGAAGCGGTCGGGCAGGTCGATAAAGTTGAACTGTGCGCTGGTCCACAGCACCAGCTCTTCGGAGAAGCGCGACAGGTGCATCATGGCCACGGCGGCGGCGGCGCAGAATTCGATGGCGAAATCGCGGTCTGAGACGCCATCCAGCGAATTGCCGGAGACGGCATCGAAGCCGAGCAGTTCACAGGTAATGCTGCGGTCGATCGGGTAGGTGGTGCCGGCCAGTGCGGCGCTGCCCAGCGGCATGCGGTTGACCCGCTTGCGGCAGTCGAGCAGGCGTTCGGTATCGCGGCGCAGCATTTCGTACCAGGCCAGCAGGTGGTGGCCGAAGGTCACCGGTTGGGCGGTCTGCAAATGGGTAAAGCCGGGCATGATCACCTCGGCATGCTGCTCGGCCTGATCCAGCAGGCCGCTTTGCAGGCGCTCCAGCTCGCTGAGGATGATGTCGATTTCCTCGCGCAGCCAGAGGCGAATGTCGGTGGCGACCTGATCGTTGCGCGAGCGTCCGGTGTGGAGTTTCTTGCCGGTGATGCCGATGCGCTGGGTCAGGCGGGCTTCGATGTTCATGTGCACATCTTCCAGTTCGACCTGCCAGTCAAACTCACCGGCTTCGATTTCACTCTGGATGGCGCGCAGGCCTTCAATGATGGTGTCGCGTTCGTCCGTGGTCAGTACACCAACCTGAGCCAGCATGCTGGCATGGGCGATCGAGCCCTGAATGTCATGTTTGTACAGGCGCTGATCGAAATTCACCGAGGCGGTGAACCGGGCAACAAAGGCATCTACCGGCTCGCTGAAGCGGCCACCCCAGGATTGGTTGGTCGTTTTTTCTTGGCTCATTGCGCTGCATCCGCTGTTGATTTGGATAAACAGCTACTATACCACTTCACACTTGCGCATTCGCGCCCAGCTGGCGGACACTGCAGCCATGAAGAACGGACTCTGGACCTTGCTCAAACGACCCTATGCGGGAGATGATTTCTTCCTCCCGGACCTGTGTTCGTCGATTGCCGTGTTTACCATGGTGATTCTGGCTGAGTTGGTGGTCTTGCTGTGGGTGCTGGCGGAGCCGGGGGGCAGCGGCTTTGACTGGATGCGGCTGGCCATGGCCTCGCTGTTCGTGCAGTGGGTGGTGTTGCTCTCGGCAGCCTTGCTCTGTCGTTTGCGCCCATGGATGCAACGCCAGGCCCTGTGGCTGTCGATTGCCGCCTGTTATGCGGTCGTGGTCGGTCTGACGCTGCTGTTCACGGTGCTGGCCAACTGGGTCCTGCTGCAGGGAATGCTCGGTACGCCGCTGACTGACTTTGCCCAGTTGCTGCGGCACGGATTGATTGCGTTGATCATGACCAGCCTGTTGTTGCGCTATTTCTACCTGCAGCTGCAATGGCAGCATCAGCAGCAGGCCGAATTGCGCGCCCGCTTGCAGGCCTTGCAGTCGCGCATCCGGCCCCATTTCCTGTTCAACAGCCTGAACAGCATCGTCAGCCTGATCGGAACGGCGCCGGACAAGGCGGAAAACGCGGTGCTGGATCTGGCTGATCTGTTTCGCGCCAATCTGACGGAAGTGGAAGGGGTTGCTACCTGGGGTGAAGAGCGGCGTCTGTGCGAGGGGTATCTGCGGATTGAGCAATATCGTCTGGATGAGCGCTTGCAGGCCAGCTGGCAGGTGAGCGGGTTGCCGGACGCTACGCCAATGCCTTTGCTGACCCTGCAACCCATTCTGGAAAATGCGATCTTCTATGGCGTGCAGCCCAACCCGCAGGGCGGTGATATCCTGATTCGGGGTCGGCGCGAGAATGACCGGGTTGAACTCGAAGTCAGCAACAGTGTCTGTGCTCAAGAGCCTGCTGGTGAAGGAGCACACATGGCGCTGGACAATATTCGCGCCCGATTGCAGGCCCTGTTTGGCCAAGAGGCACGATTGGATGCCTGGCAAGAAGACTCGCGCTACTTTTGTCGCGTGGTCTACTCTTGTAAACAAGGACCCTCAATGCGGAGTAATCATTAAGGCATGAAAGTATTGATCGCCGATGATGAGCCTTTGGCCCGTGAACGCTTGCTGCGCCTGGTAGATGCCTTGCCGGGCTATCAGGCATTGAGTGACAGTGCGACCAACGGGCACGAGGTGCTGCAGTTGGTGGCTGAGCAGCAGCCGGACATAGTGCTGCTGGATATCCGCATGCCGGGTATGGATGGTTTGCAGGCTGCAGCCCGGTTGTGTGAGTTGCCGCAGGCTCCCGCGGTGGTGTTCTGTACCGCTTACGGTGAGTATGCGCTGGAGGCCTTCAATGTCAGCGCCGTGGGTTATCTGCTCAAGCCGGTGCGCCGCGAGGAGCTGGCCGAAGCACTGGACAAGGCGCAGCGACTCAATCGCATGCAGCTGGCCAGTCTGGGCCGCCCACCGAACGAGCAGGACGTCAGTCAGGCCCGTAGCCATATCAGTGCACGCACGCGCAAGGGGATTGAGCTGATTCCGGTCTGTGACGTGATGTACTTCATTGCCGATCACAAGTACGTCACTCTGCGTCACGAGCAGGGAGAGGTGCTGCTGGACGAGCCGCTGAAAGCCCTGGAAGACGAATTTGGCCAGCAATTTGTGCGCATTCACCGCAATGCGCTGGTTGCGCGGGACCGGATTGAGGGCTTGCATCGCGAGGGCAGTCATTTCCAGCTCTATCTCAAAGAGTTTCCGGACGAGCCGCTGACCGTCAGTCGCCGTCATGTTCCCGGTGTGCGCAATTTGATCAAGCAGCTGGAGCGTCGCTGAAGCAGCGCCACCCGGTCGCATGGATGCTTGCTGCCGCATGACGTATCATGGCGCTGACATTGTTAGCGAGATACCCATGACACGAGAACTGCGAATTGCCACCCGCAAGAGCGCCCTGGCCCTGTGGCAGGCCGAATACGTCAAAGCGCGTCTGGAAGAACTGCACCCCGGCCTGAAGGTCAGCCTGGTGCCCATGGTCAGCCGTGGCGACAAGTTGCTCGACTCGCCGCTGGCCAAGATTGGTGGCAAGGGGCTGTTCGTCAAGGAGCTGGAAACCGCGATCCTGAATGACGAGGCCGATCTGGCCGTGCACTCGATGAAAGACGTGCCCATGGCCTTTCCCCCCGGACTGGAACTGCCGGTGATCTGTGAACGCGAAGAACCCACCGATGCGTTTGTTTCCAACCATTATGACAACGTCGATGCCTTGCCGGCGGGCAGTGTGGTGGGTACCTCCAGCCTGCGCCGTCAGGCACAGTTGCTGGCACGCCGTCCCGATCTGGTCGTGCGCTTTCTGCGTGGCAATGTGAATACCCGCCTGGCCAAGCTGGATGCCGGTGAGTATGACGCGATTATTCTCGCCACTGCCGGTTTGATGCGACTGGGTTTTGATGACCGTATCCGCTACGCCATGCCGCCGGAAGAAAGCCTGCCGGCTGGAGGGCAGGGCGCCGTGGGTATCGAATGCCGTACGGATGACGATGAGCTGAAAGCGCTGCTGGCGCCACTGAATGACCATGACAGTGCGCTTCGGGTGCGCGCCGAGCGGGCATTGAATACTCACCTCAACGGCGGCTGCCAGGTGCCGATTGCGTGCTATGCCATACGTGAAAACGGTCAGCTCTGGTTGCGTGGCCTGGTTGGCGACCCCATGGGCACCACCATGCTGCGAGCCGAGGCCAGCGGGCCGGAAGAGGAGCCGGTAGCCCTGGGCATTGCAGTAGCTGAAGACTTGCTGCGCCAGGGTGCCAAGGCGATTCTGGATGCCGTGTACGAGGAGGCTGACGGCCAGTGAGACGGGTGTTGTTGACCCGCAGCAATGCAGACAATGCGCGGCTGGCTGCGCAACTGCAGGCCCGTGGTATCGCCAGCCACAGCCTGCCATTGCTGGATTTGCAACCGTTGACGGAAACGCCGCAACAGCGCAGCCTGATGCTGGACCTGGATCGGTATCATGCGGTGATGGTGGTCAGCCCGACCGCCGCGCGCCTGGGCTTGCTGCGACTGGATCGTTACTGGCCCCAGCCACCCATTGGCCAGCACTGGTTTGCCGTGGGTGCCGGTACGGCAGCCCCATTGGCCGATTACGGCCTGCCGGTGGTTTATCCGCAACAGGGGCAGGACAGTGAGTCCTTGCTGGCACTGCCGATCTGGGCAGAGCTGTTGCAGCAGGATGGATTGCGCGTAATGATCTGGCGTGGCGAAGGTGGCCGCGAGCACCTGGCCAATCAGGTTCGGGCAGCGGGCGGCCAGGTCGACTATCTTGAATTGTATCGGCGTCAGCCTGGCCCCGACCTGACGTCTGGATTGATGGCCGCCGAGGCGGCCGGGGTGAGTGATATTCTATTGCTCAGCAGCCAGGCCCTGCAGTTTTGGCAACAGGCAGCTGCTGAGCGCTGGCCGCATCAGGCAGGTTGGCGTTGCTGGGTACCCGGCGAGCGTGTGGCTGCACTGGCGCGGGCAGCAGGCTGCAAGGATGTGCGCGTTTGCGCAGGGGCTGATGATGCGGCGTTGCTTGCGGCCATCAGTACCGATTACATGAGCTGACAAGGGGACGGGCGTGGAATCAAGCGACAAGAACAAGGACGCCGCCGCAACACCGGCAGCGGCAGACGCAAAACCCGCTGTCGAGACGGGCAAAACGGCCGGCGCGGCGGATCAACCCGGCACTGAGCCAGCCGCGGCCGGAACTGCATCGACGACCTCCGCCAAGCCGGGGCCAGCCGAGGAAAAGGTCTCGGTGAGCACGCAGAAGAGCGGTTCGGGTGGTGGCGAGAAACCGCCGGCCAGGCCAGACTCAGGCGCTGCTGGTGGCGGTGGCCGGGGTCTTGGAATGCTGGCTCTGCTGCTTGCCTTGCTGGCGCTGGCGTTGACGGGTTGGCAATGGTGGCAGCAACAGTCGGCGAGCAGCACCGCAGGCTGGGAATCCGCCATCCAGGAACTGGCCAGCCAGCAAGAGCAAACGCAGCAGGCATTGAACCGCGATGTGCAGGATCTGGCGCGTCGCAGCGAGCTGGAACAGTTGCAGCGGCTGGCCGCCGATTTGCAGCGCAGTCAACAGAATCTCGGACAACGTCTGGATGCCCTGCAGGGTGAAGAGGGTGACCACTGGCAACTGGCCGAGGCACAGTACCTGTTGCGCCTGGCCTCTCTGCGGTTGATTGCCTCGGATGACGTGGAGACTGCCGGGCAACTGCTGGCTGTTGTCGACGATATTCTCAAACAGCAACCAGACAGTGGCGTATTCAGCCTGCGTGAGCGTCTGGCACAGTATCAGGCCGAGCTGGCGGGCCTGGGCGTGGTTGATCGCCCCGGTATTTATGTCCGTCTGGGTGCACTGCGGGAGCAGGTCAACCGGCTGGTTGCCCTGCCAGTGCCGGTGTTTGACCCGGACGAGGTCACGGTGGAAGAAGAGTATGCCGATCGTCTGGAAAGGCGTACCCGCTGGGAACGCGTGCTGATGCGGCTGGAACGTTATGTTCGGGTCGACTTCCAGCGCGGCAAGGTGATCACGCCTCTGCTGGATGATGCCGAGATGCAACGTATCCGGCGTACCCTGCAGCTGACGCTGGAACAGGCGCAATGGGCTGCACTGCGCGGAGAAGAGCAGGTGTTCCAGGCATCGCTGGAGCAAGCGGACAGTATTCTGCGCCAGTTCTTCGAGCTGGATAACAGCCTGGTGCAGGCCATGCAAAGCCAGCTGCAGACGCTGGCCGAAGAGCCGGTGAGCCTGTCACCGCCGGATCTGTCCGACCTTGAGCAGGCACTGGCTGCCTATATCACGCAGCGTACTGAACGGGACAATGGCGCCGAGCCTGAGGAGGCGCCATGAGCAAAAGCTATCTGGCTGTGCTGGCGGTCCTGCTGGTCGCTGCCTTGCTGGGCATGGCGGTGGCGGAGGATCCCGGTTACCTGTTGATTGCCTGGCGCAACGTGTCGCTGGAAACCAGTATCTGGGTGGGTCTGGCCTTTCTTCTCGCGCTCTGGTTGGGGTTGTCGCTGTTGCGTGCCCTGGTCCGTTTTCTGAATGCCTCCGGGCGCAAGATCAATCCCTGGTCGCGGCATAACCGCCAGCGCCGGGCCAATCTGGTGACGACCCGGGGGTTGCTGGAGTTTGCCGAAGGGCACTGGAAAGCGGCCCAGCGTCTGCTGCAACGCTCGGCACCGGCTGCCGATCAACCCTTGATCAACTATCTGGCGGCGGCCCGGGCGGCGCATGAACAGGGCGATTTTTCCGGCTCTGACGAGCTCTTGCGTGAAGCCTATGACAGCACTCCAAAAGCTGAAGTGGCGATCGCGGTAACCCAGGCCCAGCTGCAGCTGGCGCGGGGTCAGTATGAACAGGCGCTGGCGACACTTACGCGTTTGCGCAAGCGTTACCCCAAGCATGTATTTGCCCTCAAACTGATGAGCCGGCTGTATCTGCGCCTGCAGGACTGGGAGCGGCTGGAGGCGCTGTTGCCGGAACTGCGCAAACAGAAAGTGCTGCCGGCTGATGACTTGCAGCACCTGGAGCGAGAGGTGTATCAGGCCTTGTTGCAGCAGGCGGGAGAACGCGGGCAGCACCAGGCGCCCGGCGAAGCTCACCCGCTGACCAGCTGCTGGGGCCGCTTGCCGAAAGCACTGCGTCAGGATCAGGAGATGTTGGCTGTGTATGCCGTGCAACTGCGTCTGCTAGGCCTGGATGCGACGGCCGAGGAAGCATTGCGACCCGAGCTGCGTCAGCAATACAGTGACCGGCTGATGCACCTCTATGGTCTGTTGTCCGGTGCTGATCCGCAGCGTCAACTGGCTACGGCGGAAAAGTGGCTGAGCGCGCAGCCGCACAACCCGGTATTGCTGTTGGCCCTGGGCCGCCTGGCTCTGCGTAACCAGCTGTGGGGCAAGGCACGCGAATATCTGGAAGCCAGTTTTCACAGCAAGAAGGATATTCAGACCTGTGCCGAGCTGGTGCGTTTGCTGGATCAGTTGGGTGAGGTGGCAGCCAGCCAGCGAGTGCTGCGTGCCGGCTTTGAACTGATGGCCGGCGATCTGCCAGCCTTGCCCTTGCCACAACGGGCACTGCCGGCGGAATAAACCGTGACGTGCGCGGCTGTCTCTCAGTCGCGCGGTGCGTAGGCGAAGACGTCGGCGTGCATGTTGGCTGCCGGCATGCCAGCGGCGACCAGTGCATCCAGGGTGCCGTAGACCATAGGCGGTGAGCCGCTGGCAATGACGTGATAGGGGCTCAGGTCGATACCCAGATCTTCGATCACGGCTGCCGGCAGCAGCCCCTGGCGACCGGCCCAGCCGGCATCATCACTGACCACCTTGTGCATGAACAGATTGGGCATGTCTGCCCACTCTTCCCAGTAGGGCGCCTGATAGAAATCCGCTGCCTCGCGCACTCCCCAATAGAGATGAATCGGCAGGGTAAAGCCGAGATGCCGGCAGTGCTCGATCAGGCTTTGCATCTGTGCCAGCCCGGTACCTGCGGCGATCAGAACCAGGGGGCCGGGCGGCAGGCTGGCCAGATGGCAATCGCCAAAGGGCAGCTTGACGTGGGCCATGCGTTCCCGCCGAATCTTTTCTACCATGGCCAGGGTTTGTTGTTCACGGGTGAGGATATGCAGTTCGATCAGTCGCTCTTCCGTGGGGGTGGATGCGATCGAGAAGGCTGAGAGCTGCTCGTCATCGCGCTCCAGCAGCAGGTACTGGCCCGGGTGGTAATTGATCTTTTTGCCGGCCGGGGCGCGCAGGCGCAGGCGCCAGACGTCGGCGCCCAGGTTTTCGGCACTGTCCAGTTGGCAAGCCAGGGTATGCACCGGTAGCTCATCCGGGGCGAGCACCCCTTCCCAGTACAGCTCGCAGTCCGCCAGCGGCTGGGCAATACAGGTATAGAGCTCGCCGTGGTTGATCTCACTGTCAGCCATGCGCGCTTT
Organism: Halopseudomonas salegens; assembly: GCF_900105655.1. Classification (NCBI taxonomy): domain Bacteria; kingdom Pseudomonadati; phylum Pseudomonadota; class Gammaproteobacteria; order Pseudomonadales; family Pseudomonadaceae; genus Halopseudomonas; species Halopseudomonas salegens. Next base: position 290,629 of record NZ_LT629787.1, read on the forward strand.
GCCACTGATCAGGTTGGCGGTACAGACATGGCAATTGCCGTTGCGACAGCTTTGCGGTGCATCAAACCCCAATCGCCGGGCGGCATCCAGAATACGCTCGCCGGGTTGCAGTTCTATCACGTGTCCGGAGGGTTGCAGGGTGACTTTCATCCATCAATTCCCAGTTCGGCCCAAAGGTTGTCGATACGGCTGACGATCGCCTTGTCCTGCTCGATGGCGGTGCCCCATTCACGATTGGTTTCACCCGGCCACTTGTTGGTGGCATCCAGACCCATTTTGCTGCCGAGGCCGGAAATCGGCGACGCAAAATCGAGGTAGTCAATCGGTGTATTGTCGATCAGTACGGTATCACGCTTGGGGTCCATGCGTGTGGTGATGGCCCAGATAACATCCTGCCAGTCGCGCACATTGACATCGTCGTCGGTGACAATAACGAATTTGGTGTACATGAACTGGCGCAGGAAGCTCCAGACGCCGAGCATGACGCGCTTGGCATGACCGGGATACTGCTTCTTCATCGACACTACCGCCATGCGGTAGGAACAGCCCTCCGGCGGCAAATAGAAATCGGTGATTTCCGGAAATTGCTTCTGCAGTATGGGCACGAATACTTCGTTCAGGGCCACACCAAGGATGGCCGGTTCATCCGGTGGCCGTCCGGTATAGGTGCTGTGGTAGATCGGATCTTCCCGCCGGGTGATGCGCTCGACGGTGAATACCGGGAAACGGTCGACTTCGTTGTAATAGCCGGTATGGTCGCCAAAGGGGCCTTCGTCTGCCATCTCATCGGGGTGGATGACCCCTTCCAGGATGATTTCGGCACTGGCCGGCACCTGCAGTTCCGAACCGCGACATTTCACCAGGCGGGTGCGTTCGCCGCGCAGCAAGCCGGCAAAGGCATATTCGGACAGGGTATCCGGCACCGGGGTGACAGCGCCGAGAATGGTTGCCGGGTCGGCGCCCAGGGCGACGGCAATCGGGAAGGGCTGGCCGGGGTGCGTCTGTTTCCATTCATGAAAATCCAGTGCGCCGCCACGGTGGCTGAGCCAGCGCATGATGACCTTGTTGCGGCCAATCACCTGCTGCCGGTAGATTCCCATGTTCTGGCGTTCTTTGAGCGGTCCTTTGGTGACAACCAGCCCCCAGGTAATCAGCGGGCCGGCATCGCCGGGCCAGCAGGTTTGCACCGGTATGCGTGACAGATCGACGTCCTCACCTTCTTCAATGACCGCCTGGCAGGGCGCATCACGCACCACCTTGGGTGCCATGGCGAGTACTTTCTTGAAGATCGGCAGCTTGGACCAGGCGTCTTTCAGACCCTTGGGCGGATCAGGTTCCTTGAGGTAGGCGAGCAGTTTGCCGATTTCGCGCAGCTCGCTGACATCGCTGGCACCCATGCCGAGGGCGACGCGCTCAGGCGTGCCAAACAGGTTGCCGAGTACCGGCATACTATGGCCAGTGGGATTCTCGAACAGCAAGGCCGGGCCGCCCATACGCAGGGTGCGGTCACAGACTTCGGTCATTTCCAGCACGGGGGAGATCGGCGTCTGGATGCGCTTGAGTTCGCCGCGCTGTTCCAGGCCCTTGATGAAGTCGCGTAGATCGGAGTATTGCATGGCAGCTTCAGGCCTCAAGCAACGGGCGGCGAACCGGAATCAGTTCGCCGCCCGTGAATTGGATGTGAAGCGCATTATGCCGACTGGGCGGCAACAGCAACAGGGTAAATTGCTACAAGTTTGTGCGGATAACTAGCTGGTAACCACATAAATATCACTGATTTTATCGGTTTCTGTGTGTCGGCCTGATTGTCGTTGACCGGCTCTGGACACGCCGTAAACCCCCTTCGGGACCGGCCAGCCGATCACAGATCGGCTGTCGTTCGGCTGCACACGAAGCAGTGCTTCGTAATCGCTTGCCTCACCCCTACGGGCTCGTAGATGCACTGGCAGAAAATTGCTCCTGCATTTTCTGCTCTTCCGCCATCCTTGGCGGTCGCCTGGCATCTAACGGTCCAGAGCCGGTCAACGCCAACCAGGCTGTTGGAGACTGTGCAATTAATCAGTGTTTCGGTTAACGCTTGTAGCTTGCTGCCTAGTTTTTGCTGCGCTTCATCGACTGGAAGAATTCATCGTTGGTCTTGGTGTCTTTCAGGCGATCAAGGAGGAATTCAATGGCGGCGATGTCGTCCATGGAGTGCAGGATCTTGCGCAGAATCCACATACGCTGCAGCTCCTCGTCACCGGTCAGCAACTCTTCGCGGCGGGTACCGGAGCGGTTGATGTTGATGGCGGGGAATACGCGTTTCTCGGAGATCTTGCGATCCAGGTGGATCTCCATGTTGCCGGTGCCCTTGAACTCTTCGTAGATCACTTCGTCCATCTTCGAGCCGGTATCGACCAGCGCGGTAGCGATGATGGTCAGGCTGCCGCCTTCTTCGATGTTGCGCGCGGCGCCGAAGAAACGCTTGGGCTTTTCCAGAGCATGGGCATCAACACCACCAGTGAGTACCTTGCCGGAGCTGGGGATCACGGTGTTGTAGGCTCGCGCCAGACGGGTGATGGAGTCGAGCAGGATGATGACGTCTTTCTTGTGCTCGACCAGGCGCTTGGCCTTTTCGATCACCATTTCAGCAACCTGTACGTGACGGCTTGGCGGCTCGTCAAAGGTCGAGGCAACCACTTCGCCACGTACGGTGCGCTGCATTTCCGTCACTTCTTCCGGGCGCTCGTCGATCAGCAATACGATCAGGTGGCACTCGGGATTGTTGCGCGCAATGTTGGACGCCATGTTTTGCAGCATCAGCGTCTTGCCGGCCTTCGGCGGTGCGACCAGCAAGCCGCGCTGGCCTTTGCCGATGGGCGCGCACAGGTCGATGATGCGCGCAGTCAGATCTTCGGTGGAACCGTTGCCGGCCTCCATGACCAGACGATCATCGGGGAAGAGCGGCGTCAGGTTCTCGAACAGGATCTTGTTCTTGGTGTTTTCCGGTCGATCAAAGTTGATCGAGTCGACCTTCAACAGGGCAAAGTAGCGCTCGCCGTCTTTCGGCGGGCGAATCTTGCCGGAAATACTGTCACCGGTACGCAGGTTGAAGCGGCGTATCTGGCTGGGCGATACATAGATATCGTCCGGTCCGGCAAGGTAGGAGGAGTCGGCGGAACGCAGAAAGCCGAAACCGTCCTGCAGGATTTCCAGGACACCATCACCGTAAATGTCTTCGCCACCTTTGGCATGTTTTTTCAGAATCGCAAAGATCACGTCTTGTTTGCGTGATCGGCCCATATTGTCCAGGCCCATTTCATTGGCGATGTCGAGTAGTTCAGGGATGGGTTTTTGTTTGAGTTCGGTCAGATTCATAGGTTTGCTGGAATGTAGTTTCGGCAGGACGGGTTGGTCTTGGGCCGCCGCGGGACAAGCCACGCAGGGCAATTGAGTTGTTCAGGATGCAGTCGGAAATGCCACGGCCGTAGGAGTCGGCAGGGAATTGGTTGATAAACTTATCACCGCTTGGCGGTGACGTCCAGCCCGGATTGGCTCCGGGCCGGAAAATGCTGACAGCAGAGCCGACTTCAGACTCAGATATTGCTGTCGAGGAAGGCTGTCAGTTGAGATTTCGACAGGGCACCGACCTTGGTCGCTTCGACATTGCCGTCCTTGAACAGCATCAGCGTCGGAATGCCGCGCACGCCAAACTTGGGCGGGGTTTCCTGATTGTCATCGATATTCAATTTGCAGATTTTCAGTTTGCCGGCGTAATCCTTGGCAATCTCGTCCAGTACCGGGGCAATCATCTTGCAGGGGCCGCACCACTCGGCCCAGTAGTCGACCAGCACGGGGCTGTCGGACTTGATGACTTCGGCCTCGAAGCTGCTGTCACTCACGTGCACGATCAAATCGCTCATTCTGTTCTCCAAAGGTAAGCTGCTACTTGACTGCATCATAGCACCGGAGCGGGCGCTGACGGAAGGTGGCCCGGGTTTCATCGCCCGCCGTTGCGTTGAAACGGCGACAGACGCTAGTCAGTCGCCCGATCGGGAGTGTTAGAATCGGGGCACAGTTGGCAAAGGCCGGGAACATGACGCAGAAAACACCGCAGGACCACCCTTTGATTGCCGCGATTGATCTGGGCTCGAACAGTTTTCATATGGTATTGGCCAGGGTTGAGCAGGGCGAAATCCGTTTGTTGGAGCGCCTGGGCGAGAAGGTGCAGTTGGCCGCGGGGCTGGATGCTGAGGGCATGCTCAGTGAAGACGCGATGCAGCGAGGGCTGGACTGCTTGCGCCGTTTTGCCCAATTGATCAATGGTCTGCCGCGTGGCGCGGTACGCGTGGTGGGTACCAATGCCTTGCGTGAAGCGCGCAATCGCGCCAGCTTCATGCGCCCGGCCCAGCAGTTGCTGGGGCACCGGGTCGAGGTGATTTCCGGGCGTGAAGAGGCGCGGCTGATTTACCTTGGCGTGGCCCATACGCTGGCTGATGATGCGGGCCGGCGCCTGGTGGTGGATATTGGCGGCGGCAGCACCGAGTTCATTGTCGGTGAGCGCTTTGAGTCGCTGTTGCGGGAAAGCCTCGGTATGGGCTGTGTCTCCTTTGCCCAGCAGTTCTTTCCGGGTGGGGCGATCTCTTCGGCGGCCTATGCCAGGGCCTATACCGCTGCCCGCCTGGAACTGATGAATATTGATCAGGCGATCAATCGTCTCGACTGGCAGGAAGCGGTCGGTGCCTCGGGTACCATTCGTACGCTGGGGCAATGCCTGCAGGCAGCCGGCAAAGGCCAGGGTGAGGTCAACCGGGATGGGATTCAGTGGCTCAAACGCAAGCTGCTGAAAAGCAGCCATATTGATCAACTGGATCTGGATGGGCTGAAAGATGAGCGGCGCCCGATTCTGCCTTCCGGGCTGGCAATCATGGAAGCGAGCTTTGACGCGTTGGGCATCGAGTCAATGCAGCATTCCGAGGGTGCCCTGCGTGAGGGTGTGCTGTATGACCTGCTGGGTCGCCAACGGCACGAGGATGTGCGTGAGCGCACCCTGGCAGCCTTGATCGAGCGCTACCATGTGGATCGCGAGCAGGCCGAGCGGGTCGAAAGCAAGGCTTTGAGACTGCTCGGCAAGGTGAGCGATGCCTGGGGGCCGTTTGAAGACAAGCAGGTCGACATGCTGCGCTGGGCGGCGCGGGTACATGAGGTCGGTCTGGATATTGCGCACAGCCAGTATCACAAGCACGGCGCCTATCTGATCGAGCATGCGGACTTGCCCGGTTTCTCGCGTCAGGAGCAGCAGGTGCTGGCATTGCTGGTCTGGGGGCACAGGCGCAATCTGCCCAATCGAACCCGCCTGGCTGACTTCAGTGATGACAGCCAGTGGATTTTACGTTTGTGCATGCTGCTGCGACTGGCCATCCTGTATCACCACATCCGCGGTTATCAGAGCATGCCAACGCTCAAGGCGCGGGCAGGCGAGAACAGTCTGGTTCTGGAATTTCCTGCTGGCTGGCTGGATGACAACCCGTTGACCCAGGCCGACTTCCAGCAGGAAGCGGCCTATTGGGACAAGGTTGGTTACACCTTGACCGTGCGCTGAGGCGAGCTGGACAGCTTCTCCAGCAGGATTGCCTGGGCGCTGCGCGGGTTCTGGTTGCCACTCGGGCTGCTGAGTACATAGCTGCCATCTGACTGCAGCACCCAGCTGTGGGTATTGTCGCTGATGAACGCCTGCAGCTCCTGACGGGCTCGCGTGGTCAGACGTTTGCCCTCCAGCGGGAAACAGGTTTCCACCCGGTTGTCCAGATTCCGCTCCATCATGTCGGCACTCGACATCCAGACCTGCTCCTGGCCGCCATTGAGGAAGTAGTACACCCGGCTGTGCTCAAGGAAGCGGCCAATGATCGAACGCACCGTGATGTTGTGCGATACGCCGGGAACCCCGGGCCGCAAACAGCACATGCCGCGAATGATCAGCTCGATTTTTACCCCGGCCTGCGAGGCTTTGTACAATGCCTTGATCACCTTGGCATCGGTCAGTGCATTGGCTTTGGCGATGATATGCGCCGGCTTGCCGGCCTGGGCATTCAGGGTTTCCCGGTTGATCAGCTCCAGCAGGCGCTTTTTCAGCGTGAAGGGCGCTTGCAGGAGTTTTTTCATCCGCTGGGTCTTGCCCATGCCGATCAACTGGTTGAACAGTTTGTGCACATCTTCCGTCAGCGCCAGATCGGAGCTGAGCAGGCTGTAATCGGTATACAGGCGTGCATTGCCGGCATGGTAATTGCCGGTGCCCAGATGCACATAGCGCTTCAGTGCGCGGTCTTCGCGGCGCAGCACCAGTACCATCTTGGCGTGGGTCTTGTACCCGACCACCCCGTAGATGACCACGGCGCCGGCCTGTTGCAGACGGCTGGCCAGTTGCAGGTTGGACTCTTCATCAAAGCGCGCACGCAGCTCGATCACCACGGTGACTTCCTTGCCGTTACGCGCGGCGTCGACCAGGGCGTTGACGATTTCCGAGTTGGCCCCGGTGCGATACAGCGTTTGCTTGATCGCCAGTACATTGGGATCTTGCGCCGCCTGGCGCAACAGGTCGATGACCGGACTGAAGGACTCGTAGGGATGCAGCAGCAGGATGTCCTGTTTGCTGATGGCCTGAAACAGGTTGTCGGAATTCATCAGCATTTTCGGGATGCCCGGGCTGAAGCTGGGGAATTGCAATTCCTCGTGGTTTTCCAGGCCGGTAATCGAGAACAGCCGAGTCAGGTTGACCGGGCCTTTGACTTCATACAATTCGCTCTCGTTCAGACCGAATTGACGCAGGAGAAAGTCGGTCAGGGGTTTCGGGCAATTGTCTGCAACCTCCAGACGCACGGCATCGCCGTAGCGGCGTGACAGTAGTTCGCCGCGCAGGGCGCGGGCCAGATCGTCGACTTCGTCGGGGTCGACAATCAGGTCCGCGTTGCGGGTCAGGCGGAACTGGTAACAGCCCAGCACTTTCATGCCGGGGAACAGGTCGTCGGCATGGTTGTGAATGATCGACGACAGGAAGACAAAATTGTCCCCGCCGCTGCACAGCTCATCTGGCAGTTTGATCAGACGCGGCAGCGAGCGCGGTGCCGGAATAATCGCCAGACCGGAATCGCGGCCAAAGGAGTCGACGCCTTCCAGCTGCACGATAAAGTTGAGGCTCTTGTTCACCAGCAATGGAAACGGGTGAGTCGGATCCAACCCGATCGGGCTGATGATGGGGGCGACCTCCTGACGGAAATAGCGTCGAATCCACAGGGTCTGTTTGTGCGTCCACTGGTGGCGGCGAACAAAGCGAATACCTTTTTCGGCCATTTGCGGCAGCAGGGTGTCATTCAGGATGCTGTACTGGCGCCTCACTTGCTGGTGCGCCAGTTCGCTGATCTTGCTCAATACCTGCTGCGGCTGCAGCCCGTCCGGTCCGGTCATCTCACGCGCAAAGGTGATCTGCTTTTTCAGCCCGGCCACGCGAATTTCAAAGAATTCGTCCATGTTGCTGGAGAAAATCAGCAGGAACTTCAGCCGTTCGAGCAAGGGATAGCTTTCATCCAGTGCCTGTTCCAGTACGCGAATGTTGAACTGCAACTGCGACAGCTCGCGGTGGATGTACAGCTCGGGCGCGTTGATGTCGACCGCTGGCGTTGGCTCAACCACGGGCGTGGGCGTGGCCCTGCTGGTCTCGGGCGGATTGCTGTCGGGGTTGTTCAGCACCTGGCTGTCGGTGGCATCCTGCATGGTGTCCTCGTATCAAGATTGTTCGCGCAGCTGGCGCGCTGCGGTTTTGGCGAAATAAGTCAGAATCGCATCGGCACCGGCACGTTTGAATGCGGTGAGCGACTCCAGGATCACGGCATCACTCAACCAGCCATTGGCAATGGCGGCCTGGTGCATGGCGTATTCGCCACTCACCTGATAAACCATGGTGGGTACTTTGAATTGCTGTTTCACGCGCTGGACAATGTCCAGATACGGCATGCCGGGCTTGATCATCACCATATCGGCGCCTTCGGCCAGATCCAGTGCAACCTCGTGCAGGGCTTCATTGGTATTGGCCGGGTCCATCTGGTAGGTCGCCTTGTTGCCCTTGCCGAGATTGCCGGCAGAGCCGACCGCGTCGCGGAAGGGGCCGTAATAGGCGCTGGCATACTTGGCTGAATAGGCCAGAATGCTGGTGTTGATGTGGCCAGCCGCTTCCAGTGCCTGACGCATGGCACCGACACGGCCATCCATCATGTCCGAGGGGGCAACGATATCGGCACCGGCGGCGGCATGCGACAGGGTCTGTTTGACCAGTGCCTCGATAGTGACGTCGTTCAGCACATAGCCGTCTGCATCAATAATGCCGTCCTGACCGTGGGTGGTGAAAGGGTCCAGTGCAACGTCGGTAATCACGCCGAGTTCGGGAAATGCCTGTTTGATGGCCCGTGTGGCTCGCTGGGCCAGACCGTCCGGGTTCCAGGCCTCGGCGGCATCCAGGGATTTGCGGTCGAGCGGGGTGACCGGAAACAGGGCGATGGCCGGGATACCAAGCTCCACCAGTTCAGCGGCTTCGATCAGCAGCAGGTCAATCGACAGGCGCTCGATACCGGGCATGGAGGCCACAGCTTCACGCTGGTTCTCGCCATCGAGTACGAACATCGGGTATATCAGATCGTTGGCGGTCAGCTGATTTTCGCGCACCAGGCGACGAGAAAAATCATTGCGGCGCAGGCGACGCAGACGGCTATGTGGATATTGGCGATTGGCAGGATCAAAGCTCACAACTGCTCCCAGGGTAGAAAACACCCATAATGGTTAAGGAGCCTCTGAATAACTTCTTGCATGCTCAGGCTTTCAGGCTGGCGCGTAATCAAGGCGCAATTTTGTCGGTGTATGTCGATCCAGCAAAAAATTGCAACGAAGAGTACGTGCCAGCCTGAAAGCCCCGAAGGGCGTGTCCTGAAGCGCACATCTGCGGCACTTTGTTGCTCGTAAAGGCAACCAGCATTCACGTCGCAACCAAGCTCAGCATCTGCACGCTTCAGGTCACGCTGAGCACGCAAGAAGTTATTCAGAGGCTCCTGAAGGATATAGCACATAATTATGACTGAAATGCGACGGCAAGCGTAACCGTGCATCAAAGCGTGTTTTTTCTTTGACGATATCTATACAAAGTGTATTATCTGGTATAAGTAATAGGGGCAAGAATGCGAACCTGGCAGCGCAACACTCTGGTAGCAGTACTTCTGCTGATGTGGGCCGGCGGAATCACCTGGGCTTTCTGGTGGTTTGAGGCGCGCTACTTGCGCAACTTTGAGCGCCAGGCCTTTTTTCAGGGGGTTGAAGTGACGCCGCCTTTCTCTCCCGGTCAGGTGCAGGTACTGCATGTCTGGCAGGCAGACTGCCCGTGCAGCGCTGGTCACGAGGCTTACGTGGAAGAAATGACGCGCCGCTTCAGTGATCGTGGCGTGCGCTTTGCTCGCAGCGGTCAAGTTGAAACGCACGGATTGGGAGCCGTCTTAAAGGAACTGCCCTATTGGCCGATACCAGAAGAGTGGAGTCATTGGCCGGGGGCACCCTCGATTGCCATCTGGGCTGCCGACGGCACATTGTCCTACGTCGGGCCCTATAGCGACGGAGCGCACTGCAACAGCGATAGCAGCTTTGTCGAACCGGTTATTCAGCGCTTGTTGGCGGGTGGTTCGGTAAACATAACCCGGCAGGACACCGTGTCCTGTCTGTGTGAATCAGGCAACGAGTAATCATTATGACCCAAGCAGCCGATTTGAATGCCCTGAGTCTGGCCCGGTTCTACCAGCGCGCCGATCGCGTGCTGCTGGTGGTGTTGTGGATATGTCTGTTGTTTTCCTTCGGGCTGGCACTGGTCTATGGCACTTGGCTGCAGGCGCTGCTGGTCGGTGGTGGCACGCTGTTGGTCATTCATCTGCTGCAGGTGCTGATTGGCGGCCAGCGGTTGTTCCGTTGCGCCGTCGGTGTTGCCCTGATGGTGATGTCGGCATTGCATATCAATCAGGCCCAGGGCCTGGTCGAGATGCACTTTGCGATTTTTGTACTGTTGGCGGTGTTGATCTACTACCGCGACTGGTTGCCGATTGTAGTGGCAGCAGTGGTGATTGCCGTGCATCACCTGAGCTTCTTTTATCTGCAAAATGCCGGTTCCGGCGTTTTTGTTGTGCGTGAAGGTAGCTGGGGAATTATTTTCCTGCATGCTGGCTACGTGGTGATGGAAACCGCTGTATTGGCCTTTCTGGCCCGCCAGGCCTATACCGATGCGCTGGAAGGCGAGGCGCTGGGTGAGGCAACCATGCGCATGATTGGCGATGGCAGCTCAACTGATTTGACCTACCGGGTACCCATGCAGACGCAGATGATCAGCAGCTTCAATGGCTTTGTCGATAATCTGGATGGCTCGATCGGTGTGATCAATCGAGAGGTCAATAATCTGAGCGAGTTGGGTAATCAGTTGAACCAGCGCGCCAATCAGGTCAATGACGGCTCGCTGAAACAGGCGGAAGAGTCGCGTTACATGATTCAGGCCATGGGGGAGCTGAGCGCAGCGACCCATCAGGTTGCCCAAAGCGCCGATGAAGCTGCCAATACGGCAGCCAAGGCCAATGAGCATGCCGAGGACGGCAACCGCGCCATGCAGCAGTTGAGTCGCGAGATCGGCAGTCTGAATCAGGATATCGACCTGACCAGCGAAGCTGTCTCCGGTGCCGCCGATATTGCCAATGAAATCTATCAGGTGGTGGATGCCATCAAGGCCGTGGCCGAGCAGACCAATCTGCTGGCGCTGAACGCAGCCATCGAGGCCGCGCGCGCCGGTGAACAGGGTCGGGGGTTTGCCGTGGTCGCCGATGAGGTTCGCAACCTGTCACAGCGCACTGCCCAGTCAACCATGGAAATCCAGAATTTTATCGACCGGCTGCAAAAGGCCTCCGAATCCGCGCGCGATTCCATGCTGCGCAGTCAGGGGTCGGTAAAACAATGCCTGGCCGCCGCTGAGTCCGGTGCGCAAACTCTGAGCGAGGTGGTCACCGAAATTGCCCATATCAATCAGCTCAATGCGCAAATTGCCACCGCCACTCATGAGCAATCCACTGTGGGTGAAGATGTTGCCCGGCACTTGCAGGAAGTGGGCGGAATTGCCAGTGCCAATGCCGAGCAATCAGCGGATTTGCAGCAGCTGGCAGCAGACATGAATACCCTGCGAGGCCGCCTGGCTGATCAGGTCAGCCGCTTCGAGACTCGCGGCTAGAGGATTTATTGTCCGCTCTGGCTGAGCAAACGATCGAGTGCATTGGCAAAGGCCTGTTTGTCCCGTTCGCTGAACGGGGCCGGGCCGCTGCGTCCGGCCAGGCCGGCGCCGCGCAGTTCATCCATCAGGTTGCGAACGGCCAGGCGCTCGCCGATGCTGCCCTTGTCATAAATCTGCCCGCGTGGATTGATCGCCGTGACTTCACGGCGTACCAGGCCATCGGCCAGCGGAATATCGGCAGTGACGACCAGGTCGCCGGGTACCGAATGTTCGATGATGTAATGGTCGGCCTCGTCAGCCCCGCCGGGGACTACAATCTGGCGCAGCAGGGGCGCAGGCGGCAGGCCAAGGGAGTGGTTGGCAACCATGATCAGCGGGATCTGCCGCCGTTTCGAGGCGCGCAGTACGATTTCGCGGATAGGTTTGGGGCAGGCATCGGCGTCGATCCACAGGGTCATGCAGTTGGCTTCCTGAACAGTCAATACGGGTATTGTCCCGCCAAAACCGGAGGCTGTATATGGCATTTCCACTGTCGCTCGACGAGCCGGCACAGGTATTGATCACCGGAGCCAGTCGCGGGATAGGCGCGGCGCTGGTCCAGCAGCTGCTGGCGTTGCCCGAGGTGGCCGGTGTGCATGCCGTGGCGCGCAACTGGCCGCAAACTGATGCGACGGATGAGCGCTTGTGCCGCTATGCGGTTGATCTGACCGACCCGGCGCAGCTGGCGGAGATGGCGCAGCAACTGCAGCAGCAGACCGAGCGGCTGCATCTGGTGATCAACTGTGCCGGTTTTCTGCATCAGCCGGACGGGCAGCAGCCGGAGAAGTCCTTGCAGCAGATCGAACTGGCTGCGCTGGAGCACAGTTTCCGCATCAATGCCTTTGCGCCGATTCTGCTGGCACAGGCTCTGTTGCCACTGCTGCGCGGCAAGCACCGCAGCAGCTTTGCCTCGCTGTCAGCCCGGGTAGGCTCGATGGGTGATAATCATCTGGGTGGCTGGTATGCCTACCGGGCCAGCAAGGCGGCGCAAAATATGTTGCTGCGCACCTTTGCCATCGAATGGCACCGGTTGAACCGCAATGGTTGCTGCCTGTTGTTGCATCCGGGAACCACGGATACCGGATTGTCCAAACCCTTTCAGGCGCGGGTGCCTGAGGGCAAGTTGTTTACCCCTGACTACGTGGCCGAGCGTTTGCTGGCAGTGATTGCCGAGCATGGTCCGGAGGATAGCGGGCAGTTCTATGCCTGGGACGGGCAGCCGGTACCCTGGTGATCAGTCGCCGGCCAGTTCGCTTTGCAGGCTTTCGTAGGCTTCCTGGGCTTCCATCCACTGGGCTTCCAGCGCTTCGATCTGCTGGCTGAGGTCGGCCTGTTCGGCCAGCAAGGTCTTGAGGCGGTCCTTGTGCTCGGCCTGATAGAGCTCACTATCGCCCAGTTGCTGTTCGACGGCAGCCAACGATTCATTGCGCTGGTTCAGCTGTTGCTCCAGCTTGTCTGCAGTCTTTTTCAGCGGCGCCAGCTGCTTGCGTTGTTCGGCGGCTTCACGGCGCTGCGCCTTGGCGTCGACCTTGGGCGCGCTGCTGTCGGTTGCCCCGGCATTGTCAGCGGCGAGTTGCTGTTGGCGGAATTTGGCCAACCAGCGGGTGTAGTCATCCAGATCTTCGGCATAGGTCTGCACCTGCCCGTCCGCGACCAGCCAGAGTTCATCGGTCGTGGCGCGAATCAGTGCGCGGTCGTGCGAGACCAGCAGCATGGCGCCGGAAAAGTTCTGCAGCGCCAATGACAGCGCATGGCGCATTTCCATATCCAGGTGGTTGGTTGGCTCATCCAGCAGCAGCAAATTGGGTTTCTGCCAGGCGATCAGGGCCAGTGCCAGCCGCGCCTTTTCGCCGCCAGAGAAATTCTTTACCGTCTGCTCGACACGATCACCCTGAAAGTCAAAGCCGCCGAGGAAGTTGCGCAGCTCCTGTTCACGCTGTTCCGGCGCCAGTCGCGCCATGTGCAGCAATGGGCTGGCATTGGCATCCAGACTTTCCAGCTGATGCTGGGCAAAATAACCGATGGCCAGGTTTTCACCGCAGGTCAGCTCCCCGGCCAACAGTTCCACCTCCCCGGCCAGGGTCTTGATCAGGGTGGATTTGCCCGCCCCATTGGGACCGAGCAAGCCGATACGGGCACCGGGCACCAGCTGAAAACTGACGTTGTCGAGAATGGATGCGCCGGGGTAACCGACACTGGCCTTGTTCAGATCCAGCAAGGGCATGGACTGCTGGTCGGCCTCGCGGAAGCTGAAGGAAAAGGGCGAGTCATAATGCGCCGGGCTGAGGTCTTCCATGCGCTCCAGCGCTTTCAGTCGGCTCTGGGCCTGTTTGGCTTTGCTTGCCTTGGCGCGAAAACGGGCAATGTAGCTTTGCATGTGTGCCCGCTCGGACTGCTGTTTCTCGAATGCCGCCTGCTGTTGGCTCAAGCGCTCGGCGCGGGTACGCTCGAACTGGCTGTAACCACCCCGATAGAGGTTGAGCTTTTGCCGCTCAAAGTGGACGATATGGGTGACCACTGCATCCAGAAAGTCGCGGTCGTGGGAAATCAGCAGCAGCGTGCCCGAGTAGGCCTTGAGCCAGTCTTCCAGCCAGAGAATGGCATCCAGATCCAGGTGGTTGGTGGGTTCGTCCAGCAGCATCAGGTCAGACGGACACATCAGGGCCTGGGCCAGGTTCAGGCGCATCTGCCAGCCGCCGGAAAACTCGCTTACCGGGCGCTCGCACTGGGCCGTGCTGAAGCCCAGGCCGGCAAGCAGTGTGCGGGCCCGGCTGTCGGCAGTGAAGCCCTGGTGGGTTTCCAGTTCGGCATACAAGGTGCCGAGTGCATGGGCGTCGTGGTTGGTTTCGGCGGTCTGTAGCCGCTGCTGGATTTGCCGCAGGCGCTGATCGCCATCGAGCACGTAGTCGATGGCCCGGCGTTGCTGGTCGTTGATTTCCTGCTGCATGTGCGCGATGCGCCAGTCGGCAGGCAGGTAGCAACTGCCGGTATCCACCTGCAAGTGGCCTTGCAGCAGGCTGAACAGGCTGGATTTGCCGGCACCATTGGCGCCCAGCAGGCCGACTTTCTGCCCCGGATGAATGGTCAGGTCGGCGTGGTCGAGCAGGGTCAGCGGGCCACGCTGCAGGGAGAGGGATTCGAGTTTGATCATGGCCGCGGAGTATATCAGTGACGAGCGACAAAACAGATAGTGGTGTGAATGCGGACGTTGACCTGAGTACTTTTGCCGCCAGGTTTTATGCTCAAGAGTCAGTGCAGCAAACGCTGCTGGAGCTGCAGGATGAGGTTGGGCTGGATGTGCTGCTGTTACTGGTTGCCTGCTGGTTGGGTCGGCGCGGGGTAACCCTGGATGCGATTGACTGGAACGATCTGGTGCAGCGTCAACAACCCTGGCAGCAGCAGGTAACAATGCCTCTGCGCAGGGTGCGCCGGGCCTTGCGTGCATGGCCTGAAGCCAATGCGTTGCGCGAAGAGGTCAAAGCCAGCGAGTTGAGGGCCGAATGGTTGCAACTGGCGCGACTGCAGGCGGTGTTGGGCTTGCCTGTCTGCGCCCCGGTGATGACAACCCGGGAGCAATTGACGGCCTGTTGCCAGGCGCAGGGCAAGCAGCCCCCTGCGCACCTGTTGGTTTTACTCAGCTGACGCCGGGGTCAGTCTGATTGCCGGCGGCCGTTGCTTTGCCGGCAGTGCGGTTGGCCGGCGGTTTCTTGCGCGCAGCGGGTTTGCGTCGCGGGCGCGGCACAGGCGGGTTATCCCGTTTATCAATGGCCTGGGCTGCTTGTTGTTCGATGCGTTCGAAGCCTTTGGCCAGGCGCAACGTCTGACGAACATCATTGCGTAACTGGCGCAAATAGCTTTGCGCCTCTTTCTGCGCCTGGCTGAGCTGCTCGATGGCGCTATCCAGCTCGGCCAGTTTGGCGCGACTTTTATTCAGTGCTTTCTCGCCGCGCTCGTCAGCTTCCTTGATTTTGAGTTTATTGACCGTTTCACCGCGCTTGCTGGCCAGCTTGTCCAGTTGACGTTGCAGTTTGCCGAGGGCTTTTTCGGCATCAGCTTCAGCCTGACTGCAGGCCTCGCCGAGGTGCTCGTGCAGGGTGCGCGTCAAGGTCTGCAACAGATGCAGCGGGGTAGTGATAGGGGCAGCAGACGTCTGGGATGATTTCGCTTGGCCGGTCACGGGTAACTCCTGGTTCAGGACGTAGTCAGCATATTCTGGTGAGCAGTGTGCAGAACCTCGATAAGACAGTCCTCCAGCTCAAAACGCTCGTCCAGCATGGCACCCAATTGTTGCAGTTCCTGTTGCAGCTCCTGCTCATTGGCAAGGTCGGCACTGTGGCCATAGCTGTCGTTGAACCCCAGCGCTTCCTGGGTGGTGACTTCAATGCGCGGATACAGCTGATGAATCAGTTCCAGGCCGCGGTTGTCCTTGAAGTCTTCCGCTTCGCGGATCAACTGACTATAAATCTCGAAATGTCCGGCGGACAGGTAATCCACCAGCACATTGCAGAACTCGCTGCGATAGCGGTCAGGCTGACTGTTGGGCGCAGCACGTTCGCGCAAGGCACTGTAATGCAGGATCAGCTCCTTGCGTTCGGCCAGCCAGCGATCAATCAGTTGATGCACTCCGCCCCAGCGTTCCTGGGCTGTTTGGCAACTCTCCAGCATTTTGCACCTCGTTTGTACGGCGACCGGGTTACATTGGCCCGGTTTGGGTGTAGTTGCCTGCATGAAGCGCGCTCGGGTGCAGTCCAGAGGTGCTGAAGTGCTGCAGGCAGATGTTGTCGGTATCTTGTCCGGACAGGATATGCCTTGCTGCGAGCGGCATCAAGGCTTGACGAAGCTCAGACTGACTTCACCCAATCGAATACCCCATTTTGACATGGTTGCACGGTTGAGCATGACCTGGTCATCAATCAGGAACATCCAGTCATCGAAGTCGACTTCCCAGACCCGGCCATCCACCGGCAGCTGCAAGGTGTACTGCCAGTGAAAGGCATTGCCGGCGACCCGGCCACGGGCTTCTCCGGTGACATCGTCAGCGGTGCCACGCCAGCTGCCATCGGATTGTTTGACCAGGGTCCAGACACGCCGCTCGGTACTGCCGTCGGCGTAGGTAAAGCGTTCATCAAGGGTGCCGACGTCGCCTTCCCAGCTGGCATCGATATGCACGTGAAAGCGACGCACTACGTCGCCGTTGCGTTTCTGGAACATGCCCCAGGCTTCCAGTTCACCGTTGAAATAGTCCTGCAAACGCAAGGTTGGACCCTGGTCGGCGTAATGTTCAACGTCCTTGCTGGCGCAGGCGGACAACAACAGGGCAAGCCCGAAGGTGAATAGCAGGGTGCGAATGCGGGTGTGATACATGGGGAAGCGGCCTCCGTAAATGACAGCGGAAGCCGTGACGGGCTTCCTTAATCCTCGCTGCGCAGTAATTGCGTCAGGCCGAACAGTGTCAGCAGAATGAACAGCAGCATGCTGCCTTCGGCAATGCTCAGGCCAAGGAAGGTCCATGTTACGGCGGCGCAATCGGCGGTGCCGCTGAAAATAAGTTGCAGCATGTCTCGGAATGGCAGGACATCCAGCATGTAATCCATACTCGGCAGGCAGCTGGCGAGCGTTTCAGGTGGTTGGTGCTGGAGCCAGATTTGCCGCCCGGCAATGGTGGCGCCAAACAGGGTGGCAAGCAAAACGCCAACAGCATAGCCGCGAGCAGCCATGGCGCGTTTGCGCGGGGGCCTGGGCTGCGGGTTGTGCAGCAGTGCCGCCAGACTGATCAGGCCAACCAGAATGAAGCAAATACGTTGAATCCAGCACAAGGGGCAGGGCTGCAGACCCAGCACCAGTTCCATATAGTAGGCGCTGGCGATGATCAGCAGGCAGGCCAGAAAAGTGATCAGATACAAGGTACGGGAAGCAGGCAGGCTCATGCGGTAGTCAATCCGTTCGGGTGCAAGGTCATTACCTTAAGCAAAGCGCCTGATGCTGACAAGCATCAGGCGCCGGTATGACGCCTGGCGGCTTAGTTGGCCGGCTGGCTTTCGCCGGCAGCTTCGGCTGCGCGACGCTCTTCGGCCTGAGCGTGCAGGGCGTCGAAGTTGACTGGAGACAGCATCAGGGGAGGGAAGCTGCCACGCAGGACCAGGTTGTCGATCGCTTCGCGGGCATAGGGGAACAGGATGTTCGGGCAGAAGGCACCGAGCGTGTGGCGCAAACCGGCTTCATCCAGACCGTTGATGGCGAAGATACCGGCCTGCTGGACTTCAGCGATAAAAGTCGTGTCATTCTCGCCATTGGTAACCGTGGCCGAGAGGCTGAGTACCACTTCGTAGATCCCTTCCTGCAGCTTGTTATGGCGGGTATTCAGGTCCAGGTTGACCTGAGGGTTCCACTGGGTCTGAAACACCTCGGGGGCCTTGGGGGACTCAAAGGAGATGTCCTTGACGTAGATGCGCTGCATGCTGAACTGAACTTGCGGCTGATCGCTCTGGGCGCCATTGGAAGCTTGATTGTTCTGGTTTTGCTCGGCCATGTTGGGTCCTTTTTGCGTGCTGTAGGGTTAATTGAGTGGACGTTATAGTGGAGGATACGTGGTCAATATTTCAATTGCCCAGTAGCGGATCAAGTTGACCGCTGCGCTCCAGGGTCAGCAATTCATCGCAGCCGCCGACATAGGTCTGGCCGATCCAGATTTGCGGTACCGACGTGCGACCGCCAGCCAAACGGGTCATGTCCGCGCGCAGCTGTGGCTGACCGTCGACGATGATTTCCTCGAAGTTCAGGCCTTTGCTTTCCAGCAGTTGTTTGGCCCGAATGCAGAACGGGCAGTAATTACTGGAATACATGATGATCTCGGGCATATTACTTCACCACTGGCAGGTTATCGGCGCGCCAGCCATTGACGCCGCCGGAAAGACGGTTGACCTTGGTATAGCCGGCCGCTTTGAGTTGTTTGGCGCAAGGGCCGGCGTGCTGGCCATTGGCGCATACCAGTAATATGGGTTGGTCTTTGTGTTTTTCAAGCTCGCTCATGCGTTTGGCCAGTTGATCGGCCGGAATATTGCGCGAGTCGACGATATGCCCGGCGGCAAAATCCTTCTTCGAGCGCACATCAACCACCAGCGCCTGTTCGCGGTTGATCAGTTGAGTTGCCTGCTGCGGGCCGACTGCCTGACCGGCCTTGCGGCTTTCGGTGATGATCAGCAGGGCCAGTATGACCAGAAAGGCGGTAGTCAGCAGGTAGTGGTTGCCGATGAATTCGATGAGCTGTTGAAGAAACTGCATGCAGAGGGTTTCCAGGGTGTGTAAAAGCGGACAAGTATACACGCCAGTGGCCCGGCACAGAACCGCCTGGCCAGCTCTAATGTCATCAACATTGATCAGTTGTGGCAGCCGGATGGACGCAGCGGCATGACAGTGCCCGGCCGGGCAAGTAAACTAGGGGGATTGATCCATCAACACAAAGGCGAGTCCCCGACCTATGAGCGCAGCCCCCAAGCCCCTGGTTTTGATGATTCTCGACGGTTTTGGCCACAGTGAGTCAGCGGACTCCAATGCCATCATGGCCGCGCAGACCCCTTTCTGGGATCAGCTGTGGCGAGAATCGCCGCATACGCTGGTATCCGGCTCCGGGATGGATGTTGGCCTGCCAGACGGTCAGATGGGTAATTCCGAGGTCGGGCACATGAATCTCGGCGCCGGGCGGGTGGTCTATCAGGATTTCACCCGGGTGACCAAGGCCATCGCGGATGGTGATTTCTTTACCAACCCGACAATCTGTCAGGCCGTGGACAAGGCTGCCACCGCGGGCAAGGCCGTGCATATCATGGGCCTGCTGTCGCCGGGTGGTGTGCATAGTCACGAACAACACCTGATTGCCATGGCCGAGCTTGCGGTGCGCCAGGGCGCCGAAAAAATTTACCTGCATGCCTTTCTGGATGGCCGCGACACGCCACCGAAAAGCGCCGAAGCATCACTGCGCTTGCTGGATGAAGCCTGGGCGCGGTTGGGCAAGGGCCGAACCGCCAGTCTGATCGGGCGTTATTTCGCCATGGACAGGGATAATCGCTGGGAACGTGTGGCTGAGGCCTACAACCTGATTGCCGAGGGTCAGGCGGCGTTTTCCAGCCCAACCGCAGTGGATGGCTTGCTGGCGGCCTATGAGCGTGGTGAAAGTGACGAGTTCGTCAAGGCGACCAGTATCGGTGAGCCGGTCAGCATCGCTGATGGCGACGCCGTGGTCTTCATGAACTTTCGGGCTGATCGTGCGCGGGAATTGAGCCGCGCTTTTGTCGAGCCCGACTTCGCGGGTTTCCCCCGTCAACGCCCACTGCAACTGGCCGGTTTTGTCATGTTGACGCAGTATGCAGCGGATATTCCGGCGCCCTGTGCCTACCCGCCGGCAGCGCTGAACAATGTGTTGGGTGAATACCTGTCCAGGCAAGGCAAGACCCAGTTGCGTATTGCTGAAACGGAAAAATACGCTCACGTTACCTTTTTCTTCTCCGGCGGACGCGAAGAGCCTTTCGCTGGTGAAGAGCGCATTCTGGTGCCGTCCCCGCAGGTGGCAACCTATGACTTGCAGCCGGAAATGAGCGCGCCGGAAGTGACTGACCGTATTGTCGAAGCCATCGAGCAACAGCGCTATGACGTTATCGTGGTCAACTATGCCAATGGCGACATGGTCGGGCATACCGGCGTGTTCGCCGCCGCAGTCAAGGCGGTCGAATGCCTGGATGACTGTATGCGGCGTATCGTCAGTGCCCTGCAGCGGGTCGGCGGCGAGGCGTTGATAACCGCGGACCATGGCAATGTCGAACAAATGGCTGACCATTCCACCGGGCAGGCGCATACCGCTCATACCTGCGAGCCGGTGCCCTTTGTGTATGTCGGGCCGCGGGCTGTCAGTCTGCGCGATGGTGGTATTCTCTCTGATGTGGCGCCGACCATGCTGACACTGCTCGGCCTTGAACAGCCCGCGGAAATGACCGGGCGCAGTATTGCCAGTCTGAATTAACGGAGGTAGGTGCATGCGCAGGCAGCAAGGATGGTGCAAAGGCATAGTGCTCGTGGTACTGGCTGCCGGCCTGAGTGTCGCCCAGACGCTGCCAGCTGACGAGCCGGAAACCGCGGAACAGGCACGAGAGCAATTGCAGGCCACCGAGGCGGAAATCGAGCAATTGCGCGAAGTACTCAAGGGTCTGGAACAGGAGATGACCGGCCTGCAGCAGGAACTGCAGGAAAGCGAAAGTGATATCGGTCGCCTGGAACGGGAAAGCCGTGAGCTGGAGCAACAAATCGAGGATGGTGAGGCGCGTCTGCAGGAGTTGCGCCGCGACAGTCAGGCTTTGCAACTGGCGCTTGAGGCCCAGCACGAGCAGATTGCCCGCCAGGCCCGGGCTGCCTATATGGCAGGCGACCAGGATTACCTGAAAGTATTGCTCAACCAGGATGATCCGGCGCGCATGTCGCGGATGCTGGGCTATTACCAGCAGGTCAGCCAGGCGCGCGTTCGTGAACTGGACGAGTACCGCACTACGCTGAGACAAATCAGTGACACCCGAGAGGCGATGCTGCGTCAGCAACAAAGCCTGCAGGGTGATCGCAGCGAGCTGGAACAGCGCACTGCGTCACTGCAGGAACAACAGCGCCAGCGTAGTCGTTTGCTGACACAGCTGCGTCAGCAGCAGGGTTCGCAAACGCAGCAACTGGAAAACCAGCAAGCCGAGCGCAAGGCGCTGAATGAGTTGATTGAACGCCTGGACCAGGCGATCACCAGTATTCCCACGCCGGCCGGCAGCTTGCCCTTTGCTGATGCCAAGGGCAAGCTGCCCCTGCCGGTCACTGGTGAGATCAAGGCGCGCTTCGGCAGTCAGCGTGGTGGCGATGAACGTTTGCGCTGGGATGGTTTGCTACTGGATGCCGAGGAAGGTTCGCCGGTACATGCGATTCATGGCGGCCGGGTGGTGTTTGCCGAGTGGTTGCGCGGTTCCGGGTTGTTGCTGATTCTGGATCATGGCCAGGGTTACCTGAGCCTGTACGGCCATAATCAGAGCCTGTTGCATGATGTCGGTACCTGGGTACAGCCCGGGGAAGCCGTTGCAACGGTTGGAAACAGTGGTGGACAAGCCGTTGCGGGCCTGTATTTTGCCATTCGTCATCAGGGGCGCCCACTGGACCCTCTGGGCTGGTGTATGCTGTCCAGCTGATGCTTTCTTTTCCTGTCTGGGGGAATTACATGACTTGTCTGCGTGGCCTGCTGCTCTGTTTGTTGAGTTTGTCCATTGGCATGGCGGTGGCCCAAACCGACGATAGCCTGCCAGACGGGCAGCTGCCGCTCGACGAGCTGCGTACCTTTGTCGAAGTGCTGGAGCGTATTCGTACCGCTTATGTCGAGCCGGTTGACGACGCGACCCTGCTGGAAAATGCCATTCGCGGGATGCTTGAAGGGCTGGATCCGCATTCTGCATACCTTGAGCCAGAGGCTTTCCGTGGTCTGCAGGACAGCACCAGCGGTCAGTTCGGTGGCCTGGGTATTGAAGTCGGCCAGGAAGATGGTTTTATCAAGGTGATTTCACCGATTGATGATACGCCTGCCGCCCGCGCCGGCATTGAAGCCGGTGATCTGATCATCAAGCTGGATGAACAGCCGACCAAGGGCATGAGCCTGATGGATGCGGTGACCAAAATGCGCGGTGAAGCCGGCACCAGTATCACGCTGACCATCGTGCGTGACAGTGGCCGACCCTTTGAGGTCGAGTTGACCCGGGCGGTGATTCGGGTGCAAAGCGTGCGCAGTCAGATGCTGGACGAAGGCTATGGCTACTTGCGCATTACCCAGTTCCAGAACAATACCGCGGATGACGTGCGCAACACCCTGAATGAACTCAAGGCGGGTGAACTCAAGGGCCTGGTGCTCGACTTGCGCAATAACCCCGGCGGCGTGCTGCAGGCTGCAGTAGGCGTGGCTGACAGCTTCCTTGCCGAAGGCAATATCGTGTACACCGAAGGCCGCCTGAGCAATTCGGAAATGCGCTTTAATGCCACCAGCCATAATCCCAGCGGTGAAGTGCCGGTCGTGGTATTGATCAATGGTGGTTCTGCCTCGGCGGCAGAGATTGTTGCCGGTGCACTGCAGGATCATGGCAGAGCGGTAGTCATGGGGACCGACAGCTTTGGCAAGGGTTCGGTGCAAACGGTGTTGCCACTGAACAATGATCGCGGCCTGAAACTGACCACGGCAATCTATTTCACCCCTGATGGCCGCTCGATTCAGGCCCAGGGCATTGTGCCGGACATTCGCGTCGAGCGGGCCCGTGTTACCCGTGAGGAAGAAGACATTGCTGCCGTGCGAGAGTCTGATTTGCAGGGGCATCTGCGCCGCAGCGAACCCAGTGCGCCAGCAGTGGCTGCTGACCGCGAGCGCCCGCAGGATACGGATTACCAGCTGAATCAGGCGCTGACGCTGCTCAAGGGCTTGCATCTCACCCGCGCGAAACCATGAGTTTGCGCGGTATTCCGGCACTGCTGGTGCTGGGATTACTGGTTGCCTGTAGCGAGCAGCCCGAGCCCGAGACCGCCAGTGGACAGGCGCCGGAACAACCGGCTGCCACTCATCCAGTCGCCGAGGCAGAGCCGGCTGAAGGGCCACCGGACTGGTTGCTGCATCCGGAAACTCTGCCAGCCTTGCCTGAACCTGAACCTGAACCTGAACCTGAACCTGAACCTGTAACGGATGCTGCGTCGGTCGAGTCGGCACCCGCCATGCCGGCAGACGATCAGGTGACGGCGTTGCCTGACCGCCCATTGCTGGCAATTGTGATTGACGATCTGGGGCACAGCTACACGCAGGGGCGACGGATTATCGACTTGCCCGGCCCGGTCGCTCTGGCCATTTTGCCCCAGACTCCTTTTGCCCGGCGGCTGGCGCGCGAAGCCAGTGCGGCCGGACAGATTGTCATGCTGCACCAGCCTATGGAAAACGGCGCGGGTTTACCGCTTGGGCCTGGCGGCTTGTATCGGGATACCCCCATTGAGGGCTATGCCGATATTCTGTTGAGCAACCTGGCCGAACTGCCTGGCGTCAGTGGCATCAATAACCATATGGGCAGCTTGCTGACGGCTGACCGGGTGGCCATGGATCAGCTTATGGCGGTTGCGCAGCGCGAGAATTTGTTCTTTCTCGATAGTCGCACCACGGCGGAAACCCAGGCGGCTTTTGCAGCCGCTGCAGCCGGGGTGCCACATGCCTCGCGTCAGGTATTTCTTGATCATGTGCGGGATGCGGATGCGGTTGCAGACTCCTTTGCCGTGGCGCTGGAATTGGCCCGGCAGCAAGGTCGAGCCATTGTCGTCGGGCACCCGCATGCCGCTACGCTGGCTTTTCTTGAGCGGGCATTGCCGGGGCTTGCCGCGCGCGAAGGAGTGACGCTGGTGCCGGTGACAGCGCTGCTTGCCCACTGAAAACGACTGGCGGCGTCGTGGCGTTGCCGGTAAACCGCTGTTAATTCTGTGTTCTGGAATACACCAAAAAAAGGGCATCCGCAGATGCCCAAAAAGTCCAACGCAGCAAACACTGGAGCTCAGCGCACCCCGGATGCCCGCAATGCGGCCGGTGTGAACTGGTTGTAGTTCGGCGTGTAGTCAAAGTTCGGCGCCGCACGCTCTTCGGTGTACATACCCAGAGCGATGTAACGACCCGCGATCAGGTCATACAGGGTTTCAATCGAATAACCCGGAATCTTTTCCCGATAGTTGTGGGAAATGTGACCTTCACCTACGCGCCACAGGGTGCCACGACCGTCGTAGTGATCGGCCAGGGTGATCAGCCAGGAGTCTTCGTCCATAAAGAAGTTACGCTGGGCGTAAATATGGCGTTGACCATCCTTGATCGTACCCTGCACTTCCCACACGCGATGCAGCTCGAAACGGGTGTGTTTCGGGTTGATATGACCGGCTTGCAGCACATCCGCGTACGGCAGGTCAGGCTCGGTCAGCTTGTAGCTGTTGTAGGGAATGAAGACTTCCTTCTTGCCAACCAGTTCCCAATCGTAACGATCCGGAGCACCGTTGTACATGGCGAAGTTGTCCGAGGTCCGCATGCCGTCCGACGCTGTACCCGGACCGTCATAGGCCACCTGCGGAGCGCGACGAACACGGCGCTGACCCGCATTGTATACCCACGCCATACGCGGCTCCTGCAGCTGATCCAGTGAATCGTGGACCAGCAGCACGTTACCCGCCAGACGCGACGGCGCATTCACCCGCTGCTTGAAGTACAGCAGGTTGTTGGGGACGGATTCGTGATCCACATCGGGCATCTGGTTCGGGTAACCGACTTCCTCTTCCAGCTTGATCAAGGTGTAGGAACCGTTTACCTGCGGCATCGCCTGCATGTAGTAGCGGTGCACGTTCTTGCGATAGCGCGTGTTGTGGTTCCACACCACTTCCACGCCGCTCTGCGGGATCGGGAAGGCAAAGGTACCGTGCGGGAAGTTGGTGATGCCGTCACCGTTATTCACCAGCTGCGCCTGACCGGCCATACGCTTGACCTGGTCATACACATCCTGCGAATAACCGATACTGCGATGCGACGGATACACCGGCATCTGGAAGGTTTCCGGATAACGCTCGAACAGGGCGATCTGACCGGGGGTCAGGTTGTCGCTGTAGTCCTGGTAGTTTTGTGCGGTGATCACAAACTCGGGCTGTTCGTCGGCATAGGGGTTGGCCGAAAAACCATCGTCCAGCAGTTGACCGGCATCGCTATCCAGGCCACCGGTCCACTCGGGGATGGTACCTGCCGCATTGCCGGCACGTTCGGCACCGACCGGCGTCAGATCGCCGCCCAGACGACTGAAGTCGGGTTGCTGCGCCATAACGCTGGTGGTGAGCAAGCTCAGTGCCAGACCACCGGCACCCAGCAGAGTCATTTGTTTATGCATAGTGTTTTCTCCAATGGTCAGTATTAGAAGCTTACGCTGACGCTGACAGACGCAAAATCACGGTCAACGTTGGTGTTGTACTTGCCATCGAAGTACGAGGTGTAGCTGATACTGGCGTTGTATTTGTTCGCGTAATCCGCATTCAGCCCCAGGCTGACCGATTTGGCATTCTCGTTGAAGTTCGGGCTGTAACCCTCGACGTCATGTGACCAGGCCAGGCTCGGGGTCAAATTCACACCGCGGAATACGTTGCTGTATTGCAGGTTGGCTCGCACTCGATAGCCCCAGGAATTGCTGGTCATGTAACCGTTGTTCTCGCACCAGCTGGCGGCTTTCGGGCTGCTGCCGAGCGATGAACAGGTGCCATCGGCGAATGGGCTTTGGCCAAACAACGAGTCGCGGCCAAATTTTGTCTTGCCGTTGGCGTTGCTCAATCCGGCGATATGGTTGAAGCCAACTTCGCCGGCCACTACCATGCGGCTGGCACCCAGCACCCGGTCGATGGTTTTTATCAATGAGACCTGTGCCTGCAGGAACTCTTTGCGCTCATAGCCCTGGATCTCGGTACCGGTTGCCAGACCGGTCAGCCCGCGATGGGTGTTGTCACCCAGCTGCAGCGCGGTACGGCTCATGTCGCTGGTAGCGATACCCAGGGGCATGTTCGGCCGGTAGCTGATCTCGCCAGCGAGGGGCATGCCGGCTACGTTGGTCTGGAAGCTAACGCCGTACAGGCGGATATCTTCCGGGTATTTGAAGAAGTAACCGGCAGCACCCAGGCTGCCATCTATCCCGGTGATACCAGCACCTCCCAGCAGCAAACGACCGGCAACCCCGTTGAAGGTCGGTGTGCGGCTATGGTAGTTCATGGCGTACAGGCCGAACTCCGTATCGTTGAGTTCCGGGGCAAACCAGCGGAAGGCAACGCCCCATTGGCCGTCATCACGCGCCTCCTCATCCTTGCGTGCCCGGCTAATGATGATGTTGTCCGCTTGCAGTTCGTTTTGCGGGCGGTCCATGCCGGCCACGATCAGTCGATCCACGCAGCCTTTACCCACGGTGTCGGCGCCGAAAAAGGTGCCACAATTGTCGGTCACCGTGGGGGCCCACTTGAGTTGGTAGAAGGCTTCCATGCTCAGATTGTCGCTAAGCGTCTGAGATACATAGAGCATCTCTACCGGAATCAGAGCTTCCTTGACCTCGGAACCGGGACGGCGGAAAGCCGATACGTCCAATGGGTTGACGCTATTGATGGAGTTGCTGATAAACAGGCTTTCACCCCAGTTGACCACCTGTCGACCGACACGGAGATTGCCAGGCAGGGTGCCAATGGAATAGTTGTGATAAACAAAGGCGTCCAGCAGTGCCACGCCCGAGGCTTTCATCAGCGGCGCTGCGCCATCATCGCTGATGTCATAGAAGCGTTGACTGCCATCTTTGGTTTCAAAGTCGTACCAGTATTTGCCGCGCAGGAAGGCACCGGAATTGCGATAGCGCATCTCCACATCATGAACGCCCTTGAACGCCTTGGAAAAGATGTCTCCCTTGTCGAAATTCAGCCGACCGTCGTCGGAGGTGCGTGAGGTGGCTTGCCCCCCCATGGGCTTGCCATCACGCATGGTGTCGACATGGATGAAACGATTGTCAGCGTCGCTGAGCGCCCAGCTGGCCCCGATACTGAGTTGCGAATCCAGCTGCACTTGCATGTCGCCGAGCTGAAAACTGGCGGCTTGCGCTGGCCCGATCAGGCTGGCCATGGCAATTGCCAGTGGCAAGGCGCCGAGTCTTGCGGCAGATCTTGTTGTTGTCATGGGCTGCTCCCTTGAATGATTGGTCTGACCGCCGGTGTTCCCGGCAGGCTTGCCTAGTGTGCCGACACCGCCCGATTGCAGCCTGTCCGGGACGGACACTCAATACCTGCCAGAACGGACATCAGTCACTTGCAACCTGCATTTGAAGGCCATTAGGAATTAATCTACTCTGTAAGGCAGAGTACTCTGAATACTTTAATAAAAGGCAGGGAAGACATGGTTCAGATGATCATCATGAAAGGACAACATCAGCCGCGTGAACAGGCTGTCTGGATGGATTTGATTGGCGAGGCGCTGAGTCTCCGGCAGCGAACGCTGTTGGAGTCCACGTTGGCAAGGAAATTGTTGACGCACCTGCAGGAGAGCGACAGCATCGATCAGAGCAGTTGCAACCTGCTTTGGGAGGAAGCCTTGCAACTCAGTGGAGATGACTGGTTTGGTCTGCAGGCCGGATTGTCCATGAATTTCTCCTCGTTGCCTCTGCGTGCGCTCGAGTTGACGGCGGCGGCCAGTGCCGATGTGGCTGCCGCGCTTGCTTCACTGGCGCGCTTTTTTGAACTGGTCAGCGCTCAGGCCCGTGCAGAACTGACCATGGGGCCGCAGGGCGCCAGCTTGCGGCTGTTGCCGATCGGCCAGCCTCATCCGCAACACATGCAGGCACTTTTGGGGATGTGCGCAAGATTGCTCGAGTCGCTGGGACAGTCGCGGCAAGACGTATTGCTGCTGTTGCCTGCCGAGCAGGTCCTGTTCGAAAGGCGACAGATAGCCGGCCTGCGTTTGCAGGGGGGCGACGGGTATGCGTTGCAGTTGCCCCGTCAGGTGCTGGATTGCCCATTGCCCGACTCGACCCCGGTATTGCTCAGCGGGATTACCGGGACCCTGCGCAATTTGCTGGCGAGCATGTCAGGAACAGACCTGGTTGAACGGGTCAGGCATACCATGCTGCGCCTGCTGTCCACCGGGCGGCTCAGCGAGGTGGAGATAGCCGCGCCAATGAACATCAGCACACGGCATCTGCGGCGGCTGCTGAAACAGCAGGGCGCCAGCTACGAGCAGTTGCTGGATCAGGTGCGTCGAGAGGAAAGCCTGCGTTTGCTGCAAGACTCTGGCAAGTCGCTGACCAGTATTGCCTACGAACTCGGTTTTCATGAGCCAAGCAGCTTTACACGGGCTTTTCGGCGCTGGACCGGCATCAGTCCGAGTGAATTCCGGCGCCGCCAACAAACGTCTCAACTTGCTGTTGATGCCTGCAGGCGGATTGCCTGAACCGGCTTACCGGCGCATCTCGATGCCTTGAGCGGCCATGAAGTCCTTGGCCTGGGTAATGCTGTATTCGCCGAAGTGGAAAATGCTGGCGGCCAATACGGCATCGGCACCACCCTGGAGCACGCCATCTGCCAGGTGCTGCAGGTTGCCAACGCCGCCGGAAGCAATGACCGGGATATGCAGGGTATCGCTTATGGCACGCGTTACGCCAAGGTCATAGCCACTTTTCACGCCGTCCTGATCCATGCTGGTAAGCAGGATTTCACCGGCGCCAAGGTCTTCCATCTTCTTCGCCCAGACCACGGCATCCAGACCGGTCGGCTTGCGACCACCATGGGTAAAGATTTCCCAGCGCTCGGGCTCGCCGGGGGCGGAAACCCGCTTGGCGTCAATTGCCACAACGATGCACTGTGAGCCGAAGCGGTCAGCGGCTTCACCCACGAACTCGGGATTGAATACCGCGGCGGTATTGATGGATACCTTGTCGGCCCCTGCATTGAGCAGGTTGCGGATATCACTGACGGTACGCACGCCGCCGCCCACGGTCAGCGGTATGAATACTTCGCTGGCCATGCGCTCCACCGTATGCAGGGTGGTGTCGCGTTCCTGATGGCTGGCCGTGATGTCGAGAAAAGTGATCTCGTCCGCACCCTGCTCGTTATAGCGGCGGGCAACCTCGACCGGGTCACCGGCGTCACGGATATTCTCGAACTGCACACCCTTGACCACACGGCCGTTATCAACGTCGAGGCAGGGGATAATGCGTTTGGCCAGAGGCATAAGGTCAACTCCGTGCGCGTTAATTGGTTTGGTTTATCGCTGCAGCCTCAACGACCGCTGTGGCGGTCGCACAGCGCCTGCGCTTCCGCCACATCCAGCGTGCCTTCGTAAATGGCGCGGCCGGTAATGGCGCCCATGATGCCGGGTGCACCGGCGTCGAGCAGGGTCTGAATGTCACCGATATGGTGGATACCGCCGGAGGCAATGACCGGAATGCGGGTCGCATTCGCCAGTGCCGCTGTGGCTTCTACGTTACAGCCCTGCATCATGCCGTCTTTGGCGATATCCGTGTACACGATGGCAGATACGCCATCGGCTTCAAAGCGCTTGGCCAGGTCAATGACCTGAATGCTGCTGACTTCAGCCCAGCCATCAGTGGCAACAAAACCATCCTTGGCATCCAGGCCGACGATCACCTTGCCGGGAAAGGCACGGCAGGCTTCGCCCACGAACTGGGGCTGCTTGACCGCCTTGGTGCCGATGATGACGTAACTGACACCGGCCTTGACGTATTCCTCGATGGTTTCCAGCGAACGAATACCGCCACCAATCTGGATTGGCAAATCAGGGTAGCGTTTGGCAATGGCGGTCACCGCATCCCCATTCACCGGCTTGCCCTCAAAGGCGCCATTGAGATCGACCAGGTGCAGGCGACGGCAACCGGCTTCAACCCATTTGGCGGCCATGGCCACCGGGTCGTCGGAGAACACGGTGGCATCCTCCATCAGGCCCTGACGCAGGCGCACGCAAGCGCCGTCTTTGAGGTCAATAGCGGGAATAATCAGCATGGGTGCAGGTTCCTCGATGCTCTGGCATCGCTTTGGGCTGGAGGCTGAAAGGTCGAGCACGGAGTAAGTCTTCCAGCCTTCAGCCTCAAGCGGGTTTAACGGTGTTTATCCGGGTTACCAGCGGCCATCCCAGGCAAGAAAGTTGCGCAGCAACTGCAGGCCGTTGGTATGGCTTTTCTCCGGGTGAAACTGGGTAGCGAAGACGTTGTCGCGGATCATGGCGGCGGCAAAATCGACGCCGTAATGGCAACGACCAGCTACCTGATTGCTTTTCTCCGGGCTGGCGTAATAGCTGTGCACGAAGTAGAAGCGGGCATCCTGTTCGATGCGGTGCCAGATCGGGTGGTCAATGGTCTGGGTAACCTGGTTCCAGCCCATGTGCGGGACCTTCAATCGGCTACCGTCGGTTTCTTTCAGCTCGTCGCCGAAAAAACGCACGTGGCCTGGAAACAGCCCCAGGGTATCTACGCCGTTGTTTTCTTCGCTGTGCTCGAACAGCATCTGCATGCCTACGCAAATACCCAGCAAGGGTAGCTCTCCGACCAGGCCGAGAACGGTCTGGTCCAGTTCCAGCTGGCGCAGCTCGCTGACGCAGTCGCGAATGGCGCCCACACCGGGCAATACCACGCGATCGGCGGCCAGAATGGTCGCCGGATCGCTGGTGACTTCCACCCGCAGGGCGCCAACATGTTCGAGAGCCTTGGCCACCGAGTGCAGGTTGCCCATGCCATAGTCGATAACGGCTACATTATTGCTCATGAATTACAGGCAACCCTTGGTCGAAGGCATCATGTCAGCCATGCGCGGATCGGCTTCCAGCGCCATGCGCAGGGCACGACCGAAGGCCTTGAACACGGTTTCAATCTGGTGGTGGGTGTTCACCCCTTTCAGATTGTCGATGTGCAAGGTGGTCTGCGAGTGGTTGACGAAGCCCTGGAAGAACTCCATGAACAGGTCGACATCAAATCCACCGACGCTGGCACGGGTGTAGGGGACATCCATATGCAGTCCGGGACGGCCGGAGAAATCGATCACCACGCGTGACAGGGCCTCGTCCAGCGGCACATAGCTGTGGCCGTAACGACGGATCCCTTTTTTGTCACCCACGGCCTTGGCAAAGGCCTGACCCAATGTGATGCCGACATCTTCCACGGTGTGGTGATCGTCGATGTGCAGGTCGCCGCGGCAGTGGATGTGCATGTCGATCAGCCCGTGACGGGCGATCTGATCCAGCATGTGCTCCAGAAAGGGCACGCCGATATCGAAATCGGCCTTGCCGCTGCCATCCAGGTTGATCTCAACCTTGATCTGGGTTTCCAGAGTGTTGCGTTCGACGCTGGCCTTGCGCTCGGCCATGGCTGTTCTCCGCTGAAATTTCTATCGAGGGCGTGCATTATACGTGCAGCCGGGGGTCGAGGGCCAGAAGCAAGGGGGTTGCGGTGGCAGATGTTGAAATAGTTGTGGTGGGTGCCGGTGCGGTCGGGTTGGCCATCGCCGCCAATCTGGCTCAGGTCGGGCATGAGGTGCTGGTGCTGGAACAGGAGGCCTGGGTCGGCCAGCATGCTTCCAGTCGCAACAGCGAAGTGATTCATGCCGGGCTCTACTACCCGCCGGGTTCGCTCAAGGCGCAGGCCTGCCGGCGCGGGCGTGACCTGCTCTATGCCTGGTGCGCCGAGCATCAGGTGCCACATCGTGCAGTGGGCAAGTTGTTGGTTGCCGTTACCGATGGCGAGCTGCCGGCGTTGCGCCGTTTGCAGTCCAACGCAGCGGCCAACGGCGTCCATCTGGACTATCTTGATGCCGACGGCTTGCATGCCCTTGAGCCGGCCGTGCGTGGTGTGGCTGCGCTGCATTCGCCGTTGACCGGGATTGTCGACAGTCATGCCTTGTTGCAATCCTTTGAAGCACAACTGCAGCAGGGTGGGGGTGCGGTACAGTTGAATACCCGGGTTAAGCGGGTAACCCGCACCGGGCAGCAGTTTCAGCTGCACGGTCAGAGTGTGGGTGAAGCCTTTGCGCTGAGCTGCCAGTGGCTGATCAACAGTGCCGGGCTCTATGCCCAGCAACTGGCGCAGTGTATCGACGGCTTGCCTTCTTCGAGTATTCCACCCATTCACTGGTGTCAGGGCCGCTATTTTTCCTATCAGGGCCGTTCCCCCTTCAGTCACCTGATCTACCCCATGCCGGAAGCCAATACGGCCGGCCTGGGTGTACACGCCACACTGGATCTGGCGGGCCAGCTGCGGTTTGGCCCGGATGTACGTTATGTGGAGCAGCTGGATTATCAGGTGGATGAGCAACTGCGCGAGGATTTTGCCCGCGCTATCCAGCGTTACTGGCCTGATTGCCAGCCACAGCGGCTGAGCCCGGCCTATGCCGGGGTTCGCGCCAAACTAAGCGCCCCGGGTGAGCCGGTGGCGGATTTTCAGTTGCAGGATGGGCGTGAGTTGGGGGTGCCAGGGCTGATCAATCTGTACGGTATCGAGTCCCCGGGTCTGACGGCGAGCCTGGCTCTGGCTGAACGGGTTGGGGAACTTGTGCAGGGGGCGGCACTGTCTCAAGGAAAGTACTGATTAAGGGCGCACGCTTTGCCAATCAAGCTGAAACACTGAACCGGTTTAATCAATCTTTCCTTAATTGCATCGCCGTTGCTATGGTTGTATGCATCAAAGATGCTCTTTTGCATCAGGTTTTCGAGGAGTTTGCATGAAGTCACTTGCCAAGGTATTGGGCCTGGTTGTGCTCGCCATTGTGTTGCTGCTGGCGGCGCTGCTGTTCTTTCTCACCCAGATGTTTGATCCCAACGATTACCGTGAGCAGATTCAGCAGGCGGCCCGTGATCAGGCCAGAGTAGAGTTGACCCTGGGCGGTGAGATCGGCTGGTCTCTGTTCCCCTG
Source organism: Halopseudomonas salegens (assembly GCF_900105655.1). Classification (NCBI taxonomy): domain Bacteria; kingdom Pseudomonadati; phylum Pseudomonadota; class Gammaproteobacteria; order Pseudomonadales; family Pseudomonadaceae; genus Halopseudomonas; species Halopseudomonas salegens. The sequence goes on from NZ_LT629787.1 coordinate 323,416, forward strand.
GTTGGGAATCGAGTTGAGTGAGGTGAGTGTTGCACCGCTGGATGATCCAGACCAGCCATTGGCGCAAATCGGTAACCTGGGGCTTGGCGTTGAAGTCATGCCCCTGCTGCGTCGTCAGTTGCGCATGAGTGATGTAATCCTCGACAGCGTGCAGATCAATTTGCTGGTTGATGAGCAGGGCCGCGGTAACTGGCAATCCTTCACCGAGGATGGCGCCGCTGACGCTGAACCGGCTGAGGGTTCACAACCGGAGCAGGAAGGTGGCGATTTCAATATTGCCGTCGAGAGTGTGCGTATCACCAATGCAGGCATCGATTACCGGGACCAGCAAAGTGGTCAGCGTTTGAGTATTCGCGATGCCAATCTGACCAGTGGTGCACTGATTCCGGGTGAGCCGATTGACCTTGATCTGGAAGGTTTGCTGGTGCTGGAAGACCCCGCCTTGCGTATGCGGCTCGGGTTGGACACTGTCCTGACCTTTGATCCCGGCCGCGAGCGCTATCAATTGCAGGGTCTGGACCTGCAGGTAACCGCCAGCGGCGAGCCCTTTTCCGGGCGCTCGGTAGACATGCGTCTGCAGGGTGACGCCCTTTATGACGGGGTTGCCAATGTGGCTGAAGTTGAGCAGATGCGTCTGGCGCTGAATGATCTGCGTGCCAGCGGTGAGTTCAGGGCGAGCAACCTGGCAGAGGCCGTGCGGCTGGGTGGTCGTATCGATGTGGCAGAGTTTGATGGTCGAGCACTGCTCGGCTCGTTGGGGCAGGACGTGCCGGAAACGGCCAATGCCGATGCATTGAAGCGCATTGCTCTGGCAGCAAACCTGAATGGCAGCGCCAGCAGCCTGTTGCTGGAAGATCTGCGCCTGCAGCTGGATGGTACCGAATTGCGCGGCAACCTGGGTGTCAGTGATTTTTCCCGCCAGGCGCTGCGCTTTGATTTGCGTGCTGCCGAGTTGAACCTGGATGACTATCTGCCGCCAACGGCGGAGTCGACAGCCCCAGACACGTCTGCGGGGCGTGGTGGCAGCCGTTCCGATCAGCCGCCTGAGCCCTGGAGCGACGAGCCGGTGCTGCCACTGGATCTGCTTGCCAGCCTCGACGTGGATGGCCGGCTGGCGCTGGATCAGGTGCAACTGACCGGGCAGAGCATAAACGCCTTCAAGGCGGCGGTAGTGGCGCGCAATGGTCGGGTACAGATCACGGCCCTGGAAGGTGACATGTTCGAGGGCAGCTTTGACCTGACGGCCGAGATCGACAGCCGGCAAACCCCGCTGAGCATTAGTCTCAATGCCAACCTGGAGGGCATGAATGCCCTGGCCTTGCAGCGTGGTTACCAGATTCCCGAGCAGCTGCGTGGACAGTTGAATACCCGTACCGAGCTCCGCGCTCAGGGCAACAGCATCAAACGCTGGATGAATAGCCTGGGTGGCAACGCCCGCTTTGATGTGGCTGAAGGCGCCTTGCTGGGCATCAATATGGAGGAGCAGCTGTGTAGTGCTATTGCATTGGTCAATCGGGAGAGCCTGAGTGAGCCTTTTGCGGCAGAAGATACGGTCTTCGAGCAGTTGTCAGGCAGTTTCACGATTCGCGACGGTGTGATCAGCAACAGCGATATGCGTGCCGCTTTGCCGGGCATGGAGGCACGGGGACGCGGCGATATCAACTTGCCCGACCAGCGTCTGGATTATCGGGTCGGTCTTGTGCTGGAGGGCGACACCCGGGAAATGCCCGATCCGGCGTGTCGGGTGAACGAGCGCTACCAGGGTATCGAGTGGCCGCTGCGCTGCCGTGGTTATCTGCATAATGCCGCCAGCAGTTGCGGTGTAGACAGTGAAGGGGTGGGCCAGATTGCTGCCCGTTTGCTCGGACGAGAAGCCCAACGCAAACTGGAAGAGCGTTTGTTCGGCTCGCGGGATGACGATGCTGAGGATGACAGCGAGACCGAGACCGAGGTTGATGCTGAGGGTGAAGGTGACGAAGAACGTGAACCCGACGTGCGCGATGCCATTCGTGGCCTGCTCAACCGGTGATGGCGGCTGATTTCAGCGCGGCCGTGCTGGCCTGGTTTGATCAGCACGGCCGCAAGGATCTGCCCTGGCAACAGAACAAAACCCCCTACCGGGTCTGGCTGTCGGAAATCATGCTGCAGCAGACCCAGGTAGCTACCGTGATTCCTTACTACCAGCGCTTTATCGCTGAGTTACCGACCGTTCAGGCATTGGCCGCAGCACCGGCCGATCAGGTGCTGCACCTGTGGACCGGGTTGGGCTATTACAGCCGCGCACGCAACCTGCATCGAGCAGCACAGCAGGTCGTCAGCGAGTATGGGGGTGACTTTCCGCGAGATCTGGAGCAACTGATGGCGCTGCCGGGAATTGGCCGCTCCACGGCCGGGGCGATTGCCAGCCTGAGCATGGGGCTGCGCGCGCCGATTCTGGATGGCAACGTCAAGCGGGTCCTGGCCCGTTACCACGCCATTTCTGGTTGGACCGGCAGCACGTCGGTACAAAAGCAGCTGTGGACCCTGGCCGAGCGCTACACGCCGGAAGATCGGGTTGCCGATTACACCCAGGCGATGATGGATCTGGGGGCGACCCTGTGTTCGCGGAGTAAACCCGCTTGTCTGATGTGCCCGTTACGCAGTGGCTGTGAGGCGCGTGCACTGGGTACGCCAACCGCCTTCCCGGAACCAAAACCGCGCAAGCAATTGCCGGTGCGCACCTGTTTGATGCCTTTTCTGCGTAATCCGGATGGCAACATCTGGCTGCAACGCCGACCGGATAGCGGGCTCTGGGGTGGTCTCTGGTGCCCGCCGCAATTCAGCGATGACGCCGAGTTGGCCGATTGGCTGCAAGAGCAGGGCTTGCGTGTCAGCCAGCAGCAGAGCATGACGCCCCTGCGACACACCTTCAGCCACTTCCATCTGGATATCCGGCCGTTGCTGATTGACGTCACTGAAGCGACTGGCGTGGCCGAGCCGGGTCAGGTCTGGTATAACCTGCGGCAACCGACCCCGTTGGGTCTGGCGGCCCCGGTGAAGAAACTGTTGCAACGGGTGCCGCAGGACTGACCGCCCGATTCAGAGGAGATAGCCATGAGCCGAATGGTGCAATGCCGTAAATACAAGCAGGAACTGCCTGGCCTGGAGCGCCCGCCTTATCCCGGTGCCAAGGGCGAAGCCATTTTCAATGATGTGTCGAAAAAAGCCTGGGATGAGTGGCAGGCGCACCAGACCATGCTGATCAACGAGCGCCGGCTGAATATGATGGACCCGGATGACCGCAAATTCATCCAGCAGGAAATGGATAAATTCCTCGCCGGCGAAGACTATGCGCAGGCTGAAGGCTATGTTCCACCAAGTGAATGATTGTTGCTAAGCGGCTAAAAAATAAAAATATTTCCGTAGGCGCTTGACACTTAAAAGGCAAAACCGTTTAATAGCGGCCCTGTTGCCCAGATAGCTCAGTTGGTAGAGCAGGGGATTGAAAATCCCCGTGTCGGCGGTTCGATTCCGTCTCTGGGCACCACCCTTCAAAAAACCCGCTGGTTCATGCCAGCGGGTTTTTTATTGGCTGCTCTTTTATCGTGACTGAAAGGGTTGAGTTGGTCATCGGCATGGTCTGTGCTAGGTTGAGTGTGACGGATTGCTTGCAGAAGGAACTGTCGGCTTGTCGAGCTTTGTACCTGACTTTTTCTGATGGCGCGCTGTGCGCCCTGTGGATGACGACACGTGACACCACCAGCCCTGGAAGTGCGCAAATTACACAAACGCTACGGCGATCTTGAAGTACTCAAGGGCGTCGACCTGACGGCCCGCGATGGCGATGTGATTTCCATTCTGGGCTCCTCCGGTTCGGGCAAAAGTACCTTGCTGCGTTGCATCAATCTGTTGGAAAACCCGCATGAAGGCCAGATTTTCGTTGCCGGCGAAGAGCTCAAACTCAAGCCGGGCAAGGGCGGTGAACTGGTGGCGGCTGACAACAGGCAGGTCAACCGTCTGCGGGCTCGGGTTGGCTTCGTATTCCAGAGCTTCAATCTATGGCCGCACATGAGCATCCTCGACAATATCATCGAGGCGCCGCGGCGCGTGCTGGGTCAGTCCAAGGCCGATGCCATCGCCGCCGCTGAAGTCTTTCTCACCAAAGTCGGCATTGCCGACAAGATGCATGCCTTTCCCGCCCAGCTCTCCGGTGGCCAGCAGCAGCGAGCGGCCATCGCCCGCACGCTGGCCATGCAGCCACGGGTCATTCTGTTTGATGAGCCTACCTCGGCACTGGACCCGGAAATGGTCCAGGAAGTGCTTGGCGTTATTCGCAAGCTGGCCGATGAAGGCCGGACTATGCTGTTGGTTACTCACGAGATGGGTTTTGCCCGTCAAGTGTCCAGCCAGGTGGTGTTTCTCCACCAGGGCGTTGTAGAAGAAATCGGCACGCCGGAACAGGTCTTCGACCAGCCGACGTCCGAGCGTTGCAAGCAATTCATGTCCAGTCACAAGTAAGGAGCGTTACCGATGAAAAGCTTCAAACAGGCGGTATTGGCAGGGGCGGTTGCGGTATTTATGAGTCTGCCGGCAATGGCTGAAACGCTGCGGATTGGTACTGAAGGCGCTTACCCGCCCTTCAACCTGGTCGACAGCGATGGTGAAGTGGTCGGGTTTGATATCGATATTGCCAAGGCGCTGTGTGCGGAAATGGAGGTCGAATGCACCATCGTGACTTCGGACTGGGATGGCATCATTCCGGCGCTGAACACCAATCGTTTCGATTTTCTGGTCGCCTCCATGTCGATCACTGATGAGCGCAAGCAGGCGGTCGACTTTACCGACCCTTACTACACCAACAAGCTGCAGTTCGTCGCGCCCAAGTCAGCGGACTTTGAAGTTGATGCCGAGAGCCTGAAAGGCAAGACGATCGGTGCCCAGCGCGCGACCATCGCCGGTCAGTGGCTGGAAGACAATATGGCCGACGTGGTGCGTATTCGGTTGTATGACACCCAGGAGAATGCCTATCTGGATATGAGTGCCGGGCGTATCGACGGGGTGCTGGCGGATAACTTTGTGCAGTACGAATGGTTGCAGAGCGATGCGGGTGCCAATTTCGAATTCAAGGGCGAGCCGGTATTCGATGATGACAAGATCGGCATTGCCGTGCGCAAGGATGACCCGCTGCGCGAACGTCTGAATGAAGCGCTGGCAGCTATCGTTGAAGACGGTACCTACGAAGAAATCAACGCCAAGTATTTCCCCTTCAGCATCTATTGATCGATCAGGCCGGGTCCTGAGGGCCCGGCCGTGACGGAAACGCCATGCTAGATCTCCACGGTTTCGGACCTGCTCTGCTTGAGGGCACCTGGGTGACGGTGCGCCTGTCACTGGCGTCGCTGGCACTCGGCCTGGTGCTGGGGCTGTTGGGTGCCAGCGCGAAAATTTCCTCGCGCTGGTATCTGCGTACGGTCGGTGGATTCTATACCTCGGTGGTGCGTGGCGTGCCGGAAACCCTCTGGGTGCTGGTGGCCTACTTTGGCACCGTCTCCACTCTAAACTGGATCGGTAGCCACTTTGGTTATCCCCAACTGAGTTTCAGTCCCTTTATTGCCGGCACCCTGGCGCTGGGACTGTGCTTTGGTGCCTACGCGACCGAAGTGTTTCGTGGTGCCTTGTTGAGTATCCCGCAAGGGCAAAAAGAGGCCGGCCAGGCGCTGGGTCTGTCATCCTTGCGCATCTTCTGGCGTATCACCCTGCCGCAGCTATGGCGGGTGGCGCTGCCGGGGCTGGGCAATCTCTACCTGATTCTGCTCAAGGATACCGCGCTGGTCTCCCTGATCACCCTGAACGAACTCATGCGCCAGGCGCGGATTGCCGGCCAGGCCACACGTGAGCCCTTTACTTTCCTGTTTGCTGCGGCTCTGATCTACCTGGGCCTGACCGTCATCATCATGGCTGCGCTGCATTGGTTCGAGAAGCGCGCCAATCGCGGTTATACAAGGACCGAGCTATGACCTGGGCCGAGCGTTGGGAAATGGTCATGCGCTGGTCACCGGACCTGTGGGAAGGTGCCCTGATGACCCTGGAGCTGGTCGGTATTGCCGTGGTGGTGGGGTTGATCCTGGCTATTCCGCTGGGGCTGGCGCGTGCCTCGCGCCACTGGTATATCCGCGCCTTGCCCTATGGCTATATCTTTTTCTTTCGTGGCACGCCCTTGTTGCTGCAACTGTTCCTGGTCTATTACGGCCTGGCCCAGTTCGACGCCGTGCGCGAGAGCTGGGTCTGGCATTACCTGCGCGAGCCATACTGGTGTGCGCTGATCACCATGACCCTGCATACTGCCGCCTATATTGCCGAAATCCTGCGCGGGGCAATCCAGGCCGTGCCGCCCGGTGAAGTCGAGGCGGCAAGGGCACTGGGCATGTCACGCCGGCAGGCATTGCAGCACATCATTTTGCCGCGCGCCATCCGCATTGGTCTGCCGGCTTACGGCAACGAAGTCATTCTGATGCTCAAGGCCAGTGCCGTTGTCTACATGATCACGCTGATGGACATTATGGGCACGGTACAGACCATCAACTCCCGCACTTATCAATACGAGTTGTTCTATCTGGTTGCTGGCCTTATGTATCTGTCGATTACCCTGGTCTTCACTCAGTTGTTCCGTCTGCTTGAGCGCTGGCTCAAGGTCGATGCCAGTCGGCGACGCTGATGGAATGGCAAGACCGCTTTCAGGCGCTGGACACTTGGCTGGCGCAGTATCAGGCGGTATGGCGGGAAAAGCCCTTTACTCGCCTTGAGTGCGACTGGGAAGCCGATTACCCCGAGCTGGCGCAATGGCTGCGACAACGCAGCCTGGCGGATGCCGAGGCAGTGCATACTTCCTTGGCGCTGCCGGATGCACCGGCGCCCTTGCCGGAATTGCTCGCAACGGCTGCGCGTCTGAGTGCAGTACCCGATTGGTCGCCGGTACCTGGCGACACCTGGCCTGAATTACTGGAACGGCATATTCCCGGACGCAAGTGGCAGCAAATCCAGACATTTGCGGCTGCGGCGCAAAACCATTGGCAACAGCCCGGCAAGCATATATTGGACTGGTGTGCCGGCAAGGGTCATCTCGGGCGTTTACTCGCCTGGCAAGGTGACTTGCCACTGACTTGCCTCGAGCATGATCTGGCCCTGGTTGCTGCTGGCGCAGAACTGAGCCGCAGTCTGCAGCTGTCAGCCGAACACCATTGCCAGGACGTACTGCAACCATCGGCCTGGTGCTATCTGAAACCACAACACACGGTGGTCGCGCTGCATGCCTGTGGTGACCTGCATACCACCCTGTTGCAGCAAGTAGCCGAACAGGGTTGCCGCCAACTGGCATTATCACCTTGCTGTTATAACCGTATCCGGACTGAGCATTATCAGCCCTTGTCCGACATTGCACGGCAGGCAAGCTTGCAGCTGACGCGTGAGGACCTGGCTCTTCCGCTGCAAGCTGCGGTCACCGCCGGGCGACGTGATCGCCGTCTGCGCGATCAGAGCATGGCCTGGCGACTGGGCTTTGATCTCTGGCAACGGGAAGCACGTGGTATCGATGATTACCTGCCAACCCCGTCGCGGCCCCAAAGCGCCTTGCAGCAAAGCTTCGCCGACTTCTGCCAGGGCTTGGCCCGGCATCATCAACTCGACCTGTTACCACCAGCAGACTGGACGATGCTGGAACACGCTGGTTGGCAGCGGCTGGCGGAAGTACGCAATCTGGAATTGCTGCGCGCAGTCTTTCGTCGCCCGCTGGAAATCTGGCTGATGCTCGACCGTTTGCTCTGGCTTGAGCAGTCTGGTTACAGCGTACAATTGGGTCAGTTCTGCCCCGAGACCCTTACACCGCGCAATCTGTTGCTGATTGCCGAGCGTTGACCAACAGGCCATACCCATCTTGTCTACCCGTTACGCACAGAGTTATGCACAGGTTGAAGCCGTTGTGGGTTATCCACCCTTGCTGTGGATAAATATGTTGATGACTTATGTGCAAGTGTGTCAGAGCCATATAAATCAAGGTGTTCAGCCGATAGATCAAAAAAGAATCAGCTTGGATATCTTTTGCAAAACAAGCGGTTGGGGTGTCTTTGTCAAGTGTTGTGATAGAAATAATGCACAACCCGTCGTTATCCCGAAATTATGCACAAGCAGAAAATTTTGCCTGTGCAGGCGCTCATCTCTTTACACGGAAGCTAACCTCTATATAATGCGACCCCGTGCCGGTATAGCTCAGTTGGTAGAGCAACTGACTTGTAATCAGTAGGTCCCGAGTTCGACTCTTGGTGCCGGCACCATAAAAATCAAAGACTTGCCTGAAAAGGCAGGTCTTTTTTTTGGCCAAAAATTGGTTTGGGGTAGGTTTGGGGTAGGAGTTTGACCAAACTATTTTCCGGGTTAGATAATTCTGCCTACTGCCAGCATGGACAGTATCTCTGTCCGTATCCGAGGAAGCCGACGCCATGATCCGACTGGATTTGAATACAAATGACGCTGAAGCGTTGCTTCGTCACGCGAAGAGCTTCGAGCCCGCCACCGGTGATGCTCGCGAGGACAGCCGGCTTGCGGATGCACTTCGTGACTTGGCTGAAGCGATTGAGCAGTCGCTGGGTGCGGATGGGGTCTAAGGGTTTGCTGCGGAAACTCTTGGGGTGGTTCAGCGGGCTGTACCCAGCCCACCAGTTAATTGAGACCCAGCGATCAGACAAAGGCATTTCTGTGGCTGGCCGAGGACTATAGATCTTTGCGTATGGTACTGCTGCAGCTCACAGGTGGGCAGTATTTCTTCTGGTATACTGAGTATACCAAACCATTGAAAAATATAGAAAAAATGTTGACGCGGCTATTTCTCATCTCTACTATCGGAATTGTTGCAATTGCTTAGTTGAGTGAGCAAGTGTCTTCACCACCCACCGGGTGGCTTAGAAAGAAATCGGTGCTCTAGTGGCCGAGCTGTAGTCCTTCACCACCCACCGGGTGGCTTAGAAAGAAATCGGTGCTCCAGTGACCGAGCTTTAGTCCTTCACCACCCGCCGGGTGGCTTAGAAAGAAAACGGTGCTCTAGTGGCCGAGCTGTAATCCTTCACCACCCTCCGGGTGGCTTTGAAAACCGCCTTCGGGCGGTTCTCTCTCCAGCTGCACCTTGCGTTATGTCGTCGTATCGTCGCGTTGACGACACTTGGCTCTCCATAGCCATCGAAGGTGCGTAAAAATACTCCGATCTGAGAGTAGGGCTAGATGAGTTATGACTTGTTGCGGTCAGAAGAGCAGGTGTTAAAAAAAGCGCGGGATACTGTCTTTCCTTTCGCTGTGACAGGGTATCTGCTACATCCTATTATTGTTGGCATGGTGGCCTTTGGCACGATATATCACCACCTCAAAGCAGATCCGGTCACAAACAGGTTTGCCGACGGCCATACTATTCGCACCTCTCCCATAGCGAGTTTTATTCTGCATGACGGTTTTCTGGTGCTGAACACGCGCAACAGCTTGTACGTCTGTGTCATGCGCGAAGCTGACGAGGCCGTACTGATAAACACTATCCGGTCGTTACCGAAGCCGACTTACCACTGATGGCCCGGGTTTTGAGGAGGTCGGAGAGTGGCGTTTTTTCTAGTACGAGAAGCATAGAGAAAAGCACCACCCACTTTTTGGCAGTAAGCCGGAGATTGAAATGATCCGCGCCTATCTGGACACAGAGTTCACGGTTCTGAACTCATATATCTACAAGCTGATCAGCCTGGCGTTAGTAGTCCCCAGCGGCCCTGAGTTCTATGTGGAGCTGACGGACGCGTGGGAAGAATGCGATTGTTCGGATTTCGTGAAAGAGATCGTGATACCGCAGCTCGATCTGAAAGTTCACGGGCGCGACACGGTACAGGCACGTATGCGGCTGCTGGATTTTGTTAGGGGCCTTGGCCCGGTCGAAATCATCTGCGACGCACCCACCTGGGATTGGCCTCTACTGTTGTGGCTGGCCGGTCCGGAAGGCCTGCCAGGTAACGTCAAGGCTGGTCGAATCAGCAGCGATCTTGAGTTTTCGTACGATGGCGCTGAACCTCCCCATCACGCGCTTGAAGATGCCCGGCTGCTTGCCGATATTCTCGAACGTCGGGACTACCCATGACCGGCATGAACCGCACATCATTTCTGAAACTACTGCCCACTAAGGCGTGTGTGATCTCGTCTCAGGTTTCCAATCGGCTCTGTTTTCTTTTTTCCCGAGCGTCTAGTGTGATTTTCTGCGGTGAAATGGCCGGAGAGAGTCGCGCTCGATACTAGCATCGGTGAGAGTGGCCGCACGGGACGCGCTATCAGTCCAGCGGTTAAGGCTGCTATCGGCCAGAAGCGGACGGTCTATTCTATAAACAAGCGGTTCCTTTTTCTGGGCCGCCCACGGAAACGGGGCAGAACCCCTATCTCTTGCTATGCCGCTGAATCGTTCAGAGCCACAAGTGTGCAGCCAGAGTAGACTGAGGAAGTATACACCAGGCTAGGCGGTGACGCCGCGGTGGTTTACACGGTGGCCATGGCCTTCTAATACGCTGGCCTCCACGCAGCGAAACGGCGCAGGTCGATATCGCACCCGCCATCGCTGCTGTCCGGATCTTGATCTGCTTTTTATCCAGTTTCGCAAGCTAAAAGCACCACACCCTTCTGAATCCCCTTCCGACCCGTAAGCCTGATGAACTTCGCCGCACAGGAAGCATACCAAATCGTCGAAAAATGATTGACAACAAAATAAAACAAAAATACCTTTCTGCATACCAAAAAGTAAAATTACAACAATTAACGTTTGGAAAGGCTTAAAAAATGAAGGAAGAGATAAGAATTGGCGGGGTTGGTCATGAACAGTTCCCCGCGTTGCGTGAGGCGTTTGAAGAGAATTTCATCGATCGCGGTGAGGTTGGCGCATCTGTTGCGGTAACACAGAACAATCGTCTAGTAGCCTCTTTCTGGGGGGGCTATAAACACGATGCAGGCGCCGCCGGCGAAACAACATCAGAGCAGTGGCAGAAAGACACGTTGGTCAATGTTTGGTCCACCACTAAAGGTGTTGCGGCAGTATGTGCGGGGATGCTGGTGGAGCGAGAGAAGATCGGTTTCGATACGCCGCTCGCAGAGTTCTGGCCAGCGTTCGCAGAAAAAGACAAGCGCGCTGTAACTCTTGCCTCACTCCTGTCTCATCAGGCGGGTCTGTGCGGGTTTCGGCAGCCGGTGTCTCCAGAACACTTTTACGATCTCGATGGAGCAGCCTCAGAACTCAGCGAGATGACGCCGTTCTGGACTCCGGGCTCCGAGCACGGTTACCACGCTCTTACCATCGGGATCTTGCTAAGTGCGTTGTTCCGCCGTGTAGATGGCCGCTCACTCAAGGAGTTTGTTGAGCAAGAGCTGGCTGCGCGCTTTGGACTGGACATCCACATTGGGTTGCCGGAGCGATTGAGCGGCCAAGCGTCTGACGTAGTCGCTCCAGCCGACATGAGCACCAGCAACTACGCAACAGAGCTTACGGATGCTCAGAAAGCGGCACTAATGAATCCGTTGATGTCGCCGGATATTGCCAACACGCAAGCTTGGCGGGCCGCAGACAATGCATCAGCAAATGGCTTCGCTACCGCAGAATCGCTGGCACTGCTCTACGGCGCACTGGCAACAGACGGTACCTTGGGATCTGCCACGTTGCTTGGCGAAAAGGTTCTCGAGCAGGCGATAACGCCTCAAACCGACAAAGCAATCGACCTCGTAATGGGTATGGAATCTCAGTGGGCCTGCGGTTTCCTGATGAATACGCTGGGAATCTATGGTCCAAATCCCTCGGCCTTCGGTCACTCTGGCTGGGGCGGCTCGTTCGCATTCGCCGACAGGGATAAAGCAGTCAGCTGTGCCTACACCATGAACCGTATGGGCACAGTACTGGTGGGCGAGCCACGCGCTTCTGCATTGATATCTGCCCTCTATCAAGACCTGAACAGACACTGAACACCACCTGAGCGGTCGGCGTAAGTCGATCGCTCGCACAAAGCAAGGCGGAATAACAACAAACGGCATCGCGAGTGTCGATTGCCGGAACCTAGCCAGGAGGCGTCATGAACAATAAGAACAAATGTGCATTTCTCTACCTTACACCGCTGTCTATCGCCGTGGGTCTGAGCATCTCAAGTCAAGCAGATGCGATGGCTTATGAGCTTGATAATGGGTGGAGCGGGCAGTGGAACACCAACATCTCTGTGGGAACACAGTGGCGCGCTGAAGATCAGGACAACGAGCTATACAGTGCCGCCAACGGCGCATTAGTCGGCAAGCCCAGCGGGCTTGGAGACAAGATCGACAGCGGGAACCTTAACTACGACAAAGGTGACCGATTCTCGACAATCGCCAAGTTCGTAACTGATCTGTCAATTCGCAACGGCGACCTTGGCGCCTTCGTGCGCCTTAAAGGCTGGTATGACTACACGCTAGAAAATGAGGATGTTAACTTCGGGAGTGTCTCCAACGGCTATCGTCCGCGTCGTCTGAATGACGATGGCTTTGAGGACCTGCAAAAGTACAAGGGGATCTATCTGCTGGATGCCTATGTGTACAGCACGTTCTATCTAAACGACAACCCGGTCACGGCTCGCTTGGGGCGTCAGGTTGTCAACTGGGGGGAGAGTGTCTTTGTTCAGGGGGTTAACCAGGTCAACCCGCTGGACGTGCCTGCGCTGCGTCGTCCGGGTACTGAGATCAAGGAAGCTCTTCTTCCCGTCTGGATGGCATACATGAATGCCGGTTTCGACAACGGCATCTCACTTGAAGCTTTTTATCAGCTTAAATATGAAAGCACTCCGGTAGAAGGGTGTGGCAATTACTGGGCTCAAACCGAAGGTGTCATCGGCCAATCTCTTGGTGGTTGCAACGTAGCAGGCCTGATCATCCCGGGCATCAGCTCCCCCGATTCGCTTAATGCCGGCGGTTATGTGCCTGCCTACAAAGGCAAATCGCCCAGCGACAGCGGGCAATGGGGCGTTGCACTGCGAGTCCCTGTTGACGCGCTCGACGGCGAGCTAGGCCTGTACTACCTGAATTATCACTCACGCGTTCCTTTTGTCGGGGTCCCCAACGGCCAGCCAGCTCCAATCCCCGCATTCCCGAACGCTAATCCGCCCTTGTTTGGCGGCGTAGGATCGTCATGGGAATACCCGGAGGATATACGTCTGTTCGGGCTCAGCTACACGACCGTCATCGATACCTGGTCGATCGGCGCCGAGCTCAGCTACTCGCCAAACCAGCCAGTGCAGCAGAACGGTGCGGATCTGCTTAATGGCATTCTTTCTGGCGCAGGCCCGCTTGGTCATTTGCAAGAACTCATGCTGACCGGGCAGTCGCCTCAGCAGGTCTATGCTGCTTGGGATCGCTTTGAGCAGACACAGCTGCTTGTAAACGGGTTGAACCTTTACTCCAACGTGCTTGGCGCAGAATCGCTCACCGTGATCGGTGAGGTTGGAATGCAGTGGAATAACGTTCCCCAAGATCCGGACGGCGTACGTTACGGTCGGGGCTTCATTTACGGGGTTGGTTCCAATGGCTCAGACTTGGGCAACACCTGCAGTTCCGCCGGCGGCACCAACACGCACCCAACCGGTTGCAAAAACGATGGGTATGTCACCGATTTCGCATGGGGGTATCGCGTCCGCGCTCAGCTTGATTATGCCAACGTCCTAGGCAGCGGCATAAAAGTCTCACCTTACGGTTTTCTCAGTCACGACGTTGATGGCGTCTCACCGGACGGCCAGTTCAACAAGGGTCGGCTCACGACCTCAGTCGGCATTGGCTTTGACTACAACAGAAAACACAAAGTTGACCTGAGCTACGTGCGATTCAGCAATGACGCAGACTACGACGCGCTGCGTGATCGTGACTATTACGGCGCTAGCTACAGCTACAGCTTTTGATTCGTGAACAAAAACAAAACGAGAAAAAATCAATGATCAGCACATCGTTCCATGCAGCGCGCATCGCTGCAGCGCTCTCGGCAACTCTTGCGCTCTCACTGGCGCCCCAGTGTATTGCCGCCATTACTCCAGAACAGGCTGCCCGCCTAGGTCAGGACTTGACGCCGATTGGTGGTGAAGTTGCCGGCAACAGTTCCGGCAGCATTCCCGCTTACACTGGTGGGCTTGCGACACCACCAGAGAACTGGAGTCCGGGGCAGGGGTACGTTAATCCTTTTGCCGACGAGCAGCCCCTATTCACAATTACAGCTGCGAATATGGACCAGTACCGGGATAACCTGACGCCGGGTATGCAGGCGCTGCTTACACGATATCCTCAGTTCAGTATGCCGGTTTACCAGACGCACAGGACCGCCGCGCTCCCTGAAGCGGTGGAGGCCCAAGTGAGAGCTCAGGCTACCTCCGTCAAGCTTAGTGGGTATGGCCTGGAAAACCTTAATGGCTCGACTACTCCGTTCCCGATACCTGAAAACGGCCTGGAAGCAATCTGGAACCACAATGTTCGATACTTGGGTGGGGGGGGTGAACGCAGCTTCATCCAAACTCCGGTCAGGGCCAATGGTTCCTACACGTTAGTGCGCGGATACGAACGTCGGGTGTTCGACCGCAACATGGATAAGCACCGTGAAAACCATCTGTACAGTTTTATCGGCAAGATACTTTCGCCAGCATCTCTTACGGGGAACATCACTCTTGTTCATGAGCCAGTTGACCAGACAAAAGAACCAAGATCCGCCTGGATCTACAGTGAAGGCCAGCGGCGAGTAAGGCGCGCGCCGATCATTGCCTACGATGCTCCGATTGAGGGCTCGGATGGGTTGATCACTAACGACGAGTACGATGGTTACAATGGCGCACCGGATCGTTACGACTGGCAATTGCTGGGGAAAAAGGAAATGTATGTTCCCTACAACGCCTACGATCTGAAATCAAAAGACGTGTCTTACAGCGAGCTACTTCAGCAGGGCACGCTGAATTCCAGCTATATGCGCTACGAGCTGCACCGAGTGTGGGTCGTTCAGGCCACGGTTCGGGAGGGAGAGCGTCATATGTACCAAAAACGAACCTTCTTCCTGGACGAGGACTCTTGGAGCGTGGTCTCAAGTGATGTGTATGACTCACGAGGCGAGCTGTGGCGCGTCGCACTGCATCCGATCATCCAGTATTACGATGCGAATTTCCCATGGTACGCGGCCAGTCTTTGGCATGACCTCTTAAGCGGCGCATATCTTGTATCTGGCCTTGCCAATGAAGAACAGGAGCCCTGGAAATTCAACGAGAGAGCGCGCGCGAGCGACTTCGAACCGAGCTCCTTGAGACGAATGGGTAATTGAGATCGATCCCTCTGCGCTCAGACTTTACGTGAAGTGAGCGCAGAGGGCGGTGGAAAATAGTCTGACTCGTTGCATGTATAAAGCGCCCCATAATGCAGGCTTCGGTATACTGCGAGCCATTCTTCCCAAATTGTCTTGTGTGCGCTCTACGATGGGTCAACCTGAAAAAAAGAAAGATCTTAAGCGACGAGAAATCATCATTGTAGCCTCTCGCCAAATGAACGAGCAGGGTGCAACGGCGATCAGGTTGAGCAAACTGTCCCAGCTCGTGGGGCTGACCAGAAATGCGCTGTACTATTACTTCAAGGATCGAGTAGCGCTGATACATGCTTGCTACCTGTTTGCGTGTAAAAACAATGCGGAAGACTTGAATTTCGCGTTATCAGTAAAAGGCGGTGCTGCTGAGAGATTGGGCGCCTACATCGATAGAACTCTGCTGGGCCCAAATGCAGAACGCGCAGTACTGACTGATCTGGACATACTGCCCAGCGCTCAGAGGTCTGAGTTAGCGGAAATAATCGACCAGAATGTGGGGTTGCTTGAGTCGATTCTTGAGGAGGGGATCAGCTCAAAACAGCTGAGGCCATTTAACGTAGCCATTGGCGCTCAGGTTATTCAAGGGCTGCTCAGTTGGGCGCAGCTCTGGTATCGCTGGGCTGCATTAGACCAGCAAGCATTAGACTGTCACTACCAGATAGCTGCAGACGCGATTAAGCAAGCAGTGCTGGAGGGCGTTAGTACCGATCGGGAATTTTCGGTTTCATTCCAACAGCAGTGGGTTGATTTGTCGCCAAGACCTTTCAAGGCCTTCGACCCGGAAAGTCTTCAGAAGGAGAAGCGCTATCAGCTCGTAGGTGCCGCCTCGCTGCTTTTCAATAAGAAAGGCATAGAAGCCACTACGTTTGATGATATTGCGGATCAGTTGGGCGCGACTAAGGGCGCGGTCTATCATTATTTCAAAGACAAGAAGGCTCTCGTCAAGGCTTGTTTCCTTCAAGCATTCGAGCAGTACGACAGCATTGCGGACATTGCAATAAATAGCTCTGGAAACCCTCTGGAACAGCTGCTGGCGTCCCTTCATTTGAACTGTCAAGCGCAAATGACCCGGTCGCCTCCGCTTACGTTGCAGGGCAGCATATCAAATCTGTCGAAATCACACGTAAGCCGTGCCACCTCAATCGCGGAAAAGATGTCAGATGTCAGAGCTACCGCAATAGCGGCCGGACTCCACTCGGACATTGATGAGAATATCATCACACTCTCGCCGGGCGCTTTTTTCTGGATATCCAGCTGGGTTGAGGGCAGAACGAGAGAGAGCGAGATGGCTTTGGCAGACGAGGTATGCCGGATCGTATTCACCGGGATCCGGTCTTTGCCTTAATGCTAGAAGGCTTGAATCCGTCTGCCTGGAGGCAAAGCCTCCCTATATGGATAGAGTGAAGCCCGCGCGGGGCTCTATTCTGTCGTCAGGAGCAGTCTGATGATGTGGATTGCTATGGTTTTTTAGACACCACCAAGCTACAAAACAAGTCTGCTTAGCTCTGCGGAACCGTCCGCTTCTGGCCGATAGCGCCGGTCTGGTTTAAGCCGGCGCTATCGCTGGTCAGACTTCGGTCTGTTCTGCCATATCAAGAGCGTCGTCCACTTCGATTACTAAATACCGGACCGTGCTTTCCAACTTCGTGTGGCCCAGTAGAAGCTGAACGGCCCTGAGGTTCTTCGTCCTACGGTAGATCAGTGAAGCCTTGGTGCGCCTTAGCGTGTGGGTGCCGTACATGGCCGGATCAAGATCAATGGATATTACCCAGGCTTTGACGATTCGAGCGTATTGTCTGATGGAAAGGTGGGCTGAGGCGTGCAATCTGCTCGGAAAAAGGAAATCCTCACTTCGCAGTTCGGCCTTATGTATCCAGGCTTCTAGAGTCGTCCGGGTTTGTTCGGTGATTTCGAACTGGACTGGTCGATGAGTTTTCTGCTGCATCACAATTGCCCGAGACGATACTTGTGCACCATGGGCGATGTCGCGCACACGGAGCTTCGTCAAATCACAGGCCCTTAACTTGCTGTCGATTGCCAAATTGAAAAGAGCTAGATCTCGAGTTTTCTCAGCAATTTGGAGCCTTACTCGAATAGACCAAATATCTCTGAGTCGAAGCGGCGCTTTCTGCCCGACTAGCTTGCCTTTATTCCAGGGTTCACGAGCAACACTGGTGTTCATGGCTTGTCCTCCACGTTATGGAGGATAACCATGACCCTTAATGGCAAAAAGCGCTAACCGGCCATTAGCGGTCATTTGAGAGTCCCTACAGTGGCTTGCCCTATTCACTACAGTAGTGAAGCCGGTTACATTGTGATCTCGTTGTGCCATCTGAAGGCAGATGGGCGGACGATATGGAATGGAGGCCGTTTGTCGATCATCACCCCTGCCGATCTCGAAGCTGCTCTGACGGGGAACCCAGAAGCACTTGAGGTTCACCTGACGCTCGTAGAGCGTGACGTGCCCATTGATGGGCATTTAGTCAAGATTCACTGCCACTGCCTATCAGTTGATGGAAATGGCCGTGTTCAAACTCATCGACTGGCAGAGTTCATGCGGAATGCCGTCGTAGATTATGCGATCCCGCGCTCGAAGCTCGCCGACGCAAAAGCGCGGGACAACAGATTCAACAGCACCGAGGCAGTCGCTGAGCTAATAGAGCGTGCCAAGCGCTCGTTTACTGATTTGGCGAACACCGGTGAGGGCGGAGAGATGCTGCTGTTCCTGCTGGCGGAGCGCTTTCTCAAGCTGCCACAGATTCTTTGCAAGATGGACCTCAAGACGGACACACGTATGCACTATCACGGCGCGGATGGGGTGTACGCGGGGGTGACATCAGAGGGCATTTTAAAGCTTTACTGGGGCGAATCAAAAGTTTACGCGGATGCGAGCGCTGCGATTCGCGACTGTCTCAATTCTCTCTCCCCCTTTTTGATCGAGCCCGAGCACGAGGATGCAGGGCGGGAGCGCGATTTGATGCTCCTTAGCGATAAGGCCGACCTTAGCAATCCAGCACTCACAGATGCACTCAAGAAGTATTTTGACAAGTCATCGGTCATGTCGAAGCGGGTTCAATATTGCGGCTTGGCCCTTGTAGGCTTCGATGCACCGTTCTATCCGAAAGACGAGGCGAAGGCGGTTGCTGAGGAGATCGTCGAGGCGTCCCGCACTGCACTTAGCGGTTGGAGGGATCGTATTGGCGAACGGCTGAAATTGGAGAGGCTCGAACAGATAGAAATCGAGTTATTTTGCGTCCCTCTGCCGTCGGCCGAAGGTTTCCGCGCTGCATTCCTAAAGGCAATGGGGGTCAAGGAGTAATGAGCCTCGCCGACCTACAATCGTGGCTTCTCCAAGAAGGCGTTCGATGCGATCTCGATACGATCACTCAACTCACAGTACGTAATGAACTCGACAATCTGTCAGCAGATACCTCGATACAGTCCCCAACGTCAATTGACTGGCCCAGATTGTTGCTCGCCGGCAGTATTCTCGCGCGATCCGATCAAAGGGGCGATCAAGAAGCCGCTCTTCGAGTCGCAACCGCTGCAATTTCTTTGACAGATGATCAAGCATTCAAGGACGCTGGTGCCGTCCTGATGGGCAAGCTTTCCAACTTTCGGGCAATTACATTAGCCACTGATCGAGAGTTGGTGGAAGCTGATCTCGATACGCGGCTTGGTATTGCGTTGCGTCTTGAGGCTCAGCGTCGTGAGATAGATCGTTCCATCCTGGTGCAATCGAGCGGGACTTGGCTTCAAGTAAACGATTTTCAGCAGCGCTTCTGGACCAATGCGACTGGCGATAACTGGCTATCAGCATCAGCACCGACTGCTTCAGGTAAGACGTTTCTTGTGCTTCAGTGGTTGATCGACCAAGTAATAGCGGGTGAGAGCCGGGTGGTTGTTTATCTCGCTCCGACCCGCGCGCTTGTCTCCGAAATCGAGACCAATCTTAAGGAGCTCCTCGGTAATGTCGAACTAGTCGAGGTTTCGTCCCTTCCCCTCACCGATAAATATAAAGCTGCGCGGGCGGGTGGCGCACGAGTGATTCTCGTCTTTACGCAAGAGCGGCTGCACCTTCTCGCCAACTTGCTCAGCGATGTGCTTTCGGTAGATCTGCTAATCGTGGACGAGGCGCACAAGATCGGTGACAACCAGCGCGGCGTGATTTTGCAGGACGCAATAGAGCGTGCCACTCGCGCCAATCCAAAGCTGAAAGCCGTTTTCATCAGCCCTGCAACCCAAAATCCGGAAGAGTTACTCTCGGACGCCCCCGATGGTGTGCAGACCATCGCTGTCGATAGCGATTCATCTCCGGTTCTTCAGAATCTAATGGTCGCGACCCAAGTGCCGCGAAAATCGAAGCTTTGGGCGATTACGCTACGACAGCAAGGCGCAGAACTTCCAATAGGGATTCTTCAGCTCGCGAGTACACCAGCCGGACTTAAGAAGCGCCTCGCATTCATCGCAGCAGCTGCCGGAGAAAGAGGTGGAACCCTTGTCTACGCAAATGGAGCAGGAGAAGCGGAAGAAGTTGCTGACTTGATCAGCCAGCTTTTGCCCAAACCTGAATGTATTGATCTGGAGCTTTCACAGCTCGCTGAACTCGCTCGAAAGGGCGTGCATCAGGACTTCCGGTTAGCACCGCTTGTGGAGCTCGGGGTAGCGTTCCACTACGGCAACATGCCGTCACTGCTCCGTTTAGAGATAGAGCGGTTATTTCGGTTAGGTAAGATACGTTTCCTGGTATGCACCTCCACTTTGATCGAGGGCGTGAATCTGTCCTGTCGGACAATTGTGGTGCGCGGACCGCGTAAAGGGAAAGGCCATCCGATGGAGCCGCACGACTTCTGGAACTTGGCTGGTCGCGCAGGGAGATGGGGTGATGAATTCCAAGGAAACATCATCTGCATCGATCCGGAAGACAAGCAGGCTTGGCCGACCGGGGTTCCTGGTCGCGCACGCTATCCCATTAAGCGCGAAAGTGACGCAGTTCTCGATCTTGGGGACGGCATGGCGGACTATCTCTCTAAACGTGGACTATCGGATCTCTCCAGTATTGAGGACAAGGATAAGTTCGAGCAGGTTGGAGCCTATTTGCTCACCACTTTTATGCGGCTCGGCTCCATATCAGCGGCTAGCCTTGCGAAACGCCATGACGCTGCATCGATTGCGAAACTCGACCAAGCCCTAGGGGGGCTAGCAGAGCAGATCGAAATCAGCGTCGACCTTGCCACCAGACACCCAGGCGTGAATGCGATTGGCCTTCAGCATCTTCTCGAAGCTTTTCGTGCCTACCCTGGTGATGTAGAAAACCTGCTCCCTGCTGAAGTCGCGAGCAACGACAGCTATGATCGATTCGTAACAATTATGGAGAGAGTCAACGAGCATTTGTTTTTTGCTTTCACACCCGGGACTCGTATCAAGCTGTATGCGTTGATCGTCGTCAAATGGCTAAAGGGGTACTCGCTGGCCAGGATCATTCGTGACAGTATTGATTGGCACCAAAAGGTCGGCAGGTCTTTCAAGTTGCCTGAGCTCATCCGTGGCACGATGGAGTTAGTGGAGCAGATCGCTCGGTTTAGAGCACCAAAATACCTTTCCGCTTATATGGATGTGCTGCATTTGCACCTTCGCGAGATTGGCCGTGAAGACCTAATCGATGATGGCATAGATATCGGAATGCAACTTGAGTTTGGCGTTTCGTCGACGACGCTACTTTCGCTCATGGAGCTTGGTCTCTCCCGCATGAGCGCTGTTGCTTTATACGAGAAAATTGCCCGCGACGATTTAAACAAGGAGGAATGCATAGCGTGGGCCTACGAGCGCGCAAGCCAACTTCACGCAATGGATATTCCAGCCATTATCATTCGCGAGGTGCGCGAGCGTCTTGCACTACCCGATCAAGCAGCGCAGTAAATAACCCTACGACTTAGAGGTTACCTATGCCAGCAAAGCCTATCACTCTCGGCTCTTTGCACTTTGAAAGGAGGGGGGACGCCATTGCGTTTCTCAAAGCGATGCTCGGGCGTTATGACTTAGGCGATCGAGTCAACGCTGACGACGCAGTTTTCTTGCGAGCGGCGCTAGAGAATCACCCGGATTCTGCCAAGAAAATCGGTTGTGGCATTATTGACTTTAGCGTTCGAAGCGCCGACTTCGGCACCAAGTGCTTCTGGGTCAACCGCTCCGATGGAACGACAGAGAAGTTTTCCGTCACTGCTTGTATCCGCGGCTAGCTCTACGAAAAACGAAGTATTGCCCGCTCGCAGTGAGTGACCGCTTCTGGCTGCTTGCAGTAAAGAACAGGCCAAGTGCATTCTTCAGAAATCGCTCATCCGCGTCAGCCAACTCAGATCAAGGAAGAATCATGGAAGCAGTCATCTACACCAAGAAATTCAACGGCTATCTGAGGTCGCTTCAAGAAGCTGGCCACAAGAAGATCGTTCAAGCCGTTCGAGCTGCGATGGCCGAAGCAGGAACAAATGGCTCTATTAGCTCTCTGCCTCGCACCAAGCATGGCGAGTCGCGCCTCAAAAACGTAGAGAAATTCGATCTTCCTGGCGCCTATCGACTTGTTGTCCAGCTGGTGGACGGCGTGAAAAAAACCAGGGCATTCCTGTTCGTTGGGGATCACGACGATGCCGAAAGATGGCTGGATAGCCATCGAAACTACACCTGGGTAAAAAGCCCAACGGATGGCACGCTGAACTTCATGCCAGCCACCTACGACGGTAACCGCCATGTTCCGGTCGATCGCTTGGACTTAGATAGCCCTGAGTCCGAGCTCCAAGCTCCTCTCCTTAGATTCTTGAGCGACGATGATTGGTCGAACCTGAAGTGCAACGACAATCAAATGTCACTAGCAAAACGAATAACTGGTGCGCAATTCGAGCAAGACGCAGATGGCATCCTCGTAAAGTTGGATGAACTGGGTGACTACGATTCAGCTAGTACGCTTTTCGACCTATTCGTCTTGGCTCATAACAAGGACTGGGCAGAGCTTAACCATCGAGTACTTATCGCAGACGAAGCGAGCGTAGTATCCGAAGATAATACCCTTCAGGCGGAAATGCGCTCCATCGCCAACGCCGAGCACTTTGTTACCTTCGACGACGAAGGCATGCTTGATGAGTTTTTCGGGAAAAAAACATTTTCCGACTGGATGCTGTTCTTGCACCCAGAACAGAAAAAAATTGTACAGCGGGACTATAAGGGACCCGTTCGCCTGCGAGGCGTATCGGGAAGCGGAAAAACCTCAGTCCTGGTGCATCGAGCTCGTTTCCTAGCCAAGAAATACCATCAGCCTGTCGTGCTTGTGACGCTTACGGAAAGCATGAGAAAGCTTTTGGAAAAGCTGGTCGATGAGCTTTGTGGTGCAGAAAAATCACTCATCCAGACCAAGACCATGAACTCCTTTGCTCGGGACGTGCTTAGCGAATTGCAGGTACGCATCAATTTTGCGCCCTTAGCACCTGAGGCCCAGCAAGTCCTGATGGAAGACGCTATAGCAACACTCAAAGATGAAGCTGGCTTTTCCAAAACCCCAATGGGCTCAATGCAAGAGCTTGAACTACGCAACTTCCTTAAGGAGGAGTTCGAGTATGTTCGCGGTCGCCTGTGCCCATCAGAGTTTGAGCGCTATCTCGATTCAAGCCTGTTCAATCGTAGAGGCAGGGCGATAGCGCTCAATAAATCCGCACGCGAAATGATCTTGAAGGTAGTAGTGCGCTATGCCGCTGGCGTTGAATCCAAGCGTCAGCAAGATCATGAGCTTCTTGTATCCCAAGCTGTCGAGCGCATGTCTAAAGAAAGTGGGAATGTTGGCCAGTACCGCAGCGTTTTGGTCGATGAGGTCCAAGACCTGACCGAACTAGACGTCGTGCTTCTTAGCAAGCTCAAAACGCCGGAGGGCGAAGTGTTGGCCCATGTCGAAAACGGGATATTCCTGGCCGGCGATGGAGCTCAGAGCATCTACAAACGGGGCTTTGCACTCAAACGAGCTGGTATTGATGTTGTCGGACGAAGCGTTAGCCTCAAAAAGAACTACCGGAATACACACGAAATCCTCACCGCTGCATTCAACCTGGTCTCTAAGTTCGAGTTCTCGGATACCGACGAAGATGATCTCCGCCGCCCATCTCTACCGGACTTTGCCAAACGACACGGTGAAAAGCCATGGTTGATTCAGTGCCAGAATCAGAATGATGAAGTCGAGGCCGTCGCGAACAAAGTCCAATCACTGCTTGCCATGGGACAAACTGCTGGCCAGATCTGCATCATTGCGCCCCAGAATAGACTACGAGAGGAGGTCCGGCAGGCTCTGACGAACAGAGATATACAAAGTGCTGAGCTTCGTCAGGACATCGACTATGAGAGCGATAACGTTAAAATCAGCACCATTGAGTCCGCGAAAGGGCACGAGTTCGCTACCGTGTTCATCATGGGTTTGGTTGAGGGGGTAATGCCCCAGGCAAATATACAAGCCCATGAGGAATCGCGAGAGGCATCCAGGCTCTACGTGGCAATGACTCGTGCGCGGGAATCGCTATATCTGACGTACAACCCTACGCCCGGCTACCCAGCGTCCAGATTCCTAATGTCTATTCAGGATGATTGCAAAGAGGCTAGGTACCGGAGCGGTGAGTTCCAGCTGATTGAAGCTTAGTCAATGGGATGAGCGTACTGGGAGTCTGAGTCGCCCTTAGTTTCGCACGCAACTTTAGGCGTCCGCTTTTGGCCGATAGCTGCCGATCACATGCCGTCTAGCGTAAGATATCGATTACGGTAGAGCAGTGGCTGAGAGTGAGGCGAACTTCCCATGAGCGAATCAGTACGGACGATTGTGAGATGCCAAGATTCCGGCGATGACACCGGGGATCTTATTGTCGAGCTCCCGCCAAACGTGCTTGCAGGAATGGGCGTCGGTCCCGGTGATTCACTAACTCTCGAATTGATTGACGGCGTGATAGTCCTCACTCCAATCAGGCATGCTGAAACCAAATCCTGAGACAGCTGTTGACCGCCGAGAGTAGCTCCTCCCACGGGGTGCAGGCGGCCAATAGCCGACAAAGCCAAAGCGATAGCCATCTCGAAGATGGACCGTCGTGGTGATGAGGCGCGGATTGGTAGACCACTACACTCTCGACGCTGGAGGGGCTAGAGCAAGTGCGCTCAGCCTTTGACGCGGAGTCCGGCTGAAGCTGAGATTCTTCTGTAGTATGCATCTGCATCACCTGTCAGGTGTGGCTCCTTCACGTTAAAGCGAAATGGAAAGCAGGTATGAATACGCTCGATTATGCTCAGGTGCTCAAGGAGGTCATCCGTGAGGTCGTTGCTGCCGGTGAGTTGTTAGTGGCTGAATGGCAGCGACCTTCAGGTCCTCGCGGCTCCGGGGACAAAGCAGATGTAGATTTAGAAATCGAAAGTTTGCTTCGCACCGGCTTGATAGAAATTCTGAACTGCGACTTTTGGGGGGAAGAAACTGGGTCGCAGCTTAACGGTGCGGAGCACCTTTGGGTGGTCGACCCGAACGACGGAACGGCCGATTTTTTAAGCGGGTTTAAAGGTTCGTCGATTTCCGTAGGTCTGCTTTTCAGGAGCAAGCCGGTTCTAGGAGTGGTGTATGCACCCGTGACCGAGGATCGCGGCCCGGATTGCATCGCCTGGGCACTGGGGACGGACTACATCTACCGCAACGGCCTGATGCTGAAGCGTTCGCTTTGCGACATTGAACTGCAGCGCAGCGCGAGCGTGTTGGTCAGCAACGGAGCTCGGAAGAAACTGGGATTAAACGCGCAACTCTGCGCGCCCGCGACACCTGTGCCTACTACCAGCATCGCCTACAGGTTGGCTGCGGCAGCTGCGGGCGACGCGATTGCGGCTATTTCCCTCGTCCCCACCTCAGCACATGACGTAGTGGCGGGACACGCCATCCTTCTCGGTGCCGGCGGCGTATTGGTAGATGAAACGGGCGAAGCCATCGGTTACGACTCGATAGAGAAGCTCAAAACTACTTCCAAGCGCTGCTTCGGGGGTGCGCCAGCTGCCTGCCGCGACCTCGTGATGCGAGACTGGGATATCGTCTTTCGCTAGCGGAGGATTCGCTAAAGCCTCATCATCCGGGCTTACGCGCTCAAACAGTTCGGTTATCAACCTGCGGGGCGCAGTATCAATATCGAGCACGTCGATGGCTACGTCGGTATGTTGATGGCAAGGCTGAAAGTCTCATTCCTATCTCTCCAAGCTTCTGGTTTCAGCGCTCAATCAGGGGCATGTCCGTAATTGTCCAGCGACAAGTCTGTACTTTTGGTATGGGGTTAGCTTGCGCATTTGAAACATTTCTTCTGGTATACTAAGTCATTGAAAAACAAGATAAATAGATATTGACTCGGCAATTTATGACCTCTACCATCAAAACTGTCGTGGATGCTGGGGCGGTGAATAAAAACGCTGTCACCACCCGTTGACCATCTAGCAACCTTCCACGAGCGGTATCTATGCAAGAAAACAGTTCACACCAGAATAAATTCAGTCCGTTGCTAATCCTGGTCCACCCTGGCTCGTTATGTGGTTCGGCGGACATGAATCTTTCCGACGAAGCAGATGCTGCCAGGGAAGCTGTGATAGACGAGTTAAACGGCTGGTCGGGCAACATACTGGTACTCGACGGTTGGTTGAGTGACGAGCTTGGGCTTTACCCTCTCCTCGATAGAGCCATTAAAGATGCGATTTCAAGATCGCCGATGCTTGCCGACAGGCTAGAAGCAGACGATCCAGAACACACAGAGATCGCCCTTAGTCATCTCGCAGAGCTAGGTGTTCCTTTGTCCACACCTATCTCCTTAACGGGCGCCTGGTATGAACCAGATTACAATTCAGGTTGCGTGCTTGCCACGCAGCAGGGTCTCCTCGAAGCTGGCTACACAAACGTTACCGTTATGCAAAGCGCTGCAGTGCTGTGAGAGGCGAGTGCTAGCGCTCATATTGGGAGCAACCGGTGTAGGTCCGATTCGCTGGCTCTGATCATTGTGGACTACGACCTTGGAGGCTCCGGGCAAGCTTCACTGTTGCCGCGACTCCGCTACTAACTGCTCGTACCGTGTAACGAAGTCGATAAGGCTTAACCCCAGCACCGCACATATATCCCTAAGTTGGACCAGGTCGAGTCTGCGTGAACCACGTTCTATGTCGCTTACAAACGATTGTGGGCGGTCAAGCGCCTTCGCGAAATCGGCCTGTGTTAAACCCGCTTCTGTTCGGCATTCCTTGATCAGCTTGAGCAGTATTGTTGTTTCAGGACGATAAAGAGATTTCGACACAAGCGCCTCAGGTAACTGTTGACAAGGCGCTAAGGTATTACTAATATGCGAATATCGGTTTTTGGGATATTCAGATAGGAGTGCTTGATTTGCAATGGCCAGAGCTTAAAGGTTTCATCCAACTCGTTACCTCGTCCAAAGGGATGGTTTATTTTGACGCGCTCGAGGCATGCAAGTTTTACAAGATTGATATGTCGGACTATCAGGTAATCCTTGACCGATGGAAGACATTTCTCAAATACATGCCATTTGACTCAGAGCATCAGGCTTTGGAAGAAAGTCTTTGGATACCCATTGTATGCATAGTGTCTTTTCTTGAAGACTTTGGTTGGGAGCGCGATCATGTCGGAGAAGGTGACTTGTCACACGTGACCGACAAGCGAAAGGAAGGGTTGGTACGCGCAATGGTAGAAAGCCAATTCGCTGAGGCCAAGTACGCTTTGGCAGAAGACCGCTCGGCATGGTCGAGCCGGCTGTGGTCTTCGGTGCAGTAAGCCAGGTGCGGCTTGCTGCTTAGAGGGTCGCTAAATTCGACGCGTGCGAAGCGCTCGTCGGCATGCGTTTGATGGCAAACATACAAGCCGTACTCGATTCATCGAGTACGGCTCGACGTTACCCATACTTGACCGTCAAGTATGGGGGCGTTGAGGATATTCGCCCAGAAACGAGCAAGACTTCGAACGCAGGTGAGAGGTCTTCAGTTTCTGGGCGAATGTCCTCAATGCACCTTCGCGAAGCGGCTAATATTTTGCCATCAAAAACATGATGTTTTTCTATGCTATGCATGGCTAACCGATTTATATAACTAAGGTTGGCTGGCTGTAAACTTGTTCTGCACCGAACAGATGCTCATTATATACATACCGGCTGAGCGCCATAATAATAAGAAATCGGTGCGTTATGAACGATCAAACAAAAAAGCAATATATTGCGATTGCTGCACACTTTTATAGCCATCATATGAACGGTGCTGCTTTGAGTGTTTCAAGTATCAAGCAAGCTCTGGTATCTACCGCTGTAAATTTTCAGCCCGCATATTTCAGAAGGTTGAAAAATGCCATCTCCTTCGATCTGGAGAACAAGGGGCATATTAAAGCGGCTACAAAAATCAAGGCGGTAGTGAACCCTGTCACTGAGCGCGGTAGCACGCTAATCAAAAAAGCAAAGCCAAAGAGGGCTAAATCATTCGCTGACGACGACCTCGTCGCCCTGGCTAAACATCTTGGGGAAGCTGACTTCCTGCCAGCCTTTGCCGCTGTCTGCCTGATAAGCAAGACAGGAGCCAGACCCGCAGAGCTTCGTGATATGCATCTTGATGGAAATCTACTCTTCATTCGCGGTGCAAAAAAGACTAATGGCACGCGGGGTGCTGACAGGCTGTTGACTATCACCGATGAAACTGTGAGAGGGATAGTAGCAACATGCATAGAAATCCTTCGAATAAATACTTGGACGATTGATGCCATCAGACATCGAATCCGAATGGAAGGCCAAAAAATTTGGCCGCGAAAGAAAATTATTCCAAGCATGTATTCAATACGGCATCAGGTCGGTGCGAACTTGAAAGTCTCATCGTTCGATTTAAAGACAATCGCATACATTATGGGTCACCAGTCTACCAACTCAGTTAGGCGCTATGGTGACAAGCGGCAAGGAAACCCAAAGGCGATAAAGATCGAGCCAGCACCGGTAGCTGACTTGAGGGCGGTGCGTGACAAAATTAAGCCATATAACAAAAAGATGCTCGATAGCGATGTGCTTAAGAGTTAGTGATAGTAGAAGGAATCAGGAATGGCAGTTAGGCTAGAATTTTTGACCCAGGACCCTGAGGAGATCGAGCTAGCGAAGCGGTACTGGGCTATGGACGGTGAGGGCGCTTACATCGAAAAAGTAAGTGACCTGGTTCCGTTTCGTAAACTGACCCAGTCAAGCTTTGTTAGTAGCCATGTGCGCCAGTGGTGCCTCGCTTATGATGAGAATCAGCGATGCTACCTTTGCAGCGGAGCCGTCTCGGTAACCAAGCGTCATGAGCCGAGAAAGGCGTTTCAGCTTTCTAGCCGTCCTTGCGCAGCGTGTACGGAGAGTATCAAACAAGATGAGCTGCGGATGAGGCAAGCCGAAGAGGCGGAGCTCCAGTGCATGCTGGAAAAGCGCAGTCATGAGATGTATTCCCGTACTATTTCATATGAGTCACTGCCAGATGACGTCTGCGTGCTGCTGGTGGCCATCGATATGCTTTTAGGACCACGTCTTGCCAAAGGCACCTTCAAAGAGGCCGAGTGCGATGCGCTCGCTCCATATGGTTCCAGTTGTTTCTTCAGAAGGCTGCGCGAGGAACATATCATCTTGGATTCGCCCCGCATGGCTAGGCCAGGGACTTACTTTCTTGAAGATGATGAGCTCATGATTCGCCGGAATCAGGCAGAGTATTTCCTGGTTGCCGACGAAAAATGTGGGCGCGGCGATAAAGCCATCAGAACCATCGCAGAGCGTGAATTCACCGACGCGAAAGCTTTGTTCGAGCTCTGGCTGGATTATGCTGAAAACGACGTCGTTCGTTATTTATTTGACCAGTGTGACACCTATCGTCTTATCCTCGAACCTGAAGACCTCGAGAAAATCAGAGGGGCAGTCAGGCAAGGGCTTCACACCTACAGTGTTTCACAGCTATGGTTCGTGGTATGGGTTGTGATAAAGGGCGCTGCAAGCTACGCAAATCACAGGTTCTCCAACCGCACTAAAGCTGCCGCAACAATACCCAGAAAAATTCGAAAGCAGCTCGAGATGGCGGCCCAGGAGAATGGTATCGGCAGAAGCTGGAATCGACCAGATGGTCATCTTGCAGGCTCTCTTGGGAAAGTCTTTTTGAATACCTTCCAGATCGATGAGAAAGCCGACGGTAGGCAAGTATTCCAGAGATTCACGCTGTTGAATCCATCAAATATGGAACTTGAGTCTTTGGAGTCCGCAGCGGCGTCGTTCATGCGGAGGGCCTTGGAGCGACAGAACTCCGGGACTGCGATGGTCAATTTTGCTGAGGCTATCCGTGCTGGGTGTGATGCCTGGACGGCGCTTGAACGGGGCATGTTCACCGATCAAAGGTAAAGGTTTTTAGCAAACACCTGTCCCCCCAACGGTCATTAACAAACATCGCCTGGGGTTATCTCGTAATCGCACCATCATACGTCTTGTGACCCTTCCAGCATGCAGGCTAACAGGCGAGCATCCTCAGGCGCATGATGCGGTGGTTCTGCTCCAGAGTAAGCAATCGCCAAGTCACTTTTGATTTCGCCTTGGGACACGTTTGTTGGCAGGCCTACCGGACCGGCGAGCCACAGCAGCAGCGGCCAGTCCCAATTAGAGCGTCACTTGTGATCTCTATCGGGCCCTGCTCTCCGAGAAAATCCAGGAGCTCGGCTCGGGCCTGCGCAGTTGTGCGGCCTTGGGTTTCGAGGTCTAGCTGCGGTAGCAGGTTTTCAAGAACAAAATCGGAGAACGAGCCTACTGCCGAGTGGAAGTCCAAACTGATCAGTCTAGCGTTGGTCGTTGCGCATGGGCCGGAGCTATATGTCGGAGAGCCAAGTGTCTAGAATACTAGGAGCGATTCAGTCCTCGAACTGCTCCTACCACTTTGAATGACACTCGCTTAGCATCGGTTGCTAGCGACATGTCCTGGTTTTCGTGCGGGCGGTCGCTTTCAAAGCTGCTTCAATATCAGGCGGAGGGCGCGGTTTTGCTCTGACGCGCCCAGCCCTCACAGGAGGTAGTCTGTGCTTAGAAACTTTGATTCGCGGCCTTCTATGATCTGCTTCACAAGGTGTTTGTTTGATTTGGTAAAGCGCGTTGCGACCACAGAACGGATAGAGAACGCCCGCAGTGCATCTGCCACAGAGAGCGTTCCTTCCGCTGAATCTTTTCTACCGGTAAAAGGGTAGCTATCCGGTCCGCGTTGGCATTGGGTGTTGATGTTGATTCGCGCTACCTGATTCACGCAGGCGTCTACGAGGCGGCCGACTTCTGATGGATCTTCGCCGAAAATCGATAGTTGCTGGCCGTAGTCTGAGCACGTTATGTGTTCAATGACATCGTGGAGGCTTTCGTAGGGGACTACCGGAATCAATGGACCGAATTGCTCTTCACGGAAAAGTCGCATCTCTGGTGTTACCGGGCTCACTATCGCTGGATAAAAGAAAGAATGATTTGAGTCGCCCCCGTTTGGGTTTATAACTTTCGCTCCCTTTTCCAACGCGTCGCTCAGTAATTGCTGGAGATATTCGATCTTGCCGGGCTCTGGCAAAGGCGTTAGGCCAACGCCTTCATCCCACGGCATCCCTGGGCGTAGGCTCCCGATGCGAGCGCTTAGACGTTCCAGAAAGTCCTCGACGATGCGCTGGTGAACGAAGAAGAGCTTTAGCGCGGTACAGCGTTGACCGTTGAAAGAAAGGGCGCCCGTGACGGCCTCTTCGACAGCAATATCTAAATTGGCATTTTGAAGCACAACGGCCGGATTTTTCGCGTCTAGCCCCAAAACGGAGCGAAGTCTGTGCGGGCGAGGATGAAGCTTTTTGAGAGTATTCGCGACCTTGTGGGTGCCAATGAAGGCGAAAATATCGACGTTGCCGCTGGCCATCAACGGGCTCACGGTATCCTGCCCGCGGCCATAAATGACGTTGATCACGCCGGCTGGGAAGCTGTCTCGGAAAGCTGCCAGCAGCGGGCGTAATAGTAGAACGCCGAGTTTCGCTGGCTTGAACACCACTGTATTGCCCATGATCAGGGCGGGAATCAAGGTGGTGAAGGTCTCATTGAGGGGATAGTTATACGGCCCCATGCAGAGGGCGACGCCCAGAGGTACGCGGCGAATTTGGCCGAGTACACCTTCTTTCAGTTCGAACCTGCTGGAAGCTCTATCAAGTTCCTTTAGCGCATCAACGGTCTCGACTATGTAATCGCAGGTTCTGTCGAATTCCTTTTGTGCATCCTTGAGAGATTTTCCAATCTCCCACATGAGCAAATTTACCACTTCACCGCGCTGCTCGCGCATACGGACCAGGAACTGCTCGACGCGATCAATACGTTCTGAGACGCGCATGGTCGGCCATAGCCCGCGGCCCTTGTCGTATGCGCTGACTGCGGAGTGCAAGGCTTCGTGAGCCGCCTCCGCATCTAGTTGCGGGGCGCTGCCGAGGACGACCTGATGTTCTTCGCCTGTCTCGTCGCACAAGAAAATGGGACTCGTCACAGGTGCTAGTACGCCTTTCCAAATTACCAGTTGTCCGTTCAGAAGGTATTCACGCTGCTCCGTTGGATTAGAAAGTTGAAACTGCTTGGGCACAGCTTCACTGCGTGGAAAAATATCTACGACTGACTTGCCCATCTCGACTTCTCACTGTTTGGTTGCGTTGCTCGGAGGGGGTGGTACCTGCTGTCGGCGTTAATTCGTTCCGCACGCAGCGAGTGCAGCCTTCGTTGCTGTCTCGACTGCTCTCCAGTTGGCCTGACGCACATTCTCGGCCTCCAACATCCAGGTACCCCCGACACACATCACGTTCGGTTGCGCTAAATATTGAGCGGCGTTTTTGGCGCTGATACCTCCAGTTGGGCAGAACCGGATGTCTTCGAACGGGCCGCCAAGCCCTTTTAGCGCCCCGATACCGCCATACATTTCAGCGGGGAATAGTTTGAAACGACGGTAGCCCCGCGCGTAGCCAGCCATTACGTCAGACGCAGTTGCAACACCCGGAATTAGTGGAACAGGACTGTTCAAGCCAGCTTCAAGAAGCTCCGGTGTGCTGCCCGGGGAAACAATGAACTGGGCGCCTGCCGATTCCGCCTGGGTGAACATGTTCGTATCACGAATCGTGCCGGCGCCTACTATCAGCTCAGGACGCTCTTTTCGTAATAATTGGATCGCATCCAAGCCGATTGGGGTACGCAGGGTCACTTCAAGTACCCGCAGCCCTCCGGCCGCCAATGCATCTGCGAGGGGAAGGATGTGTTCTTCTCGCTCGATGGTAACGACTGGCAAGATGCGCGCCTGATTACACCAAAGGTCAATAGCCTCAACCTTTTTGGCCATGAAGGTATTGCTAGATGGGGTTGGCATAGGATGTATTTCTCCTGGTGGTGCTCAAGGGCACCAGTAGATTTGCATAGGGTGTGCTAGAAACGCGCGAACCGGCATGTCGTCGACACTTGCGCCGCCAACTGCTTCCTGGAGCGTTGCAAGTTTGTTAGCGCCTTGAATCGAAAGGATTACTCTCGATGCTGTCCGCAGCATCGAGAAAGACATGGTTAGGCGTTGCTTGGGATCGTCGGGAGCTAGCATGGGCAGGCATCGCTTCGCCCCATCCGGGCATAAAGCCTCTGTCAAATTGGGGCTTTTCGGGAACAGCGAGGCGGTGTGACCGTCGTCGCCCATACCGAGAATTAATACATCGATGTGGGATAGGCCGCTTAGCGCTCGGTCGGCCCGAACAGCTGCTTTCCCATGTGATCCACACGGCTCATAAAGGCCGAAAAAGCGGGCTGAAGCAGCGAAGCCTTTCAATAGGTGGCGACGCACCAAACCTTCATTGCTTTCGAGATCCTGTATCGGTACGCAACGTTCGTCAGCCAAATAAATACGTACCCGAGACCAGTCGAGACGCTGCCGAGAAAGGTATTCGAAAAACAAAATAGGACTTCGGCCGCCGGACACCGTCAGGGAGGCGTCTTTCTGGTTGGCCAGCACTTCACGCAGCAGTTCTCCTACCGCATGCGCCAGTTCCTTGGCTAGCTCAGTACCGTCAGAAAACTTCGATAAAGATGCATTAGAAGGAAGCTGGATATCAGTCATCGTCATGCCAACTCCGGCCGTCGCGATCCATCAGCTTCATCGCCGCTTCAGGACCCCAGCTTCCTGCTGCGTAGTTGTCAGGCGAGATTCCCTGGGCTTTGCAATTGGCGATCAACTGGTCGCACCACTTCCAAGCGCATTCGATTTCATCTTTTCTAACAAAGAGGTTTTGCTGGCCTTTCATTACTTCCAGCAACAAGCGCTCATACGCGTCTGGTATTCGAGAATTAGCGCTTGAATCGGCGAAATTTAAGCGCAGTGGCTCGCTTCTAAGCTGCATGCCCCTTTCGAGGCCGCGGTCAGTAGTCATGACCGATAAGGAGATGCCTTCATTTGGTTGTAGACGGATGATCAGTCTGTTGCTGATTATTTGGCCGTGCTCAGGCAAGAAAATGCTATGTGGAGGTGCTTTGAAATGAACCACAATCTCGGACAGCTTTTTTGCCATTCGCTTGCCGGTGCGCAAGTAAAATGGCACGCCGATCCAGCGCCAGTTTGATATTTCAACTCGCAAGGCAACGAAAGTCTCCGTTGTGCTTTCGGAATTTGCGCCTTCTTCTTCAAGATATCCTGGCACAGTGGTGCCTTGCAGGTTTCCTGCTCGGTATTGTCCGAGGACCAAGTTGTCCTTCAGCTTTTCAGAGGAGATGGGAACTAGAGACTTCAGTACCTTAACTTTTTCATCACGAATACTGTTTGCGGACAGATCCGGGGGTGGGTCCATAGCAATCAGGCAAAGCAATTGCATGAGGTGATTCTGTATCATGTCGCGCAGTTGCCCGGCCTGGTCAAAATAACCCCAGCGACCTTCAATGCCGACTGTCTCCGCGACGGTAATCTCGACATGCGAGATGTGGTTTTGATTCCATTGGCTACCGAACAAATTGTTGGCAAAACGAAGTGCGCTCAAGTTTTGCACGGTGTCCTTACCAAGATAGTGGTCGATCCGGTAAGTACGGTTTTCTGGAAAATAGCGAGATACCGCATCGCTAACCTCGTGGAACGAAGCGAGGTCATGGCCGATGGGCTTCTCTAGAACCACGTCGCAGCGCTCTGCTAGCCCGGCAGAAGCGAGCCCGGCGCAGATTGAGCCGTAAACAGACGCCGGCGTCGCGAAGAAAGCGATAATCGGAGTGTTTGCTCCGACTTTCTCCGCCAAGCTATCAAAATCGCTCGGCTTACTAAATTCGATAGACAGACATTCGATTCTTTCAACGAAGCGTTCTAGGATCAAATCGTTGATATGTGGATGAGCAACGTGACGAACCAGCTTCTCTTTGATTAGTGCTTGCGCTTCAGTCCTATCAGTAGTTTGGCGTGACAGGGCAATTATTCTGGTATCCGCCGACAGTAATTCAGCCCGATCGAGCTGATAAAGAGCGGGAAAAAGTTTTCGAAGGGCCAGATCACCGAAGGCGCCGAAAAGCGCAAAAATGCGCGGCTCTATAGAAGTTTTTGACATGTAAAGATCTCATCCGTTTGCGTTTGATTTCTCAGTCGGAAATATCTAACGCGGTAGTTTTTATTCCAGCTCGTGGCACCATTTATTTAAGTGAGCGCTGATAGTTCGCGCGCGTAGGCTGGACAACATTGAAGCGGCTTGCGGGGATTTATTTGCCGCAATTGCTATCTATCGCAATACCAGCGCCTTCAAGGCCGACAAATTCAGCGGTAACCAGCCACACGGGAACTTGATCGAGGTAGTCAGCCATCCGATGTCCGTCTGAAAAACCGTAGGTGAAGCCACTTGATGCGACAAACGACGCGAAGCGAGGCACTATGCCTCCCGCTATATAAACGCCTCCGCGAGCACCCAGCGTAAGTACGTTGTTTCCGGCAACCCGGCCTAACCAGATACAAAAGCGTTCCAATGTTTTGGTGGCGCCCGGGTCACCAGCCAGAGCAGCCGCGCTAACAGCTTCTGGAGAGGTAAAACGCGGCTCAATACGTTCGATAGCGCACACCGCTTGGTAGAGCTGCAACAAGCCCCTCCCGCTCAGAACATCCTCGGCTTGTACTCGTCCCTGTTTCACTTTCATCTCACGCCAAAGCGCAATTTCCTGGTCGTCCCCAAGGGGTAGGTCGATATGGCCGCCTTCGCCCGCCAGAACGGTGTGGGTTCCGTCACTGGCGGGCACTAACGTCGCGACACCGAGCCCGGTTCCTGCCCCAATCACAACTATGGGGGCTGTGGAATCAGCTCTACCTTGTCGCAGAGGCAAATAATCCACATTTCCTAGGTGTGTAACTCCCAAAGCGGTTGCCGCAAAATCGTTGAGGAGCACAAGCCGACTCAAAGAAAAACGGCGACAAAGTGAGCTGCGAGATAAGTGCCAATGATTGTTGGTGAATCGGAAATGCTCGCCCTGGATTGGGCCGGCGCAAGCTAACGCCATCTGGGAAATCTCGGCCCGATCGTGGGCTAGCGAATGAAGGTAATGCTCTACAGCATGCTCAATATTCTCGAAGCTTGCGGTTTCGAATACCCGTATCGATTCCAATCGCGATTTCCGCCACAAGCCGAATCGAGCGTTGGTGCCGCCGATATCACCGACTAGCGCAATGCTCATCGCAGCGCACCTAAGCTGGCAGTGAATACACTCGCGCCTTCTTCCGCGGTGCTGACTGATGCTCGCATGAAGGAAAAGAGTTCTCGGCCGAAGCCTTGAGTTTGATTTTCAGCCTTCTCAGTCGGTGCTCTTCCCGCTAGCACTTCTTGGTCGACTAGCGCTTCGACAGTGCCTCGGATGCCGTCGACCCGCACAAGATCGCCGTCACGCAGTTGGGCTAAAGTACCGCCATCAGCCGCCTCGGGGCATACGTGAATAACAGCCGGAACCTTTCCAGACGCGCCGGACATTCTTCCGTCGGTAACCAGTGCTACCTTGAAACCTCGATCTTGAAGAATGCTCAGATAGGGTGTGAGCTTATGCAGCTCTGGCATGCCGTTACTGCGAGGCCCTTGAAAGCGCACTACCGCTACAAAGTCGCGCTCAAGATTTCCTGAATCGAACGCCTCCATCAGCTGCGCCTGATCGTCGAATATGATTGCTGGCGCCTGGACGACCTGGTTCTGAAGCGCTACGGCCGAGACCTTCATCACGCCTCGGCCGATATTGCCTTCAAGCACTCTTAATCCGCCCTCCGGGCTAAATGGTTTCGAAGCAGGACGAAGGATGGTTTCGTCGAAACTCTCGGTAGCAGCCGGACGCCATGCGAGGCGTCCGTTTTCCAAGAAAGGTTCGCTCGTATAGCGATGCAATCCTGGTCCCATTACGGTTTGAACGTCGTCATGTAATAAGCCTGCATTTAGAAGTTCTCCAATTAGAAATCCGACGCCGCCTGCTGCATGGAAATGGTTTATATCGGCCGTACCGTTTGGGTAGACCTTCGCCAGTGTGGGAACTGCAGCCGATAAGTCGGCCATGTCATCCCAGGTCAGATGGATGCCGGCGGCTTGAGCAATGGCCGGTAGGTGCAATGTGTGATTGGTCGATCCGCCGGTAGCGTGCAAGCCAATTACGGCATTGATGATGACCTTTTCATCAATTAGTTTGCCTAGGGGGGTAAACGCGCCTGCTTGCTTCGTCAGCCGAGTAACTCGAAGCGCTGCTTCATCGGTCAAAGCATCTCGTAGGGGTGTGCCTGGGTTCACAAATGAAGAGCCGGGGAGGTGCAGGCCCATTATCTCTAAGAGCATCTGGTTGGTATTGGCGGTGCCGTAAAAAGTGCAGGTCCCTGCGCCATGGTAGGCTTGCATTTCTACTGCGAGCAGCTTCTCACGGCCTACCAGCCCTTCCGCAAACTGTTGCCTTACCAGAGCCTTCTCTTTGTTTGAAATACCAGTGGGCATCGGGCCCGCTGGAACGAACAACGCGGGTAGATGGCCGAAACGCAAAGCGCCGATTAGCAAGCCGGGTACGATCTTGTCGCAAACGCCAAGCAGCAGTGCTGCATCGAACAGATTGTGGGACAACGCTACGGCGGTAGACAGAGCGATAACTTCACGACTGTATAGGCCAAGCTCCATCCCTGGTTCGCCTTGAGTCACGCCGTCGCACATCGCGGGTACCGCGCCGGCTACTTGCCCGATCGACCCGATATTGCGGAGAGCTGCGCGCAACCTTTGGGGATAATCTTCATAGGGTTTATGGGCCGAGAGCATATCGTTATAAGCCGTAACGATAGCAACATTGGCTGAATCGACCAGACGCAGGCGTTGTTTGTCGTCTCCCGAGCAGCCCGCCACGCCATGGGCGTAGTTGGCGCAAGGTAACCCATGCCTGGGTCGATCTTTTTCAGAAGCTTCTTCGATCAAGCTTAAGTAACGCTCACGAGTAGGTCGACTGCGCTCGATCAGGCGTTCGGTCACTTCTAGAACTCGCGGATGCATAGGTACTCCAATTGTGTGACATCTGGTTTAGGCGCGCAGGTCGCTTCGCGGACGGATCAAAGGGCCATATGCGCTATCGGCGTTGAGTCATCACTGAGCTGAGTGTCCAATGAGACAGCTCTTTTAGTAGTCGCACAGTGGTAGCAAGCGGCTAACCAGCGAAGAGTCCGTTCACCCTCAACGGCACCTAGTAGAGGCTTGGTCGCCGAGCTTAGAGCAGCGCAGAAATGATCAATCTGGGGGGCATACCCAGAGCGGGTGAACATGCCGCGCAAGGTGGCCTCTGTCCAAGAATTGAAAGAAATCGGAACAGCGTCCCCGCCTTTGCGTTGCAATGTGAGCATCTGGGGCTCTGGCATAAACTTCGCCTCTAGCGTGCCCGTCGACCCAACCACCTTGTAGCCGCATCCGAGGGGGTCGATACCGAAGCCGACTGACAGGGTTAGATCAACACCGCGGCTCGACGCCATAACTGCATCCGCACGACGGTCAAAACCAGTCTGGTCATCAATTTCTATCGTCACCGATGAGACCTCTTTCAGCTGGTCTTCAGCTAATAACCAATCAAACGTAGCGATTACGTGGGACCCGAGATCCACCAGTGCTCCGCCTCCGGCAAGGCTAGATGATGCATGCCAGTTGCCCGGTGGAAGGGGAGGATTGTAGAAGTGGCTTTCAATACGCTGAACATCGCCTATAACTCCGCGTTCCATCTGGCGACGCAGTTCGACCATGATTGGAGCAAAGATATGGTTCTCTGCATAACCGATGAAAGCGCCGTCATTTTCCAACTTCACAAGCGCCGCAGCGTCAGCAAGCGTCAACGTCAAAGGCTTTTCCACAACGATTGCTTTTCCTGCGGCAATCGATTCCTTGGCATGCTCTGCGTGAGTCCCGTTCGGGCTGCCGACAATCACGAGGTCGACGTCCGGTTGGCTCAACATTGAGTGATGGTCGGCGAATTGATAGTGCGGAACTCCCACCAAAAGGCCCATGTGCTTGGCTCGGGTCTCGGACCGCGACGAGATTGCGGTCAATTGGGCTGAATTCGAGCTGCGGATACCCAGGGTATGCAGGTAGGCAACCAGGCCTCCACCGATGAGCCCGACGCCAGTTTTTTTACGGGTGTTGTGTTTCATCGGCGCAGTCTCTTCAAGATTTCTTCGCAAATTTCCAGATCGAGCACGGAATTAGCGATGCTCGTAGCGTTCCCTGAAGCAGCCTGAGCTAGTTCATAAACGTGTTTCCATTCGCGGCGGAAGCCGGTTTCATAGGAGTCACTCCACACCTGTCTTTCGGTCCCCCCGTTTGCAGCTTTGCTAACGGTGCATTCCGAGCTGGCGGTGGGCGCGTATGTAGTGGGATATCGCACCTGCACGGAGGTATCTTTGGTCCTCAATGAAAAACCCCAGTCAATCTCGCGCTCTGACTGAAGGAAGCTGGTCAGGTAGACTCGTCCGGTCCCGTAGCGAAAACCGACGTGTAACCCGTGCTCGCTAAAGCGCTCTGCAAACGTGATTTCGTCGGGTTCGCCCAGCAACTTACGCATCACCGGAATGTCATGAATATTCAGGCCAATGGCAACGCCATAACTGAGAACATCCGGCAAGCCAATATCTGTCCCAAGAGGCTCCGACGCCGCGAGCGCGTACGTAAGAGTCTGCATCGTGGTGGATGCTGCTGTGGTGGGCCGATGGATATGGGCAACGTCATTAATAAAGTCGACGTTTGGACCCAGGATGGTACGGAACTCTCCTAGTGCCGGCTTCCTACCGGCCCAGAGCCGTTCCGCCTGCTCTACTGCCGGGTCATAGACATGCGGATAACCCACAACTACCGCAGTTTCGGACTTCTCAACTACAGCAGCTACCTCTTTGGCCATCCGTACGTTCATGGTGCATGGCTTTTCAACAAGCACAGCCTTCTTGCCTGCTTCGCAGGCCGCGAGTATGTACTCGGCATGGAACACTTCAGGCGCTGCGATGAGCAAGACGTCGACAGACTCGTCCGCGATCATGGCAAACGGATCGTCCCAGGCTTTGGATCCGGTGCTAGCGGCAAACTGCCGCGCCCCTTCAGACCAGGCATCATTGCAAGCGTAAATAACGAACATTTCCGACAGGCTCAGAAGGACGGGGCGGTGTACCACTTGGGTCACCACTCCGCAGCCGATGATACCTACACGCATTCGCCCAGCCACAAAGTACTCCTTTCGCTATCCGGCCGTACCTGCGGCCGATCCGGTTCGTATTCATGCATGACGGAGGGAAATTAGGGCCTTCGTCGACGTCTAGTAGAACCGTTGTGCTTTCTATCGTCTGTTGGCCCAGGGTTGCTACTAGGCAGCGGACTGTGCACATTTTAAGCATCTCAGCAATAAACATACAATACAGATAGTAAGTTTAATGGAAAATAGCTTCGCCTTACCCAAGCCGGCAGTCGTGCTGCGCGGATTTTGGCGCTCGGAGAGCTGGAAAATTCGATCTATTCGATTTCTGTTCAGCTAGATGCCACTTGCTGCCACTAGTGTTGCGTCTACACCAATCTGAAGATACTATCCGGATAGAACGGAAGTATTTAGGAAAATAACATGGGTTTAACAATGTTCGTGATTGCACCTCTCATCTCGACCAAGCAGAATCAGAGTCGCGATCATTGCTTGTTGCTGAAATCGGCACTTATCGCAATCAGCTGTTTGCAGATAAATAGCCGCAATGAAGCGGCTCAAGAACAGGGATGCCCTAGCTTTGAACCGTTTACAGTCCCACAAGGCGGCGTTGCCTCCTGCCGCTACCGCGAGCCCGCGAACCCGTCGGACCCAGGCGCAACGCACGGCGGAAACCAGGCAGGCGTTGATAGATGCTGCGGTGAAGATTATTTACGAATTGGGCTATGGCGGCGCTACGACAGCGGCTATAGCAGACGAAGCGGGTGTAAGCCGCGGTTCCATTACACACCAGTTCGGCACCCGTGCAGCCTTGATGGCCGAAGTTCTGCGCTGGGTGTACCAGCAGGAGGCTCAGTCGTACCGCGAGCTCTTAAGCAAGCTGGCGAGCACCGCCGATCCCGCGGACTGGGTGACGATGTGTTGGACGGTCATGAGCAAGCCATCGGGCCTTTCTGTTATCGAGATTCTTCAGGCCGCGCGGAGAGATCAGGTGTTGGCCGAGCAGATTATGCCGATGCAGCGTTCAATCGAGTCGGACGCGCTTGCGGCAGTGGCCGGGCTGGAGCAGACCGATCAGAGTCGTCGCCTGGATCTCATGCGGATGATTGTTTGGTCAATTCGCGGACTGTCTTTGGCCAAAGTCATTATTACCGACGAACACGAGATCGATCGCGTCGTCGACCTTTTGCGTCGCACAGTTATGGCGGCCACGGATGCCAAGCTGTTCGGCGACCGTTAGTTCGTCGCTTCCTGCCTGATCCTAGCTTGGGCTGTGCACCCACAGCCCGGGCCGCTTTGCCCATCTCAATCCACCTTCCAGTGATCTGCGAGTTTCGCTCGTAGGTCTGTTCCTGCACGGAGATATTTATGGCTGAGCCATCTGCCGGACCCGGTGTGCCGTTGCACCCGCGTTATGAAATCCCAACCACTATTTCCAGAGAGGCTGCGGCAGCTCTGGCTGGCGTTTATCAACGAATATCTCAGTTTCCCCTTGGGACCTCACCGACCTCTGAGGAAGAGTGGAAACAAAAACAGGTTTTCATGGAGCAACTATTTCGACCAATGACAGAGGCAGTAGCGGACGCGTTGAAGGTCAGGAGGGTCAACGACGTGATCGGTGGCGTTGATGTGGTCCGGCTCCGCCCACCCTCATTCAAGGGTAATGAACAGCAGTTGATCTACTTGCACGGAGGCGGCTACGTGCTTTTTTCGGCCTATTCCATGCTGACCATTCCCGCATTGGTTGCGGCGGCGACGGGCCTTGAG
Organism: Halopseudomonas salegens; assembly: GCF_900105655.1. Lineage (NCBI taxonomy): Bacteria > Pseudomonadati > Pseudomonadota > Gammaproteobacteria > Pseudomonadales > Pseudomonadaceae > Halopseudomonas > Halopseudomonas salegens. The sequence continues at coordinate 365,275 of NZ_LT629787.1, forward strand.
GTGATCTCAATCGATTACACACTCGCGCCTGAAGGCAACTGCCACAGCGCGACCGATCAAGTTGTCGCAGTTTGGAAAGAACAAATGGGCGATGGGCGTAGGCCCGGATCCGTTGGGATGTTCGGAGATTCCGCCGGTGGCGGACTGGCTGCTGGATCGATTTTGAAAATGCGTGATCTCGGATTGCCTTTGCCTGGTGCGCTTTATCTGATTTCGCCCTGGTCTGATATTGCTGATGCCGGAGACACCTTCAGAACCCTGGCGTCGTTTGATCCGACTCTCACATCGGAATCACTGGCTTCCGGTGCGACCGCTTATGTTGCGCCGGAGGACCAACATCACCCCTACGCCTCTCCGTTGAACGGCGATTATTCCCAGCCGTTTCCGCCGACTCTGATCCAGGCCGGCACGCGGGAAATTCTGCTAAGTCAGGCGATACGACACTACGATGCTATCGCTTCGGGCGAAGGGACCTGCATTCTTGATATCTACGAAGGTATGCCCCACGCCTTTCAGGCGTTGATTCCACATGCTCCAGAGACGCAGCGCTCTATAACAAGAGCTGCAGCTTTCTTCGCCAAGGAGCTCTCGATATGAGCCGTTTTCTCGATATACGTGGCAATCAATTCGTTGACCGACTCGGTCGTCACGTCATCCTCCGAGGCGTCAACTTTGCAGCGGATACGAAGGTGCCCCTTACCCCAGATCAGCGGACCTTCGTGCCAGCGGACTTTTCCGACCACCGCACCGTAAGTTTCGTTGGCCGGCCAGCGCCGCTTGAGGAACTGGACATCCACCTAGACCGCCTCGCTCACTGGGGTTTCAACTGTCTTCGCCTGATTACAACGTGGGAGGCGGTAGAGCACGCTGGGCCAGGTCAGTATGACGAGGAGTATCTCGATTATTTCGCGGAAGTTTGTCGGCGGGCAGGGGCGCGTGGATTCTACGTTTTCGTCGATTTTCATCAGGATGTCTGGGCGCGGATGTCGGGTGGGGATGGCGCACCGGGCTGGACGTTCGAAGTAGCGGGCCTCGACTTCACCAAATTCGACAAAGCGGATGCAGCGCTGCTAATGCAGAAACGGTATGACCCAAGCAAAGGCGGACGTCAAGAGTCTTACCCGTCGATGAGCTGGGGTAGGAACTATGCCATGCCGGCAAACGGCATCATGTGGACCCTCTTCTTTGCAGGATCAATTTTTGCTCCGTCGGCGAGAGTGGGTAACGAAAACATCGGGGACTACTTGCAGCGGCATTATCTTGGATCGATGCGCGCTCTTGCCGAGCGCGTCGCAGATCAAGAGCATGTCGTAGGTTTCGATACCTTGAACGAGCCGGGAACCGGCTATGTAGGGAAGCTGCTTGAGCAAGATCTTACGTTCGGTGGCGGGCTGCGGTGGACCCCACTGCACGGGCTGGCAAGTGCTAGTGGAGCCGCTCAAAAGCTTCCTGTGCTCGCGCATGACAAGAGCGTCGTCGGTGAAGTCACTGTCAACGCCGCTGGCGAATCTATCTGGCTACCAGGTTTCGAAGATCCTTTCCGCAAGGCAGGAGTGTGGGGCTTCGACGAAATGGGGCGAGCGGTTGCGCTGAAATCCGATCATTTCACCAAAATCGACGGGCGCGAGATCGACATCAATCGGGACATCATGGCGCCTTTCTTCAATAGAGTTGCGTTAGCGGTGCGTCAAGTGCGTCCGGACTGGCTGATTTTTGCCGAGGTCAGTCCGTTCGCACTGGCTGCCGGGAACGGATTCCCAAGTGGCTGCCCCGATAAAACTGTCAACGCGAGCCATTGGTACGACCTCACCTCGCTTGTGCTCAAAAGCTTCAGCGCTGAAAAAATGGTGAACCTACTTACAGGCCAAGTCAGCACAGGCCGCGAGCAGATCGAAGCGAGCTACAAAGAACAAATGCAGCAGATCAAGGCCGCTGGCGATCAACTCAATGGTGGAGCGCCAACTTTGATAGGTGAGTTTGGCATTCCCTATGACATGAACGGTGAGGCAGCCTACAAGCGATGGGCTCAGGGCGAGCGCGCAGCGGATGTATGGAGCGCGCAAACCGAGGCGCTGAACCTCATGTACAACGCGATCGATCAGCTATTGCTGTCCTCGACCCAGTGGAACTACACCCTGGGTAACCGCAACGATGCAATGATTGGCGATGGCTGGAACCAGGAAGATCTTTCCATCTGGTCTTCAGATCAACACGATGCATCAGTGGACGAGCTAGATAGCGGTGCTCGGGCGTTGCATGGCTTTTGCCGTCCCTACGTTAAAGCGTGTCAGGGAAAACTTCTCTCGCAGCGCTTCGATAAAACTGCTGCTTCATTCGAAGCAGAGATCGAAGTTGACGCCGCTATAGAAGCGCCCACAGAAATCTATGTGCCAGCTGTTCAATTCCCCAACGGCATAACCATTTCCCTGGGCTCATCCAGCGCGGAAGTGAAACATACCGGGTCGATCATTTCGGTTGCGTCGTCCTTATCCGAAAAAATCATCATTCACATTCGGGGTCGGGATGCTGCCTGATACAGACGAGACGGGCTGCTGGCCTGAGTTCGGATGGCAGCTTTTCAACTCACCAGAATAAAAAGAGGTATGTGATGGAAGCCGAGACGCTCGCACAACACAACGCACGAAATGTGAAACTACCGTTTCGTCATGTCTTTGGATACTCAACAGGACAACTGGTAGAGGGAGTGGTTGTGCACTCCTGCAACGTATTTCTTTTCTTCTACCTGACCGCGGTCTGCGGGCTGACCAGCAGCTTGGCAGGAATTGCGCTGGCCATGGGGCTTATAGTCGACGCTGTGCTCGACCCATTGATTGGTTCCTCGTCAGACAATTTTCGATCTAGATTCGGCCGTCGCTTGCCGTTCATGGCTTTCGGTCTAGGGCCGCTTGCCGTGGCGCTCGTCATGATCTTCTCGCTTCCCACAGGGCTTGAGGACTGGAGCCTATTTCTATGGATTTGTTTACTCTCGGTGACGATGCGGGTGTCGCTGTCCGTGTTCATCCTCCCTTACATGGCGCTAGGGGCTGAGCTTACAGAGAACTATGAAGAGCGCTCTGTACTGAACGCTTGGCGTTGGGGTATTGGAATTTTGGGTGCCCTGGTGGCCATTGCGCTCGGTTTCGGAGTGTTCTTCGAGGGGGAGAACGGGCTGGAGAATCGAGAGGCCTATACCTCATTCGGCTTCACACTGGCGGCAGTGATTGTCGTTGGCGGGCTGCTTGCGATTTTGACAGCTTATACGACGCGAAGCAGGCAGCATCAGATAACCGAATCATCCTCCATCTTCAGTGTATTCAGTGAAGTCAGAGAAGTTTTCAACAATGCCTCCTTTCGAGTGATCTTCGGCAGCGCGCTCTTCTTCTTCATCGCTATAGGCGTGCACACCACGCTAGGGCTGCACGGCAACAAGTATTTCTGGAGTCTGACCAACGAGCAAATTCAGTGGGTAACGCTGTCAATGTTCGGGGGCCTCGTACTCGGGGCACCGGTAGCTGGTCCATTCCTCAAATTTTTTGAAAAGCGCACGGTGGCCCTCGTCGGTATGGCGGGCCTGCTTACCGCGTACGGCTTGCCTCCGTCGCTTCGGCTCCTAGGTTTACTTCCATTGACTGGCAATGAGTTGGCGATAGCGTTGGCCACAGCTACCTTGACAGGTGGAATCATGATCTCGGCCGCCGCGATCGCATTCGGATCGATGATGGCCGATGCGGCTGACGAACATGAGTACCTGTTCGGATCACGGCGAGAAGGCCTGTTTTTCGCGGGGTGGATGTTCGCGATGAAAGCTGCGATGGGTGTAGGTGCTCTGATTTCCGGATTTGCACTCGATCTCATAGGATTCGACGCGCCCGAGCCTGGGAGCGGAGAAGTGATAGCGCAAACCGCCGCGGTCGTTCAACAGCTCGGCTTGATCTATGGGCCTGGCTGCGCGCTGGTGGGGTTCATCGGTTTGGCAGCGACCTTTTGGTATCGTCTTGACCGACAGCGGCACGCTGAAGTAATGGTTGATCTAAGAACGCGGCGCGGGTAGCGAAGCTCGACAATTTACTGGTCGCGAAGTCGTAATCGTAAATACACGTCTATTGAGAGCACCAAAAACATACAACTAAACCAGTATGTTTTTGGTGTCGTATTTCAATGCTTTGATCGCCGCCAGGCTCGGTGGTACTCATTGCTGGCGCTGGTGGCAATATTCTGGGGACGGTGCTTAGCCGCTTCCGTTAATTGTTGCGCTCGTGTATATGTAAATATACTATCCAGATAGAATGTAGATGGCAGTGTTCTGGGAGGCCGTTACTATCTGCCTTAGCTACTCCAGCATTGATAGCAAAAAACTGAGCTGGCGATGATTTCGCTTCGCTGATAACGAAGCGTTTCTCGAAGGTCGATTTAACACTTAGAACCGTAACCAGTCGGTGCATGAACAGGATTGCCATAGCTTTGAATCGTTTCCAGCCACTTGAATCAGCACCTCAGTCATCAGTTCCTGAGAGTAAACAAGTACCCGCGCGTCGTACTCAAGCACAACGGACTGCGGAAACCCGTCAGGCTTTAATCCATGCCGCGGTAAAAATCATCTATGAGCTGGGTTACGGTGGTGCTACTACGGCAGCGATTGCCGACGAAGCCGGGGTTAGTCGCGGCTCCATCACCCATCAATTCGGCACCCGCGCAGCATTGATGGCTGAGGTATTGAGTTGGGTTTACAAGCAGGAGGCTCGAGCGTACAGAAAGTCTTTACGCGAGCTGGCAGCTATGCCCGATCCGGCCGAATGGGTTCGCATGTGCTGGGCCGTGATTAGCAAGCCGTCAGGTCTTGCCGTTATCGAGATCCTGCAAGCTGCTCGGCGAGACCCAGTACTAGCCGAGCAGATTCTGCCGATGCAGCGAGCAATTGAGTCGGACGCGCTCGCGGCTGTAGATGGGTTGGATGAGGCCAATATGACCCGTCGGCTGGATGTGATGCGGATGATTGTATGGTCGATTCGGGGGCTATCATTGGCCAAAGTAATCATCAATGACGAAAACGAGATCGAACGCGTCGTCGATCTTTTGAGGCTCACCGTTACGGCTGCGACGGAGGCGAAGCTTATCGGCCACCGTTAGAAACAGGTCGCAGAGGCGTGACTGTAAGTTCATGTCTGGAATTTGATATTCCGTGGTTTGGCGGCACGCCACGAACAGTTAGCCGTAGCGCTGAGAGCAAAACCTTCACGCAGCAATCAAATGAAACATGACCCGCGGCGGGTCGCTCAACTATTTTCAAACCATGCCCGATGTTCCTGATGTTAGCCATTGGCGTAGTCGTTCGATTGCAAGTTTTCCGTCATCTGTTTCCGGGCGATCCAAAGGAGCATGTTCCGACTCGGCAAATACATCGTGCCAGACCTCTACGCCAGACATACGAAGTCGTTCAACGTACGGCTCACTGCTTCTTCTCAGTATGTCCCTACCACATGTCATCACGTACGTAGGCGGAAGCCCTGAAAGTGAAGCCAAGGCGGGAGATACATAGGGCTCGTCCCAGGAAGCAGTCCCCGCCCAGTTTGCAAACATCTCTGCAATCCAGTCACCAGGTAACGTTTGAGCGATTGCGAGATCCTTCTCCATCTCTGTTGAGGAGGGTGGCAAGTTGCCTTCGAGCACTGGGTATGCCAAGTAGAGGGAAGCTGGCTGCACGCGTTGCTCATCACGTAAACGGAGGGCCAGGCTTGCCGCCAGACACGCACCAGCGCTACCTCCCCCAAGATGGAAATGTGGAGCCTTAATCCCAAATTGTCTAAAGTGTTTTACCGCCCACTCCCAAGCGCTGAACACGTCATCTTGGGGGGCGGGGTAATGTACTCCGTCGAGACACATCCGGTAGTCGACAGAGAGCACTGGTATGCCCGCGGCGGCCAACTCAATGGATGGCCAATGCGCCTCTCTGGCATCAAGGCTGCCCATCACAAATGCCCCACCATGAATCCATACGAATGCCGCGCTAGCCTTGGGTGCATCTTCTGGAGGCAAGTACAAGCGGGCTTTGGTCCATTCGGAATTAGCACCTATCACGTCGTGTACGCGAACACCTGACAAGCCCGGTCGGTCTTCGAGTAGTTTCTGTTGCCAGAGGCGACCATCCGGGATCCCGCCTGCCGTTTCAATAAGTTGGAGTACATCCCGAAAAGGCGGGATATCACCACTGAGTGAGCCAGTCGTTAGACTGAGCAAGCGTTCGCGGAGAGGGGCCGGTAGCTGCTTCGCAACGCGCAAGGCATAGCCGATAGCTGTATATAAAAACCGTGAAGGCTTGGGAGCAAGGGTGTGCTCAATTTGACCGTCGATCATGTCGTCATCCCCCGAACGCTGTCTGCCGATCTGACGTGATAAGTTTTTGCCTCGAAATCTATACAACCACCGTGTACTGCCTCGCCAACCAGTAGGCCGCCGATCCAAATTTCTTCTCGCGCAAGAAAACTGTCTTGGCTAGGTGCTCTGTCTGAGGTCTTGTAGCGGCATTCCAGAAGCATCACACGTCCTTTCGGTTCTTAGAGCTCACCTCTGGGATATTTCCAATCGTGAGCGTGTGGTCTTGAGTATGTTTTGGAAGAAACATACCGTCAAGCATGAATGTTTCTGTGCTGGGGGTGTGAAAGTAAAGATATGCTGGGATTAAGCGCAGACCGTGCCGTACCTCTTAGATCGCCGTTTGCCGAAGAGAGAATTCCAGGTGCAGCGGTTGATCGTATGGACGAACTAGCATGGTGACTCTACGAGCATTGGCTCTGCGCAAACCGCCCGCGTTAAGGCCTCATCTCACGAAAAATAGGCGGTAAAGCCAGATTTCAGGCAGAAAAGCACTTAAATGGTCAGGAAGAATCAGAAGCACATTCGATCGGCGATTCATTCGAGGTAGCTTGGGCCTGTCCGGTTAGATATTAACCCCGTTCTCTAGCTAGTGCTTCTCCTATGCCTCGAATTTTCAGCGAGAGAGTGGGAATTATGTTGCGTTGAGCAGCAGCTACATTTACTATCCATCCGGAACGCAAGTATCCTGTGCGGCGAATGGATGTATCTACGCTCTTGGACTTTGCGTTTCCATTGGTAGAGCTTCATACGATGTGGATGCGGAGCTAACTCAGGCGGGTTGAGAGTCGAGATAACGGGCATACGACGGCCCTCTTATTCCGGCTTAAGAGGGATAAGCAGGTGCAGCGGGTAACCGCACCGCTATGTGTATCGAAACCTGTGCTAGCGCTCAATAAATACAAAAACCTTCCAGCAATGAAAATGAATGATTGGGAAAGGTCGGAGCAGTCTATGAAAACAACAAAGAATCAACCTACACCATCACGGTTCCTCACAAAAAATAATCCGGCATACGCCTTCGGAGCTTTGAGCCAAGCAAAGCCGCGTTTGCTTCTTTTGTCATTTTTTGGCGCGGCTTCTCTAATGGTTACCCCTACCGCCAGTGTTGAAGCAGTTGAGCTTGATGTGGCGGGCTGGGAAGGGTCTGTAGATACCGTTTTGACGTATGGCACTGTTTATCGGATGCAGGAACCTAGCGGAAAATCGATAGCTTCCTCAAACGGGGGCGATGTAGACAATGGGCCTCTGGCTTCGGATGATGCAAATTTAAACTTTCGCAAAGGCGACTTGGTATCTGAAGTCGCGAAGGTGGTATCTGAACTGCAATTGCAGAAAGACAATTACGGTTTATTTGTGCGTGGCAGGGCATTTTACGACTTCGAGCTGATGGATGACGATCGGCGTCATCGAGAGATCAGCGATGACGGGTTGGATCTGGCAGGCTCAGGGGTTGAGTTACTGGATGCATTTGTCCAGGGTAGTTGGGACTTGGGTGAGCGGCCGCTCAGTGTTCGGGTTGGGCGTCAGGTCGTAAATTGGGGTGAAGCCCTATACGCGCAAAATGGGATTGCAGCCACTAACCCCTATGATTTGAGTGCATTGCGAGCGCCTGGTTCTCAGTTGAGGGAAGCCTTCATCCCCACCGAGATGTTGTTCGGATCTTTCGGGCTGACTGATAATTTAAACCTTTCGGGGTATTGGCAACCAGGGTCCGCTTGGGAACCGGTAAGGCTTGATCCATGCGGCAGCTTTTTCAGTACCAATGACATCGTTGGAGATAGTCAATGTGACTATTTACCCGTAGCGTCACTGCAAGAGTTGATCACTGGCGCCGTATTGGGAAGTCCAACTGCGTTCGATAGTCCTGACGAGCTCAGAGCCTATCTAGACGGCGTTCCAGGCCCATTGCAAGGTCTGGCGGGGCCGCTACTTGCTTCTACTTTTATACCTCGTGCGGAAGATGTAGAGCCAGACGGAAGTCAGTACGGTCTTTCCCTGAGGTGGTTCGCACCAGAACTAAACCAGACTGAGTTTGGGCTGTATTACCTGAGATATCACAGCCAAGCGCCTGTCGTGAGCGCCTCTGCTGCAAATGTTATCCCGACACCACTGGGCTTCTTCCCGGATGCCAGCAGCGCGACCTATTTTGCTGAGTACGTGGGCCGCCGCGACCTCTACGGTTTCAGTTTCAATACATCCATAACCGGTGGTCCGCTCGAGGGCGTCGCGGTTGCCGGGGAGCTAAGCTACCGACCAGACTCCGTAGTGTCCCTCTACACACCTGGAGCGGTGATCGCGCCGGCTGTTAATGGAAGCCAGCCTGCCGGGACTTATATTCCTGGTTATATTGAGCGGGACCGGATTCAAGCCTCAACCTCACTGTTATACATATCTTCACGAAGGCTGCTTGGCGCTGACTCTACAACGTTAATAGGTGAAGTTGCAGCCAACAGGGTCATGGGTAGCCTGCCGTCTGAATTACTGGACGATCCTCTTTTGCCAGGTGGCTTTACTAACAGCTCTTGGGGCACGACCCTTTCCGCCGCGTTTACTTACGAGAATGTTTTAGATGTGTTCCGTGTCACACCCTCGGTAAGCGCTTATGCCGCCATCAACGGCAGAAATGGAGCAAACAATGAAGGCCAGCGGGCCTACTCGCTACAAGTGAATGCTCTCTATAAAGACTCCATCGGTGGGGGGGTCAGCTATACGGCGTATCACGGCGGCGGCCGTTCGGATCGCGACCGTGATTTTTTAAGTCTATTTGCAAGCTATAGCTTCTGAGGTGCGTAATGAAGAACAATCAGAAAATTAGAACGTTGCTGTTGGTTTCCGCTATTGGCTCATTTTATTTTGGTGCGGTCGCACATGCGGCGACGGCGAGCCGGTTGGGCGAAGACCTGACTCCTATGGGAGCGGAGAGAGCAGGCAATGCTGAGGGCACTATCCCCGCCTGGACCGGTGGATTGTCGAAAGATGAAAATGCCGCTGATCCCGAGTCAGGTTATAAAAACCCCTTCGCAGGCGAAACTCCAGTTTTTACCATTACTGCAGATAACTTTGAGGATTACAGAGATAATTTGAGTGAAGGGCAAGTGGCCATGCTCAAACGATATCCGGATACGTGGAAACTACCCGTATACCCCACTCATCGCTCAGCTTCTTACCCTCAAGAAATTTACGATGCAGTGAGGAGTAATGTTGACACCGCCCGTTTGGAAAACGACGGTAATAGTGTTAGCGGGGTCAACTTTGTGACTCCTTTTCCCATAGCGGAAAACGCGAAAGAATTGATGTGGAACCATTTGATGCGTTACCGCGGCCGAGCAGTGGAGCATACGCTGGCGGGTCTCACCAGCTATGGTGATGACTCTTTCAAGGTGCAAAAAAATAAGTTTACCTACCTCTTCAATAAGGACGTCACATCCGAAGAAGATGGCAATATCCTCTTTTATTATTTGCTAGAGACTCTATTGCCGGCGCGCGAGGCGGGCACCTTAGTGCTGGTGCATGATACCGTTGATCCGCTCGGAGCTCCGCGCCAGTCGTGGTTGTATAGCCCAGGACAGCGGCGTGTTCGGCGCGCCCCTACGGTCGGGTACGACACACCGACTGCGGGCGGGATGATCACTGTCGACGACTCGGACGTTTTTAGCGGTGCGATGGACAGATATGATTGGGAGCTCGTCGGGAAGAAAGAATTATATGTGCCATATAACAACTATGAGCTCGCTTCCAAGCAGCTGGATTACAGCGATATTATGGGTGCAAACCACATCAATCCTGAGCTTGCTCGGCACGAGCTTCATAGGGTTTGGCATGTCCGCGCCAAACTAAAGCCAGATGCACGCCATATCTATGCGCAGCGGGACTTCTATCTGGATGAAGATACATATCAAATAGTACTTGCAGATAGCAGGGATGTAAGAGGTGAGTTGTGGCGCGTGAGTTCTATTTACACCATAAACTTTTATGATCAACCCTTACTTTGGAGTATTGCTCAGGTCATGAATGACCTGGTGTCTGGACGCTATATTGCGCTCGGTATGTCTAACGAAGAGGATCCCTACGATTTTTCGCCAGGCGTAGAGGCACAAGATTTCACACCGTCGAACCTTCGCAGGTCTGGGTTTAGATAAGGCGTGAGGGCCGGAGGACGAGATCAAGCGTACTCCGGCGCTGCAGTTCGGTTAACGTCTCTACGGCTTTTTAGTTTCTCCTAAAACGCTGTCACTGCTGCGGCCTTTCATGTGGCTCGACGTCGGAGAAATTCGAAGATTGAAGGTGCGGCGGTGGACCTCGGCAAACCTTTGGCCTGTTATAGAGGTAAAGGAAAGGCGCTAGCGGCGAGCCGTCGACAAATTGCCATATCTAAGCAAGTACAGTTTCTTATATGTGGCGGGAGCCAGACAAATAACGAGCTAATTTGCGCCCAGCCATTTGTGGCGGGTCAATAACTAACTATCGATTTCCCATTGTGCTGCTTTGCTCATAAAGACCTCAATGAAGGTACTAATATGTATTCTATTGTTGATATCGGATTGCATGCGGTCCGAACGGCTTTTTTACTCTTCCTCGTAGTATTTCCCGCTTGGGCGGATTCCTCGAAACCTGAAGCGGTGCTTTCACAGGGCGCCGTGCAGGGGCGACTCCAGGACGGTGTTGAGCGCTTTTTGGGTATCCCTTATGCCATTCCACCGGTTGGCAGTCATCGCTGGAAACCAGCCCAGCCTGTCGCGTCCCACGAAGGTGTACTACATGCGGATAGCTACGGTGCAGCTTGTTTACAGCCTTCGCATCCTAGCTTACCAACATTAGAGATGAGTGAAGACTGCCTTACTCTCAACGTGTGGAGACCTGAAAAGTCAGACAAGCCCTTGCCTGTGATGGTATGGATTCACGGTGGTGGTTTCACTATGGGCAGTGGGCAGATACCCGGTGAAGTACTGGCCCGCGAAGGGGTCATTGTAGTGTCGTTCAATTACCGTTTGGGAGCGCTCGGCTTTTTCGCCCATCCAGAATTGGAAAGCTCCATTGCCAATTTTGGGCTAAGTGATGCGACCCTGGCATTGGAGTGGGTGCATAACAATATTGCCGCCTTGGGAGGAGATCCGGCCAATGTGACCCTGTTCGGGGTGTCCGCTGGAGGCATGATGGTCAACATGTTGTTGGTGAGTGATCAGACCGAAGGTCTGTTCCAAAAGGCGATTGCTCAGAGTGGCTACATTACCTGGCCATTGCCTGTAACAGAGAAGGAAAAGGCGAAAGCAGTGCAGGACATTGATGGTCGAGATATGGAAACGGCCGAGCAGGAATGGAAAAAACTCGTGGACGCCGTAGTTCCAAACACCATGACTCCAGACGCTTTGCGGGAGCTGGATGGTGGTGCGCTGGTTGCTACTGTGCAAGGCTTTTCTCGCCCCATCGTTGATGGTGTTACCCTTGAGGACCAGCCTTATCGCCTTGCCCAGACTCGCTCGCTGAGCGTCCCTCTGATTACCGGTGGCAATAGCTTCGAGGGTAGTATCATGCCTTACTCAGGCATAACTATGGGTCAATATCAGCAGTCGTGGGAAGGTCAGACCTCCACCTTCAACGAGCTTTACGCTAATGATCTTCAGCTTGATTCAAATCTCGCATACAGCCGCGCTTTTGGCGATGAGCGTTACCTGCTATCGGCATACTATTTAGCGCGGGCGTGGCAGGATAAAAAAGCGCCTGTGTGGTTGTACTACACAGATATCGCTGTATCACCTGATATTCCAGGTGCGCCCCATGGCGTGGATCAAAAACTCCTATTTCATCCCGATGCATTACCTTCTGACGATGTAAAAAAGCTGGCGACAACTTTGCGAGACTACTGGATCAACTTTGCTACTTATGGCGATCCCAATGGTCAGAGCGAGAAAAGCTGGCCGTCTTACCGTCTGGAGGAGGAGAAGTGGCGAATCCTTGGTGGGGCTCACCAAACCGCTTCGGTAAAGCCAGAGACGATGGAAGTACTCCGACAGCGCATAGACGCGCGTGAGCCGCCACATTCTGACAAAACTAGGTAAGTTTTATTAATTGCCCCTAATTTCGTAGAGCTGTGACGGTCTGCTTTCGGCGGCCAATAGCGGCCATTCAACGAGGCTACGAAACTAGGGCCGATTCAGAGTGATGAACGGTCTGCACTCAATAGCGGCATTTTGCTAGCGTCGCTGCGCCGCCACTGGAACCCCAAATGCTCAAGAATCTCTCCCTGTCGTACAAGCTCGCTCTGCCGCCGGCTCTAGCCTTGCTGGGCCTCGTTCTGTACGTGGTTTATATCTCCTTTCAGCTGTCCATTACCGACGACAGGCTGACGGCGCTTGAATCGCGCAGTTACCCTGCCCTGGAAACCGCCGACAAGGTTATTTTTCAGTTTTCGCGTCTGCCGGAGATTTTCAACAGCGCAGTCACCGCTGGCGAAGCGGCCATGCTCGACGAGGCACGCCAGCTCACCTCGTCCATCACAGCCGATCAAGAGAAACTCAAGACGTTGACGACCGGGCAACCCGCGCTCACCGAAGAGCTTGCGCGCTGGCAGGAGGCAATTAGTCGCTATGCGGAGAACGCTTCAAGCGCGTCGCTATCGCTAATTGAAGGCAACGCCACGTTCGAAGATCTGCGGCCCAGCCTGGACCGGATGGCAACAGATCTAGAACAGGCCCAGAGCTTGGGTACCGCTTTTCGGGCCAACGTGTATGCCGAATTTCAAAGCACCCTGGCCCTCACCCGGGAAGATAACAGCGCCACCACCCGGCTGGGTATTACTCTGTGCCTGGTCCTTGTTGTACTGGTCAGCCTGGTCGCCATCGCCACGACGCGCAACATCATGTCCAGCGTGCGCGGCGTGATCGAATCGCTCAAGGCGATTGCCAACGGCGATGGCGACCTTACCCGTCGAGTCAATGTCGACGCCCAGGACGAAATCGGCGAGATGATCCGCCTCTTCAACGGTTTCCTTGACAAGTTGCAGAACACCATCAGCCAGATCGTCACGGCCGCAGGCCCGCTCGGAGAGGTCTCGCGCGAGCTGTATCGACTGACCCAGGACGCTTCCGGCCATGCGCGCTCCCAGCAAGGCCATACCGATTCAATCGGACGTGACATCCTGGCCATGACCGACACGATTCAGGATGTAGCTCAGCGCTCGCAACGCGCCTCGGAACAAGCCGAGTCAGCGGCGCGCCAGGCCACTGTCGCCCGGAAGAATATTGGCTCGCTGTCTTCCAGCATCAATGATCTGGGCGACAGCGTGATAGGCGCAATGGAATCGATGGCCCGCCTGGAAGCCGAAACCCAGGAAGTGGGTTCAGTGCTGACTGTCATTCGTAACATCGCCGACCAGACCAACCTGTTGGCACTCAATGCAGCTATCGAGGCGGCGCGCGCTGGAGAACAGGGGCGCGGCTTCGCCGTGGTAGCGGATGAAGTGCGCAATCTGGCGCAAAAGACAGCTTCATCCACCAACGAAATACAGCAGATCATTCAACGACTCCAGCACAGCGCCAGCCAGGTGCTGGAAAACATGACTGCCAATGGCACCAAGTCACAGCAAAGCATCCAGCGATCCGCTGAAGCTACGCAATCACTTGAAACCATCGCCGCAGCAGTCGATGAAATCAATCAACTTAATGCCGGAATCGCCAATTATACGCAGGAGCAGATTGGCCTTTCAGCGTCCATCCAGCAGGAAACCCAAGTGTTGCAGCAGGACGCCCAAGCAACCGCCCAAGGGGCAGAAGCCACCGCACGCCTCGGCGAGCAACTGATCGGCACCGAAGATCATCTGCGAGCGGCCACCGCCCAATTTCGCGTTTAACTTTTTAGGAGCACTAACTTAATGACTATGATTCGCATGGTCGGCCTTGCCGCGTGCCTGGCTGCCACCCCCATCTTCGCATTGGAACAGGGCGAATATCGTTTTAATGGCTTTGGCACAGTGGGCTTCAACCACCTGGGCGGAGAAGAAGAAGGCACCGGCTTCGGCGTTGAAGGCCAGACGAAAACATCCTGGCGTGGCGACGAGTTGTCCAAGCTGGGCGGTCAGAGCAGCTACGGCATAACCGACGACCTGAGCGCCACGCTGCAAGTGCTGGCACGCGCCAAACACGATAGCTGGGAAGTGATGCCAGAATGGGCCTATCTGGCCTATCAGGCGAATGACAACCTGACACTGCGTGCTGGCCGCATGGGTACCAATTTCTACATGTACTCCGAGACCCTGAATGTCGGCTTTACCTACCCCTGGCTGAGTCTGCCAACCGAGGTCTATGGCCAGGTGCAGCTTACCAATGCCGAAGGCGTCGACCTGATCTACAGCCACACCACACCCTACGGTCAATTGGTCTTTCAGGCAGCGGCCGGACAGGCAAAAAACCGGGACCTGTATCTGTACGACACCATGCAGGACTTCGATTATGAAGATCGCATGTCAGCCAGCCTTCAACTGGCCACCAACCGCTTTGGCGATTTCCGCATAGGTTATTCCGAAGCCAACGTGACATTAGAAGCAAGTGAGCCAGTGACCGTCTTCACCGGCACGGGTTTTGGCCCCGGTACAGTAGACGTAAGCTCTGATGGCTTAAAGGGCAAGTACACGTCTATCGGTCATCGTTTTGATAACGGCACCTACCTGACCTCCTCGGAAATTACCAAGTTGGTTATCGAGAACGATGGCAGCAAGGAAGCACTTGCCTACTACGTCATGGGTGGTCGACGTTTCGGGGATTATCTGGGGCATCTGACCTTTGCCGAACGTAAGTCAGGTGGCCTGAGCCAGGACTCTTGGACTGTCGGCATGAACTACAGCCTGTTACCCAACGCGACCCTCAAGGGTGAGTACAAGCGCGTGTCAGCGGATGCCGGCTATGGTTCCTTCGACAACTCATTCCAGGATATCTACGACGCTGGCCTGCATCAGGCTACCGGCGGCGCGCTGGGTCAACCGCTGGAAAAGCGCGATGCTGACATCGTCAGCGTTGGTATCGACTTCGTATTCTGAGGAACACCCTATGAAACGTTTAATCTGTTCAATATTGCTTGGCGCTGCCTGCCTCGCGGCCAACGCCGAAGTAGCGGTGATCGTTAACCCGGCAGCGACAGCGGCACCCAGCCAATCCGAAGTAGCCAACATTTTCCTTGGCAAGGACAAGTCCCTGACCGCAGTCGACCAAGAAGGCTGGAACCCGACCAAGGAAGCCTTCTACACCGGCGCGACCAACAAGAACGAAGCCCAGCTAAAATCCTACTGGTCCGGCTTGATTTTCACCGGCAAAGGCCAACCGCCCACAAGCGTCGCCGACGACAGTGCGGTTGTTGCCCAGGTTGCCAGCGACGCAGGCAAGATTGGTTACGTCGACCGCAGCGCAGTGACCGGCGATGTGAAAGTGCTTTTCATCCTGCCCTGATCTCGTCAGTTGATTGAAAAAAGCCGGCCTTGCGCCGGCTTTTTTAATCAAGCGTCAGTAAGCGCTGACACCTCGCCGCGCTCACCTAACCCCGGTCAACGTCGCTCATTGTACCCAACGATTGAATCGCCCCTGGTTTCTTAGACACCTTTGACCGTCCGCCGCTGGCCGAAAGCGCCCTGTGCCGAGGAGGTGTTACCGTCCTTAAGGAGCTAAGTTTGCAATGCTCAGACCTGGCATACAAAATCAGTTTTGGAACCATCATTTGGCCGTTGTCCACTGAGATAATGATCGGGTGGATGAGAAGGACGTAATGACAAAAGATCAGATTGCTCAGTTGCTTGAGCTCGCCTGTCGCAGCACCAAATATCGCGACGTGGAGCGGGAAGATGCGATCTTGCAGGTTATCGAGTGGTCCGGTCTGTCCGACAGTGAGCTACTTGATATTATTGGCGCAGTGGGCCTGATCAGAACTTCTTTATCCCACGATACAGTCTTCATCAAGACAGACTACGGATATCCAATAATTCAAGCCTTTAGGCTGGATAAGCTGATACATCGAAAGTTTACAGAGGATGGTTATCCAGCGCCGGATCACGCCGTTTTCAATGTCGAGCAGGAAACCGGTGGTGATCAGTGGTACCAGCTATCTGTAATCAGCGAGACGCACTACAAGCTGATCCTTGAGCACATATGCGAACACATCCACGGCACGTGACGGTTTCTACAGATGGCCTGTACCACATGGCATTTGATTCAAAGGTCGCGTCAGCTATCTTACGTGTTGGGGAGGGGCGTTCACCTGAGAAGCCCATTCATCGCTTTGATGTGTAGCCGCCAAAATCCTCAGCTATTTTTTCAAACCAATCGGCGTTGTCCCGGTTGAAACGTGCTTTGTCTTCTGCCGTCATTGACGCTAGCAGCGCAATTTTTCGAGCTCGGTTTTCAGCCTTGATGCGACAGCCCGCTTCAAAGCCAGCGGGTATCTTTTCAAATTTCACCGGTGCCGTCTCCCAACTCCTAACGTCCATCTCAGAATATGTTGCTGTTGTGGTTTTCGTATGCCGCTATGAGTTCTCGCGTTTGATGTCGAGCAGCCCGCTCAGCATAACCCTCATTGAGAGTAGCCGCGTGATCAAGTGCAGGATGCTGCACTTTTCTTGATGAAGTGAATGGAAAGTGCAGCATCGTTCACATTCCCGTTCGTATGGGGGGTGAAAGCGGTTGCTGATGCGTTCTGGCAGCTTTCAACTGATCTTAGGCTCTGACAATACGACTTCCCGGCCTCCGACCATGATGGTGCGAGGCGCATTGGGCTCGATCTCAGCGGGTTTCGCTTTGCTTTTATTAACCTGAGGCGCTTCTTGGCCGTAAACCTTGATCCAATTCTTGTGGCCAAAGGCCTCTTTGAACAGATCGAGCAAGTATGCGTGCCAGTCGTTCAAGGCAGTCGCTTTTTCGTCGAAATAGGCATACCTGTCGTAAATCGCGTCCACGCTCAAATTGGCGTGATTCAAGATTCGGCCTCGGACATCTTTGCCTAGACCTCGCCCGGACATGTGAGTTGTAGCCGTTCGGCGCAAATCGTGAGCAGTGGGCCTTGGGTATCCTTCAGCGATGCGAAGCAAGCCTTCCGATTTTACTAGCTCAGAGTTAGCGACGTAGGTGTCATAAAACCTGCGCATTGCTCGGTTCAGAGAAGGCTGAGTTTGGTGGAGTGTCCTATCTCTGCCAGGCAGAACCCAAGGGCTCGGCTCTTCGATATTGCCGCGCTTTTTGTGTTTTACCGCTTGAAGGAGATGGAGGTGCTCCAGGATCTTTCTCACGGGAGCCGATAGGGGGATCGCGATTGGGTTGTTGTTTTTCTCGAAACTGCCGGACCTGTCCCAGATCCCTTGGTCAAAATCGAGGTCTACCCAGCGCATGGCAGCGATGGTCCCCGAGCGTTGCGCAAGCATCAAGGACAGCAGTAGCGCGAAACGAGTCGATACGGTGATTGTAGGGCTCGCTAGTCGTTTTAAAAACCACACAATTTCATGCTTATTGAGAGCTCGCTCTCTCGGCGTTTCTTTCGCTATTTTTTTCATCTTCACCAGCGGTGTGGCTTCGATTATGTCGCGCTCTACGCAGAAATTGAACAGCGCCCGAACTACTGCTTGCAGGCGATTCGCTGCTACCGGCGCGGTTTTGGCTTTGTCATCCAGTAGAGCCAGAATCTGCCTGCGCTTGACATCTTGCAGCTTCATGTCCCCGATCGATTTTACAAAATCTTTCTTGAGCATTCGCTCGTCTTCTTTCCAGGATTTTTTACTGGTTTTGGCCCATTGCAGGTAAGTATCCACTGCATCAGCTACGGAGGGGCTTGTGCGGTACTCGAACAGTTCGAGCGTTTTTTTCTTACCCGGATCGACACCTTGCTCTACCAGTTGGGCCGCATGTCTGGATTTGGCTCGGGCATCCGCTAGTGACATCTTGGGGTAGGACCCCAGCGTGAGCCGGCGTGATTTGCCGTGAAAGCTATAACACAGGATATAAGCAATTGATTTTTTGTTGACGCGTACGCCAAAAGTCCCTTGGCCATAGAGAGGCGGATCGAAGAATTCCTGACGGCCCTTTGCAGGGTCATATTTCAGCCGCTTCAGAAAGTGCTCTTTCAATGCGCCGCGGTCACTGGTCATAGCGGATCCTTTTGGGTAGGTTTCGGGTAGGAGTTTAGCGCTTGGGGTAGGATTCGGGTAGGAGTTTGACAGTTTTTATTTCTTGGCTATACATCGCCTGTTTTGGGCGTTACAGATTAAAAAGCTATATAAAACAGAGTGATAAGTGGTTAAAGTGGATTTCATCACGCTTGATTGGTCAGCGTTTATAGGGATATAACACTGACTTGTAATCAGTAGGTCCCGAGTTCGACTCTTGGTGCCGGCACCATATTCTGCAAAAAGGCTCACCTTCGGGTGGGCCTTTTTTGTTTCTGCACCTGGTTTTTAGCGAGCTGTGTAATCATGTTTTGGCGGCATCAACGCTGGCGATTGCTATCTCAAGCAAGGGGTTGAGGTTGGGGCGTTTCTGGAAAAAGCTACAGGCGATGAATAGCTTTTTCTCAATCCGCGACTGCTGTATCTGATGATCAGTGATAGTAACGAGCGGCCGCCCTTTAAATGATTGGAGGTTCTCTGCGCACGGGTCGTCTGGCATTATCTGACGACGCCAAGAAAAAATCGGGGAGAGCAGATGCAAGAAGCAATCGCAAGGCTGCGGCAGTTCCGGGATGAGCGGGATTGGAAGCAGTTTCACAATCCAAAGGATCTATCGCTGGCTTTGAGTATTGAAGCGGCAGAATTGTTGGAAGTATTCCTCTGGAAGTCGCCGGAGCAGGCTGATCTCAACAAGGTGAAAGAGGAGCTGGCCGACGTCATCGCCTATGCGCTGCTACTGGCAGACAGTTATGACCTGGATGTCGAAAAAATCGTTCTCGACAAGATTGCACTGAACGAAAAGAAATACCCGGTCAGCAAGGCCAAGGGCACGGCGACGAAGTACACCGAACTATGAGTCGCTCGCCAATGGTGGAGGTCCAGCGTTACCCGTTCAGCCGGGAAGCACTGGATGGCTTGCGCGACAACGCCTTTGCCACCGGCAGCTGGCCTTTGGTGTACGTACTCAGTGACGAACAACAGCGGCGTGCCTACATTGGTGAAACCACCGATGCGCTTACCCGCATGAGCACACACCTTAAGCATGACGACAAGCAGCTGCTTACCGCCGTGCATTTGATCACCAGCGAATACTTCAACAAATCCGCCACACTGGATGTTGAGTCGATGCTGATCAAATATATGGCTGCCGATGGCAAATACACCCTGATGAACGGCAATCTGGGGCTGGCAGATCACAATTATTACCAGCGGGACGCTCTATACGATGAGGTGTTCCGGGAAGTATGGAATCGATTGATCGCCCGCGGTGTGGTTTCCCGCTCCCTTGAGCATCTGGATAATTCCGATGTATTCAAATACTCCCCCTACAAGGCTCTGTCATTCGATCAGCGCCAGGGTCTGCTCGCAATCATGCATGAGCTGCTCAACCCTGAGGTCAAGAACGTCGTGATCGAAGGGGGCGCCGGAACGGGCAAGTCGGTTCTGGCCATCTTTCTGTTCAAGCTGCTTAACTCGGAAAGCCATCGGCTGGACCTACGAGAGTTCAACGATCAGGAAGCCGAAATCCAGTCGTTGGTGACCCGGCTCAAGGCCTTGATACCCACACCGCGAATGGCGCTGGTGGTGCCCATGACGTCGTTCCGCACTACGCTGAAAAAGGCCTTTAAACATGTCTCGGGTCTGAGCCCGAGTATGGTTATCAGCCCATCCGAGCTTGCCCGCCAACACTACGATATCGTGCTGGTGGACGAATCCCATCGGTTGCGCAAGCGGAAGAATCTGGGCGCCTATTTTGGCACCTTCGACAAGACCTGCGACGCGCTGGGTCTGGACAGGTACAGCTGTAGTGAGGTGGATTGGGTCTGTCAGCAGTCCAACAAAGCCATTTTCTTTTATGATCAGGGGCAATCCATCAAGCCCTCTGACGCAGACGTTGAGGTTTTCCTCACATTAAAAGCGGCCCCCGAATCCGTATCGCACCGGCTGCTGTCCCAATTCCGCGTCAAGGCAGGGCAGCCCTATGTCGACTTTGTCGACAATCTGCTCAATTGCCGTGTGGGTGGCGGCACTGTGTTCAAGGCCAAAAATTACCAGTTTGAGGTGTTCGACTCGCTCAGGGATATGGTGGATGCCATCAACGAGCAGGAGCAACAGCTTGGGCTGTCGCGGTTGATTGCAGGCTATGCCTGGCCGTGGGCGTCGAAGAAAGATCCAACCGCCTATGATATCGTCATCGGTGATGTCCAGCTGCGCTGGAACAGCACCAACACGGACTGGATCAACAAACAGGGCTCACACCTGGAAGTCGGCTGCATTCATACCACGCAGGGTTACGATCTCAACTATGCCGGCATCATCTTCGGTGAAGAGATCCGCTATGACCCGGCAAGCCACTCGATTGTGATCGACAAGGACAGCTACTACGACCGCACTGGGGGCCAGGGCATCAAGGATCCGGCAGAGCTGAAGCAGTACATCATCAATATCTACCGGACCATCATGCTGCGAGGTATTCGCGGAACCTTTGTGTATGCCTGTGATGACGTTCTGCGTGACTATCTCAAGCAACACATTCCGGTGCACGCTGCCAGTAAGTCAGAGCCAGAAGCAGCCAAGGTCACAGAGCTTGTACCTTTCGTCAACGCGGTTCCGCTCTTTGACCTGCAAGTGGCTGCCGGCGATTTCAGTGACATGCAGACGGCAGAACACAGTGACTGGATTGCTGCGCCTGCCAGTGAACGGGTGCGTGAAGGTATGTTTGCCTGCCGGGTGATCGGGGAGTCCATGAATCGGGTTATCCCTAATGACTCCCTGTGCCTGTTCCGCCCGGACCCTGGCGGCTCACGCAATGGCAAAACCGTGCTCGTCGAGTGCATCGACACCATTGATGCAGACTCCGGCTCGCGATACACCGTCAAGGTGTACGAAAGCCTGAAAAGCCAGAATGAACATAGCTGGCAGCACGCTTGTATTCGGCTGAAACCCAACTCCTATGATGACAACTTTCGAACCCTTGAGCTGACCGAAGATGAAGCTCTGAGGTATCGCGTGGTGGGGGAGTTTGTCTGTGTCATCGATCAATAATTCATTTCCAGGCCTCACAAACTGAAGCCTTGTCGAAATGCTCATCCAGACCTGTAATCCGCCTTCCGACCCAGCTGGCCGATGGGAGTAGCCGCTGCATGATGGAACCAACTAAAAGGCTCACTTGAAGTGAGCCTTTTAGTTGGTTCGTGGAATAGCTTCTGAAGCGGGAGATCACAAGAGTGCCAGTAACTAGTCTCCCGCCAGCCCCTTGAGCAGCGCTTTATGAAAGCGTTCGGGCTGCTGGATTTGTGGCGAGTGTCCCAGGTCAGGAAATTCCACCAAGGTTGCCTGCGGAATAGACCCGGCCGCCTGTTCTCCCAGTACGTCGTAGCGTCCCAGAGTTTTCCGTATTTCCTCGGGGGCTTGTGATTTGCCGATAGCGGTGTTGTCTTTCTCGCCAATCAATAACAAGGTTGGCATCTGGAGCTGGTCAAACTCATGCACTACCGGCTGTGTGAAGACCATATCCGAAGTCAGTGCCTGATTCCAGGCGACCAGTTCCTTGTCTTCACCGGCGTACATACCCGCCAACATGTCGACCCAGCGATCATATTCCGGCTCCCAGGTATCCACGTAATAGGTGGACTTCTGATAAGCGCGTATCCCTTCGGCAGTTTTGCCCAGTTCGGCCTGATAATTTGCGTCAATACTCTGGTAGGGAACGCCAAGCGCCTTCCAGTCTTCCAGGCCGATCGGATTGACCATGACCAGTTGCTCCGTCAGCACCGGGTACATCAGCGCGAAGCGCGTTGCCAGCATGCCACCCATGGAGTGGCCCATAACGGTGACTTTCTCAACCTCAAGCCCTTCCAGCAATGCCTGAGTGTTGGCAGCCAACTGATGGAAGCTGAACTGGTAATGCTCGGGTTTCGACGACTTGCAAAAGCCTATCTGATCCGGCGCAATGACCCGATACCCGGCTTTGTGCAGTTCGGCGATGGTAGCCTCCCAGGTGCCAGCGCAAAAATTCTTGCCATGCATCAGCACCAGGGTCCTGCCGTTTGCGTTGTTCTCTTCCGGGTGAATGTCCAGATAGGCCATCTGCAGGTTCTGGCCCTGTGAGCGAAAGCTGAAGCGCTCGACCGGGTAGGCATATGCAAAGCCGGACAATTCGGCATCATAGGTAGACGTTTGACCGGTTACCTCGGCCGCAGCACCACCGATAAAACCGGCAGTCATGATACCGGCGGTACAAGCTGCCAGTAGCGTTCGCGTAATCAAGGGGGCTGTCATGCTGCTCTCCTGTCATGGATGGGTAAAATAACCATACAGGAATCGCATTGGTTGGGCGCAATCCCCTCTGAACGCCGCCGTTCTGTTGGGCATTCCGGACAAGGGCATTGAGCAGAACGCTGACTCCGTACAAGAAACCCTCAGCAGGCTAAGGCGTTATTCGGAGTTTTCCAGTTTCCACACCACGGGGCTGGTTGGCAGCGGCGCCAGCTTCTAACAAGCCAATCTGCTGACGCAGGCCACCCCGGGTGAGCTAATAGATGAGTTATTGGCGCAAATTCGCGTTATTTCACTTGACGTCTAAAGCTGTTGGTGACTAAGGGAGAACTTAATAAAGTGACCGGTTTTGGTTGACCGTGTCAGCATGAGTTCTCCTCAGTTGTTACCGAAAGTATGCTTTCCAGATTTTACGGATTCTCAACGACGCCTGACTACCTGCGGGGCGTTGCATCGACAACTACGACAGGGTGCGGTCGGCCGTTTTTTGATATGGATCAACAAACTGCCGCGTGGTCAGCTTTCGTCAGCTTTAGCGATTTATTGGCTGGTATAAGATATCAGATCGCCATATTTCTGCTATCAGACGAAACAATAAGGTCAGACCCACATGTTCAAGAAGTCGATTCTTGCAGTCTCGCTGACTGCTACCCTCAGTGCCTGCTCAGTAAATCCCCAGATTATTGCTCCCGCCGAGGTGGCCCAATCGTCCCGTGAGGATATGTCCTTGTTGTTCCGCGATCAGGCGGTCAGTGGTGCGGTGAGTCTGGATGAGGCCATTGCCCGGGCAGTATTGAACAACCGCGAGAAGAAGTTGAAAACCCTCGAAGCGGCGCTGGCTCAGGGGCAGATCGAAGTGGCCAGGCATGCCATGTTGCCCGAACTGACTGCGGCGGCAGGCTATTCGCGACGTAGTGAGTATGCGGCATCGGCCAGTGTGGTCTTTGATGACGGCAAGCCTGGCCCCCTGGGTGAGAACCCCTCTTATTCGGTCTCGCAGGATAAAAGCCGGCACACGGAAGATATCAGCTTTACCTGGAATGTACTGGATTTCGGCCTTTCTTATGTGCGCGCCCAACAGCATGCCGATCGTTACCTGATCAGCAAGGAGAGGGAGCGCAAAGTGGTGCATAACATCACGCAGGATGTGCGGGCTGCATACTGGCGTGCCGTCTCTGCCGAGCGCCTGCTGGTCAAGATTGATCCATTGATCGAGCAAGCCAGTGACGCTCTGGCCAATTCCCGTCAAGTGGAAAGCCAGCGCCTGCGGGCTCCGCTGGAAGCACTTTACTATCAGCGCGAGCTGCTGGACATCCTCCGTGCCCTGCAGGCCTTGCGTCTGGACCTGTCCGGTGCCAGAACAGAACTGGCCGGGCTCATGGGGCTGAAGCCGGGCACGGCTTTCGAGCTGGCGGATGTCGGTAATCCGTCCTTTACCATGCCGGAACTGGGTGTGTCGCTGAACGAGATGGAGGAGCTGGCGCTGCAACAGCGTCCCGAACTGCTGGAAAGTCGCTATCAGCAACGCATTTCTGCCGCCGAAGCACGGGCCGCTTTATTGGATATGTTGCCCGGGATCAACCTGACTGCGGGGGTCTATCAGGACAGCAATGATTACCTGCTCAACCAGGACTGGACCAGCTTTGGCGCGCAGGTCAGTTGGAATCTGTTCGACGTCTTCCGTGTAGGTACCGAACGGCGGCTGGCAAAGACTCGTGAAGCGCTGGCCGAGGAGCAGCGTCTGGCGTCCTCGATGACCGTGCTTACTCAGGTGCATTTGTCGCATATCCGCTATCAGCAGGCATTGAAGAGCTTTGATCTGGCGGACAGCTACCTGCAGGTGGCTCAGCGCATTGGCGAGCAAACGGCCAACGCTGCCTCCAGTCAGCGTTCCTCTGAGCTGGATAATATCCGCGAATCCCTGAACGCCTTGCTGGCCGAGCTGCGCCGTGATGTCGCTTATGCTGATCTGCAAAACAGCTATGGGCGAATTTTCGTCAGCATGGGGATGGATCTGCTGCCCGAAGGGTACACCGAGGTGACGCTGGAGGATCTGAGTGAGCAGATTCGCCAACGCTTTGCCGCCTGGCAGGCGCAGAAAACGCCGGTAGCAGAAGAGGCGCCGGCTGATGATGAGGTTGATGTTACCCAGCAGCCGGCAATCGTTGCTGAAGGCAAGGTGGGTTGATGCGTTTATGGGCCAGTTTGCTGGTGCTTGCGGGGCTACTGCTCCCGGCGCTGGCGAATGCCGACTATACGGCGCGGGCAGTTATAAAAGCCAGCCAGCGGGCGGTGCTTTCCGGCGAGCTGGCAGCGCGGGTCGAGCGTTTGCCCCTGCGGGCCGGTGATGCCTTCGCCAAGGGGGATGTGCTGGTGGCGCTGGACTGTGCGCTGTATCAGGCGCAGACCGAGAAGGTGTCAGCAGAGCTGCAGGCTGCGCGTATCCGGCGTGATAACGCCAGCGAGATGGAAGCGCTTAACGCCATTGGCGAGCTTGAAGTGGCATTGGCCATGTCTGACTTTGCCCAGGCCCGGGCCGCGCTGACCATTGCGCGGCTGAATACGTCGCGCTGCAACATTCGTGCGCCCTGGGATGGTCGTGTGGTCAGTGTGTTGGTCAATGAACATGAAGTTATTCGCCAGCAACAAGAACTGATCGAAGTGCTCTCTACGGGTGCTCTTGAGGCTGAAGTGGTGGTGCCGTCAGAGTGGCTGCGCTGGCTTAAGCCAGGTATGCCTCTGCAATTGCTGGTGGAGAATATTGAAACAATGGCAGAGGCACGAGTGATTGCACTCAACCCGGCCATTGATGCGGTCAGTCAAACCGTGACGTTGCGAGCTGAACTGATCGATACCGGGTTGTTGGTACCCGGTATGAGCGCAAGTGCCAGGTTCATGCCCGAGGCTGAACACCCGTAAAGATGTATCGCCCGGGGCTAGCAATAGGTGCCCGTCAGTAAGGGGAAGGGAATATGAGCAAGCAGAATAAAATCGGACAAAGTGGATTTCGTCGCAAGCCATTGATCATGGCCCTGGAGTCACGCATTTTGCTCGATGGTGCGGTGATGGTTACAGCGGCTGAAGCCCTTTCAGACGTTGAGCTGCAGTCAGACGCAGTGCATGGCGAATCAGCCGAACAGAGTATGCATTTCGCCGCACCGACACCGGTCGGTCGCGAGTTGACAGTGCGTCGAGAAGTGGCGGTCATTGATACCAGTGTTGACGGCCATGAGGATTTGCTGGCTGAACTGGGTGCCTATACCGAAACCATCTTGATCGACGGTAGCGAGAACGGTCTGGAGCAGCTGGTTGCCGCTTTGCAGGGGCAGTCAGACATCGATGCTCTGCATATTCTTTCCCACGGTGAGCTGGGTGAGCTGCGCCTGGGCTCCCTGACCCTGAATGCCGATAATCTGGCGGCCAATAGCGAACTGCTGTCTACTCTTGGCCAGTCACTCAGTGACGATGCTGACCTGATGCTGTACGGCTGCTACGTGGGTGCCGAGCAACAAGGGCGTGGTTTTATTGATGCCCTGGCCGGAATCACTGGTGCCGATGTGGCGGCTTCGGATGACTTGACCGGTGCAGCACGCCTGGGTGGGGATTGGGAACTGGAGGTGGAAAGCGGAGCTATTGAAACCTTTGCCCTGACTTCAACGGATTTTGACAGCGTATTGGCTCCGACCGTGAACGCGGTGGCGGATTCGGTGATTTACACCGAAGGCGGTGACCCTGTCACCATTGATACCGGCATCAGCTTCAGTGGTGGCGGTGACTACCGTGAAGGCTATATCCGTTTTTCCGTTGAAAACCCCACCAGTGGCGACCAGTTTGTATTGCAGGATGCCGATGACGTAAATGCCGAAGGCGCTATCTCGGTGGTAGGCATTGATGTCTATCGGGGTAATGGGTCGGACCGTGAACGTATTGGCTCGATTGACTCGGTGGAAAATGGCGTCAATGGGCAGCCGCTGAAGATTCTGCTGTCCTCGCCTTTGCCCAATTCGGGCTTTGAGGAAGGCACGGCCAACTGGACATTGTCTAGTCAGATTTATGGCGACAACCCGGGTGAAATCAATTTCGATAATTACGTTATACCGCTGGCCAACAACAGTGACTCCAATAGTGTTTATAACGGTGGGACAGGTACCACAAATGTGCAAGCCTCATCCGGTAGCTTTAGTCCGCAGGCCAGTATCTCAGCAGGAACTGGTGTGGACGGTACTCAAGCTCTTTATCTGAGAAGTTCAGGAAATATAGTCAGTACTGATCAGGATCCCTTTGGCAGCTTTCAGGCCGATGGCTACGGTTCGATTCATGGCCCCTATGCCACCAGTACTGTGATTACGGTGGAGAATGGCGATTCCATCTCCCTGGATTTCAAGGCAGTTGGCAATACAGATGATTACGAAGTGTTCGGTTTGCTGCGGCGGGTGGATGGCAGTGGTAACTTTATCAGTGATAACCCGAATGATAGTGTCAATAACGTAGTGCTCTTTGCTGAACGTGGTGCTGATACAGGCGGTTTTGTCCGGGTGGATAAAACCGGTTTGAGCGCGGGTGAGTATCGCTTCCAGTTTGTCGGGGGCACATACGACGGTACAGGCGGCCTTGCTGTTGGCTCCAATCTTTACGTTGACAACATCCGCCTCATCTCCAGTCAGCAGGTGACCGATACCGTCGCCAGCAAGATTGCTTCCCAGGTGACCTACCAGAGCACGGCCGATGACACAGAGGTGGAGCGCACAATTACCATTGCTGCCAGAGACAGTGCCGGTGGTGTGGGTTCCGATACCATTACCCTGCAGGTAGAGCAGATCAACAATGCCCCATCTTTCTCGGGTGATGCTACTTTGGCTGCTGTCAATGAAGATACGCTGTCACCTGCCGGCAGTAGCGTTGGTAGCCTGTTTGATGGCGTTTTTGATGACCCGGATGAGGCGTTCACTCCACCGGATTCACTGTCCGGCATCATAGTGACCGGTGACAGCAGTGTTCCGGCACAAGGTGAGTGGCAATACAGCACTGATGGCAGCAACTGGTATGCCATTGGCGATGTCGCCGCTGACGATGGTCTGTTGCTCTCACGCGATGCCAGTCTGCGTTTTGTTCCGGCAGCCGACTATAACGGCACACCGGGTAGCCTGAATGTGCACGCGGTCGACAGTAGTCTTAACACTGTCATCTTTACCGATGGCACAAACCGGGTGTCCTTTGATACGACCGCTACCGGCGTAACCGGTGGTGAAAACGCGGTGTCGACCAGTGCCGTCAATCTGAATACCAGTATTACGCCAGTGGATGATGCCCCGGTTCTGGACCAGCCGGCGGCACAAGAGGTCAATGATACTGATCAGCTGGATACCTTTGCCGAGCTGACCGGCACGCTCTCGGCATCCGATATTGATACGCCGGACAGTGAGCTGTTTTACGGTATTGATGGTGGCCAGAGCCTGGTGGAGGATGTTGCTCTGGCGGGTAGCTTCGGTACCTTGCGTGTGGTCAGGGCGACCGGCGAATACACCTATACGCCGGATTCTGAAGCCATCAATGCCTTGACTACGGCAGAGGTCGACAGCTTTACCGTGACAGTAACCGATGGCACCACCACGGTATCGAAAACCCTTACTTTCAATATCAATGGCGCCAATGACGCCCCGGTATTTGGCACCATCACGGAAGTAGACGACACCACAACACCGCCTGACCTGAGCGGCGGTGTTGCGCCAGGGGATGGACTAGAAGTACTGGATAACGGCCTGCTGCGTTTTGGCAGCAATGCTCAGGACTCCATCAACGCCATGACCGGCATGCTGGAGCAGCCGTTCTATTATGACAATGGTCAGGATTTCAAATTAACCTTTTCAGACTATGCGCTGAATTTGGCACTGGGCGTCAATGGTGACGGTGCCAGTGACTGGAATCTGAATGGCGATGTCAATCTGGCACCCTCTTTCAGCAACATCACTGTGGACACCAGTGGGTTCAGTGGCGGTAGCGGCACTCTGGTATGGCGCGGAGAGATCACTATCAACGGTGCCCAGCTGGCAGTGACGCATGTCTACGAGTTGCCGGCTAGCTCTGCCTATGTGGAAACTCGCACCTTTGTTACCAATATTGGCTCCAGTGAGGCTACCAATCTGCGGGTATGGGTGGGTACACAGGATGACTATATTGCCGGTTCAGACATGCCAGCGAAACAGAAGGGCAACCTGGTGGGTGGGTCTTTCGAAGTCAACACGGCGACCGGTCAACAAGGGCAAGCGATCAAGGTATACAGTGATGATACGGCGGTACTGTTTTTCAGTACCTCCGAGAAAGCCGATACCATTATTGGTCGGGATTATGGCTGGACGTTGACTGATACAAGGGACACGCCGGCGATTGACCCATCGCAATCGGTCTTCGATCAGCCGTCAGAGGATGGTGGCTATGCGCTCTTTGTCCGAATGGATGACTTGGCAGTCGGTGAAACCCAGAGTTTTGACTGGTTCTACGCCGCCGGCTCAACCCAGCAGATTGACGCCATTATCGCCGAGGTTTCAGCTGCAGCCTCTGCCAATCTGGTAGAAGGTGGGCAGCTAATTGAAAGTGGAGAATACGTTCTTTCCGATGTTGATACCGGGGACGTGGTAACCCTTGCACCCAGCTCAGTCAGTGCAGGGCAGTTTGACCCACAGGGTAATCCTGTTGCGCTGGGTTCAGCCGTGCCCGATCAGGCGACATTGCTGTCCATGTTGTCGGTTACACCGACCACTGTAGTGGATGCTGCCAGTACCTCAGGTAATTTTGATTGGACCTTCGATGCCGGCTCGGAAGGATTTGATTTTCTGGCTCAGGGTGAAACACTCAAGCTGGAGTATACCCTGACTGCGGAAGATTCCTTTGGTGCCACCGCCAGCCAGGTGGTAGAAGTGGTTATCGAAGGCATCAATGATGCACCGGTGGCGCAGAATGGTTCCGGCTCACTGGGTGAGAACGAGATTTTCAGTGCCAGTGTCGCGGCAACCGATGTAGACGGTAGCATTGCCAGTTATGCGCTGGTCAGTGGTGTCACCAGAGGGTCACTGGGCTTTAACGCCAACGGTACTTACAACTTTGATCCGGGCACAGATTTTGACTATCTGGCAGAGGGTGAAACCACTGCAGTAACCTTCACTTATCGGGCAACCGATAACCAGGGCGCCGTCAGTCAGGTGGCTACAGTGACCTTGACTGTTGTTGGCAGCAATGACGCGCCTGTGGTGAGTGCAGGCAGTGGTACTGCGGCCGAAAATGACAGCCTGGCTTCCAATGTGCCTGCTGCCACCGATGTGGATGGCAGCATTGTCGGTTACCAGCTGGTGACCGATGTTGCCGAGGGTAGCCTGACATTCAATAGTGACGGTACCTACACCTTTGCAGCCAACAGTGACTTTGATGATCTGGCGGTCGGTGAAAGCAGACAGGTCAGCTTCACCTACACCGCTACAGATAATGATGGTGCAGTCAGTGCTCCGGGAACAGTAACCTTTACGGTAACGGGTACCAATGATGTGCCGACCATTTCGGCTGAAGCGGCGGCCCCTGTTAGCGAAGTCCCCGGTGATTCCAGCGCCCAGGACCTGAGCGATAGCGGCGAGATCACCTTTGACGATCTGGACACCACCGATGTAGTGGACATCACCTTTGCCGGCAATAACGACATCAGCTGGAGTGGTGGCAGTCTCGATGGCACCCTGGCCAGCGCCCTGGTCGGTGGCTTCAGCATCCCGACCACCACCGACGCAGCAGCACCGGGCAGCGTGGACTGGACCTATGCGCTGAATGACGTCGACCTGGACTTCCTTGCAGCCGGTGAGACCATCAGTTTCAGCTACACGATCACCGCGACCGACAGTCAGGGTGCCACGGACACGGATACCGTGACCTTTACCATCACCGGCACCAACGACGCGCCGACCATTTCGGCGGCAGCGGCCGATCCTGTTACCGAAGCCCCCGGTGATTCCAGTGCCCAGGACCTGAGCGATAGCGGTGAGATCACCTTTGACGATCTGGACACCACCGATACGGTGGACATCACTTTCGCCAGCAATAACGACATCAGCTGGAGTGGTGGCAGTCTCGATGGCGCCCTGGCCAGCGCCCTGGTCGGTGGCTTCAGCATCCCGACCACCACCGACGCAGCAGCACCGGGCAGCGTGGACTGGACCTATGCGCTGAATGACGTCGACCTGGATTTCCTCGCAGTCGGTGAAACCATCAGTTTCAGCTACACGATCACCGCGACCGACAGTCAGGGTGCCACGGACACGGATACCGTGACCTTTACCATCACCGGTACCAACGACGCACCGACCATCTCGGCGGCAGCGGCAGATGGCATTACCGAGGAGCCCGGTGACTCCAGCAGTCAGGCGTTGAGCGACAGTGGCGTGGTCAGTTTTGATGATCTGGATGTCAATGACACCCTGAGCATTACCGCAGTGAGCAACAACGACATCAGTTGGAGTGGCGGCACCCTGGATTCGGCCGTAGCCAATGCGCTGGTGGCGGGTTTCAGTATTCCGGCGACCAGCGATGTAGCCCCGGGCAGCATTAACTGGAATTACGACGTCGCATCAGTGAATCTGGACTTCCTTGCCGAAGGCGAGACCATCAGCTTCAGCTACGACATCACTGCTACCGATAGCCAGGGAGCCACAGCCAGCGATACGGTGACCTTTACCATCACCGGTACCAACGATGCGCCGACCATCAGTGCCGAGGCCGCTGACCCCATCACTGAAGTGCCGGGCGATTCCAGCAGCCAGGCGTTGAGCGACAGTGGCGTGGTCAGTTTTGATGATCTGGATGTCAATGACACCCTGAGCATCACCGCGGCCAGTAACAATGACATTGTCTGGAGCGGCGGCACCCTGGATTCGGCCGTGGCCAATGCGCTGGTGGCGGGTTTCAGTATTCCCGAGACCACCGGTGCAGCAGCACCGGGTAGCACCAACTGGAGCTATGACGTCAACGCGGTAAACCTGGACTTCCTCGCTGCCGGTGAAACCATCACCTTCAGCTATACCCTGACGGCAACCGACGGCGAAGGGGCGACGGATACGGATACCGTGACCTTTACCATCACCGGTACCAACGATGCGCCGACGATCAATGCCGAGGCCGCTGACCCGATCACTGAAGTGCCGGGCGATTCCAGCAGCCAGGCGTTGAGCGACAGTGGCGTGGTCAGTTTTGATGATCTGGACGTCAATGACACCCTGAGCATTACCGCAGTGAGCAACAACGACATCAGTTGGAGCGGCGGTACTCTGAATGCGGCGGTGGCCAATGCGCTGGTGGCGGGTTTCAGTATTCCGGCCAACGCTGATCTGGAGGCTCCCGGTACGCTGGAGTGGACCTATGCGGTCGGTGCGGTGAATCTGGATTTTCTCGCCGCAGGTGAAACCATTACCTTCAGTTATACCTTGACTGCAACGGATCCACAGGGTGCCACAGACACCACGACGGTCAGCTTCATCATTACCGGTACCAATGATGCACCGGTTGTTGAGGTTTCCCCGGCTGAAGTCATGGCCGAAGCTGGCGATGCCTCCGCACAAGTGTTGCGCCAATCCGGTACGGTTGGCCTCGGTGACAGTGATGTCAATGATGTCGAAACAGTCAGCTACGCGCATAACAATGATATCCGCTGGAGCGGTGGCAGCCTGGATGCTGTACTGGCGCAGCGTCTGCTGGCCGGTTTCAATATTCCGCCAACCTCTTCAGCAGATACTCCGGTCACCATCAATTGGGACTATCTGGTCAATGGCGTGGATCTGGATTTCCTTGCGGTTGATGAAACTATTACCTTCAGCTATACCGTGACGGTTACTGACAATCAGGGTGACAGTGATACCGCAGTGATTGATTTCCGCCTTGTTGGTACCAACGATGCACCGGAGATCGAAATCCAGGCCCCGCAAACCTTCGTCGAGGCAACGGATGCGGAAAGTCAGAGCCTGAACCAGTCCGGTCTGGTGCGGTTCAACGATCTGGACAGCAATGACCGCGTCAGCGTCCGTTTTGATAGCAACGATGATCTCGGCTGGCGTGATGCGACTGGCGAGATCGTAGCCAGTCTGCCGGCAGAGCTGGCCGAGCGTCTGCTGGCCGGTTTTACTGTGCCGCAGCCAAACGGTCTCGACGCACCGGGTGAATTGACCTGGCAGTACACGGCCAATGATCTGGATCTGGACTTTCTGGCAGCAGACAGCACCATCAGCTTCAGTTATACGCTCACCGTCACTGACAATCAGGGGGCATCCAGCAGTAGCGTGATCAGCCTGCTGATTCGCGGCACCAACGACGGGCCGGTTGCCGATGCGCTGGACATTGATCAGGTATGGCAGCAGGGGCGGGAGTTCGGGCTGGATGTGGCCGACCGTTTCTCCGATGCTGATCATGGAGACACCTTGACTTATGAGGTAACCGGCTTGCCCCGTGGGCTGGTTTACGATGCGCAGACAGGTGTGATCAGTGGCACAGCGACCGAGCCCGGGGTGTTCAATGTGCAGATCACCGCCAGCGATGCACAGGGCGCTTCGGTCAGTCGCAGCTTCGGCATGACGGTAACTGCACTGGTATCTGAGGCCGAAGTGCCGACACCGCCACCGGCACCGCAGCCAGCGCCTGAGGTAACGCCGCCGGCACCGACTCCGGTGGGTGATACGGGTACCGGACCGGGTTTGGATGCTGGCCTGATTTCGAACAATCCAGCAGGTAACAGCGTGATTGATGGCACCGGCTTTATGCCGCCTGGTATGCCTGATGGCGGCAATCAGGGTGGTGCTGAGCCTGCGGCCTCCATGCCGTTTGACGTGGGTGAAGCTGACGGTAGTGGCGACGACAATGCCGGTGAAGACCTTAATGCCAACTCACCTCTGGCTGGTGGCGATACCGAGGGTTCATCGGCGCCTGCAGGTGATGACGTCGTACTGCTGTCGGAACCGGGAGCAGTAGCCATCGCCACCACTGGCGCTGATGGACGCACAAGCGTACGTGCGGCGGTTGATGTCACCGTGGGTACTGATGGCGTGGTGAGCTTCACCGATGCCCAGCAGGAGGCCTTCAGTATCGTTGGTCTGACGGTATCCGGCATTGACCGGCCCGACAACGGATCAGCCCTGATCCGGATTCAGGATTCCAACTCGGCTACGTCCCTGCAGGAGTACACGGGTAGTCTGGGCTCCGGTGAGCGGCTGCCTGACTGGATCAGCGTGGACCGCAATACCGGTGCCGTCAGCATCAATACGCCGCCGGATGGCGTGCGTGAGGTGGTGGTTCGGGTGCAGGCCATCGGCAGTGATGGTCAGGTGCGCATGCTGGAGCTGAAGCTGGATCTGGATGAGCTGTTCCGCCGTGCTGTCAGCCCTGACGTTGAGATTCAGGCTGAGCCTGAGCCGGAAACCGGCTTTGTGCCCTTGCAGGGTCAGTTTGAGGCTGAGCTGCAGGCTCGTGACGGCTATGGCGATCAGTTGTTGAGTTTGCTGCGATCAACCTGAGGAGACGCGGGTGAGTGACAAGGTTGCAGCGCTGCTGGGGCTGGAACAACAACTGCGCAAGGCATCAGACCTTGCGCAGTTGTTTTATACCCTGGTCAACCAGACAGGGCAGTGCGTGCCTTACGTACAATCCGTACTGGCTCAGGGTAGCGCGCTGGATGCCTTGTCGGTGGTGGCGGCCTCGGATGTGCCGACGGTCGACTTTACCGCCCCCTATATCGTCTGGGTGGAACGGGTAATCAAATACCAGGTGGGCAGCGGGCTGGCCGCTCAGCAGGCCATATTGACGGCGGATGACCTGCCGGATAATGTGGCTGATGACTGGCGGGCTTTCGGTTTGCCGCCCTTTCTGCTCTGGCAGCCGCTGCCGGTAGAGGCGCGAGAGGGCAGCATTGCCGGTGTACATTTGCTGTTCAATGATCGCCGCTGGAGCGAGGCTGAGCTGGGTATCAGTCAGCATCTGGCCGCTTCCGCCGGGCATGCACTCTTTGCTCTGCGTCAGCAAAACCCCTGGCAGGGCTGGCGTCCGCGTTGGCGCAACCGGCGCCGTAACTGGATTATTCTGGCGATGCTGGCAGCATTGATGTTCTGGCCGGTGCGGGTCAGTGTGCTGGCGCCGGCACAGATCATTGCCCGTGAGCCCTGGGTAGCAACCGCCCCGCTTGATGGTGCCGTCGACCGGGTCATGGTTGAGCCGAACCAGGCCGTGGCTGAGGGTGAGGTGCTGGCCAACCTGCAGACCTCTGATCTGGCCAGCGCAGCAGAACTGGCTGATCAGGCGCTGCTGCTGGCCGAGGCCGAGCTGAAAACCGTGCAGCAAAGTGGCTTCCTTGATCCGCGACAAAAATCCCGTCTGGCTGAGCTGGAGACCACGGTGCGCATGCGCGAGATCGAGCGTGAGTACGCGCATCAGCGGTTGCAGCGGGCAAGTATCCGTGCCGCAGTCCCGGGCGTGGTGGTGCTGGACGACCCGGCAGCCTGGTCGGGGCGCCCGGTACAAACCGGCGAGCGGATTTTGCTGGTGGCAGATCCGCAGCGGGTGGAGATCGAGATCCGCTTGCCGGTCAAGGATGCGATTGCACTGGAAGAGCAGGCCGCGGTGCGCCTGTTTCTGGATCGGGCGCCCTTGCAGCCCTTGTCCGGACAATTGCGCCATGCCGCCTATGAGCCCAGTGAAGACAGTGGCCAGCAGATGTTCTACCGTCTGGTGGCCAGTCTGGATGCGTCTGCCGAGCCCTTGCCGCGTCTGGGTATGCGGGGTACGGCAAAGGTCTATGGTGAGCGGGTGACGCTGTTTTTCTATCTGTTCCGGCGCCCTATCACGGCAGCGAGGCAGTGGATGGGATGGTAGCGGTACGCCTGTCAGCCCTGCGTCAGGATCTCAAGTTATTGCCCGGTGCGGCAGATGAGCAGGGGGCGCCGCGCTGGCTGCTCAGTGACCGGGTGCGTAACCGTTACTTTACCCTGGCCGAGGACGCCATTGCGCTGGTGCGCTATTGGCAGCCGGGCGTGACCGCCAGCGAACTGAGTGAGCAGCTGGCGAGCCAGGGGCTGGATTACGCCGAGGAGGATATCACCGCCTTCAACGATTTCCTGGTGGCCAATAATCTGGTGCAGGCGCGGACCGACGCGGCAGTGGGCTATTTTGTCGGCAAGGCCCGAGAGGCCCGCCCGCCCTGGTGGCAATGGCTGCTGCACAATTATCTGTTTATCCGTATTCCTTTGCTGCGGCCGGACCCCTGGTTACGGCAGCTGGCTGCTTTTCTCGCGCCCTTGCTGACCTCGCGTAGCGAACGTCTGGTGCTCCTGGCCGGGCTGGTTGGTGTGTTTCTGGTATTACGTCAGTGGGATGCCTTCGTTGCGACCTTCATGCATTTCTTCAGTTGGCAAGGTCTGCTGGGCTATGGCATCACCCTGGTACTGGTAAAAAGCGCCCATGAGTTGGGTCATGCGCTGGTGGCCAGCCGACTGGGTTGTCGGGTCTCCTCCATGGGGGTGGCCTTTCTGGTCATGTTCCCGGTGCTCTACACCGATACCACCGATGCCTGGCAGCTTCGCTCCCGGGTCGACCGCCTGCGGATTGTCACTGCCGGGGTTCGCACCGAACTGTATCTGGCACTGATTGCGACCCTGCTCTGGAGCTTGTTGCCCGATGGTGTTGTGCGCAGTGCGTGTTTCTTCGTCGCTACTACCAGCTGGGTGACTTCGCTACTGATCAATATCACCCCTTTTATGCGCTTTGATGGTTATTTTGCCCTGTCCGACCTGATGGGAGTGGAAAACCTGCAACCCCGTGCCTTTGCCCTCGGCCGCTGGCAGCTGCGTCGCTGGTTGTGGGGGCTGCAGGACCCCGCGCCTGAGCCGCTGCCCAGACAGCGGGCGCGCTGGATGATTCTGTATGCCTGGGGGACCTGGATTTATCGCTTTTTCCTGTTTATCGGTATTGCCTTGCTGGTTTACCACTTTTTCTTCAAGGTTTTGGGCATACTCCTGTTTGTCGTTGAAATTATCTGGTTTGTTCTTATGCCTGTGGCCAAGGAAATGCGTGTCTGGTGGGAACGGAAGGCGGACTTTTCCTGGTCCTGGCGCCGACGATTCTTGCTGGCAGTGCCGGTTATGCTGCTGCTCTGGCTGGCCCTGCCGTTAGCGGTTGATGTACAGGCGCCGGGCCTGCTGAAAGCGCAGCAACACCAGCGCGTCTTTGCTCCTGAAGCCGCCCAGGTGAGCGGCCTGCAGGTATCTCTGGGGCAGCGGGTTGTTGCGGATCAGGCGCTGCTTGAGTTGACCTCCCCGACGCTGGAAGAGCGTTGGCAGCTGGCCAGCCAGGAGCAGGCGCTGCTCGCGGTCAAATTACAGCGCCAGGCGGCCTCGCTGGAAGAAAAGGCTGCGCAGACGGCTAACCGACAGCGTTATCAGCAGTTGGAAGAGCGTCTGCGGGCGCTGGCGGAACAACGCGAGGGTCTGACTCTGCTTGCTCCCTTTGCCGGGCAGATCAGTTGGCTGGAAAGCCTGCAGCCCGGCCAGTGGGTGATGGCCGATCAGCCCCTGTTCAGCGTCACCCAACAAGGCAGTGCCCAGCTTGAGGCCTTTGTGCCCGAGCGTTATCTGGAGCTGCTGGAACCCGGCCAGCAGGCATTTTTCATTGCCGATCATGGGCAGCTACCCCGACTGCCGGCAGAACTGACGAGCATCGATCTTGGCGCCCTGCATGTGTTGCCCTATGCAGAGCTGTCCTCATTGTCTGGTGGGCCTATTGCGGTGCGGGCCGGGGCGCAGGGTTTGCAGCCACAGGATGCCTATTACCGGGTGCGCTTCGAGTTGCTGGATCCGGCTGTCGATCTCAGTAGCCTGCGCCTTACCGGCGAGCTGCTGATCAAGGGCAAGTCGCGCAGCTGGCTGGGCTTGCAGCTTCGACGTGTGCTCTCGGTATTGGTCAGGGAGGGTGGTTTTTGATCAGAGTGCTTTGCGCCCTGGCATTGCTGGTACTGGTATGGTCTGAAGCAAGCGCCACAGTCACAGTGCTGGATCAGCGTGCGCTGACGCTGGATAGCGGTCAATTGTCAGTGCTTGAAGACCCAGGCAATGCAATGGATCTTGCGGCTGTCATGCAGGCCTATGCTGCCGGTGACTTCATCCCGATTCCCGCTGGGCTGTCGGCCGGTTATAGCGATTCGGCATTCTGGATCAGTGCGAGGGTGCTCAGGCCGGCAGATGCAGCGCCCTTCTGGGCGCTGATGGCACAACCCTCCTACCTTGACCAGGTAGATGCCTACTGGCTGCAGCATGGCCGGCTGGTAGCCCACTGGGCTGCCGGTGACATGCAGCGAGACACGCAACATGACCTGCATCCACGGTTACACCTGGTCGGCGGCGAGTTGCCCACGGGCGAGCTGCAGTTGCTGGTCAGATTAAAGACAACCAGCACCTCTATTCTGTTGTTGCAGTTGATTCCGCAGGAAAAGCTGGCTGCAGTGTTGGACAGCCGGGTGTTTTCCGAGGGCTTTTTTATCGGTTTGCTGGTTGTCATCCTGCTGATCAATCTGCTCAATGGCTTTTGGTTGCGCAAGTCGATATTTCTGTACTTTGTTGCCTATGAGGCAGGCCTGATCAGTGTGGTTTTACTTGCTTCTGGTCTGATTGAGAGCTGGTTTGTATCGGTGGATTCGGTCACAGCCAACAAATGGATGCAGTACGCGCTGGTGATCAATGGATTTCTGGCGTTTGTTTTCTTCTATCGTTTGCTGAGTTTTGTCAGTCGCTACCGACGCCTTATTGCCTCACTGTTCATGTGCGGAATAGGGTTGGTGGCTTTGGCACTTTTTATGGTGCTTCAGGAGCGCTTTACGCAAGGTATGGCCTATGCCAGCTGGGGGCTGATGGTCCTGCCACCCCTGGTTATCTTGCCGCTCGCACTGCAGTGGCGAGTGTTTGATAGCGAGCAGATCGCGCGCGTATCGGGTTTTCTGGTGTTCAGCCTGCTGGTTGTGGCCAATGCTCTCTATGTCAGCGGACTCATTCCAATGTCCCGCTACAGCATCATGATCGCGCCATTGTTGATACTCTCATGTCAGTTAATCCTGCACTTCGTATTGATGTTCAGTGTGCGCAAATCAGAACGGGTGCTTGCCCAGACTCTATTGGAGGCACGTCAGGCGGAAGATCAGGCCAGCCTTGAACGGCAAACACGCAAAATGCACGAAACCTTTACGGCGATGTTTTCCCATGAAGTGCGTACCCCTTTGGCCATTATTGACAGTGCCGCTCAGTCCTTGCTGCGCCTGGAGGACAAGGCGGACGCCAGGCGGCAGCGAGAATTACGTGTGCAGCGTCTGCGTGATGCGGTGAAGCGTATAGGCGATCTTTTGCAGATCAGCATTATGCGCAATCGCTTCGATCCGGCCGGGGATGAGGCAAGTATCGGCCATGATTATGACCTGCTTGCCCTGACAGAAAAATTGATCGACAGCTTCCCGGCTCTTCAGCAGGAACGGATACGCTTCAATACCTCTTTGAGTGAGTTGGAACTGCACAC
Organism: Halopseudomonas salegens; assembly: GCF_900105655.1. NCBI lineage: Bacteria > Pseudomonadati > Pseudomonadota > Gammaproteobacteria > Pseudomonadales > Pseudomonadaceae > Halopseudomonas > Halopseudomonas salegens. The sequence goes on from NZ_LT629787.1 coordinate 404,618, forward strand.
GAGCATTCCCGAAGAGCTGCTGGGTGTAGTGCTGCGCAACCTGCTGGACAATGCCCTGAAATACAGTCCCAGCCTGTTTCCGGTTCAGGTCTATATTGCCCGGGAGGAAGGTGGGGTGTGCTGGGCAGTTCGCGACTTCGGGCCGGGGCTGAGTGAGCATGTGCGCAAGCATATGTTTGATCGCTATTTTCGTGCCAATGAGGGTGCACAGGTACCAGGTCTTGGCCTGGGTTTGTATATTGTCAATGAACTGGTCTGGCGCTATGCATTGAAACTTGACGTTGATAGCGGTACGGAAGGTACCCGGATAGCTTGTTATATCCTTGATGCTGAGGAGGGCGACAATGCATGAAAGCCATCGCATTGCGGTACTGGAGGATAACCCTCCCCTGCGAGAAGAGTTGCTTGATCTGCTGAACGATCAGGACTGGCAAGCGGTGGGCTTCAGTAGAGCAGCCGATTTCATGCAGGCACATCGAGCCAGTGCCTTTGATGTCTTGCTGCTTGACCTTGGTCTGCCAGATGCCGATGGACTTGAGGTGGCACAACAACTGAGTCGGCAACAGGATCCAATCGGGATTATCATTCTCAGTGCCCGTGGCAGCCTGGATGACCGTGTACGCGGACTGATGGATGGTGCTGATGCCTATGTCGGAAAGCCGTTTGAGCATGCAGAGCTCTTGGGTTACATCACTGCCTTGCTACGTCGCAAGAGGCGGCAGCAGACTGAAGGCGCATGGTGTTTACAGCCCTCACGGATGCAGTTGTTGAGCCCGGAAGGGCGTATTGCTGTGGCGCTGACGGTTCAGGAAGTGCGGCTGATCAACGCCCTGGCAGCAGAACACCCCGAATCACTCTCGCGACAACAGATGATCCATGCTTTGGGTGAAGACTATCGCCTGTACGATGAGCGCCGTCTGGAGAAGCTGGTCAGCCGTTTGCGGCAAAAGTTGCTTGAATACTGTGATGACTGTCCGATCAAGGCGGTTCGCGGCAAAGGGTACATTTTTGCTGAACTTATCCGTAGCGAATAGCTGGCAGGTCGCGCTTTTATTTCCGCTATCGCGGCTGCGCTTTGATCGTCTTGCGCAGCTCATCCGGAGTAATCGAGCCCACAATAGTGGCCTGACTGCCGGGTAACGGCTGGCGCAGGATATTGCCCTTGATCTTGCCGATCACATGCATCTCGCAGGGTTTGCAGTCGAACTTCAGCGTCAGGGTTTCGTTGTCGTGCACCAGCTGCATGGGTTTGGCGTTACTGCGTACGCCGGTCACGCCCTTGGCCTGTTTCGGGCACATATTGAAGGAGAAGCGCAGGCAGTGCTTGGTGATCATCACTGGTACTTCGCTGGTTTCTTCATGTGCCTCGAAGGCGGCATCAATCAGCTCGACGCCGAAACGCTGGTAGAAGGCGCGCGCCTTGTGGTTATACACGTTCGCCAGAAAACTCAGGTGTGAATCCGGGTAGATCGGTGGCGGTACGCTGATGGCTTGGCGGCTGCCACGTGGGTGGGCGGCCAGGCGAGCGTTATCCAACTGTTCGATCAGTGCGCGGCGCAGCGCCTTGAGGCGCGACAGCGGCACGAAGGGTATTTCCACCAGTGCCAGTTCAATGCCTGCGCAGTGGTAGTGCGTATTACCCAGTTGGGTCAGCAGATCTTCGATCTGGCTGCGCGCCCGTTCGGTATTCTGCGCCGCTTCGAAGGGGCCTTCCAGCGTCTGGTTGACGGTCACGCCCTCTTCACTGCGTGCGTTGAGTTGCAATGCATTGGCGTCACCACCGAGTAACCAGCGCAGGCCAACGCGGCGTTCAGCGGAGGGTTTTTGCAGTGCCTGCTGCCAGTTGTGGTCAAGATTGCGGTTGAGCGTCTGGCCGGCGCGCGCGCGACGCAGCGCTGCAGGCAGTTCGTTGGGCTCGATGCGGTAATGCCAGCGCGGCTGGCCGCTCTCGTCCTGATGCTGGCTGAGCAGTTCCGCGATGTTGGCGCGAAAGCCCACTACCTCGCGCTTGACCAGCACATTGAGACCATCGCCGTTGTTCAGCGGCTCCTGGCTGCTGACCAGCAGGTCGTGCTTGCGTACCTGTTGCAGTTCACCGACCGGCAGTCCGGTAAAGGTCGGGGTATCGAAGGCGCCGATATCCAGCTTGCGTTCAGTCACGAAGTAGTCGGTGCTGCCACGATGGAAGGTCTTGTCCGGGTCAGGCACAAAGAAGTGCTCACTGCGGCCGCTGGAGGCGCGCGCCAGATGCGGGCGTTCGGCGAGAACGGCATCCAGTTGCTGGCGGTACCAGGCAGTGATGTTCTTCACATAAGCGGCATCCTTGTAACGGCCTTCGATCTTGAACGAGCGGATGCCGGCATCCACCAGAGCACCCAGGTTGGCGGTCTGGTTGTTGTCCTTCATCGACAGCAGGTGTTTTTCATAGGCGACTACGCCGCCATGCTCGTCGGTCAGGGTGTAGGGCAGGCGACAGGCCTGCGAGCAATCACCGCGGTTGGCGCTGCGCCCGGTTTGTGCATGGGAGATATTGCACTGGCCGGAAAAAGCCACGCACAGGGCGCCGTGGACAAAGAACTCCAGCGGGGTGTCGACCGCCTGATGAATGCTGCGGATCTGTTCCAGGCTGAGTTCGCGTGCCAGTACCAGTTGCGAAAAACCGGCCTGGCCAAGAAACTTTGCTTTCTCCAGACTGCGGATGTCGCACTGGGTACTGGCGTGGATCTCGATCGGCGGGATGTCCATCTCCATAATGCCCATGTCCTGCACGATCAGCGCATCCACTCCGGCATCGTATAGCTGGTGGATCAGCTGGCGCGCAGGTTCCAGTTCCTCATCGTGGAGGATGGTGTTGAGGGTGACGAAGACTCGCGCATGGTACTGGTGGGCAAAGGGCACCAGCGCGGCAATGTCGGCCACGCTGTTCGCCGCGTTGTGCCGCGCGCCAAAGCCGGGCCCGCCAATGTACACCGCATCGGCGCCATGCAGGATGGCTTCGCGGGCAATGGCGGCATCACGCGCTGGACTGAGCAATTCGATATGGTGGGCAGGCAGGGACATGGCAGCAACCGTGGACAGATAAAGAGCGCATTGTAGCCGCGCCGCTGATTCACTGCATTACCCGTGCTGCCTTTCGCCGGCTCCGGGGAGCGGTTGGATGAGACTCTGATGCTGTGAAAAGCAGAATAACGGGTTGTGCCGGGACAATAATGCTGTTCGTTCTAAAGGTGGCTGTCTCTTGATTAAGCAGATTAATGAACTAAAGTTCATTGTGTCTCCTGGTCAGGCGTATTCCGTAAGTGTATTGGCTGGCTGGAGAGGAAAAGCATAACAACAACAGGAGTTTACGATGTCCAGGCTGTACGCGTACAACATGCCCAAAGGGCGTTCTTTACCTTCACTGGTGATGCTGGCAGTGTCGGCCCTCACCTTGTCTGGTTGCCTGAGTGGTTCGTCCGGCAGCTCTTCCTCTGACGAACTCGCACCGGCAATGCCTGAGCTGGATGCCGAGCGGGTCCGCCCGCTGGTTTTTGTGCATGGTCTGGCGGGTAGCGGGTCGCAGTACCAGACTCAGGCGCTGCGTTTCGCCAGCAACGGTTATCCCGAAGATCTGGTCCATGCTTTCGAGTACAGTACTGCCAGTCTTCCTGAAGTCATTGCTGCCGCAAGTGGCAGTCAGGCGGCCCCTCTGGACGCCTTTATCGATAATCTGTTGGCAACCCACGACCAGGAACAGGTTTATCTGGCTTGTCACTCGCTGGGTGTTACGGTCTGCAGTAATTATCTGGGCAACCCCGATCACGCGGCCAAAGTTGCCGGTTTTGTCGGTATTGATGGTGCCACTAACGAGACCTGTCCGGGTGATGTGCCCTGTATGGGCGTCTATGTGAATGAGGCTGCCGAGTTGGGAGAGAACAATCTGTACCTGCCGGATGAAACGCATGTGCAGGTAGCTACCTCCGAGGCTTCCTTTGCCGGTCAGTTCGAATTCTTTACCGGAGTAGAGCCGGCTCGGACACAGATTCTGCCGGTTGACGGTGACATCAGCGTGAGTGGCAGGGCAGTGCTGTTTCCGGCCAACAGTGGTGCGGCGGGTACTACCTTGAACGTCTGGTCCATTGATCCGGCCACCGGGGACCGGCAGGGGAGCGATCCACTGGCTACAGCGGACATCGACGCTACTGGTGAGTGGGGACCCTTCAATCTTCAGGCGGGCGATCATTACGAGTTCCAGCTGCTGCGTCCTGGCCGTGCCGAACACCACTTTTATCGCCAGCCATTTTTGCGCAATGCCAATCTGGTGCGTTTCAATACGTCACCAGCCGGTTCGGATATTGAGACCAATACGCATACCGGGTCGGACCATGCCGCTTTGGTCATCAGCCGGGACATGGAGTGGTGGGGTGATCGTGGCGAGGACACGGATCGCCTGGAAATCGCCACCACCAGCGCACTCTGGCCGGATGAAGAGCCTTTTGACGTGCTGACCAATATAGATGTGAACAACGTCATTGGCATTCATGTACATGACGCGGAATCACATCCTGCGATCACCTCTGGTGAGCTGTTGCCCTACTTCCCGGACCAACCCTTTCAGTCCGGGGTGGATGTGAACATGCCGGCAACCTCGCCACCAGACGGGGTGATAACCGTGACCAGCTATCCACGCGGCGACAGCAGCCGGCCACAGGTATTCAATGTACCCAACCGGGCGTCAGCGAGTCATCGCGTGTCGTTGATCTTCAACGATTTTGTGCAGGACTAGCCGAGGCGGTTTGCCAGCACAATCCTTACCTTCACAGCAACATCGCCGATACTTGGCTATGTTGCTGCTTCTAAGGTGTTGCTGGTGTGTAGACGTTCAAGTGACGAAGAAAACAGCAATTCCAGCTTCAATTGCCCGACACAATCAGGAATCGTGCAAGCCCTCGAAGCATACGCCCCGATAGTGTCAAAATAATATTCTTGTGGCATGCTCTCTTCATTTGTGTCAGGATTCAGTCGCATCCTGCGTCAAAAATGCTGAGGAAGTATGCCATACAGTATTCTAGTGGCTTTCGGGGTGAGTCCCGGGATCATTAAGATGGTTTTGCTTGTCCGCCTGTTGGGTCAATGTTGTGCTTTTGGGCCGATATCATCTATTACCCGTCAGTGTATTGAGCATTGCTTGAAGCCCTTTCTCAAGGGCGTAAATCATGAGTCTTGAATGGGTCGAGCTGCTGGCGTATGTCCTGTTCGGCTTTAAATGGCTTGCGTTTATTCTGGCTTGCGCGCTGTTGCTGATGGGGCTGGATGACCTGTTCATTGATCTGTCTTACTGGTTGCGGACATTGTGGCGGCGTTTGCGAATTTATCGGCGCAACCCGTACGCCGATGAGCAACGGTTGTTTGAAGCTCGTGAGCAACCTCTGGCTGTTATGGTTCCTGCCTGGCAGGAAACCGGTGTTATCGGGCAGATGGCGCGGTTGGCTGCCAGTACTCTGGATTATGAGAACTATCAGATTTTTGTTGGCACCTACCCGAATGATCCAGCGACCCAGGCCGAGGTGGATGAAGTCTGTCAGCGCTTCCACAATGTGCATAAAGTCGTCTGTGCCCGTCCCGGTCCGACCAGCAAAGCTGACTGCCTGAACAACATAATTGATGCAATTTTGCGGTTTGAGCAGCAGGCCAGGATAGAGTTTGCAGGTTTTATTCTGCACGACGCGGAAGATGTCATATCGCCGCTGGAACTGAGATTGTTCAACTATCTTCTGCCGCGCAAGGACTTGATTCAGGTCCCCGTTTATCCATTTCCGCCCGCATGGCACGAGTTTACCGGCGGGCACTATATTGATGAGTTTGCTGAACAACATGGCAAGGATGTCGTGGTGCGTGAGGCCATGGTTGGCCAGGTACCCAGTGCGGGTGTTGGTACCTGCTTCAGCCGCAGAGCAATCGCGGCTCTGTTGCAGGAAAAAGACGGTATCGCATTTGATGTGCAAAGCCTTACGGAAGATTACGAAATCGGTATGCGACTTGCCGAAAAAGGCATGTCGGGGATTTTTGCCCGTTTCATGGTCAGCGACCCGCGCTATGCGACTCATCGTGAGCATAAATTCGGGGTAGTGGCTCGCGCCAGTAAAGTGATTTGTGTACGAGAACACTTTCCCCGAACGTTCAGTCAAGCGGTTCGACAGAAATCACGATGGATCATAGGCATTGTATTTCAGGGAATGCGTTCGATGGGGTGGAGTTCTCGTCCGCTGCTTAACTATTTTCTCTGGCGAGATCGTCGCGGCGGGATAACCAACTTGATCGGTTTTCTTGTCAATCTGGTTTTTCTCGTGGTGTTGTTGATGTGGCTTGTCGGCTGGGTGGTCGACGATGCCTGGCAGTTCCTTTCCTTGCTGGGTGGAAGCGACCTGCTGCGGTGGTTACTTATTTGCAACGGCATACTGTTGTTGAACCGGCTCTTTCAACGCTTTTATTTCGTCACTTCCTACTACGGATTGTGGCAGGGCTTGCTATCTGCCCCACGCATGGTCTGGAGTAATGTGGTGAATTTCTTCGCTAACATCCGCGCCATCCGCCAGGTTCTGCTTGAAGGAGACCCACGCCGAGTGGCCTGGGACAAGACGGATCATGAGTTCCCTGAAATTGGCGAGCCAAAACGCATCCCGTTGGGTCAACGGCTGGTGGCTATGGGGGCAATAAGCCAATCTGACCTGCAAGCCGCCTTGCTGGCAGGTGCTGGTCGACGCATTGGACGTGAGCTACTGTCGCGCGGTTTGATTACCAGCACACAATTGGCCAAGGCATTGGCCGATCAGGCGGGGGCTGAATATTCCGAGTTATCGCCATTCAAACTGGATTCCGGCTTGATTGCGAGGTTGCCTGCCAGGTTGGCTCTGCGTTATGCAGTCTTGCCAATGGCTGAAGAGGGAAGAACTCTGGTGCTGGCGTCTGAGCGTGCTTTGAGCGAAGTGTCGATAGGTGCTCTTGCCCGCCAGTTAAGGCGTCCAGTCAGTTATCGCATTGTGCCGCAGGGGCGGGTAACTCTGGGGCTGCGGTATTGGTATGTCCAGCAGGCCAAAAAAGATGAACGGCTTGAAAGGCTGGCACAGCAGAGTTCGGATGAGACCTTGATGGAGGCTGTCTGCCGGCATCAGGTTATGCTGGGTGACCTGGTGCAGGAAATGGGTATGTTGCCATCAACCCTGTTTGCACAGGCGATGTTTGACTTTGACCCACTGCAACAATCGCTGGGTGAGTATCTGAAGCAGCGTGGACTGATCAGTAGTGAGTTGCTTGAGCAGGCGTTGCAGGAGCAAAAGGCTCAGCAGGCGTTGTCATGGCGAGCGCTGGAGGTTTTGCCATGAGGATAATCCTGCTACTGCTGGTGTTGATAATGACTGGCAGCCCACTCACTGCTGCGAGTGATCTGAGTAACTTTCAGCAGTATCTGAGCCACCCTTACATGCATCGTGCCTATCAAGCGGTAGAGCAGAATGACTGGCCTGAAGTTCAGCGTCTTACTGAATATCTGGTTGGCCGTGTACCGGAGCATGAGGAGGCACGCTGGCTTCTGGTTGAGTCATTGCTTCGCCAGGAGCAGATAGATTCTGCCTTGATCGAACTGCAGGGGTTACCTGTCTCCGAACGCAGGCTTGAAACCGAGGTAGAACTGAAAATTCGTCTGGTTGTTCGCGGAAGGGTTGATCAGCCAGAGCTGCTGGCTTGGTTGGCCGAGGCTGATGACAGTGCCCATGTTCGTCTATGGCAGGCAAGAAATCAGTATATACAGCGTGCTGAAGGCAATCAGGCGGCTTTGCAGTGGCTTGCATCTGCGCCGCTGCGTGATGGCCAGGCGTTACGCATGTGGCGTGCCGTTCTCGCAGAGCAGGTTGAAGATCATCAGCAGGTGATCAGTGACTTGTACCCCTTACTTGTTGCAGAGCAGTTGGATGAGGAGCAGTGGCAACGTCTGGGTATGGCGCTGCTGGCGGTGGTTGATTTCGAGGCTGCGACTGAACTGCTTGAAATGGCGCCCAATAGAGCGGTACGCCATGAGTTCGTTGACATGTTGATAGATAGAGCAATTGCTGTGCGTCGACATGAAGTGGCATTGCATTGGTTGTCGCAACGTCAACAGCTCACTGATAGTGAGAGTCAGGTGCTTTGGGAATTGGCTCGAGTCGAGGAGAATGTTGACCTGGTTGTCACTCTGGCCGAGACGCATGAGCAGGATTGTTTTGATACCGTCGAGTGGCTGTCTGTGCGGGCTGTTGATCAGGCTCGACAGGTTTTTCTGCGCTGCCGGGCGCAAGAGCACCCCCAGCGTTGGCTGGTGCTGGGTCTTGCCTTGCAGCTGCATGAGACGATGGCCAGTCGACCTTTGACAGGCCAATGGGAAGGTATTCGCCAGGAAGAATTGGTGCGGCATTGGCTGGCTGCTGATCAATCCTCGCAAGCGTTGACATGGTTGCAAAATCAGCCGGTTGTCAACGGTACCCGTGAGCGTCGCGCGCTGTTGCAGCAGCAGCTTGGCTTGCTTGATCAGGCGTTGGTCTCATGGTTGGCAATTTATCGCCGACAGGCAACTTCACAGGCATTGGAGCAGGCTTCCTGGCTGATGGTGGAGGCTGGTGATCGTGAGGAGGCTCTGGCGTTGCTGCTGGATGCCTTCGAAAATCAACGGCAGAGCATGTCCGAGGCATCGCTGGGCCGTCTTGGCGAGCTGTTGGCTCAGCATCCCGGACCGCTTCCAGATATACAGATGTTGCTCCCGCAGCTGCCGTTGACCAGTCGGTTGCTGTTGCTGGATCGGCTTGCTGACAGTGGTCGTTGCGACGAAGTTATCCCACATATTTCAAAGGTCCAGCGCCAACCAGCTGAATGGCGACTTCTGGGTCAATGTGCGCATCCCGGTCGCCCCGGAGCAGCTGTCGTGTACCTGCGCAAGGCGGTTAATGGTGGTGATGCACTAGCCAAAAGGGCCCTGGCCTATGCGCTGTTCGAGGCTGGCGACGCCGACGAGGCCTGGCGGTTGTGGTTACAGTTGTCGCCGTCTTTAAACGCCCCGGAAGAATACATGGCCATGCTGCGGAGTGGTTTGGCTGCAGGCAACATTCTGCAGGCAGAACATAAATGGCAGCAGCTTGCACTCAATGCCGAGGTTGAATATTGGCGTCTTGGGGCCGCGTTGGCTCTGTCTGCTGGCGAGTATCAATTGGCTCTGGAGCGAGATCGGCGCGCGCTTTCGTTGCAGGAATCTGCCGAGGGTTTGCATGCAGCTGCCGCTTCCGCTCTGGCGGCGGGCGAGGATCGGCAGGCGTTAATCTGGCTGCAGCGAAGTCGCGAGCTTGCCCCCGATCAGCCGGCCTATCTGCTGGAACACGCGTATTTGCTGGCGCGTCAGGCTGAGCACCAGGAGCGTGCGCGCGCAATACCTTTGTTGCAGCGAGCTGTCGAATTCTATCCGGAAGACTTCATGTTGCAGCAAACGCTGGCACAGTTGTTGAACGAACAATCTGAGCCGACGCTGGCCCGCGCCAGCCTGCGGCAAGCGATTGACCTGGTTGAGCCAGAGTTATGGGTGGCTGATCAGGATGGTAGTGAGCTGGCTCAGCGCAAATATGAGCTACGCCGAAGTCACGAGAGTTTGAGCCGCCGCAACAGTTTTACCGTGGCCAGCAGTTGGTCGCCCTTCAGTGTAGCCTCAGCAGGGCAGCCGTTGAGGGGAGAGAACTATCAGCTAGTGCTTTGGGATCATGCGCTCGGAGAAGAGCCCGTCAATAATGGCCGCACCCTGTCCGTTTATGGCAGAGCACTGACAGCAGCGGGACGTCGAGACAGTTATTTTGAAACTGCTGGTCTGGGGGTTGGTATACGCAGCAAGCCGCTGAGTAACCAGAATCTCAACCTGTACGCTGAGCTGTACAATGAGTCCGGGTTGCGGGGGCAAGGTGGACGTGGTTTTGACCTGTTGCTGCGGGCTACCGCTTCGTTGTTCGATCAGGGTGACTATCGCAATGACTGGCGTCCGGCAGAGCAGGGCTGGCATGAACGTTCTTTGTATCTGGACGCAGCCTGGTTCGTCGATGCCGGAGAGCTTCAGCTGTTGGGGCGCTTCCAGCAAGGTTACAACTACAAGCTTGCAAATGACTCACCGCAAACCTTGATGCCCTATGGCTTTGTCCAAGGGGTAATGGATGGAAAGGATGAGGATCTGCGCATCGGTGCCGGCCTGCGCTGGCAGTATTGGTTTGACGATGATCGATACAACGCCTGGCGTGGGCGCTTTGCGGTTCGTGCAGAGTATCATCAGGGCTTGTCTGGCAGTCTGTATGATCGTCGCGGTGGTTGGTTGCTGGGTATGGAGGTGAACTGGTGAGAACACTATTGTTGTTGGCCTTGCTGTTCAGTCTCGAATTGAATGCAGCGCCTGTAATGTTCTATCAGCCGCTGAATCAGGATGCTGAGCTCTCCATATCTCAATGGCAGCAGCTCTGGGTTGCCACGCATGAGGCGGGTGTTGAAACGTTGATCGTCCAATGGACCCGGCATGATGACAGTGAATTTGCCAACGAGGACGGCTGGTTGATACCAGCCTTGCGGCAGGCAAATCAGGCAGGACTGGAGTTGGTGCTTGGGCTGCATTATCGTCCTGATTATTACAGTGTGATCCATCAGGCGGATGACGATCGCTTGAAGTTTGCCTGGCACCGGTGGCTGGCTGAGGCTCTGAGCCGGTATCGGCGTCTGCGAGAGGTTAGCGACTTATCGGTGCATGGCTGGTACTTGCCACTGGAACTGGATGACAGGACCTACGCTAGTCGTCAAGCGCAGATTGAGCTGGTTGCCCAGTTGCAGTCTTTTGTAGGCCATCTCGACGCTCCATTGCACTTGAGCAGCTATAGCAATGCCAGCTTGACGCCTCGAACTCACGCACAATGGCTGGAGCGGTTGTCTGCGGTCGCGCAGGTCTGGTGGCAGGACGGCATGGGCGCTGGTGTTCTGGACGAAGAAATATTACAAGCCTATCGCAAGGCATTGCCGTGCGATATCGGAATTGTCCATGAGGCCTTCAGTCGAGACAGTGGGCTGCACGAATCTTTCTCCGCTTCGCCGCGTGAGCCACAATCAAGTGCTGGCTGTAACCCGGCAGCATTGTTTTCTCTGCGCTATATGCCCTGGAGTAGCAAGATTCTTCGGCTTCCATGATTCGAATGTAACCAGTATATCCGTTCGAGACGACACATGGCGGCAGTGCGCATCATGTGCGCACTGCCGAAGATGAGGTGACTGGTCAGCCTTCAGGCCGTCACCAGCTTCTGGATGGCGCCAATAATCCCGGGGCCGTTGAAAGGTTTGACGATCCAGCCCTTGACGCCGGCCGCCTTGCCGCGCTCTTTCATCTTCGGGCAGCTTTCTGTGGTCAGCATGATTATCGGGACCTTGCTCTGCAGCTCGCTGCGTGATTTTTCGGCCATGGTCAGGCCATCCATATGCGGCATGTTGACGTCGCATATCACCAGTTTGATATGGGTATTGCGCTGCAGTTGTTGCAGACCATCACGGCCATCATTTGCGGTAATAACGGTCAGGTTCTGTTGCCGCAGGAAGCTGGCAACGTCATCGCGTACAGTGGCAGAATCATCAACTACAAGTATGGCAGACATGGGGTAATCCTCGGGGCTGTGGGAGTCAGAACAGTTCCAGTTCGCCGGTGCTTTCCGCATCATCAACGGTTTTAGTCACCAGTTGCAGTTCAAAGTCTTTGGGTAGCAGCAGCCAGCCGGTAATGCTCAGGCCGCGGCTGTCGTGGCAGCCGGCAACCAGCGGCAGGCGGCAACTGTCCAGCAATGTGGGCAGGCACTTGACGGACAAGGCGTGAGGGGTAGACATGCCCAGATTGGGCAAATGCTGGCCCAGTTGGCGTTTCAGGCTGCCGCAAAAGGTGTTGCCCATTTCCAGCAGGTGATCGTCCGTTACTTCGCAAGTCGCCCGAGTACTGTCGGTAATGACCAGCACCAGGCTGTGAAACTGGTAGCTGCTCAAACTGAGCAGGGTCAGGCTGGCGTTGTCGTTCGTCAGGTCGGCTGGCCACGCCTGAGCAGAGAGCGTCTGCGCACGGTGCAGGCTGGTGGTGCTGTCGTCCAGGCTGCGGCAGAGCATGCTGTCCAGTTGCTCCCGGGTTACGGCATCCAGATGGCTGGTTTCAGGCTGCGCGTGCGTGAACATGCTGAGCCTCCAGTTCCCGGGTGGCTTGATCCAGGGATTGGCACTGCAGGCGTAAATCCTGAATGGCAGTGTGAATCATCCGGCTGGATGCCTGAATATCCTGAAAGGTGGTGGTGGTCACGGCTGCACTTTGCAGCAGGCGTTCGGCATAACCGCTATTCAGGGTCTCGGAGCGGTTGGCCAGACTGCGTACTTCTTCGGCGACAATGGCAAAGCCGCGGCCATGTTCACCAGCGCGGGCGGCTTCGATACTGGCGTTCAGCGCCAGCAGAATGGTTTGTTTGGTGATGGCAGCAAAGGCCTGACTTTCTTTCTGCATCGCCTGGTTGTGTTGCAGCATGACATCCAGATTGGCATTCCAGCGCTCGAAGGTATGCACGATCTGCCCCAGTTCATCTATCTCGCTGCTGAGCTGCTGCCAGCGTCGATTCAATGTCTGTATATCCTGCATACCTTGCTGCAGGTTGTTGAGCCGGTATTCATTGTGGCGGTCATCGGCCTGCTGATCATTCTGCAGTCGGCTGCGTTCCTGTTGCCATTGTCGCTGCTGTTGCTCCAGTTGTTGCTGTGCGGCGATCAGTTCGGTCTGCAGGCTGGCTTGCCGTTCCTCGCTGTGGGCACTGTGTTGCAAAGCGGTCTGTTCTGCCTGAGCCAGTCGGGCGATCTGCCCTTGCTGGCCGGTTACCAGCTGATGCTGCCGATACAGGCGCCACAGACTCAGGCCCAGCAGACTGGTCAGAATAATGGAAAGAACAATAAACACGGCAGCCTCCAAAACAGAATGCGTCTAGAGTGGGAATGCTAGCCGGGTATGATGTCGTTTTGATGACGCCATAAATTCAGCGGAATGTCATCAGACAGCAACAGCCGGCTTCTAGATTGAAGGCACTTTCCCATCATTGATACGAGAGCTGCCTTTATGCCTGTTCAAGCCACTACCGCGATGAAACACGCAACTGAACTGCCCCAACCAAATCGGCGTTTTCATGATCCGCATGCCTTGCTGAAGAGCCTTGAGGGGCAGGGTAATCCGAGTATCTGGCGTGGGCTGGAAGTTATTCGTCCGATCCTGGTCAGTACGGATATGCTGCAGGTACTGGAGGTGTTCCGTGACTACCAGCAGGAGCATTTTTTCCCGGTGCTGGATGCGCAAGCGCAGCCTCTTGGGCTGGTTTGCGAGCGCAGCCTGAAAGGTTATGTCTATTCACGCTTCGGCATGGCGCTGTTGGCCAATCGCGGGCAGCCCAAGCTGCTTGAGCATTTTCTCTCGGCATGCCCGACTGCCGAGCTGGATGACAGCACCGAGCAGGTATTGGAGAAGGTACATGCGCAGCCGAATGCCGAAGGCGTCATTATCACCTGGCAGAGCATCTATATTGGATTTCTGCGCGCCCGCGCCCTGGTCGAACTGGCCCATGAGCAGCAGCTGGCGATTGTGCACCAGCACACGGCAACACTGGATGCGCGGAATCGTGAAATTCAGGCCGTTCTGCAAAACATGCAGCAGGGGATCTGTATCATCCAGCCGGACCTGACCCTGCATCAGGACTACTCGGCCCACCTGACCAGTATTCTGGCCCAGGATAACCTGGGTGGGCAGTCAGTCATGTCACTCCTCTTTGCGCGCAGTGCGCTTGGGGCTGATCAGCAGCAACAAATCGAGGCGGCGTTGATGGCTGTACTCGAGCAGGACGCACTGCTTTACGAATGCAATGCCCATTACCTGCCCACCGAACTCAGGGTGGATTTCCCCGCAGAGAGCAAGTTGCTGGAGTTGCATTGGCGGCCGTTGCTGGATGCTGATGAGTGCGTCGAGCGCCTGATGCTGGTGGTTCGGGATGTTACCCGGATGCGGGCGCTGCAGGCTCAGGCCGATGAGCAACAGCGCGAACTGCAGTTGCTGGAAGAGATTCTTGGCGTAGCGCCTGATCGGTTCGCCGCTTTTCTGCAACAGTCCAGTCAGTGCATCGCGGCGCTGTTACAGACGGTTCCGGGCTGGCAGCCTGAAGACAATCAGCCGAAATGGCTGGCGGCCTATCGCGATGTGCATACCATCAAGGGTAACGCCCGCACTCTGGGTCTGTTGGCGGTAACCGACAGCTTGCACGCTGCTGAGCAGGCGTTGCAGGCACAGGACTGTCTGCAATTGCAGGCCGAGCTGGATCAGGTAATACAGGTCCTGGAGCGCTACCGGCGGGTACATGCAGAGCGGTTGTCTGGCTATAACAATGCGTCAACCCATTCGGGCAGGCAGATCGATGCAGTGCTCTGGGATCAGTTGCAATTACTGGCAGCACAGCAGAAAAGCCCGGTATTGAGTGAGTTGCTGGCACAGGCGGGTGTGCCCCTGTTGCAGGACTGGCTACAGGAAATTACAGCGGATTTACCTCGTCTGGCAGATGAGCTGGGCAAGCCGGCTCCGACTGTCCGTTTCTCCGGACGGCTGGACCGCACCCGTTTGCGAGCTGATTGCCTGCCGGCTTTGGCGGGCGCATTGACGCATATCATGCGCAACAGCCTGGATCACGGTATCGAACCTGCCGAAGAACGAGCCGATGCGGGCAAACCGCCTGCCGGTGCGCTGCACTGGCATGGCGATGTGCGGGATCACGGTTTTGTGCTGTCGCTGGCTGATGATGGTCGTGGGCTGAACCTGGCCAGGTTGGCTGACAAGGCGCATGCAGTCGGCATCAAGTCGGCTGGTGATCAGTGGCCGGCAAATGAAGTGGCTGAACTGATTTTTCATCCGGGTCTGAGCACCGCAAACAGTGTCAGTATGACCTCTGGTCGGGGCGTCGGTATGGATGCCGTGCGGGCCAGCCTGGAGGCCATGGGCGGCAGGATTTCCCTCGAATTGCTCAAAGAAGAGCCCCTTGCCGGGGGCTGTCGTCCATTCCGGCTGCACCTGCATTTGCCGCCGGCCCTGTTGCTGGCGGCCTAAAGCAACCACCCCGTCAGTAGCAACACCAGAATCACTGCGATGCTGCTGGCCAGGGTGCGGCTGGCCCAGAAACGGTTCCAGCTGCGCTCGAATTGGCGGTAATGGTTGCGGGTTGGTTTGGGTGCCAATGATGGTTGTGGTGGTTGCAGCGTCAGGCCTTTCAGGCGCAATGACAATAGCAGTGCGGGATTCGGCAGGCGCTGCAGGCGTGGCGGCAGCTGCCATCCGAGTTGTATCAGCAGCACTGCAGCGCCGGCGGCCAACAGCAGTGGCCAGAGCGAACCCCAGATGGCATAGCTGGACAGGCTGGCAAGCAACGCTTGCCGCATGTCTGGCAGAAGCAGGGGCAGCAGCAAGGGTGACAGGCACAGTAGCGCCCAGGGCAGCCACTGTCCGGGGGGCGGTGACTGGCTGTACTCAGCCTGTTGCTGGCGGATGAGCCAGCCGGCACGCAATATCAGTGCACTGGTTGCCACCGAGCCCAGGCTAAGCAGGCCAAGCCAACCGGCTTGTGGGCCATCGGCGAAGGCGGTTTTCAGCAGGGCTTTGACCGTGCCGCCGCTGGTCAGCGGCAAGCCGCACAACGCCAGTGCCGGAATCAGCAGCAGGATCAGACTGGCGAGCGGTAAACGGTAATGTGCCCCGAGCCCGGCGCCCATGAATAATGCGCCTTTGGCCAGACCATGATGGCAAGCATACAGGGTCAGCAACACCGCCATTGCCGGCCGGCTGTCGGGTATGTGCCAGGCCAGCGCCAGAATGATCAGCATATAGCCCATCTGGCTGACCGATGAATAGGCCAGAACGGTTTTGCTTTTGCTCTGAAGCAAACCCAGTACAACCCCCAGGAGGGCGCCGATCAGGCCAATGATGAGTAATGTCGGTGCCCAGCTGTACAGTAGCGGATCGTTTGCCGGCATAAAGCGCCAGAGCCCCAGAATACCCGCCTTGAGCATTACGCCTGAGAGCACTGCACTGGCTGCTGCCGGAGCAGCCGGGTGTGCCAGTGGCAACCAGACATGCAGGGGCCAGAAACCGGCCTTGAGGCCAAAGCCGACCAGCAACAACCCGGCGGTCAGAGGGCCAAGGGGCACCTGTTGCCAGTCAGCGAGCAGCAACAGGCCACCGGCTTCATGCACGCGCAGCATCAGCCCGGCATACAGCAGCATTTCGCCCAGAACCGCCAGTTGCAGATAAATTCGACCGGCCTGACGGGGTTTGGGGCCTCCCAGGTGAATCACCAGGCCGTAGGCGGCCAGACTCATCAAGGTGAAACCGATGTAAAAGCTGGCGGCATCCGCCGCAATAATCAACAGCAGGTTGCCGCTAAGCGCCAGCAGCCAGCAGGTCCAGAAGCGTCGGGCATGGGGATCGTTCTGCAAGTCGAAGCTGGCAAAACGGCTGGCGAGTAGCCACAGCAGGGCGCTGAAACCCAGCCAGGTCTGCCCGAGAGTGTCTGTCACCCCCCATTGCGCGCCGGGCCAGAGGAGGGGCAGAGTCAGGCTTGGTACAGGATGCAGGCTGAGCAACAAGGCAGGTAGCGCACTCAGCCACAGCCAGCCGCCAGCATGGCTGGGCAGGCGCCATATACTGGCGGCGGCGAGCAATGGCATCAGCGGTACCAGTATCCACAACAGCGTACTCACAGGCCAAACTCCCGGTTGATGATCAGTTGGCTCCAGGCCAGCGGGCTGATGCTGCTGGCAGCAAAAATACCCACCAGAACCGACAGGGTGGCGGTAAACAACATGGGCCAGAGCAGCATCCAGTGCGTTTCACCCAGCCCGGGGTGGCCATTACCGCGCTTGCTGTTGATCGTCCAGTTGTCTGCCGGGGAGGCAAACCAGCCGCGCCAGAGCGGTGGCAGAAAATAGGCTGCATTCAGCAGGCCGGAGAACACCAGTATCAACAGCACCCAGTTCTGTCCGGCTTCCAGCGCCCCCAGGCCGAGATACCATTTGCTGATAAAACCGGCGATCGGTGGCACGCCGATCATGCCCAGGGCGCCGATGGTAAAGGCCAGCATGGTCAGGGGCATGCGTCGGCCGACCCCGTTCATGTCGCGTATATCATGGATGCCCAGGGTCTCGGCAAAATTGCCGGCACAATAGAACAGGGTGACTTTCATCAAACCCTGATGGACCAGGTGCACCAGGGCGCCAACGGCAGCAATCGGCCCCATCAGGGCCACGCCCAGAGTGATATAGGACACCTGGCTGATGGTCGAATAGGCCAGACGCTTTTTCAGTTTGGTTTGTTGCAGAGCGCGCAGCGAGCCATAAATGATGGTCGCAGCTGCCAGTGCCAGCAGGGGTATATTCAGGCCCAGCGCCTGCACCGGCTCTACGCCGTAAACATCATAGACCACGCGGACAATACCGAAGGCCCCAGCCTTGACCACGGCAACCGCGTGCAACAGGGCGCTGACCGGCGCCGGGGCAACCATGGCCTGCGGCAGCCAGCCGTGCAGTGGCAATAAGGCGGCCTTGACGCCCAGCCCGGCAATCAGCAGGCCAAAGGCCAGGATCAGGCTGGGATCATGCTCGCCGAGCAAGGGGCCAAGATAGCCACCGGGAACAAAGTCCGGGCTGCCGGTCAGGCTGTGCAACAGCGCCACGCCCATCAACAGTAGCGCACCACCGCCAAGGGTGTAGGCCAGATAGACGCGCCCGGCCCGCAGCGCCGCCTGGGTGCCGCGATGCACCACGAGTGGAAAGGTGGCCAGTGTCAGCAGTTCATAAAACAACAGGAAACTGACCAGGTTGCCGGCCAGCGCCAGGCCAACGGTGGCGCTGACGCAGAGGCTGAAATAGCCAAAGAATCGGGAGCGCAGGGGTGAGTCTTCCAGATAGCCGATGGCATAAATGGTGGTTGCCATCCAGAGTACGGTGGACAGGCTGACAAATTGCAGGGACAGCGCATCGCCCTGCAGAATGAGTCCGCCAGCAGGAAGGAAGGGCAAGGTAAAGCGGAAGCTCAGTCCCTGATTGACGCCCCACAGCATGAGCAGTACCAGACCAAGCTTGAGTACTACACCGAAGAGATTGAGAGCAATGCGCAGGCGTACCTGATCTTCACGCAGGGTAAAGATCAGCAGCCCCGGAATCAGTGAGCTGAGCAAGATAGCCAGGGGCAGCCAGCTGGTCCAGTTCGCAGTCATGGCTGCATCCCCGACAGCCACTGGATCAGGGGCTCGGCGATCAGAGCCATACCCCAGACCAGTAACGCCGGCAACAGGGCCAGCCACTGGGCAAAATGATCCGGGTTGTAGTCCGGCGGGGTCGGGTCGGCGCGATTGAATGACAATGCCACCACGCGAAAGACATAGGCAGCGCTGACCAGAGTACCGAGCAAGACGGCAAAGGCCCATGGCCAGTGCCAGGGATTATCAAACAGCGGCATCAGCAGAATCCATTTGGCCAGAAACCCGCCGCTGGGTGGCAGTCCAATCAGACTGCCACCGGCTACTGCAAAGGCAAACATGGCAACCGGCATCGTCTGCGTTGCACCTTTGAGGGCGCTGACCCGCCGGCTGCCGAGGGTCGCCTGCATTTCACCCGCGGCAAGAAACATGGATGCCTTGGCCAGCCCATGAGCCAGTACGAAAAACCACAGCGCGGCACTCAGACGACTGTCCTGCCACTGTAGCAACAGGCCAAGGGCGAGCAGTGCATAGCCCAACTGAGCCACGGTGGAGTAGGCAACCAGGGTTTTCAGATAGGGCGTGCGCAGCGCCGACCAGCCACCGGCAATCAACGCAACCACGCCAGCCAGCGCAAACAGCATGCCTGCCTGACGCGCCAGTTCGTTATCTGCCAGGCTGATCCACAGCCACCAGAGAATAAACAGTGGCCCCTTGACCACCAGCGCCGACAATAGTGCACTCACCGCTGTGGGTGCGCTGGCGTGCGCGGCCGGGAGCCATTGATGCAGGGGCCAGAGAGCCGCTTTCAGCATCAGTCCAAGGGTCATCAGCAGCAGTGCCAGCCGGGTCGTGTGGCTGCCGTCGGCCAGCTCTGCCAGCAGACGGATATCCAGCACGCCGTATTGCCCGTAAAGCAGCGCTACGCCAAGCAGGTAGCACAGCGAGGCAGCCAGTGACAGCAGCAGATAACGCAGCGCCGGACCATAGGCTTTGGGCCCGGAGATGACGACCAGGGCCACCGCAACCAGACCCAGCAGTTCCAGGGTGACGTACCAGTTGAACAGGTCGGTGGATAGCCAGAGCGCACACAGGCTGGTGTGCAACAAGGTCGACAATGGCCAGAAGTCGGTATCCCGTGTCTGGCTATGCCGGCTGCGTGCGGCATAGACGGATACCAGCAAATGAATCAGGGCAGTGAATACCAACAGCAGCGCGCTGAGAGGATTGAGTTCAAAGCGGATCCCCAGCGGACTGTCCCAGCCAGCCAGTGCAAGGGATTGTGTGCCCGATTGCATGACTGACAAAAGGGCCGCGCCAGCAGCGAGCAAGCTGACAGCGTTGCTGACGATAACCAGGCTGGCCAGCCGGGCGCGCAACAATAACAGCAGCAAACTGGTAGCCAGGGGTAGCAGCAAGCTGAGCAGTGCTGCATTCATTGTTTGCGCTCCCGGTCGGCCAGGGCGCTGGCAAGGCGCAGAGCAAAAGCGGTGGCACTGGCGGCGACGACCAGCCCGGTCACCACCAGCGCTTGCAGCACTGGATCAATCGGTTGCACTCGACTGGCCAGGGCGACCATGACCATGAAAACGCCAGCGCCCATGATATTGACGGCCATGATGCGTCTGAGCGGATGGCTTTGCCGGAGCAAGCCATGCAGGCCGAGCACCCAGAGCGTAATGCCGGCCAGCAGATACAGGAGCAGACTGCTCATGGCTCCACCTCATTACCTTCGCCAACAACCAGCAGAGTCAGGCTGGCGGCAATCGACAAGGTGGCGGCAATTTCGATCAGTATTATCAGGGTGCTGTTCCAGCCGGCGGGATAGACCAGCCAGCCCTGGCCCAGCCAGGCGGTTGTTGCAGCAACCATGACAAATACGCCGGCGCCCATCAGTACCAGCACTCGCATACTTGCCCGCTGCCATCCGAGGGCCGGCAACAAGCCGGCCAGGCGCAGCACAACAGCACCCGCAGCGAGTACTGCCCCGGCCTGAAAAGCGCCGCCCGGGGCGTGACTGCCGCGCCATAACAGGTAACCGGCGAGCACTACCGCAATGGGGACCAGTACACGGCTCCAGGCACTGAGCAATGGCCAGGGCGTTGCGTACTGACGTCGGACGACGTGTAGCTGGCGCAGACCCAGCAGCGCGAGCAATACCACCACAAGTTCCAGCAAGGTATCCCAGGCGCGATAGTTCAGCAGTACGGCAGTCACTGGATGGCTGACGCCGGTAGTATCCAGCTGTGCCATGACCTGTTCAGGTAACGGCTGCGATCCTGACAGCAAAGGCAATGCGCCGCGCATTAACAAGGCCAGTACCAGCAGACCGAGTAGCAGGCTGCCGGCGCTGGCAAGCCGGTGCGATTCGGACCTGTGTTCAGTAGCAGCTCCAGCCAGTGCCGCAAGCAACATGACGCCAATCAGGCCAGCGCCGATGGCGGCTTCGGCCAGCGCCAGATCCATTGCTCCCAGTCGTGCCCAGGTCAATGCAAGCATCAGCCCGAAGACGATAAACAGCACCACTCCGGTATAGAGCCGGGCACTGTGCATGGCACTACAAGCCAGACCGATCAACAGTCCGATCAGGCTGAGGTCAAACAGCAGTTCAGTCGTCGCCACTGACATCCTCCTCCTGATCCTGCTGATAGCGGGCCAGCAACTGGCAGGCGGTTGCCCCCGAGGCCATCACCAGTAACCAGATCAGCAACATCAGGCCAACTGCCTGGAGGTTGTCACTGCGCAATGACAGGCCGATAAACAACAACCCCAGCCCCAGAGTGTCGGCTTTGGTCACCGCATGCAGGCGGCAGTAGATATCCGGAAAGCGCAGCAGGCCGACAGTACCGGCGACAAAGAAAAACACGCTGGCGCCGAGAAACGGCCAGCTCAACCAGAGCAGCCAGTCAGTCATTGTGCCTCCGCAGCAGCTGCACCAAGGCAATCGACAGTACCGCCGCCAACAGGGCAAGTATCAGAGCGGCATCCAGCAGCGGTGGCTGGCGCTGAATATGGGCCAGGAGCATGAGCACGGCAGCGCCACTGGTGCCAAAAAGTTGCACGGCGAGCAGACGATCAGCCCGCGTCGGTCCTCGCCAGATGCGCCAGAGACCGGCGGTTATGCTCAGCAGCAGGATAGCGGCAAAAAGCATCATCGCGAGCTCACCTCAGGCAGCATTGCAGCCAGCAAGTCTTCCATGCGCGCCACAGTTTTTTGCCAGGGTTGCTGTTGGTCCAATACATGCAGCTGCAAGTAACCGTCGCTGAATCGTGACGACAGGGTGCCCGGCATCAGTCCGACGATGGCTGATAGCAACAGGTGAACCTGAGGGTTGGTGGATTGCAATTCATGGCGCACCCAGGCCGGATCAACCGGTAAGCGCGGGTGCAATGCCCGGCGTGCAACATCCCAGCCACCGAGTAGCAGTTCGGTGAGGAAAAAAACCAGCAGGCTGGGCAATCGGGTCAGGCGCAAATACCAGGGTGTGGCTTGCAACCAGCAGGACAACAAGGTCGCCGCGGCAATGACCGGTAAACCCAGGTACCAGCCACTGCCACCGCTGAGCAGTATCCACAGTGTGGCGTGCAGCAATAGCCAGAAAGGGCTGTTGCGCAGTTTCAGGCTGAATGGAGGGCGTGGTTCGGCGGCGAGAGTCACGGTGCTTCCTGTTGCGCACTAGGCTGACCATAGTAGGTAAAAGCCTGCGTCGACTCAATTGCTGGCACCAGCGCGGTCGTCATTTTTTCTTACCATTGGCATTTGTCGTCTGCGTCAGGGCTACGCATGCTGTGTGTCACCAAATCCTGAGCCTGACAAGCATGCCTGTATCGCGCAAGACACCCCGTCGTTCGGCCCTTGGCCGTTTCTGGCAGCTTGGCACCACCAGTGCACGGGTGGCCGGTGGTGTGTTGCGCCAGCGCATCTTGCCGGGGCATAAGGCGATGGACTGGCAGCCGACTGCTGATCTGTTGCGTGATGCCTTGGGGGATATGAAGGGGCCGGTACTCAAGCTGGGGCAGATGGCGGCGCAGTGGGAGTCAGTCTTGCCGGCACCGATTTGTCAGGCCCTCAGTCATCTGCAATCGCAGGTGCCGTCCTTGCCATTTACGGCGTTCGAGCAGGTGCTGGATGACGCCTATGCTGGCGGCTGGTGCGAGCATTTTTCCCGGATAGCCCCCGAGCCCTTCGCCGCTGCATCACTGGGGCAGGTACATCGGGCGCAAACAGCTGATGGCCAGGCGGTCATCATCAAGCTGCAATACCCGGGCATGGCAGATATCTGCCGGGCTGATCTGCAACAGTTACGCCGGCTGTTGCCATTGGGTCGCTTGCTGCGCGCGCCGGCGAAGGCGCTGGAGCAGGTCTACCAGGAGCTGGCGCGGGCGGTGCGCGCCGAGCTGGATTATGCCCGCGAGCTGGAGACCCTGCAGCGTTATGCGCAGCACTTTCAGGCTGCGCCCGGTGTGCTTATTCCCCAGCCGGTATCGGCGCTTTGCCGGCCGGGTATTCTGGTTATGCAGGAAGTCCGTGGTGCGCCGCTGGCAACCAGTGGTTCGGCACCCTTGCCAGTGCGTCAGTTGCTCGCAGAGCGTCTGATCGACTGGCTTTGTTCGCAAGTTGTCGAGCTGGGGCTGCTGCATGTCGATCCGCATCCGGGCAATTTTGCCTGGACGCCCGAGGGCGAGCTGATTGTCTACGACTTCGGTGCCGTCCATGCGCTCCCGGCCCGCTTGTTGAATGCCTATGTGGCCAGTTTCCGGGCCTTGCAGGCGGGTGACCCCCATCGACTGGAAGCGGCCTTTCAGCAACTGGGCGCGCGCCAGGCCACGAGCCCGGTGCCCTGGTCCTTTTATCGTGAGCTGTCGGCCCTGTTGCAGCCGCAGCTGCAGCCAGGCGCAACCTGGGATTTCGCTGCAGCGCCGCTGCACCAGCAACTGACGCGCATCATTCCGGAAGGTTTTGCCGCTCTGGGCAGTTTGCAGCCGGCGGCTGACACCTTGCTGGTCAATCGCGCGCTGGAAGGGCATTACTGGAACCTGCAGCGCCTGGCAGTGCCGGTCAGGCTGGCTGACCGGCTGGATGCTGCGCTGGCTGACTAGCTGATTTTGAAAAAGTTGACCTTGTGTTCCAGTTGATCAGCCAGGGTGCTCAGTTCACGGCTGGAAGCGGCAACCTGATCGGAGCCGGCCGAGCTTTCCAGCGTGGATTGATGTATCCGGCTGATATTGCGATTGACCTCTTCGGCCACCGCACTTTGTTCTTCTGCCGCGCTGGCAATTTGTGCGTTGAGGTCGTTGATGGCGCCTACTTCACGGCGAATGGTATCCAGCGCGGTTTCGGCTTCCCGTGTCTTGGTCACGGTTTGCTGGGCCAGTTCACGGCTGGTATGCATTACTTCGCTGGCGGCACTGGAGCCGGTTTGCAGGCGACCGATCATCTGCTGGATTTCGCTGGTTGACTGCTGTGTGCGAGTGGCCAGCGAGCGCACCTCGTCAGCAACCACGGCAAAGCCTCGGCCATGTTCGCCAGCACGGGCAGCTTCAATCGCAGCGTTCAATGCCAGCAAGTTGGTCTGTTCGGCGATGGCGTTGATCACATCAATGATCTTGCCGATTTCGACGCTATCCGCCGAGACTTTCTGCACCGATTCAGTGGCTTGTTCGAGAGTATCGGCCAATTGCTGGATAGCCAGAGCGGTATCCTGTACGACCCGGTTGCCGTTGCCGGCTTCGCTATCGGCATTGCGTGTGGCGCTGGCGGCATTGGCGGCGTAGCCGGCAACTTCATTGACGGTGGCGGCCATTTGTTCGACGGCGGTAGCCATTTGCTCTGCTTCACGGGATTGCAAGCGAATTTGCTGGTTGTTGTTGTCAGAGGTACTGCTCAACTCCAGTGATGCCTGGTTCAACCCGCGTACTGCCTGGTTGACTTCGCGGATGGTGCCGGACAGGTGTTTGTTCAGGCTTTGCAATTCGGCCATTACGCTTTTGTGGTAACGGGTATCGATGCGCTGGTCCAGCTCACCGTCTGCCAGGCGACGGATGATGTCGGCAACCGCATCCGGTTCGGCGCCCAGTACCGACTTCAGCCAGCGAATGATCAACACGCAGACGATAACACTGACAATAATGGCCAGCAGGGTAATGCCGAGCATGAACCATTGAAATCCGGAGGCTGTCTCCTGTACAGCTTGAATATCAGTACTGATCAGCGCTTCCTGATGATCAATATAGGCGTTGATGCGTTGCAGCCATTCGCTGTAAGCGGGTGAAACTTCTTCCAGCAACAGCGCCTGTGCCGCTGCCAGCTGACCGCGAGCCTGGAGCTGGATGACCTCGTCGGTCAATGGCAAGGTGCGAGCCTCCGTTTGCTGGATGGCGCTCAACAAACGCCGTTCTTCGGCGCTCGGGCTGTTGCGATCCAGCATCTCTTGCAGGGCGTTACCCGACTCCTGATAAAAGCCGGCCAATTGCTCAATCAGCTGCAATTGCTGGCGCACGCCGCGCGGCTCGTTGAGAAGGACCACGTCCCGAATGGCAATCGCCCGATCATGCACGCTGCCGCGAAAGTTGATCGCGTAGCGCTGTTTCTGGCTGGCGGACTGATTGACTTCCTGCAGGGTTCTATCGATAAAGTCGACGCGGTTTATGCCGATAAGGGTAATGATCAACAGCAGTGTGAGTACCAGGCTGAAACCCAGGGCAAGGCGTTGAGCGACGGTCAGACGAGTGCGCATAGGGGTGTCCTTGTAATTGCAAAATGATTGCATATATTTGTACTAAAACTATACATGAATATATTATTTGTACAAGGCGGAAATTTGTCGCCTGTTTTACGGCGCGAATTTTCTTTATTTATTGCTCTGCTGCGCTATGCTGCAATACTGACTTAACATCACGTGACAAGTAGTGGCTCAGCGATATCACTTGCCGTCTTTGTCCCATCATTGCACGCTGCGGGCAGGTCTGCTCGCTAACGGAGAAATGGATGCCGCTTCTGGTCAGTCCTGAAGAAGGCTTCAGACAATTGGCTGCCGGTGTCGCCAGCGCGCGTGGTGATGCCGCCTTCAGTCAATTGTTGCGCGCCCTGGACAGTATCCTGCCGGCCTGTCACTGGATGATTGCCGAGTGTCAGCCGGACTATCGGCAAGCACGAAGTCTGGCTGTATTGAGCGGTGGGGAATTGCTGGACAATCGGCTGTTTGCAATTACTGCGGAACCCTATCGCCAAGCGCTGGCGCGTGGCTTTTTTCATGCTCCTGACGGTCTGCAGGAGAGCCTGCCGGACGATCCATTGCGCCAAGACTTTGCTGCTTGCAGTTGCGTTGCCCTGGCTCTGGGCAGTGACGGCCATAAGGGCGCCGGCCTGTTGGTCGGCTGGCACGATCAGCCCATGACGCTTGGTGCGCTTGAGCGTGAAGCTTTGCAGATTGCCGTCAGCCAGGCCAGTGTGGAGCTGTCACGGCGTCAGGCCGTCAGTGTCGCGCAGCATAATGAACACCGATTGCACGCCTTGATGAGTCATCTTCCGGGAATGGTGTATCGCTGTCAGCATGATGCTGACTGGACCATGGATTTTGTCAGTCAGGGCGCTTATCAGTTGACGGGCTACCCGGTGGAACAATTGCTGCAGGATACTCGCCTGGCATTTGGCCGTCTGATCCATCCGGACGACCGGGCTCGGGCCTTTGCCTGTGTCGACGAGGCAATTGCCGTACGTGCTCCCTATCAGTTGACCTATCGTTTGTTGACGGCTGATCGCGGCTACCGCTGGATGTGGGAGCAGGGGCAGGCGGTTGAGGATGCCGAGGGCGGTATTGCTTATCTCGAAGGCTTTATCTCGGATGTTACCGAACAACAGCAGGCGCAGCGCATTCAGCGTGCAGTCCTGCAGATTGCTACCGCCGTCACAGCGGCAGGCACCGATGATTATCTGCAGCGTCTGGTCGAAAAGCTGTGCGCGGTCCTGGCGTCGGATATCTGTTACATCGCTCGCCTGGTGCCGACCGGGCGTATGCAAGTACTGGCAGGGGTTGCCGAAGGTCAGGCAATGCCAATGTTTGATTATGACCCGTCTGGCCGTGCCTGCGAGCAAATTCTCAAGCAAGGCGAATTGGCCCTGAGCAGTGAGCAAGCGCTGGATCTGGACGACTTTCCCGAAGGCGCACATTTTCCCGTACATCACCTGATCGGTCGCCGGCTGGACAATGCGGCGGGCGACACGGTAGGCGTGCTGATAAGCATGCAGCGATCAACGCCTGAAGATCCCGAGTTTGCGACGTCGGTCTGTCGCATTCTGGCCAGTGGAGCGGCGGCGGAACTGGAGCGTCAGGGACATGACGTGCATATGCAGCGCCTGGCCTTCGTTGATGAGTTGACCGGGTTGCCGAACCGGGTGCGCTTTATCAACGAACTGGACAAGTACAGCGAGCAGGTGCCCAGGCCGCCCCTGGGGTTGCTGTTGATCGACCTGGCCCGGTTCAAGGAAATCAATGACAGTCTGGGGCATGAGATGGGTGACCACCTGTTGCAGGCGGTCAGTCGACGATTGCAGCAGTCCTGTTTTGCCGATGTATTTCTTGCCCGCCTGGGGGGCGATGAGTTTGCCATGCTGTTGCCGCGAAGCAGCGAGGCAAATCTGCAGCGCCAGGTCAGTGAGTTGCGTCGTCAACTGGAGCTTCCGGTACGCTTGCACGGGCATGAATTCAGTCTGGAAGCCAACCTTGGCGCGGTGCTTTGTCGAGGTGACAGTAACTGGCAGCAGGGGCTATTGCAGCAGGCAAGCATTGCCCTGCATCACGCGAAAACCAGTGGCAACGGTTTTTGCCTGTTCAGTCGAGAACTGGGCGACCTGGTCAATCGCAAACATCGGATGCTGGAAAAGCTCCTTGAGGCACTGGCGCAGAATCGCCTGCAACTGTTTTTCCAGCCGCAAATTGATTTGCAGAACGGCCGTCTGTGTGGTGCAGAAGCCTTGTG
Source organism: Halopseudomonas salegens (assembly GCF_900105655.1). Taxonomy (NCBI): domain Bacteria; kingdom Pseudomonadati; phylum Pseudomonadota; class Gammaproteobacteria; order Pseudomonadales; family Pseudomonadaceae; genus Halopseudomonas; species Halopseudomonas salegens. The sequence continues at coordinate 431,905 of NZ_LT629787.1, forward strand.
CCGGTGGCAAGACGCAGAATGGGGTTGGGTCAGTCCGGCGGAGTTTATCGTGCTTGCCGAAGAGCGCGGCCTGATGCGCCAGTTAGGCGACTGGGTACTGCGAGCGGCCTGCCGGCAATTGCTGGCGTGGCAGCAGGCCGGCCAAGTGCTCCCTGGGCGCTTGTCTCTCAACCTGTCAGCGCAACAGCTGGAAACGCCTGATCTGGCCAGCCATATTCGCAGTTGTTGTCATCCGCTGGATCCCTCTTTGCTGAATCTGGAGCTGACCGAAAGTGCGCTGGTGCGTGATCCTGATCAGGCAGTGTTGATTACCCGATCGCTGCGCGAAGCAGGTTTCCAGTTGGCAATTGATGACTTTGGCACTGGCTATTCGTCGCTCAGCTATCTCAAGCGCTTCGCCGCCGATACGCTGAAGATTGATATGTCCTTTGTGCGCGACATGCTGGTCGACAGTCATGATCGGGCAATTGTCGAGACCATTATTGCCATGGCTCGTGCACTGGGAATGCGTACTACTGCCGAAGGGGTCGAGCAGGCCGAGCAGGCTACGCTGTTGAAAAGCATGGGCTGCGATGAGGCCCAGGGCTATTATTACGGTCATGCTCTCGATGCAGACGACTTTACCCGGCAATGGTTGGACACTTCGACGGTCTGACAATGTCAGGCGCTATGGGAATTGCGTCGTGGCCCACCTGGAATCATCTACACTCTACCTTGTATTCGCTGCTGAGCGTCTGCCTGTGCAGGTGCAGGGACAAGTTGTCGAAAGAGATATCCGCTATAGCGGTATCCACCGAGTGTGATCACGGTTGCTCAGGCAACCAGAGGAAGCGCAATGCCGCTCATTACCGACCCGTCCTGGCAGTCTGACGAGGTGCCCGCCATCCAGCCGGTAGGCTGGGCGCTGGTGCTGGACAATGAGGCGCGCCAGGTCTTGCAGGTCAGCGCCAATTTACCCGAGTTTTTACCATTTAGCGTCGATCAGGCCCTGCTGTCAGGTGCGGAGGCTTTGCTTGGCCGTGGTCTGCTGCGCCGTGTGCACTCCGGTTTGCAGGGCCGTCCGCGCCTGGCCAGTGCGCTGAAATCCAGCCGTCAGGCGCAGGGTCGTACCGTGCGCTTCCAGGTCATGGCCTATCGCAGTGGTGACAATATCGTTGTTGAGTTCGAACCCTTGCCTCAGGTGGGAGGGCGGCGGTTGCTTTCCGAGGTCAATCATTGTCTGTTGCGTTTGGCTGCGGCTGATCAGCCAGGTCAGTTACTTGAAGAACTGGTCGCCAGCATGCAGTCGCTGACCGGCTATGCACGGGTACTGGTCTATCAGTTTGGCGATGACTGGCATGGTCAGGTCGTGGCTGAAGCGGGTGATGGACAAATGCCCAGCGTACGGGGCTTTCGCTTTCCTGCTGAGGAAATTCCGGAGCAGGCCCGGCGGCGCTATTGGCGTCATCCGCTGCGCACCATTCATGATGAGGCTGCTACGGCTGTGCCATTGGTCAGCCAGGTTACGGCGCTGACGCCTGTCGATTTGTCACTGGGCAATTTGCGCGCCCTGGCGCCATCGCACCGGCGCTATATGCGAGGCCTGGGCGTGCGCGCCTCGCTGTCGGTGGGTATTCTGGGCGAGCAAGCCTTGTGGGGCCTGGTGTCCTGTCACAACCCGCAGCCACTGTACCTGTCGCCAGCCATCCGCGATGCGGCAAGGGCGCTGGTGCAAATGGCCACGCAACGGATGTTCTTGCTGCAGGCGCGCACGGAGTCACGTTACCTGCAGCGCGTGATTGACAGTCGGCAACTGATTTCAAAGGAACACGGTGGTTTGGTGGAGCCAGCGCAGTTGTTGCGCCGGCATGGGGCGGAATGGCTGGAACTCTTCCGGGCCGAAGGCTGTGCTCTGGTCATTCAGCAGCAAGCCCTGCGTCTGGGGCAGTTACCCGGCCAGGTGGCACTCTTGCACCTGACCCGCTGGCTGGAAACCGAGCATCCACAAGCCAGTGCCTGGAGTACCAGCAGTCTGGGGCTCGAGGGGCCGCAGGGTGTTGATTGCTGTCCCGGGTACTCCGGCTTGTTGGCGGTCAAGGTCCCCTTGTCGCGACAGCCGGGCTGGTTGCTGCTGTTTCGTGCCGAACGGATTGACCGCCAGCACTGGGCTGGTCCGCAGGAACTGGTGCCGGTGCAGGACGCCGTCACCGATATTCAGCCCTTGCCTGAGGGCCCTTTTGTTGCCTGGCAAGTCGAGTTGCGTCAACACAGTCTGCGCTGGTTGGCGATCGAGGAGCAGGCGGCCCAAGACCTGGCGGAAGATCTGGCCGTATCGGTCTCGGTGCAGGAAGTGGAGCAGTTGATGACCCAGTTGCAGCGTGCCAACGAGCAACTGGAAACCCTGGCGCATACGGACCCCTTGACCAGAATATGGAACCGCTACCGTATCGAGCAGGCCATCGATGCTGAGATCAGTGCCGGCGAGCGTTATGGGCGGGCCTTCTCGTTGCTGCTGTTTGATATTGATAACTTCAAGGCGGTGAATGATACCCATGGCCATGAACTGGGTGATCAGGTGTTGGCGAAAATGGCTGAAGTGGTCATGGGGGCCTTGCGCAGCTCCGATCTCTTTGGTCGTTGGGGTGGCGAGGAATTTATTGTGCTGGCGGTTGAAACCGGAGCTGCCGATGCCGGGCTGCTGGCTGAACGCCTGCGAGTCGCGGTGGCCGAGACGTCTTTTCCGCCATTGGCGCAGGTAACCATCAGTGTTGGCGCGGCGCGTTGGCAGTCGGGGGAAACCCGCAAGCAGCTGATTGCACGTGCGGATCAGGCGATGTATCAGGCCAAGCAGGCGGGCCGCAACCAGACGGTATTGGCCCGCGCTGACTGACCATACCGCTGACTAATGGGTCATCATTTGTCATATTAAACTCGCTGCCGTCAGGACGCAGAGCAGGTATCTTGATTGCCTGACATGCCCCTGATGGAGGATTTTGTGTGAGTGATCTGACTGCTTTTCGCCAGGACGTACGGGCCTGGCTGGAAGACAACTGTCCATTGAGTATGCGTGAGCCGGCTACCAGTGATGCCGATTTCTGCTGGGGTGGGCGCAACTTCCAGTTCCAGAGTGCCGATCAGAAGTTGTGGCTTGAACGCATGGCCGAGCGCGGCTGGACCGCACCGGACTGGCCGACCGAGTACGGCGGTGGTGGCTTGAGCCGGGCGGAAACCAAGGTGTTGCAGGAAGAAATGGCGCGCATCAAGGCACGTGCGCCGTTGTCCAGCTTTGGTGTCTGGATGATCGGCCCGGCGATTCTCAAGTTCGGCTCGGAGGAGCTCAAGCGTCAGCATCTGCCTCCGATCATTCGCGGTGAGATTCGCTGGTGTCAGGGCTATAGCGAACCCGGTGCCGGTTCTGACCTGGCCGGCCTGCAGACCAAGGCCGAAGATCAGGGCGATCACTTTATCGTCAATGGCCAGAAAATCTGGACCTCCTATGCCGACAAAGCTGACTGGATGTTCTGTCTGGTGCGCACCAATACCGAAGCCAAGAAGCAACTGGGTATCAGTCTGGTGCTCTTTGACATGACCACGCCAGGTGTCTCGACCCGCCCGATCAAGCTGATTTCCGGCAGCTCGCCCTTCTGCGAGACCTTCCTCGATAACGTCAAGGTCGAGAAAAGCCAGGTGGTCGGTGAGATCAACGCCGGCTGGACCATCGCCAAGTATCTGCTGACCCATGAGCGGGAAATGATTGGTGGCATGGGCCGCACGGCGGCTGGTCAGAAAACCCTGTCACAGATTGCCGTCGAAGCCGTCGGGTTGGAGCAGGGCAGGTTGGCAGATGGCTATCTGCGCAGCGAATTGACGCGCTGGGATCTTGATTCAGAAGCCTTTGCCCTGACCGCGGAGCGCGTGCTGGACGAGGCCAAGGCCGGGCAGGGCGTTGGTGCGGCCTCGGCGGTGCTCAAGTATTACGGTACCGAGCTGAACAAGCGCCGCCAGGAGCTGTTGATTGCCCTGCATGGTAGCGATGCCATGATCTGGGACGGTGAAGCCAGCAACAACGGCGCCATGCCGCGTGCCTGGCTGCGCTCCAAGGGCAACTCGATCGAGGGCGGCACCTCGGAAATCCAGCTCAACGTTATCGCCCGCAATATTCTCGGGCTGCAGTGAACCGAATCGAGGACAGACCATGAGCGCTTTGGTACTCAACGATGAACAACAGATGCTCAAGGATGCCGCCAAGGGCTTCCTGAGCGAACAGGCACCGGTCAGCCAGTTGCGCCAACTGCGCGACAGTCAGGACGAGACCGGTTTTTCCCGTGACCTGTGGCAGCAGATGGTAGAGATGGGCCTGGTGGGCACCCTGATTCCGGAGGCCTTCGGTGGTTCACAGTTTGGCCAGGTAGGTATGGGCCAGATCAGCGAACAGGCGGGGCGCAATCTCAGCGTGTCGCCCCTGCTGTCGACCGCGATTGTCGGTGTCAGCAGCCTGTTGCTGGCCGGCTCCGAACAGCAGCAAGCAGCGGTGCTACCGGACATTGCCGCCGGCAAACTGATCACTGCCTTGGCGATGGATGAAGTCGCCCGGCACAATCCGCGTCAGGTCGGCACCCGGCTGGAGCAAGACGGTGATGGCTGGTTGCTCAACGGCTGCAAGAAATGTGTCGTCGACGGCCATGTGGCGGATCATTTCATTGTGACGGCGCGCAGCAGTGGTGACACCGATGCGGCCGAGGGCATCAGCCTGTTGTTGGTGGATGCCAGCCTGCCGGGGATTCAGGTTGAACGCACCAGCATGGTGGATAGCCGCAATGCCGCCTCAGTCAGTTTTGATCAGGTCAAACTGCCGGCGACTGTCTTGCTGGGCAGGGTGGGTGAAGGCTTTGCCGCGCTGGAGCTGATTCTTGATGTAGCTAATGCGCAACTGGCCGCCGAACTGCTGGGCATCGCGGAAGAGTCCTTCAGCCGCACGGTCAGTTATCTGCAGGAACGCAAACAGTTCGGCGTGACGCTGGGCTCCTTCCAGGCGCTGCAGCATCGCTGTGCGCACCTGTTCAGTGAGATTGAACTGGTCAAATCAGTCGTACTCAAGGCGCTGCAATCGTTGGATGAGGGCGCCGAGGATGCTGCTCAACGGGTCAGTCTGGCCAAGGCCAAGGCCTGTGAAGTCGCTGAGCTGGCAACCAATGAAGGCGTCCAGCTGCACGGCGGTATGGGCATGACCGATGAGTTTGATATTGGCCTGTTCATGAAACGTGCGCGTATGGCGCAGCAATTGTTCGGCGATTATCGCTATCATGCCGACCGCTTTGCCCGCTTGCGCGGCTACTGACGCCTGGCTTCTCTTCGGCCGGGGTGGCATTCGTCTCCTGGCCAGAGAGAAGCAAGCCTTGCTGCAAGCCGCGGCAGAACGCAAGCCTGACTGGCTTTCGCCTTATGCCATTTGCTGCAGATACCTTGTGCAGGCATCAGCTGGCTGCGGCTTGCCCCAGATAAATCCCTGTATCTGGCCACATCCTAGCTCGCTGAGAACCTTCAGCTGACTGGGCGTCTCTACCCCTTCTGCCAGCGTGTCGACGGACAGGTTGTGCGCCAGCTGGATAATGCTGCGCAACATCTCCAGGCTGCTGTTGTCGGTGTCCACATATTCAATGAAACTGCGGTCAATCTTCAGGGTATCCACCGGGAAATGTCGCAGCTGAGCCAGTGAAGAGAAGCCGGTACCAAAGTCATCAATAGCCAGCCGTACTCCCAGATCATGCAGGACCTTCAGTTGCTGGCTGGCATGGACGGGGTTTTCCATGGCAACTCCTTCGGTCAGTTCAAGCTCCAGACAGCCTGGTTGGAGCTGATGGGCATGCAATGCAGCCGCCAGCCGGACGACGAGTTCCATCCTGCGGAACTGAACAGCAGAAATATTGATGGCCAGGCGTAAATCGCTGTGCCCATCCTGCTGCCAGCTAGCCAGTTGCTGCAAGCCGGTAGCAATGACCCACTCACCGAGCTGAATGATTTGCCCGCTACTTTCCGCGATGGGAATGAATTCGCTGGGCGAAATTGTGCCCAACTCCGGATGTTGCCAGCGCAGCAGGGCCTCAAAGCCGACCAGGCGTTGCTCGGGCAGCAGCCACTGTGGCTGATAATGCAGGCTCAGTTCGTTACGCTCAATGGCTCCACGCAAGGCATTTTCCAGCGTCAGTGAGCGGCTCATGCGTTCTTGCAGGTTGCTGGTGAAAAAATGCATCTCATTGCGCCCCAGAGCCTTGGCCTGGTACATCGCTGCATCAGCATGCTGCATCAGGTTGCCCAGCGCTACGCCATCCATCGGGTAGATTGCAATACCGATGGATGCTGTAATGGTGGTGGTGTTATCGGCAAACTGGATTGGTTGTGCCATGCTGTCCAACAGGCGTTGGGCTACATGGGCAGCTCCGGCGGCATCGGCACCGGGCAAGGCCAGCACAAACTCGTCGCCGCCCTGGCGCGACAGGGTGTCTTCATCTCGCAGGTTGTTGCCCAGGCGCTCCGCGACGGCACATAACAGCGCATCGCCGGCAGTATGGCCGAGGGTGTCATTGATATGTTTGAAGTGGTCCAGATCGATGAACAGTATGGCCAGCGAGCTGTTTTGTCGCTGGGCCAGATGGATGGACAGGTTGACCCGCTCTTCAAACAGGGTGCGGTTGGGCAGTCCGGTCAGGCTGTCGAAATGTGCCAGTTGAATGATGCGCTCTTCCTGCGCCTTGAGCTCAGTGACATCGCGAACCAGTACTACGTGCCCGTCAGTACGCCCGTTGATCATGCGGGCAGCTGCACTCAGTTGTAGCCAAAGGCGCCGTTTTTCGCCCTGCCAGACAAAGGGCGGACTTTGGGCAAAGCCGGCTTTGCTGGCCTGCTCCAGGGCAAGTTTGCTGACATGGAGCGCCTGTGCGGGCAAGAGCGCCGCAGGTGTTTTGCCGAGCAGGCTTTCCGGGCTGAGCTGCAAGCGGCTATCGGCTGCCGGATGAAAGTTGACCACCCGCTGCTGCTGATCGAGCTCAAACAGCATATCGGGTATCGCGTCAAAGGTTGCCTGAAGTTTGGCCCGCGACTGCGCCAGTTCATTGAACGGCTTGTCTACCCCTTCAATAAAGATGCCCCGAAACAGTAACCCATAGGCAATCACCTTGAAGACATGTCCGAGCAGGTTGAAGTGATCGGTTACTGAGGCGTAAAGGGTAAAGCAGAAGCCCCCCATGGCCATGGCCAGGGAGGCAGCAAACAGCGCTGAGGCGTTGAATTTTTGCGCTAGTCGCATCAGTTGCCACAGCCGCCAGGCGGTCAGAATATGGATGCCGATCAACGCATATTCCATGCCGACTTTCAAAGGCGTCAGGCCCTGGCCCTGAATAAAGAGAGCGGGCAGGTGCTGGGGGAGACCGAGTATCAGCCCATGGACTGCCATAGTGAGCAAGAGTCCGAGGGATAACAACGTCCAGCGCCAATGGCGCTGACTGAGGGTTTGCCAGGAGGCAAAAGCCACCCAGAGCAGGCTGAGGGCCGCCACTGCGCGTGCGGCCAGCCAGAACGCAATGGCTTTTTCCGGGTCTGCCGGGGTTACGAAGTCAGGCATGCCCTGATAGGACAGCATGTGGCTGAAGTCGAGCAGGGCGACAACCAGAAAGCCGCAAGCGAGGATCAGCAGGTTATGTGTTCCCAGGCGTTTGTGGGTTGCCCAACTGACGGCAAAGATACAGGCCGCTGCCACAATAGCCAGGGTTTCCAGCAGCATGTGCAGGGGCAGATAATTGGCCTGCCCCTGGAGCCAGAGTGGTGGAGGCATCAGCATGAACAGCAGCAATACCAGCAACATGCCTGTGAGCAATAGCAGGAGTGGCAGCAGGGTTTGCCGATGGCTGATATGAACGCGTGTCAGAAGGGTGCGCGAGATGGGGGTGTGGGTCATAGCAGCAAAATGCTCGGCATGCCTTTCAGGTTGGGCCAGTTAGAAGCTTCAGTATAGTCGTGGGGGTATATGCATGACTAGCCACCTTGCGTGAGAGCCGGCAATGAGCGCCAGCTCGTGCAGTGGTATGCTTGCACTTTTGCTGTGCCGAGAGCGTGCGCCATGCTATTACGCGGTCTGACCTGGTTGATCCTGTTCCAGTTGCTGGGCACCGGATTGAATATCCTGCTATTGCCCTTTTTACCGGGTCCGATTATCGGAATGGTTCTGTTGCTGGGGTTTTTGCTGGTTCGTGGCGAGGTGCCGGTACCGGTTGAGCAGGCTGCGGGTAGCCTGCTGAGATACCTGCCCTTGATACTGGTGCCACCGGCTGTCGGGGTCATGGCCTATGGCGCTGAAATGCGCACCTTCGGTCTGGGCATCCTGCTGACTCTGGTGATTTCCTTTGCTTTGGCTCTGCCGCTCTGCGGCTGGTTGCTGCAGCGCTTTCTGGCTCGCCGAGTGGCAGCGGAGAACAGCCATGACTGAGCTGGCGCTGGCCTGGCAGGCGATTATCGAGCACCCCTGGTTCTGGCTGGGCGTGACGCTGGCGGCCTACCAGTTCGGCGTGGCCTTGTATGAGCGCAGCAAGCTGGCGATTCTGCATCCGGTACTGCTGTCGATTACCCTGATTATTGCCTTGCTCTGGTTTCTCGGGGTGAACTTTGAGTATTACCGGGCTGCGGTCAACCCGTTGCTTATCCTGCTCGGGCCGGCAACCGTGGCACTGGCCGTGCCGCTGTACCTGAACCTGCGTCGCATCCGCCAGTTTTTCTGGCCGGTGATGCTGACGCTGTTGCTGGGTGGTGGTTTTGCCACGGTCAGTACCTTGCTGCTGGCCTGGTTGTTTGGCCTCAATCCTATGCTGATTCTGACCCTGGCCCCGAAATCGGTAACTTCGCCGATTGCCATGCTGGTGGCTGAACAGATTGGTGGTGTGGCGGCACTGGCCGCGGTGTTTGTCATGCTTACCGCGATTATCGCCACCCTGATCGGACCGGGGTTGCTCAAGCTGTGCCGGATTACCCACCCGGCGGCCTGGGGCCTGGCCATGGGCATGTGCGCGCATGCAGTAGGCACGGCGCGGGCAATGGAAGAAAGTGAAGAGGCGGGGGCCTTTGCCGCCCTGGGTATGAGCCTGATGGGTATTCTGACCGCGCTGCTGTTGCCGCTCGGCGTGACGCTCTGGTTGCTCTGGGTGGGGTGAGCCCTTGCGGGCTCACCGGTCAGCTTTACCAGGTATCGACAAAGGGCCGTAGCCCGGCTTGCAGCGACTCCGGCGGTGCCGAACTCAGGCCGCGCAGTAGCCAGTCGCGGGTTTCGAGCGGATCGATCACCGCATCGATTTCCAGGAAGCTGGCCATGCTCAAGCCCTTGCCGCGCTGGTACAGCTCGGCCACCAGTTTGTCGAACAGCGCCTGCTGTTCAGCGGGGTCCTCAATGGCTGCCAGCTCCTTGGCATAACCCAGCCGCACCGCACCTTCCAGCCCCATGGCGCCAAACTCACTGCTGGGCCAGCCGATGGTGAACATGGGCGCATGAAAGCTGCCTGCGGCCATGGCCTGAGCACCCAGACCGTAGCCCTTGCGCAGCACAATGGTAAAGAATGGAATCTGCAGACTGGCGGCGGTAACGAACATCCGCGATACATGCCGTACCGTCGCTTGCTGCTCGGAATCCGGGCCGACCATGAAACCGGGCGTATCACACAGGGATACCATCGGCAGACCATGGGCCTGACACAGTTGCATAAAGCGCGCAGCCTTGTCACCGCTGACGGCATCAATGGCGCCGCCCAGGTGCATCGGGTTATTGGCGATCAGGCCGAAGGCCTTGCCCTGAATGCGGATCAACGCGGTGATCAGGCCGGGGGCAAACTCGCGGCGCAACTCCAGCACCGAGCCGGTATCGGCCAGAGTCTCGATCACCTCACGAATGTCGTACACGCGCAGGCGGTTTTCCGGAATCAGGTGGCGCAGGGTGCGTTGGTCGACACACTCGCCGCCGGGCAAGTCGCCCTGGAAGTAGGACAGATATTGCTTGGCGACGCGGGTGGCTTCGGCTTCATCCTTGACCAGTACATCAATCACCCCGTTGGCGCTGTGCATGCTGGTCGGGCCGACCTGTTCGGGGGTGAAACGGCCTAGGCCGCCGCCTTCGATCATCGCCGGGCCGGCCATGCCGACGGTGGCATTGTCGGTGGCAATAATCACATCACAGCAACCCAGCAGGGCTGCATTGCCGGCAAAGCAACGCCCGGACGCCACGCCCACCAGCGGTACCTGACCACTCAATCGGGCCATGCGCATGAAGGTGGTGCAATCCAGCCCGGCAACCCCGACCTTGTCGATATCACCGGGGCGTCCGCCGCCACCTTCGGTAAAGAACACCAATGGCAAGCGCCATTGCTCAGCCAGCTCCAGCATGCGGTCGGTTTTCTTGTGGTTGGTCACGCCCTGGGTGCCGGCAAATACCGTGTAGTCGTAACTCATGGCCATGCAGCGGGCATTTTCTGCGCCGAAGTGCGCGGCATTGACGGTGCCGATGCCGGTAATCAGGCCGTCCGCCGGGCTCATTTTCAGCAAATCTTCATGGCTGCGGCGCGAGCGCTGCGCCGCCAGGGCAAAGCCGCCGTATTCCATAAAGCTGCCGTCATCCAGCAGATCGGCGAGGTTTTCGCGGGCAGTGCGCTGGCCGGTTTTGCGCCGCTTGGCAACCGCGTCCGGGCGGCGTTCGTCGGTCAGGTCGGCCTGGCGTTCCAGCACTTCGCGCAGGTCATTGCGGATATGCTCAAGATCGATGGATTCCTCCGTAACCAGGCCGTCAGCGCTGACGTCGGCTGGCTCCAGAAACAGCAAGGGGCTGCCTTCAAACAGGTTGTCACCGGGTGCAACGGCCAGGGCGCGAACCATACCGCTCTGGGTTGCCTTGACCACAAACTCCATTTTCATCGCTTCCATCACTGCAACCTGCTGGCCAACAGCAATGGCATCGCCGATTTGCACATCCAGGCTGACCAGTACACCTTGTACCGGTGCGTTGAGCGGCTCGGTACCCGCTGGAGCGTCGACATCGGTATGCTGTTGCACGGTGCTGCGGGCACTGCCTTTTACGTACAAATGCGGGTGTGCCTGAGTGCCGGCGCCAACCAGCGCCGCAGCGTGCGTTTCGATAAAAGCGGTACTGACCGAGTTGGCTTGTACCTCAGGGTGCTGCAGCAGGTTCTGTAAAAAATGCAGGTTGCTGACGACGCCGTCGAGGCGGAATTCGCACAGGGCGCGGTAAGCGCGCTTGAGTACGCTGGCATAGTCGGCATCGGCATGTACGATGACCTTGGCCAGCAGGGAATCAAAGCTGGGGCTGGTGGTGTACCCGGTATAGCCATAGCCATCGACGCGGATACCCGGGCCGCTGGGTGGCTCGTAGGCGCTCAGGGTGCCACCGGCCGGGCGTGCACTGCCATCGCTTGCCATGCTTTCCAGGTTGATGCGCAGCTGCACGGCGTGGCCACGCGGTTGTGGGATATTTGCCTGGATCAGGCCAAGTTCGGCCAGGGTGGCACCGGCAGCCAGGTGCAGTTGAATCTGCGCCAGATCCAGCCCGGTTACCGCTTCAGTCACGGTATGTTCAACCTGGATGCGCGGGTTGGCTTCCATAAAGACAAAGTCGCCCTTGTCTTCATCGAGCAGGAATTCGACCGTGCACAGGCCGCGATAGCCGACGGCGGCCGTCAGTTCGAGTGCGGCAGCTAGCAGCTGTTCGCGTATCTGTGGATCAAGCCCGGGGGCGGGTGCGACTTCCAGGAGCTTCTGGTTGCGCCGTTGCAGGGTGCAATCGCGCTCCCACAGGTGGACCACCTGCTCACCGTCACCAATGATCTGCACTTCGATATGCCGCGCGTGGCGAATCAGGCGCTCGATGTACAGGTCGCCATTACCAAAGGCGGCCCTGGCTTCGGACTGGCAGCGGTTATAGGCGTCTTCCAGTTCGGCCGGGTCGAGTACCGCACGCATGCCGCGTCCACCGCCGCCGGCCAGTGCTTTGAGCATCACCGCGGCATCGGCTCCGAGGTCGGCCATAAAGGCGCGTGCCTGTTCCAGGCTGGTCGGCTGATTGGTGCCCTGCACCAGAGGCACACCCAACTCCAGTGCCAGCGCGCGGGCGCTGGCCTTGTCGCCGAAACGCTGCAATACCTTTGTGTCGGGCCCGATAAAGCGGATACCGGCTTCTTCGCATTGCTGGGCAAAGGCGGCGTTCTCGCTGAGAAATCCATAACCGGGATGGATGGCATCGCAGCCTTCTTCGTAGGCAATGCGCAACAACTGATTGGCATCCAGATAGGCGCTGGCACCGCGTCCTTTGAGGGCAATGGCCTGGTCGGCCTTGTGCCGGTGAAGTGACGCGGCGTCATCTTCGGCAAATACGGCGAGGCTGGGGATGTCCAGCTCGGCGGCCGCGCGGGCCAATCGAATGGCGATTTCGCCACGATTGGCGATCAGCAGTTTATTGAACAACATCAGAGCCAGTCCTTGAGTTCGTTTTTCTTGACCTTGCCAGTGGCCGTCATGGGAAGAGATTCTACCAGGCGAAACTCGGGTATCTTGTAGCTCGCCATGGCCTGTTTGCACCAGTCGATCAGGGCGTCAGCGTCCAGCGCGCTACCGGGTTTGGCAACGACAAAAGCCACCGGCACCTCGCCCTTTTTCTCGTCGGCACGGCCAATGACCGCTGAGGCCAGGAGTTTGGGATGCTGGCCGAGCATGGCTTCCAGTTCGCTGGGGAATACACTCATGCCGTTGACCTTGAGCATTTCCTTGCGCCGTCCGAGGTAACGGATAAAGCCCTGCTCGGTAATCACGCCGCTGTCACCCGTATGCAGCCAGCCATCACGCAGGGCTTCGACACTGGCTTCCGGCTTGTTCCAGTAGCCCTTGAGCAGGGACGGGCTGCGCAGGCATAGCTCACCCTCGCTGCCTAATGGCAGCAGTTCACCGGTCTCGAAGCTGCAGACCTTGAACTCGGTGCCGGGTACTGGCAGGCCGACAAAGGTCGGGGCGGATTTCAGGTCGAAGTCGTCATCCTGCAGGCCGGCGGTAAAGGTGTCGCAGGTGTGGGTTTCGGTCATGCCGAAGCTGGTCTCGAACAGGGTGCAGCCGGTCCGTTCACGCCAGCGGCGACGGTATTCCGGGGTCAGTTTCTTGATAAAGGAAACACAGCTGGTGATCGCCAGCGAGCTGAAATCAAAATCAGCGACCTGAGGGTGGTCGAGAATCTCGGCAGCGCTGTCAACCAGCAAACCGGTTTGGTTGACGCGGTAATGTTGTACTGCCTGCATAAAGGCCAGCGCATCCCAGCGGGCCAGCAATACCATGGTAGTGCCGGTGAACGCCGGGAAGAGCACGCCGGCATTTTCGCCGGCAATCCAGAACTCCGGCATGAAATTCAGACTTACGCGTTCGCTGTCCAGCCCCATGGCCGCGGGTACAAAGCTGGCGCAGGTATAGAGCATGTCGCCGTGGGTGTGGATGCAGCCCTTGGGCAGGCCAGTGGTGCCGCCGGTGTAGTTGAGCGCGGCAATATCATCGAGCATGGGCTCGGGCAGCTCATCCGGCAATGCAGTGCGCGCCAGTTCCGGCAGCAGATCCAGGCTGTCGGTGATCTCCAGTTTGGGTGCCAGTAACAAGTCGGGTACTTGCAGCGGTGGGTTGGCCGGACAGACTTCGGACAGGCTGGTGCTGATCAGCAGTCGCAGGTCGGTGTTGTCGCGTACCTGGCGTACCGCTGGCAGCAGTTGATCAAAGCAGACGATCACGCTGGCGCCACAGTCCTTGAGTTGATATTCCAGCTCCATCCCCACTGCCATCGGGCTGACCGGGCAATGAATGGCACCGGCCTTGAGGATGCCGAAGAAGACGATATGAAATTGCGGGCAGTTGGGCAGGTAGACCGCGACCCGGTCGCCGGGCTGCACGCCCTGGGACAGTAGCAAGCTGGCAAAGCGGTCAGACAGGTCATCGAGTTCGGCAAAGCTGGTGCTGTGGCCGTAGAAGGCAATAGCCAGCTTGTCAGGGCATGTCTTTGCCCAATGGTGCAGGTAGCTGGTCAGCGGTTTCTCACCAAGCGGGTACTCAGGTTCGCGGGCATGCCCTGCGGGCCAGTTTCGGGCATGCAGCTGCTTGAGTCGGGTCAGATACTCTTGTTCGTGCATTAGCGCTCACCTTTGTTGTTGTCGGCACTTTTCGGCTAGTCGATGCAGCATAGTGCGCCGGACCAGCGCATGAAAGCGACGAATATTCATTACAGCTAATGAACTGTATTCATGGATTAGCCTTGATCATGCAGTTATGATGCGAATACAGGGTAAAAAAAGGTGTTGCCATGAATAAAAGCCATGATTTGCCCGCTCTAGGTCGGATGGATCTGAATCTGTTCAGGGTTTTCGAGGTCATCTATCGTGAGCGCAGCCTGACCCGTGCCGCAGCGGTGTTGCACGTTAGTCAGTCGGCCGTCAGTCATGCTCTGGCCAGGCTGCGTACGCATTTTGGTGACCCACTGTTTCAGCGGGAGGGGCGAGGAGTGTCGCCGACTGCTCTGGCCATGCGCTTGGCTCCGGGCATTCTCGACAGCCTTGCGCGCTTGCAGCAGAGCCTGGGGCAACTTCAGGATTTTGATCCCGAGCAAGCGCAGCGCAGCTTTACGTTGAATTTGCCGGAACAGTTGGAACCCACCATTCTTCCGCCTTTATTGCAGCAGTTGCGCCCTTATGGGCCGGGAATCCGGTTGCGCACGGCCAGTGTTCGCTGGAGTGAGCTGAAGCTGGAGTTGGCTGCCGGGCGCGTGGATATGGCAATTGAAATTGCGCGGCCGGTGGATGCAACGTTGCGTCAGTTACAACTGCTGGAAGAGTCGTTGTGTGTAGTGGTTCCGGCTGAATTCGAAGGCGAGCTTACGGCTCACCGTTACCTGGCTGCAGAACATATTGCGGTTGCATCCTGGCGGCGTGGGCTGAGCTTTGAAGATCTGGCCCTGGCCCGTCTCGGCCATTCACGTCAGGTTGTCCAGCGCTGCCAGAATTACCAGGCAGCGAGCCTGGTGGTGGCCCAGGGCAGTGGCTGCCTGCTAACCATGGCACGTCAGCATGCCGAGCTGATCAATGCTCCCTTGGGCAACCGTTTAATGGCACTGCCCTTGCCCTTGCCGCGAATGGGGCTGAATCTGTATTGGCATGAGGATGCCGAATTGGATCCGGCAAACCAATGGCTTCGCGGGCAGTTGCTCGGCCTGGCTCAGAACAGCTCCAATGGTGTGCTGGCGCCCTCACCTGTATAACCGCCGGCTTCGAGCTCGCTGAAGGGCGGCGGAGCATCTTCTTCCTTGAAAACTTCGAAGTAGCCGTCGCTGCTGCCGGGTCTGGCGGTGCGTCCGGTGGTTGGGTCGATGCGCACATTGACCATGCCATCTGGCATCGCCTGGCTGTGTTCTGGTTGCTCGTCAAGGACGGCACCGACAAAGTCGATCCAGATCGGCAAGGCAACGGTGCTGCCGTATTCGCGTCGACCAAGACTGGCTGGTTGGTCATAACCGGCCCATACAGTGGTTACCAGGTCCGCGTTGTAGCCTGAAAACCAGGCATCGCGCTGTTCATTGGTGGTACCGGTTTTGCCGGCCAGGTCGCTGCGCCCCAATACTCTGGCGCGTCCACCGGTGCCCCGGGTTATCACGTCTTTGAGAATGCTGTTGATCTGGTAGGCGGTACGCGGATCAAGCACCTGCGGGGCCAGCTCGGGCTCCTGGGTAACCTGACTGCTGGACAGGCGCGGGTAATAGGCCAGTTGGCGCTCGCGCTCAGCCTCAAGGCGTGCGGGGGTAATCTTGGGGCGAGCATAATCAAGCAATTGACCGTGACGATCTTCAATGCGCTCGATCAGCCAGGGATCAACCAGATAGCCACCGTTGGCGAACACGGCATAAGCACGGGTAACCTGCAGCGGGGTCAGTTCGAGGCTGCCCAGCGACGAGGACAGGTGGCGTGGCAGCTCGTCGCGAGAAAAACCGAAGCGCTCGATGTAGGTCAGTGACTCATCAATGCCAAGATCCTGCATCAGGCGAATCGACACCAGGTTGCGGGAGCGATACAGCGACTCACGCAAACGAATCGGTCCGAGAAAGTCCCCACCTGAGTTTTGCGGGCGCCAGATGTTATCCAGGTGTTCATCTGCAAACACCAGCGGCGCATCGTTGACCAGGCTGGCGGGCGTATAGCCATGATCCAGCGCAGCAGCGTACAGAAAGGGTTTGAAACTGGATCCGGATTGACGTTTGGCCTGCACGGCGCGGTTGTAATTGCTCTGGGAAAAAGAAAAGCCGCCTACCACTGCTTCAATGCGACCATCAGCAGGCGACAAGGCAATCAGCGTGCTTTGCGCAGCAGGAACCTGCTGCAAGGCGAAGTCGCCATCATCCTGTGGACTGACACGAATAACATCGCCGGGCAACATTATATCGGCTGGGCGCGTGGGGTTTGGCCCCATGCTGTTGATGCTGAGAAAAGGGCGTGCCCACTGCATGCCGGACCACGGGATGCGTACATCCTCGCCATTTTCCAAACGGGCGATCGCATAGTCGTCGGCTACTTCAATCACCAGTGCTGGCAGCAATCCGTTGAGAGTCTGGTATGCGGCGAGCAGAGTGCCCGCTTGCTCCGGAGCGGCCTCCGGGTGCCGTGCTTCGGGCCCACGGTAGCCATGTCGGCGATCGTAAGCCATCAAGCCTTCACGGAGAGAGGCCTGTGCTTGTATCTGGCGTTCGCTGTGCACGCTGGTATAGACATGGTAGCCGTCAGTGTAGAGCGCATCGCCAAAACGTTCGTACAGCTCCTGGCGTACCATTTCTGCTACCCAGGGTGCCTCGAAATCCGGATTGGCGCGGTGCAGACGTGCGCGATCGGGGCTGTTGATCGCGTTGTCGAAGGCCTCCTGATCAATCATGCCGAGACCCAGCATACGCTGCAGTATCCAGTCGCGCCGCACCGTTGCGCGCTCCAGGTTGCTCAGCGGGTTGTAGCGCGACGGTGCTTTTGGCAGGCCAGCTATCATGGCCATTTCAGCCAGGCTGAGCTCATTGATGGAGCGGCCGTAATAGACCTGTGCAGCAGCTTCAATACCGTAGGCCCGGTGACCCAGATAAATTTTATTGATGTAAAGCTCGAAAATTTGTTGTTTGTCGAGATGGCGCTCGATTTGCAATGCCAGCAGTATTTCGTTTAACTTGCGCGAAAACACGCGATCGCTGGTCAGAAAAACATTTTTCGCCACTTGCATGGTGATGGTGCTGCCGCCGGTTTGTATGTGCCCGGACTGGGCCAATTCGGCAGCAGCTCGCAGCAAACCTTTGGGGTCGACCCCGTGATGACGCAGAAAATTGTCATCCTCCGCTGCCAGAAAAGCATTGATGAAGTCTTCCGGCACCTGGTCAAAACTCACGGGGACCCTGCGCATTTCACCATATTCGGCAATCAGCTGATTATCTGTGCTATATATTCGTAGTGGCGTCTGCAATTGCAGCTCGCGAAGGCTTTCAACATCTGGCAAGGCGGGGCTAAGATAGAGCGCAGTACCGCTGAGCGCCAGAAACAGGCCGCAAATCAGTGCCAACAGTGA
Organism: Halopseudomonas salegens; assembly: GCF_900105655.1. Lineage (NCBI taxonomy): Bacteria > Pseudomonadati > Pseudomonadota > Gammaproteobacteria > Pseudomonadales > Pseudomonadaceae > Halopseudomonas > Halopseudomonas salegens. The sequence goes on from NZ_LT629787.1 coordinate 449,533, forward strand.
CCAAAGAAGAAATTTTATAAAACGCATGAGGGATGAAGAATTCCCTGTTGAATGAATCGGTTAGCGGTTGTGCTGATTGGAAACGGGGTAACAGTTTGCATTATAAGCGCATTTTTTTCTAATAAGCCATTTGCGCTTGTGCAATACCTGTTATTTAATGTAGGAAAACATAAACCGTCCGTAAGTGTCGGATGCTGATAGGAAATTGGCTGTGCTAGGGCTCATAAAGAAAAAAGCGAACACGCTGCTGGGCGTCGACATCAGTTCCACTACGGTGAAGCTGCTTGAGCTCAGTCGGCATGGCAACCGGTATAAAGTCGAATCATACGCGGTTGAACCTTTGCCACCCGGTGCGGTGGTAGAGAAAAATATTGTCGAACTGGAAGGTGTCGGCCAAGCACTGGAAAAGGTGCTTTCCCGTTCCAAGACATCCCTCAAACAGGCCGCAGTCGCGGTTGCCGGTTCCGCCGTCATTACCAAGACCATCGAAATGGATGCTGATCTTGATCCAGACGAGATGGAAGAGCAGATCAAGCTCGAGGCGGATCAATACATTCCCTATCCTCTGGATGAAGTCGCCATCGACTTTGAAGCGCAAGGCCCGTCGCCGCGCAATCCTGACAGAGTGGAAGTGTTGCTGGCAGCCTGCCGCCGCGAAAATGTCGATATCCGCGAAGCCGCATTGGCCCTTGCCGGGTTGGATGCGAAAGTGGTTGAGGTCGAAGCCTACGCCATGGAGCGAGCCTGCGAGCTGGTGATTGATCAGCTGGATGGCGACCGTGACGAAATGACCATCGCTGTCATCGATATCGGCGCAACCATGATGACGCTCAGCGTGCTCAGCAAGGGGCGTACCATCTACACCCGCGAGCAGTTGTTTGGCGGCAAGCAGTTGACTGACGAGATTCAGCGTCGTTATGGCCTGTCGCAGGATGAAGCCGGTCTGGCCAAGAAGCAGGGCGGCTTGCCGGATGACTACGAAAGCGAAGTCCTCAGCCCCTTCAAGGATGCGGTCGTGCAGCAGGTCTCACGCTCACTGCAGTTCTTCTTTGCCGGCGGCCAGTACAACGATGTGGATTATATTCTGCTGGCTGGGGGCACCGCCTCGATTCCCGGGCTGGACCAACTGGTGCAGCAAAAGATTGGCACCACGACCCTGGTTGCCAACCCCTTTGCAAACATGACGCTATCCAACAAGGTCAATGCCGTTGCGCTCAGCAACGATGCGCCAGCCTTGATGATTGCGTGTGGTCTGGCAATGAGGAGTTTTGACTAATGGCTCGCATTAACCTGTTGCCCTGGCGCGAGCAGCTCAGGGAAGAGCGCAAGAAACAGTTTCTGACTGTTCTGGTGCTGATTGTGATTGTTGCCGCCTGTCTGGTGTTTGCAGGTGATCGCTACTTCACGGGCAAGATTGATCATCAGAATGCACGCAACGAATATCTGCGTAGTGAAATTCGAGTCCTTGAAGAGCGTATCCGCGAAATCGAACAGTTACAGGCGCGGCGCACCCAGTTGCTGGATCGCATGCGCATTATTCAGGACTTGCAAGGAAATCGGCCAATCATCGTGCGGGTATTCGACGAATTGGCTCGCAGCCTGCCGGATGGCCTCTACTTCACGTCGCTGGAGATGAAAGGTTCGACCATTTCCATTCGTGGGGGTGCCGAATCCAACAGCCGGGTGTCCAATCTCATGCGCCAGCTGGATGCGTCAGAATGGCTGACTGCTCCCAACCTGACCGCTGTGCGTGCCGTCACCCAGGGTGAGTTGCAGCAGGCCAATGTCTTCGAGCTCTCGGTGCGTCAGACTGAGCCCAGAAACAGTGCTCAGGGAGGGCAGCAACAATGAGCTTCAGCCAATCCTTGGAAAGTCTGAAAAAGCTCGAAATGAGCGATCTGGACTTCAACAATCTTGGTGCCTGGCCGGCTGCCCTGAAAGTCATCTTTGGCGCAATCATCTTTGCTGCGCTGGTGTTTCTCGGCTACCACTTCCACCTCAAGGAGTTGCAAGCTGACCTTGACCGGGTTGAGGCCCAGGAGGTTGCTCTGCGTCAGGAGTTCCGTGACAAGTCAGAGCGTGCAGCGAATCTGGACGCCTACCGCGCACAACTTGAAGAAATAGAAGAGCGCTTTGGCACCCTGCTCAAGCAGTTGCCAACGGATACTGAAGTTCCCGGGCTGCTGGAAGACATTACGCAGCTGGGTCTCGGTAGCGGCCTTGAGTTCGAGTCGATCACTCTGCAGCCCGAAGCGGCGAAGCAGTTCTATATCGAGTTGCCCATTCGCATCGTAGTACAAGGCACTTATCACGATCTGGCCACGTTTGTCAGCGGGGTTGCCGGCTTGCCGCGCATCGTAACCCTGCATGACTTCAATATTGTGCCGGTTACTGAAGGCAACCCGAATCTGTTGAAAATGAATATCCTGGCCCGGACCTATCGGTACAACGAGCAGGGAGACAACCAATGAAGCCTTTACATATGGCCCCTTTGGCCCTGCTTCTCAGTGTGACCTTGTCCGGTTGTGGTGGTAACGAGTTCAATGACCTGCAGGTTTTCATGGATGAAACCCGGGCACGCCCCAGTGGTGATATTGAGCCACTGCCGCGGTTCAGTCCCTACGAAGCTTTTACTTACAGCGCGACATCCATGCGCAGCCCGTTTCAACCGCCGGTACGTATCGACCTGACGCAGCGGCAGCGTGGAAATGATGACGTGCGACCGGATGAAGATCGTGTCCGTCAATTCCTTGAAGGATTCAATATTGAAGGATTTGATATGGTGGGTACGCTTAGCAATGAAGACGGCATGCAAGCTTTGATTCGTGGTGCCGGGAGTGTTCATCGCGTCACAATCGGGGACTACCTCGGACGCAATCATGGTCGGATTACCAGTATCGATGAAGGCCGGGTCGAAGTGGTAGAAATTGTTCCGGACGGCGAAGGTGGTTGGTTGGAGCGCCCGCGTACCCTCAGCTTGTCTGAGCGCGGATAGGTCAACCAGGGAGAGAATTTATGAACTGCAAACAGTCACGCGTGGAACGCAAGCACATGCCTCTAACCAGAAAAATAACCATGGCAGCCATGCTGCTTCTGCTAACACCTGCAGCGCTGGCGGCCAACCTGAAAAACCTGGACGTAGCCTCATTGCCAGGTGAGCGAATCGAGCTCAAGTTGACCTTTGATGAGCAGGTGTCCGATCCAACGGGCTATACCATCGAGCAGCCGGCACGCATTGCTCTCGATTTTCCAGGTGTCAGCAACCAGCTGAGTGAGCGCAATCGCGAGCTGGGATTGGGGAATGCGCGTAGCTTGACCGTGGTTGAAGCGGGTGATCGAACCCGTCTGATTGTCAATCTGACTGACCTGGTACCTTACAGTACCCGCACTGAAGGCAATAACCTGTTCATACTTATTGGTGATGAGGACGGTCAGCGCAGCTCGACTGCTGCTGCAAGCTCACGCCCGCAGGCTGCGCCAGGTGCCAGCTGGCGCGAAGGCAACCAACCGGCGCTGAGTGCTGCAGCCAATGGTCGTCGTGGTATTACCAGTCTGGACTTCAATCGAGGTGAGCAGGGCGAAGGCAACGTTGTGGTTGACCTGTCTGACCCGGGTGTTCGGGTGGATATCGAAGAGCGTGGTGGTCGCGTTCGCCTTGAGTTCCCTGAAGCCCATTTGCCCGACGAATTGCGCGTGCGGCTTGACGTCAAAGACTTCGCCACTCCGGTAAATTTCATCAACGCATCTACCAGTGGTGATGGCGCAGTTGTTACTATTGAACCGACTGGTCACTATGAGCATTTGACCTATCAAACCGACAATCGCCTGATTGTCAGCTTCAAGCCATTGACCCGGGCCGAAGAAGAACAGCGCCGTGCCGATGATTTTGCCTATACCGGCGAACGTCTGTCGTTGAACTTTCAGGACATTGAAGTCCGTTCGGTATTGCAGTTGATTGCCGACTTTACCGACCTCAACCTGGTGGCCAGTGACACGGTTTCCGGCAGTATTACTCTGCGTCTGCAGAATGTGCCCTGGGATCAGGCACTGGATCTGGTACTCAAAACCAAGGGTCTGGATCAGCGTCGCATCGGGAATGTCCTGCTGGTCGCGCCGGCTGAAGAGATTGCTGCTCGTGAGCGTCAGGAACTGGAATCACAACAGCAGATTGCTGAGCTGGCTCCGCTGCGTCGTGAACTTATTCAGGTCAACTATGCCCGTGCAGCGGACATTGCCAGCCTGTTTGCTTCGGTAACCAACGGGAGCGGTGGTGAGCAGCGTGGTTCCATTACGGTCGATGAGCGTACCAACAGCATTATCGCCCTGGAAACCCAGAACAAGCTGGATGAGCTGCGCCGTATTGTCACCCAACTGGATATTCCGGTCCGTCAGGTAATGATCGAAGCACGCATTGTTGAAGCCGAAGTCGGTTTTGACCGTGCTCTGGGTGTTCGCTGGGGTGGCAACCTGAGAATGGGTGACCGGTTTGACCTGTTTGGTAAAGATGGCCAGACAAATGTTGTAGATGATCCCAATGCGCGTGGTAACCCTGGAGATCCTGACTATATTCCCTCCAGAACAACTGGTGGGTTTATCGGTATTCCGGAACGTCCAGTGAACTCTCCGTTTATTGACCTGGGAGTGCTTGGAGCGACTTCAGGTATCGGTATTGGCTTTATCAGCAACAATGCCATTCTTGATCTGCAGTTGTCGGCCATGGAAAGTACGGGTAATGGTGAAATCATTTCCCAACCCAAGGTCGTCACCTCCGACAAGGAAACTGCGAAGATTCTCAAGGGCTCGGAAATTCCTTATCAGGAAGCCGCTTCGAGTGGTGCAACGACTACTGCCTTTGCCGAAGCCGTACTCTCGCTTGAAGTGACGCCGCAGATCACCCCGGATAACCAGGTGATCATGGACGTTATCGTGACCAAGGATGAGCCGGACTTCACCAATACGGTTAATGGCATACCGACCATTCGTAAAAATGAAGTTACTGCGAAGATCCTGGTTGCTGATGGAGAGACCATTGTGATTGGTGGAGTGTTCTCCAGTGAGTCCACTAAAGGCACACAAAAGGTTCCTTTTCTGGGGGATCTCCCAGTCCTTGGCCGGGCATTCCGTCGCGATATCACTGCCGAGACGAAGAATGAATTGCTGATTTTCCTGACGCCGCGCATTATCAATGCAGGTACCATTTCCCAGGTCAGGTAAATCTGTTGCGTAATGTCTTTCTGGTAGGCCCGATGGGTGCTGGTAAAAGCACCATCGGGCGCCTGCTTGCCAAGGAACTCAGGGTTCCATTCAAGGACTCAGACCGCGAAATTGAAGCCCGTACCGGGGCCGATATTCCGTGGATTTTTGACGTTGAAGGCGAGGAAGGGTTTCGTCAGCGTGAAGAAGCCATGATTGCTGAGCTGGTTGCCGAGCAAGGCATTGTTCTGGCGACTGGCGGTGGCGTGGTAATGCGCATAGCCAACCGTCAGGCACTCCAGAACAATGGTTTTGTGGTTTATCTGTGTACCAGTGTCGACCAGCAGTTGCAGCGTACTGCCAAAGATCGCCAGCGTCCCTTGTTGCAAACAGCTGACCCTGAACAGGTGCTGCGTGATCTTATGGCCAAGCGTGATCCGCTGTACCGTGAAATTGCCGATATGGTGGTGGAAACAGATCAGCGAGGCCCAAAAGGGGTGGTGAGTGCCATCGTGCGGCAATTGGAAGATGTTGATTGTGGCTGACTATGTAGCGCTTGTGGGTGCCCTGTAGAGTGGCTCTGATGTATGCTTCTCGCAAGATTTGGAGAGGTGCTACATGCAGCAATTGAATGTTGATCTTGGCGACCGTAGTTATCCCATCATTATCGGCGCCGGCCTTCTGGACCGGGCCGACTGCTTTACCCCCTACATTGCAGGCAAACAGGTCTGCATCGTCACTGATGATACCGTCGCCCCCCTTTACCTTGAGCGTTTGCGTACGACCTTGACCGGCTTGCAGGTTGAGAGTGTTGTATTGCCAACCGGTGAAGCTTTCAAGAACTGGCTGACCCTGCAGCAGATTTTTGATGCCTTGTTGTCCGCACGGCACGATCGGCGTACCACATTGATTGCTCTGGGTGGTGGCGTCATTGGTGATATGACCGGTTTCGCTGCGGCTTGCTATCAGCGTGGTGTCAATTTTATTCAGGTCCCAACAACCTTGTTGTCACAGGTGGATTCCTCCGTGGGCGGCAAAACCGGTATCAATCATCCGGCAGGCAAGAATATGTTGGGTGCTTTTTACCAGCCGCAGGCGGTTGTGATTGATACCGACAGCCTGACCACTTTGCCACGCCGTGAAGTCAGTGCCGGCCTGGCGGAAATCATCAAGTATGGCTTGATTCGCGATCTGGATTTTCTCGCTTGGCTTGAGCAGCGAATGCCAGCCCTGCTGGAGCTGGATGCGCAAGCCGTTACCGAGGCCATCAGCCGCTCCTGCCGCATCAAGGCTGCTGTCGTGGCCGAGGACGAGCGCGAAGGCGGTGTGCGGGCCATTCTCAACCTGGGGCATACCTTTGGCCATGCCATTGAAACACATCAGGGCTATGGCCAATGGCTGCATGGTGAGGCCGTCGGCGCGGGCATGGCAATGGCATTGCAGATGTCGGCGCGACAGCAGTGGATTACAGCTGCCGATGCCAGGCGAGGAATTCAACTGATTGCTGCCGCAGGATTACCGACAGCACCCCCAGCGGCGATGCAGCCAGATGATTTCATACGCCTGATGGCGGTCGACAAAAAAGTTCTGGATGGACAGCTGCGCCTGGTGTTGTTGCAACAACTGGGGCATGCCGTAGTCACGGCTGATTACGATCATGCTGCACTTGACGCAACACTAGGGCAGGCCAATAGCCAATAACAGGAAAGATACATGACAGTCTTGACTGGGGTAGAAGATTATCTAGCGCACTATCAGTTGGCGCATGATCCCTTTGCACCGCGGACACCAGGTTTCAAATTCTTTACTCCGCAGCGCAAGCCGGTGTTGGCGGAACTGCATCATCTGGCTCGTTACGGCAAGCAGATGTTGGCGGTTGTGGCTCCGGAAGGTGGTGGCAAGACCTTGCTGCGACAGGCTCTGGTGGCCAGCAGTAACAAGGATTCGGTTCAAGCTGTGGTGGCTTCGGCCAGGGAGTACGCCGAGACTGAAGCTTTGATCGGATTTTTCTGTCAGGCCGTTGGAGCCGAATCGCGTGATGCAACCGCGTTGATGTTGCGCAGCGAGCAATTGGCAGACACCGGTATGCAGCTGTATCTGGTCATCGACGACGCCGAGTTGCTTGGCACTGACGCCCTGCAGATGCTGGCCGATTTGCGGGCAGCGGGTGATCAGGCTCCACGTATCTTCCTTTTTGCTGACGACGGCCTGGTGCCGACTCTGGAAGGGTTGGACAGTAGCGAAATGCCTGATGAGTTGCCGGCTGTCCATCTGACTATGCTGCAGCCGCTGAGCCCCGATGAGGTGCGTGAGTATTTGCATCAGCGCCTGGAAGGAGCGGGACAGGGGATCGAGTTGCTCAATGATGAGCAAATTGCCAGCATTGTGATGAAGAGCGGGGGATGGCCAGGGCGGATCAATCAGGCTGCTCGCGATCTGATGATACAAGCGGCAGCACCTTCAGTAATACACCATCGGCGCAAGGGATCAGGCCCGCTGATCCCGCGAAAATCAATTATTGCTCTGGTGCTGGTTGGGCTAGGCGTGCTGCTGGCCTGGTTTATGGGTGGCAGCGAGCAGGAGCCGACATCAACGGTGTTGCAATTGCCCGAATCCGTACCCGTGGTTCCCGCAGAGGTTGAAGAGACAGGCAGTGATCGGCTGCAGCTTGATCCGTCTGACAGAATCGAGCTGCCGCCGGCTGTCGAGCCTGAAGTAGTGACCGATGAACGCAGTTGGGATCCCTTGCCATTGTCCGATACCGAGGAGCGTGCTTCTGTACCACCGCCAGTTTCTTCCGTTGACGATCAGCCTGAACCCGTAGTTGATCCTGAGCCCACCGAACCGCAAGTGGCGGAAAATCCGGCAGAGGCACCGCAGCCAACCGAACAGGCGCAGGCAGTACCAGAACCAGTAGAACCGGAGCCGGAATCATCTGCTGTTGCTGCGACCGGTCCAGGTATCCACGGCCCTGAATGGTATCGACAGCGTCAGGGCAATGAATTTGTTCTGCAATTGTTGGGTAGTCGCTCGGAAGACGCAGCAAGAGCCTTTATTCAGCGGCACTCGGGCTTGAGTGATCTGGGATTGTTTGAAACCCGGCATCAGGGGCAGCCCTGGTTTGTGGTTACACACGGCATTTACCCTAACGGCAGGGCAGCCCGCCAGGCTATTGCACAATTACCTGAGGGTTTGCGTGAACAAAGCCCTTGGGCACGCGATATTTCGGGTATTCAGCAAAGCCTCGAGTAAGTAATGGGCTGCTGGACGACACCAAACCCGCCAATGGCTTCGTCAGGCGGGTTTGGTGCATCAGACCTCAGGCGATAAATCAGGATTTCTGGTTTGATCGTAAAATCTTTCGATTTTACGACATAACAATATGCTTTTGCGGCCAATTAAATTGTTCGGCTATTGGCTGCTGTGTACAATCAGTATTCCCCATTTCTTCCTGGTGCCAGCATGCATTGCGTTCAATGCAAAATTGCAAGCACTTGAATACATGAGTTTTTCGAGGGTTTGCCGATGAAGGCAGGACTGTTTCAGCCAGATGAGTTCAGGGATAACTGCGGTTTCGGTCTGATCGCCCACATGGAGGGCGAGCCCAGCCACCACCTGTTGCAGACAGCCATTGAAGCGCTGACCTGCATGACCCATCGTGGCGGTATCAATGCCGATGGTCGCACTGGTGACGGCTGTGGGCTGTTAATCCAGAAACCGGATGCCTTTCTGCGCGCAGTGGCGCAGTCGGATCTTGGTACAAGCCTGCCGGCCCAGTACGCGGTGGGTATGGTGTTTATGGGGACCTCGGACGCCTCCCGAGAAGCGGTTCACAGCGCCTTTGCCGAGGCGCTCGGCGAGCAGGAACTGACGCTGGTGGGTTGGCGCGTTGTGCCGGTCGACAGTAGCGTGTTGGGCCCACTGGCCCTGAGCAGTTTGCCGCAGATCGAGCAGGTATTTGTCAGTGCCGAGAACCTGGATGAGCAGCAGTTTGCCATCCGCCTGTTTTACGCCCGGCGCCGCGTGGAAATGGCCCTGCAGGCTGACAGCGACTTTTATGTCTGCAGCCTGTCATCCAAGGTGATCTCCTACAAAGGCCTGATGATGCCGGCTGATCTGGGCAAGTTCTATCCCGACCTCAGCGACCCGCGCATGGCTACCGCAATCAGCGTTTTCCATCAGCGCTTCTCGACCAATACCCTGCCGAAATGGCCACTGGCGCAACCATTCCGCCTGCTCGCGCACAACGGTGAAATCAATACCATTACCGCCAATCGCAACTGGGCACTGGCCCGGCGGCATCTGTTCAGTAACGAACTGCTGCCTGAGCTGGAGAGCATCTCACCGGTGGTGAACGTGACGGGCTCTGACTCCTCGAGCATGGACAACATGCTTGAGCTGCTGATCAGTGGCGGTATGGACCTGTTCCGCGCGGTGCGCATGGTAGTGCCGCCAGCCTGGCAGAACGTCGAGACCATGGATGCCGATCTGCGCGCCTTCTACGAATTCAACTCCATGCATATGGAGGCCTGGGACGGCCCGGCGGGGATCGTGCTGACCGAAGGGCGGCATGCCGTGTGCCTGCTGGATCGCAATGGCTTGCGACCAGCACGCTATGTGGTAACCAAAAACGGCTACATCACCCTGGCCTCGGAGATAGGGGTGTGGGATTACCAACCGGAAGATGTCATCAGCAAAGGGCGCGTGGGTCCGGGTCAGATTCTGGCCGTGGATACGGTCACGGGTGAAGTACTGCACACCGATGATATTGCCAATCGTCTGAAGTCGCGCCATCCCTACCGCAAATGGCTGAAGGAAAACGCCTTGCGTATCCAGGCTACCCTGGAGGACCGCGATCATGGCGCTGACTTCATGAGCGAAGAGCGCCTCAAGCAGTACATGAAGATGTTCCAGGTCACCTTTGAGGAGCGTGACCAGGTACTGCGCCCACTGGCGGAAAACGGCCAGGAAGCAGTCGGCTCCATGGGTGACGATACTCCCATGGCCGTGTTGTCCGGGCGCGTGCGTTCGGTCTATGACTATTTCCGTCAGCAGTTTGCCCAGGTCACCAATCCGGCCATTGATCCGCTGCGGGAAGCGATCGTCATGTCGCTGGAAACCTGCCTGGGGCGTGAACGCAATATCTTTGATGAAACCCCGGACCATGCCAACCGGGCGATTCTAAGCACACCGGTGGTTTCCCCCGCCAAATGGCGGACCCTGATGAACCTGGAGCGGCCCGGCTTCGAGCGCGCGCATATCCAGTTGAACCGCCCCCAGGCGCAGTCACTGGAGGCGGCGCTGGCCGATATCGCTGCCGAGGCTGAAGCTGCAGTGCGTGAAGGCAAGGTGCTGCTGGTACTCAGTGATCGCGGCATCGAACCTGGCCAGTTACCGGTCCATGCGGCCCTGGCAGTGGGCGCAGTGCATCACCATCTGGTTGCCAGCGGTTTGCGTTGCCATGCCAATATTCTGGTGGAAACCGCCACGGCGCGTGATCCGCATCACTACGCAGTGCTGATCGGTTTTGGCGCCAGTGCCGTCTATCCCTACCTGGCCTATGAAGTGCTGGGTGACCTGATCCGCACCGGGGAAGTGATCGGCGATCTGTATGAAGTGTTCAAGAGCTATCGCAAGGGCATTTCCAAGGGCTTGCTGAAAATTCTCTCGAAAATGGGCATTTCCACGGTTGCCTCCTACCGCGGCGCCCAGTTGTTTGAAGCCGTGGGCCTGGCTGATGAAGTGGTGGATATCTGTTTCAAAGGTGTGGCCAGTCGCATCCAGGGTGCCCGTTTTGTCGATTTGCAGGCCGAGCAGGTTCTGCTGGCGCAGGAGGCCTGGAGCCCGCGCAAGCCGATCCAGCAGGGTGGCTTGCTCAAGTTCGTTTTCGGTGGCGAGTTTCACGCCTATAACCCGGATGTGGTGTATGCCTTGCAGGCGGCCGTGCAGGGCGACAGTTACGACAAGTATCTGGAGTACGCCGCGCTGGTCAATAGTCGCCCGGTCGCTTCGCTGCGTGACCTGATGCAGCTGCGTACCGACGTGACGCCGATAGCGCTGGACGAGGTCGAACCGCTGGAAGCCATTTTCAAGCGCTTCGATTCGGCAGGGATTTCCCTTGGCGCTCTGTCGCCCGAAGCCCACGAAGGAATCGCCGAAGCCATGAATCGCCTCGGTGCCCGCTCCAACTCCGGTGAGGGCGGCGAAGATCCGGCCCGTTACGGCACCGAGCGCACCTCCAAGATCAAACAGATTGCCTCCGGACGCTTTGGCGTTACCCCGGAGTACCTGGTCAATGCCGATGTACTGCAGATCAAGGTGGCCCAGGGCGCCAAGCCGGGCGAAGGCGGGCAGCTGCCCGGCGGCAAGGTCAATGAACTGATTGCCCGCCTGCGCTATGCCGTGCCCGGGGTAACCCTGATTTCACCGCCGCCGCACCATGATATCTACTCGATTGAAGACCTGGCGCAGCTGATTTTTGACCTCAAGCAGGTCAACCCGGATGCCCTGGTCTCGGTCAAGCTGGTTGCCGAGCCGGGTGTGGGGACCATCGCTGCCGGCGTGGCCAAGGCCTATGCGGACCTGATCACCATTTCCGGTTATGACGGTGGTACCGGTGCCTCGCCGCTGACCTCGATCAAGTATGCCGGCTCGCCCTGGGAGCTGGGTCTGTCCGAAGCACATCAGACCCTGCGCGGCAACGACCTGCGTGGTCGTGTGCGGGTGCAGACCGATGGCGGCCTGAAAACCGGGTTGGATGTGGTCAAGGCCGCCATCCTGGGTGCGGAAAGCTTTGGCTTCGGTACCGCGCCCATGATTGCCCTGGGCTGCAAATACCTGCGCATCTGCCACCTGAACAACTGTGCTACCGGGGTGGCTACCCAAAACAAGCACCTGCGCGACAACCACTACATCGGCACCGTCGAAATGGTGATGAACTTCTTCACCTACCTGGCCATGGAAACCCGGGAATGGCTTGCTCGGCTTGGCGTGCACAGCCTGCAGGACCTGATCGGGCGGACCGACCTGCTCGAGATCCTGCCGGGGGCTACCGGAAAACAACAGAACCTGGATCTGACCCCGCTGCTGGGCAGCGACCTGATCCCGGCTGACAAGCCGCATTACTGCCAGACCAGCCGCAATGCACCTTTCGACCAGGGCAAAACAGCCGAAACCATGGTCGCCATGGCCCGCGAGGCTATCGATGGGCGCACTGGCGGTGAGTTCAGCATGCGCCTGACCAATTGCGACCGCAGTATCGGTGCGCGGGTGTCTGGTGAAATCGCCAAGGTACACGGCAACCAGGGCATGGCTTCGGCACCCATTACCTTCCGCTTCACCGGTACTGCCGGTCAGAGCTTTGGTGTCTGGAATGCCGGCGGCCTGCACATGTACCTGGAAGGCGATGCCAATGATTACGTCGGCAAGGGCATGACCGGCGGCACCTTGACCATAGTGCCGCCCAAGGGCAGCCCCTTCCGCAGCGAACAGACCGCGATTATCGGCAATACCTGCCTCTACGGCGCTACCGGCGGCAAACTGTTCGCCGCCGGCACCGCCGGTGAACGCTTTGCCGTACGCAACTCCGGTGCCCATGCGGTAATCGAAGGCGCCGGCGACCACTGCTGCGAATACATGACCGGTGGCATGGTCTGCGTGTTGGGCAAGACCGGGCATAATTTCGGCGCCGGCATGACTGGTGGCTTTGCCTTTGTGCTCGACCAGGAAAACACCTTTTTCGACAAGCTCAACCACGAGCTGGTCGAACTGCAGCGCATCAGCGGCGAATCAATGGAAGCCTATCGCAGCTACCTGGAGCAGGTGCTCAACGACTACGTGGCGGAAACCGACAGTGCCTGGGGACGGGAAGTACTCGAGGATCTGGATAATTACATCCGCCGTTTCTGGCTGGTCAAACCCAAGGCCGCCAGCCTGCGCGGACTGATGGCAACGACCCGGGCCAACCCGCAATAAATCTGGCGCAGTGGCTGCGGCCACTGTTCACTGAATGTGTTCGCCCGGCATTGGCCGGCGACAAAGAGGTGTAGAAACATGGCTGACCGTCAGAGCAACGACTTCCAGTTCATCGATGTGGGTCGCAAGGACCCGAAAAAGCGCCCGCTGCGTCAGCGCAAGACCGAGTACGTGGAAATCCACGAGCAGTTCAAGCCCGACGAAGCAGCCGACCAGTCCGAGCGTTGCCTGGAGTGCGGCAACCCCTATTGCGAATGGAAGTGCCCGGTGCACAACTACATTCCCAACTGGCTCAAGCTGATCAGCGAGGGCAACATCCTCGAAGCCGCCGAACTCTCGCACCAGACCAACACCCTGCCCGAAGTATGCGGTCGCGTCTGCCCGCAAGACCGCCTGTGTGAAGGCGCCTGCACCCTGAATGATGGTTTTGGCGCCGTCACTATCGGCGCCGTGGAGAAATACATCACCGACACCGCCTTTGCCATGGGCTGGCGGCCCGACCTGTCTGCGGTCAAACCCACCGGCAAGCGCGTCGCCATCATCGGTGCCGGCCCGGCCGGTCTGGGCTGCGCCGACGTGCTCACCCGCGCCGGTGTCAAAGCCGTGGTCTTTGACCGCTACCCGGAAATCGGCGGGCTACTGACCTTTGGTATCCCCGAATTCAAGCTGGAAAAGCCGGTCATGTCACGCCGGCGGGAAATCTTCGAAGGCATGGGCATCGAATTTCGCCTGAATACCGAGATTGGCACCGATGTCAGCATGGATGAGCTGATGCGCGATTACGACGCCGTGTTCATGGGCATGGGTACCTACACCTACATGAAAGGCGGCTTCCCCGGTGAAGACCTGCCTGGCGTCCACGACGCCCTCGATTTCCTGATTGCCAACGTCAACCGCAACCTCGGCTTCGAGCAATCCCCGGATGACTTTATCGACCTCAAGGGCAAGCGCGTGGTTGTGCTCGGCGGTGGCGACACCGCCATGGATTGCAACCGCACCTCCATCCGCCAGGGCGCCAAATCCGTTACCTGCGCCTATCGCCGCGATGAAGAGAATATGCCCGGCTCGCGCAAGGAAGTGAAAAACGCCAAGGACGAAGGGGTCAAATTCCTCTTCAACCGCCAGCCGGTAGCCATTGTCGGTGAAGACAAGGTGGAAGGCGTCAAGGTGGTGGAAACCCGGCTCGGTGAACCCGATGCCCGTGGCCGGCGCAGTCCGGAACCCGTCCCGGGCTCCGAAGAAGTGCTGGAGGCCGATGCCGTCATTATCGCCTTCGGCTTCCGCCCCAGTCCGGCTGACTGGTTCCCCACTCAGGAGATCGACACCGACAACCAAGGCCGCGTCGTGGCGCTGGAAGAGGCCAAACACCCCTTCCAGACCAGCAACCCGAAAATCTTTGCCGGTGGCGATATGGTCCGTGGTTCCGATCTGGTGGTGACGGCCATCTGGGAGGGCAGGCAGGCGGCTGAGGGGATTTTGGGGTATTTGGAGTTGTAGGTGTTTTTTGGTTCCTCGGCGGCGGTACAAAACGGGATAGCGCTGCTGGGGCGAGGCCTACCGAAGACCGTCTGTGGCAGGGAAGCCACAGACGAGCTACAGGGACGTACTTGCTGCGTGTCTTCGGTAGGCCTTGTCCCAGTAGCGCTCAGGCACGGTCTTGAGAGATATTCAGCAAGCAACTTAGTTTAAACCAGTCCTGTGTGCCCGCCTGATTGTCGCTGACCAGTTCAGGACACGCCGTGAACCCGTCCATGGGGGCTCGTAGATGCTCGCAGAAAATTGCTCCTGCATTTTCTGCGCTTCCGCCCTCCTTGGCGGTCGCCTGGCATCTAACGGTCCTGAACTGGTCAGCGACAATCAGGCTGTTATCGACCGTGCAGTTGATCGGTGTTTCATTAATGGGCTGTGACGGGATGGCTTTTCAACTTGAACTTGATGCAAAGCAGCTTTACTGCGCCCCATTGCCGCACCAGGCCTGATTTTTCCCGCTGATTACCGGTACAATGGCGCTGAATTCTGCTAGCGGATACCTTTTCATGACCGAACTCAAGAACGATCGCTTTCTGCGCGCACTGATGCGCCAACCCGTTGATGTCACTCCCGTGTGGATGATGCGGCAGGCCGGGCGTTATCTCCCCGAATACCGGGAAAGCCGCGCGCGTGCCGGCGACTTCATGGGACTGTGCATGAACCCCGAGATGGCCTGCGAAGTCACCATGCAGCCATTGGCCCGCTATCCGCTGGATGCCGCCATCCTGTTCTCCGACATTCTCACCATCCCCGACGCCATGGGCCAGGGCCTGTATTTCGAGACCGGCGAAGGTCCACGCTTTCGCAAGCGCATCGACACCCCTGCTGATGTCGACGCCCTGCCGATCCCCGATCCGGAAGCCGATCTGGGGTATGTCATGAATGCCGTGCGCACCATCCGCAAAGAGCTGAATGGCAGCGTACCGCTGATCGGTTTCTCCGGGAGCCCCTGGACCCTGGCCACCTACATGGTCGAAGGGGGTTCCTCGAAAGACTTCCGCAAAACCAAAGCCATGCTCTATGATCAACCGGAAGCCATGCACCGCCTGCTCGACAAGCTGGCACAATCGGTGACCAGTTACCTGAATGGCCAGATCAAGGCCGGTGCCCAGGCAGTACAGATTTTTGATACCTGGGGCGGCAACCTGTCATCCGATGCCTACCAGACGTTCTCGCTGGCCTATATGCGCAAGATTGTCAGTGGGCTGATCCGCGAGAATGAGGGCCGTCACGTACCGGTCATCCTGTTCACCAAGAACGGTGGCCTGTGGCTGGAAAGCATTGCCGAGTCGGGTGCCGATGCGTTGGGCCTGGACTGGACCATGGATATGGGCGTCGCGCGTTCGCGGGTCGGTGCCAAGGTGGCGCTGCAGGGCAATATGGACCCCTCGGTGCTGTACGCCAGCCCGAGTGCGATCCGTGCCGAAGTCGCACGTATTCTCGCCAGTTACGGCAAGGGCAACGGCCATGTGTTCAACCTCGGGCACGGCATTACTCCCGAGGTCGACCCGGCCCATGCCGGCGCCTTTATCGAGGCAGTACACGAGCTCTCGGCGGTCTATCATGACCCCGAAGCCATTGTTGGTTAATCAGCGTCCCCAAGACAAGGAGTGGCCATGCGTCGGGTAGTGTTCAATCAGAAAGGTGGGGTAGGCAAGTCCAGCATTGCCTGCAACCTGGCAGCGGTCAGCGCTGCTGCCGGCTACAAGACGCTGGTCATTGATCTTGATCCGCAGGCCAACTCCAGTCATTACCTGATGGGTGACGGCCTGGCGGATGTTGATTTGACCATCGCCGACTTTTTCACCTCGACTTTGAGCAGCAGTCTGTTCGCCAAGAAAGCGGAACAGTATGTCACCGAAACCCCGTTCGAGAACCTCTGGCTGATGCCGGCCAGTGCCGAGCTGAGCGAGCTGCAGCACAAGCTGGAATCACGCTACAAGATCCTCAAACTGCGCAAGTTGCTCAAGGATCTCAAGGGCAGCTATGAGCGGATCTATATCGATACCGCCCCGGCATTCAACTTCTACACCATTTCTGCATTGATCGCCGCTGATCGCTGTCTGATTCCCTTCGACTGTGACGCTTTCTCGCGCAAGGCGCTGTACGGCCTGCTTGAAGAGCTGGAAGAAATCCGTGACGAGCACAATGAAGACCTGGCGGTCGAAGGCATTATCGTCAACCAGTACCAGTCGCGGGCGGCCTTGCCGCAACAGATGCTGGCCGAGCTGGTTGAGGAAGGCCTGCCAGTGCTACCGGTCTATTTGCAGGCCTCAGTACGTATGCGCGAGTCGCATCAGGTCAGTACACCGCTGATCTTCCTGGATGGCCGGCACAAGCTGACCCAGCAATTCATTGCCTTGCACGACCATCTGGAAAATAACGGCTAAAAACCGGGCTTTCATCGGGAGCCTAGCGTGCTACCAGCACATCACAGGGCGGCTGGCGCAACAGTTCCAGCGCCAGGCCGCCCAGCAGTGCTTCACCCAAACCACTACGACCATGACTGCCGAGGGCAAGAAAGCCGGGCTTGCGGATGCTGACGGCGCGCTGCAGCTCGGCGAGGACGCCGCCGTTGGTGACGTCCAGGCTGAACTCGGGGCGGGGAATGTCCATCAGTTCCAGGGTTTCCAGTTCATCCTCCAGCAAATTGTCCAGCGTTTCCTGCTGTTCGGCCGTGTATTTGACCAGGGCGCTGTGACCACCCCAACGGGTGCTCATGGGCGGATGACAGATATGCATGGCATGCAGGTGTCCACCGTTGACCAGCATGGCAGCGGTGCGCAGGCCCTGACTGGCACAGGCTGAAGCGTCCAGTGCTACCAGGCCTTGCCGGTAATCGGCCTGTTCGCTGACGACCAGCAACACCGGCACTGAAGCCAGGCGGCTGACGCGTTCCAGGGTGGTGCCGACAAAGAGCTCGGGGCTGGACTGATGGTGCTGGCCAAGAATGATCAGGCTGACATCTTCTTCCACTGCGTTGCGCAGAATGGTTTCGGCAATGCGCCCGGCTTCAATCACCAGTTTTACATCCAGCTCCGGGTCGGGGCTGCAGCGACCAAGCTGCTCCTGCACCAGGGTTTCCGCTTCGCTGCGGCGTTTGTCGCGGGTACGCAGAGGCAGGGCCGCATCTACACTGTGCAACACCACCAGGCGTGCCTGGTGCTGAGCGGCAAGTTGGCAGGCACGCTTGAGGGCAAGATCGGATTCGGGACTGAAATCAGTCGCCATCAACAAGGTGGTCATGGGGTGTCTCCCGGTGGCAAGATTTCCCTGAGTATGTCACGCCAGTGAGACACTTGTCTTGACCTGGCGCAGTGTCCACCAATTGACCACATCCAAGGAGTTCGGCATTCTCGCTGTCATACACCCCAACAGAGCAAGGACACCAGAATGAAGCTCGAAACTCTCGCTATTCACGCAGGCTTTTCTCCGGACCCGACCACCAAGGCGGTCGCAGTGCCGATTTATCAGACCACTTCCTATGCCTTTGACAACACCCAGCACGGGGCTGATCTGTTCGATCTCAAAGTGCCGGGCAATATCTATACGCGCATCATGAATCCGACCAATGATGTGCTCGAACAGCGCGTAGCAGCGATGGAAAGCGGTGTTGCCGGCCTGGCCTTTGCTTCGGGGATGGCGGCCATTACCGCTGCGATCCAGACACTGGCCGAAGCGGGCGACAATATTGTCTCGGTGGCCAAGCTCTATGGTGGTACTTATAACCTGTTTGCGCACACTTTGCCGCGGCAGGGGATTGAGGTACGTTTTGCCGATCATGCGGATATTGGCGCGCTGGAAGCCTTGATTGACGATCGTACCAAGGCGGTCTTCTGCGAATCCATTGGCAACCCGTCAGGTAACGTGATTGATCTGGCAGCGCTGGCTGAAGCCGCCCATCGCAAAGGGGTGCCCTTGATTGTCGATAACACGGTGGCAACGCCAGCTCTCTGCCGACCGATCGAGCATGGGGCGGATATCGTGGTGCATTCCCTGACCAAGTACATTGGCGGGCATGGCACCACTGTGGGCGGTCTGGTCGTCGATGGCGGTACTTTTCCCTGGGCTGACCATGCTGATCGCTTTCCGTTGCTGAATACGCCCGATCCGTCTTACCACGGCGTGGTCTATACCGAGGCCTTTGGGCCGGCTGCATTTATTGGCCGTTGCCGGGTGGTGCCTTTGCGCAATATGGGTGCGGCGCTGTCACCACTCAATGCCTTCCAGCTGCTGATGGGGCTGGAGACGCTGTCGCTGCGCATGGAGCGGCATTGCGAGAATGCGCAAAAAGTTGCGCAATATCTGCAGGCGCATGAGCAGGTGGAGTGGGTGCAGTACGCGGGTTTGCCGGATCATCCTGAGCATGGTTTGGCACAGCGCTACATGGGTGGTACGCCGGCGTCGATTCTGTCCTTCGGGATCAAGGGTGGCGAGGCTGCCGGTGCGCGCTTTATCGATGCGTTGGAGTTGATTGTGCGACTGGTGAATATCGGTGATGCCAAGTCACTGGCGTGTCATCCGGCGTCGACCACCCATCGGCAGTTGAATGATGCGGAGCTGGCGCGAGCCGGTGTCAGTCGCGAGATGGTGCGTCTGTCGATCGGTATCGAGCATATTGACGATATTCTGGCTGATCTGGAGCAAGCGTTAATGTCAGCTAAGTAGGAAGCTTGTGTTGCACTGATTAAATCAGGCTTGTGCATCAGGGGTTGTCAGCCACCTATCCCAGACACGCTACGAGCCGTCCCTGGGGCTCGTCGATGCACGTCCCTGTGCATCGACGGTCTGGGATAGGTAACTGACAACCCCTTTTCTTAAGTATTGTGCAATTAATCTGTGCTTCCCTGCACCGTGTGTGATGCCAGCTTTTCGTTAAGAGTGCACGCTGCTGAAAGGGGGCGTCGGGGTGCGCCTTGGCTGGACCGTCTGCGGCAGGGACGCCGCAGACGAGCTACAGGGACGTATTTACCGCGTGTCCAGCCAAGGCGCACCCCGACGACCACTCCGCACACAATTACTCTGGAAACAACGGCCAAATCAGCGGAATGATCAGCGTGGCGGTGCCCCACATAATCAGGTTGAGGGGTACGCCGATGCGCAGGAAATCGCTGAAGCGATAACCACCGGCGCTGTAGACGAAGGTGTTGGTCTGGTAGCCGATGGGAGTGGCGAAGCTGGCGCTGGCAGCGAACATGACGGCGACCACGAAAGGGCGCGGGTCGGCGCCGAGTTGCAGGGCGACGCCGATGGCAATCGGCGTGACCAGGACGGCCACGGCGTTGTTGCTGACCATTTCGGTGAGCACCGAGGTCAGAAGGTAGATAAATGACAGCATGAACAGCGGACCGAGGATGGGCGACAGGGCCATCATCTGGTTGACTATGCTGTCGACCAGGCCAACCTTGTTCATGGCGATACTGATCGCCAGCATGCCGAAGATGATCATCAGGATGCGCCAGTCGATGGCCTTGTAGGCATCTTCGGTGTCCAGGCAACCGGTGGCGATAACGACGGCAGCGGCAATCATGGCCAGGCCTTCGATGGGCATGACCTTGAAAGCGGCCAACAACATGACGCCAACCACGGCGGCAATGGCGATGGGGGCCTTGTTGCGGCGGTAGGCGCGTTCCTGCACGGTGTTCAGGCTGATCAACTCACCATTGTCGGCAAATTTCTTGATCTGCGCCGGGCTGCCTTCGACCAGCATCACGTCACCGAACTGCAGTTGAAAGTCGTCCAGATTATCCTGAATGTTTTCATTGTGACGGTGCACGGCGAGTACGTGGATACCATAGCGCGCAGTCAGGTTGAGATCCCGCATGGGTCGGTGGCTGTAGCGTGAATTGCGTCCGACGATGGCTTCCGCGAGTACCACGTCGCGGGTCGAAATGGTTTCGAACTGCGCGCTCTGTTCGTGGTTGAAGGCAAGCAGCCCTTGCTGCCGCAGTTCGACAAAATCCTGCATGTTGGCGTGCAATACCAGGCGATCACCGGCCTGCAGCACGGTATTTTTGTCGGGTGCAGGAATTTCGTCATCGTCCCGGAACAGACGAATGACCTGAATGCCGCTACCGCCATTGAGCTTGGCTTCACTGATGCTGCGGCCGATGACACTGGAGTCCTGCGGTACCAGCAACTCGGTCATGAAAGGCCGGCTCTGATCAGGACGCAATTGTTTGGACAAGCTCTCGCGGTCGGGCAGCAAACGGTGGCCAAACAGCAAGATGAAAGCCAGGCCAATCACTGCCATGATCAGCCCTGGCAGCGTTATCTCGAACATGCCGAAGGGTTCCATGCCGTGCTGGCGCGCGACGCCATCCACCAGAATATTGGTTGAAGTGCCGATCATGGTCATGCTGCCGCCGAGAATGGTGGCGTACGAGAGTGGAATCAGCATTTTCGATGGTTTGCTGCCGACCTGATTGGCCAGCGCAATGGCGACCGGGGTGAGAATGGCGACCACCGGGGTATTGTTGATGAAGGTCGACAACAACAGGCCGGTGATCATCAGAGTAAACAGGGTGCGCAGCGGATTGCCACCACCCAGCCGTGACAGGCCGTTGCCGAGCCGCTCGACGCACCCAGTACGTTCCAGCGCCGCAGAGAGTACAAACAAGCAAGCGATAGTGATGGGGGCGCTGTTGGACATAACGCTGAGTACATCCGCCGGCGTCAGCAGAGTACTGACCAGCAGCACGGCGACAGCAATGCCCACCACCACGTCAGGGCTGAATTTCTCCCGCGCAAAAGCATAGATCACCCAGATAAGCAGGGCGGCTACACCGAACATTGGCAGGGAATCCCAGGTCATCAGGCATCTCAAGCAGGAAATGGGTGGGTATTACGAGCGGCCAAGATAATGGGGCGCTATCAAAGTGTCCAAGTACAAAAAGCGCTTTTTATATTACTTTTAGGTATATAGTGATTGATTAGAGCCTGTGCATGGTCCCCGCTGAATGGTGTGTCAGGCAGATTGCCTTATGACTTTGTATCAGCCGGTGTAATGAGTGTCTGCTGTCCTTGACCCAATGCCTGGTGCGCCTTACTGTTCAAACGACCGTATGAACTCGGCCTGCCGGTATGCTCTGGAGGCCCACTGGAGAGCGAAAATGCCTGACTACAATGCCCCTTTGCGCGACATGCGCTTTGTGATCAATGAAGTATTCGATTTCAACGCTGGTTACCAGGCCTTTGGTCTGGAAGATGTCAGCCCTGACCTGGTCAGCGCGGTATTGGATGAAGCGGCCAAGTTCGCCGGTGGTGTGCTGGCACCGCTGAACCGTACCGGTGACGAAGAAGGTTGTCACATCGAAGATGGTGTAGTCACCACGCCGAAAGGCTTCAAGGAAGCCTATCAGCAGTATGTCGACAATGGCTGGGGTTCCATGACCGGGCCGGTCGAGTACGGCGGCCAGGGTCTGCCGGCATCACTGGGTCTGATCGTCGGTGAAATGGTTGCTTCGGCCAATTATTCTTTCAGCATGTACCCGGGCTTGTCCCATGGCTGTCTGGCTGCTATCCGTGCCCACGGCAACGACGAACAGAAAGATCTGTATCTGAACAAGCTGACTCCCGGCACCTGGACCGGCACCATGTGCCTGACCGAGCCGCATTGTGGTACTGACCTGGGTCTGGTCAAGACCCGCGCCTTGCCCCAAGCTGATGGCAGCTACAAGGTCACGGGGACCAAGATCTTCATTTCCTGTGGCGAGCACGACATGGCGGAGAATATTGTCCACCTGGTGCTGGCCAAGCTGCCTGACGCGCCAGCGGGTACCAAGGGCATTTCCATGTTTATCGTGCCCAAGTTCCTGCCTGACGCCAACGGCGAAGTGGGTGAACGCAATAGCCTGAAGTGTGGCTCTCTGGAGCACAAGATGGGTATCAAGGCCTCCGCCACCTGCGTGATGAACTTTGATGACGCGACCGGCTTCCTGGTTGGCGAAGCCAACAAGGGTCTGAACTATATGTTCACCATGATGAACCATGCGCGTCTGGGTACCGGTATGCAGGGCATGTGTCACGGTGAAGCGTCCTACCAGACCGCTCTGGAATATGCCAAGGACCGGCTGCAGATGCGTGCACTGAATGGTGCTGCCGAGCCCGACAAGCCGGCGGATCCGATCATTGTGCACCCTGACGTGCGTCGCATGTTGCTGACCATGAAAGCCTTCAATGAAGGTAACCGAGCCCTGACCTATTACACCGCGCAGCTGTTGGACAAGGCCCACTACTCCAAGGACGAGGCCGAGCGTGCCGATGCTGAAGAGCAGCTGGCATTCCTGACGCCGATCTGCAAAGCCTTTATGACCGAGACTGGTCTGGAAGTAACCAACCTGGGTATGCAGGTACTCGGTGGCCATGGGTATATTCGTGAGTGGGGACAGGAGCAGCAGGTACGTGACTGCCGGATCGCTCCGATCTATGAAGGTACCAACGGCATCCAGGCCCTTGATCTGCTGGGTCGCAAGGTACTGATGACCCAAGGCAAGATGATGCGTGCCTTTACCAAACAGGTGCACAAGTTCTGCCAGGCCAATGAAGGCCACGCGCAGCTGGGTGAGTACGTCAATCAGCTGAGCGCTCTGAATGTACAGTGGGGCGAACAAGTGCAGAAAATTGGCATGAAAGCCATGCAGAACCGTGATGAGATCGGTGCAGCGTCGATGGACTTCCTGATGTACTCCGGCTATGTCACCCAGGCTTTCCTCTGGCTGAAAATGGCCGCATCTGCCCAGGCGGAACTGGATGCCGGTACCAGCGAGAAGGACTTCTACCAGGCCAAGCTGGCCACTCAGGCGTTCTACTTCAAGCGCTTGCTGCCGCGTGCTCAGGCTCACCTGTCTGCGCTGGAGTCCGGTGCCGATAATCTGATGGATATTGCCGTCAGTCAGTTCTGAAGCTGGTTGCAGTAAAAAAGGCCCCGCTCGTCGGGGCTTTTTTATGCCTGTCGATCAGGTTGTCAGCCAGCATCGACCAGTCAGGCCTTTCATTTTTAACGACTTGAATCAAGTTGCGACAAAAACGCCCTTTCTGTGACTAATTTTTATATTAAAGTCACAATCAGACGCTATCTAACTATTCGTTGTAGCGCTACAATTGAGGAATGTCCCGGTATGTTCCGGGCGCAACGACTGCTAGAGGAGTTTCCCCATGGCTGACTACAAGGCCCCGCTGCGCGATATCCGTTTTGTTCTCAATGATGTGTTTGATGCCGGTACTCTGTGGCAGAACCTGCCCGGGTTGAACGGCGCCGCAGATATGGAAATCGCCGATGCCATGCTGGAAGAAGCCGGCAAAATGGCCAGTCAGACCATCGCCCCGATCAACCGCAGTGGCGATGAAGAAGGCGCCCAGTGGAAGGACGGTGTGGTCACTACCCCGACCGGCTTCAAGGAAGCCTACAAGGTCTATGCTGAAGGCGGCTGGGTCGGCCTCGGCGGTAACCCGGAATTTGGTGGCATGGGCATGCCGAAAGCCCTTGGTGTGCAGGTCGAGGAAATCGTTTACGGTGCCAACAACAGCTTTGCCCTGTACCCGGCGCTGTCTGCGGGTTGCTGCCTGGCGCTGGATGCTCACGGCAGTGAGGAACTGAAGCAAGCCTACCTGCCTAATATGTATGCCGGAACATGGTCTGGCACCATGTGCCTGACCGAGCCGCATTGTGGTACCGATCTGGGCATTATTCGTACCAAGGCTGTACCTGCCGCCGATGGCAGTTATGAGCTTACCGGTACCAAGATTTTCATCACCGGCGGTGAGCATGACCTGACCGACAACATCATTCACATGGTGCTGGCCAAGTTGCCTGATGCGCCGGCAGGCCCCAAAGGGATCTCATTGTTCCTGGTTCCCAAGTTTCTGGTCAATGAAGATGGCAGCCTGGGCGAGCGCAACCCGGTGACCTGTGGCTCGATCGAACACAAGATGGGCATCAAGGCCTCTGCGACCTGTGTCATGAACTTCGATGGTGCCAAGGGCTATCTGGTGGGTGAGGTCAACAAGGGCCTCAACGCCATGTTCACCATGATGAACTACGAGCGTCTGTCGATCGGTATTCAGGGCATCGGCTGCTCCGAAGCCTCTTACCAGAGTGCGGTTGACTATGCGCGTGAGCGTATTCAGAGCCGAGCCCCGACCGGTGCCCAGCAGCCCGACAAGGCCGCTGACCCGATCATCGTGCATCCGGATGTGCGACGCATGCTGCTGAATATCAAGTCATTGACTGAAGCCAGCCGTGCTTTCTCCACCTATGTGGGGATTCAGCTGGACACCAGCAAGTTTACCGACAACGCCGAAGACCGGAAGAAAGGCGAGGCGCTGGTTGCCCTGCTGACGCCGGTTGCCAAAGCCTTCTTTACCGATATCGGCCTGGCCAACACCATCGATGGTCAGCAGGTATTTGGTGGCCACGGCTATGTACGTGAGTGGGGGCAGGAGCAATTGGTGCGTGATGCGCGGATTGCCCAGATCTACGAAGGCACCAACGGTATCCAGGCGCTCGATCTGATGGGGCGCAAAACGGTGGCCAACAAGGGCGCTTACTACAAGGTGTTTGCCGAAGAAGTCCGCAGTTTTGTGGCCGACAACAGCGATGCTGCCATGGCCGAGTTCGTCAAACCGCTGGCCAAGGCGATCGACAATCTGGATGAGCTGACGGAATTGGTCATCGACCGCAGCCAGAGCAACCCGAACGAAGTGGGTGCTGCCTCGGTTGAGTATCTGCATGTGTTTGGTTACACGGCCTACGCCTATATGTGGGCAAAAATGGCCAAGGCTGCACTGGCCAGGCTGGATAGCGACAGCGATGGTTTCCATCAGGCCAAGTTGAGTACTGGCCGCTACTACGTCAAGCGTATCCTGCCGCGCATCCACTCGTTGAGTGAGTCGGTTCGTGCTGGCAGCGAACCGCTGTTTGAACTGGATGCGGCGCAGTTCTGATCTGCTGGCCTACTGCCTGTAAGTGAATGCCTACAGGCAGTGGTGCCATTGGCTGATGGGCAGGTCCCGGTAACCTGATTATGATGTGTCCTGCTTGGAGCAATGCAGGAAGCATCAAAAAATAACAGGGATCAGGGACTCTGCCTGGAGGCAGCCCGTTAGGGATGATCAGGACACCATTCTGCAAAACCTCGTCTCGGCGAGGTTTTTTCTTGCCCGTCAATCAGCCCCTGCAGCTACCGGCGCCTCGCCCACGATAGTCACCCGGAACATTTCCCGCCGCTTGCCAAAATAATCCGAAATCGGCTGATGCCATACACAGCGGTTATCCCAGATCGCCAGAGTGCCCGGCGTCCAGCGCATACGACAGGTAAAGGCCGGCGCCGCAGCGACGCTGAACAGGTAATCCAGCAGCGGACGTGACTCTTCCGGTTTCATGCCCTCAATCCCCAGTGTGTAGGCCGGATTGGCAAAGAGCACCGCACGACCGGTTTCCGGGTGGCGGGTAATCATCGGATGGCTGCGCACATCGTGGTCTACCGGCTGGCCATAATTGATCTGCATGCTTTCAATGCCGGCATTGTGCTGCGCATTGGGCCCGTAACCGAACTCCGGGGTATGGATGCCGTGCAGCCCATGCAGGACCTGGCGCAATGTCGGTGACAGCCATTCGCAAGCCAGGTACATATTGTTGAACAGGGTATCGCCACCGCACTCAGGCACATCATGGCCATAGAGCAGGGTTAAAGCCGGCGGGCGCTCCTGGAATGACCAGTCGGAATGCCAGGCACCACCGAACACAAAAGGACTGCCCTCGTTGGCTTCCTTGCGCACATGCACAATATGCGGGTGCTCTTTCATCGGCGTGACATAGGGCTCGGTGCCGAAGTCACCAAAGCGCCGCGCTACCGCATCCAGCGTCGCAACATCCAGATTCTGATCACGAATAAACAACACCTGATGATCCAGCAAAGCCTGACGCAAAGCCGCCTGACCGTCATCGGTCAGCGTGGTCAGATCCACATCATGCACATCCGCTCCCAGTGAACCGGCCACCGGGCTGACCCGGAAATGGGGTGTCTCGCGGGCCCGGTTGTTGGCAGCGGTGGTATAGAAAAATTCGGGCATGGTTCTGTCCTCTTGTTATGGGGTTTTTCATGACTCAAGGGTGACGTAGGGGAGCTGTCAATGAATTGCACATTCAAGCGTGCCAAGATCGCCCATATCCACTGACAGGTAGTCTCCCGCTGTGATGGGTAGCATGGGGGCCAGTGCACCGGACAGTAGAATGTCGCCGGCCTGTACCGGTGTTCCGGCCAGTGCGCGTTGGCTCACCAGCCAGCGGCAGGCGTCAAGCGGGCTGCCCATGCATTGGCTGCCTGCGCCTTCTGCTACCAGTTCACCACGATTCATCAGCCGAGCGGTCAGATTGGCCAGCGACGCCGGGTCTGCGGGGTGCAGGGTGTCAGCCAGCATAAAGCGTCCGAACGACAGGTTGTCAGCGACGGCCTCAGCCAGTGAGTGCGGCCAGCCAGCATAGGCAGAGTCACAGAATTCAAAGGCACAGGTTACGCCGGCCAATGCCGCGAGCAGGGTCGCGTCGTCGACATCAGGCTGTAAAACTGGGCGGGAAAACACGAATGCCACTTCAATTTCCACACGTGGCTCAATGAACTCGCGGCTATCCAGTGTCGGGTTTTTGATTTGCCAGTCGGCCATAAGCGGGCCAGCCAGGGGCTGATCCAGTCCCAGCGCGGCCTGCATGCGAACATCGGTTAGGCCAAGCTTGAAGCCAACGGGTTTATGCCCCTCGGCAATATAGCGGTCAATCAGGTGCTGCTGCACGACTTTGGCCTGCTGAATGTTCTCCGGGCTGATGCGTGGAGCGCCGCTACCGAGTGGCAGGTGCTGGCGGCGCGCGTTATGGATCGCCAACGCTATAGTTTGTGCATCAGTCGTCGTCTTCACACATGCCTCGCCATTATAAGTTGACCGGGAAAGTCCGGCTTCGCAGAGCCCATCTGAGTCCTCATATGACAACCGGGCTGGATCCTTCAACCGGCGTGGTACTGTCATCTGGTTATGCTTTGTAACGTCTCAAGGTTGCCGCAAGCGGATGTGGTCGGCCATGATTAAGGCTGCCAACTCATGACAGTTCCTGCCATCTGGGTCGGCAGATCCTGTTCTTCAACGGCCAGCGGTGTCCTATGGATTGGCGTGAAAGGCGTGACAGTACCAATATCAATTACCTGCTGCAGTTGGCGGCCGAGGAAGGGCTGAGCACGGCTGATTGCCTGCAGGGTAGCGCTATCGACGCGGCTGGCCTGGCCGGGAACGCGCCCTTGCAGTTGTGGCAGGAGCTGGCGGTGATTCGCAATCTGGTCGCTGCGGTTGGCCGGCCCGGTCTGGGTTTACGCCTGGGCCAGTGTTATCACCTGACCAGTCTCGGCCTGCTCGGTTACACCATGTTGGCCAGCCGCACGCTGGCGGATGCCATTGCGGTCAGTCACCAGTTTCGCCCCTTGTCGCTGTCTATCTGTCCGGTCACTCTGGTTGAACTGCCGGAGGGGTTGGAAATGCGTCTGGATGCCAGTGTGTTGCCGGCTGATGCCCGCTCAATGGTGATCGAGCGGGGTTTGGCGGCCTGGTGCGGAGTGTTTGCCGAATTGCTGCAGCGGCCTTTTGTGCCAGCCCGCATCACCCTGGCGCTGCCCGATCCGTTGGCGCAGGCGCTTTATCAAGGGTATTTTTCCTGCCCGGTCAGTGCGGCTGAGCATAACAGCTTGCTGATTGCCCGGGCTGACCTGACCAGTCCTTTGCCATTGGCCAATGCCGCAACTCAGCAGACCTGCGCCGAGTTGTGCGCACGTTTGTGTGCCGGACTCGACGAGGTGCAAACGCCCCTGGCACGCCAGGTGTTGCAGGTGTTGATGCGACAGTCGGCGCAGTTGTTGCCGGCTGCGGTGGTGGCCGAGCAGTTGGGGTTGTCCGAGCGCAGCCTGCACCGGCGTTTGGCGGGGGAAAGGCAGAGTTATCGCGCTCTTGACGAGCGCGTACGCAGACGGCTGGCAGAGCGCTTGTTGCGTGACAGCCGGTTACGCCTGGACAGCATCGCCCAGCAGCTGGGGTATGCCGAGGCAGCGAGTTTTTCCCGTGCCTTCAAGCGCTGGACCGGGCAGGCGCCGGCGCACTGGCGACAGGTCCAGGCCGTTGATGCGCTGGACCCCTTGCTCTCCGTATTCACTCCTTCGATCACAGCGAGTCACCGGCATGCTTGATGTCCGTCAGATTACCAAAGCCTATTCAACCCCGCAGGGCCCGGTTCCGGTACTCAGAGGTGTCGACCTGCAACTGGCCGCCGGGCAGACGCTGGCACTGATGGGCGAGTCCGGCAGCGGCAAGAGTACTTTGCTGCACCTGATTGCCGGGCTGGACCAGCCGGACAGCGGCAGCATTGTGGTTGCCGGTGAATCCCTTGCCGGCCTGAATGAAGCGGCGCGAGCTGCGCACAGACGCGAGCGGGTTGCCTTGATCTTCCAGCAGTTCAATCTGCTGCCCGCCTTGCGCGTGGCCGACAACCTGGCTTTTCAGGCGCGACTGGCCGGACGTGACGACCCTGACTGGCAAGCCTGGCTGAGTGAGCGGTTGGGGCTGACGGATCTGTTGCAGCGCTATCCGGAGCAATTGTCCGGTGGGCAGCAGCAGCGGGTGGCCATTGGTCGTGCCCTGGCAGCGCGAACACCGTTGATACTGGCTGACGAGCCAACGGGTAATCTGGATGAAACCACGGCCAACGAGGTGATTGCCCTGTTGCTTGAGCTGGTCGCCGAGGCGGGCAGCAGCCTGTTGATGGTGACCCACAGTCAGCAGTTGGCGCTGCGTCTGGATCAGCAGGTGCTGTTGCGTTTGGGTCAGGTACAGGGAGCCGTGCCCGCATGATGCGCTGGGTGTTGCAGGCGTTGCTCAGCCATTGGCGGCGTCACCCGGTGCAGGCGATCTGTTTGCTGGTGGGTATCTGGTTGGCCAGTGCCCTGTGGACCGGGGTGCAGGCGCTGAACACCCAGGCGCGCAGCAGTTACGACCGCGCCGCGCAACTCTTTACCGAAGGTAGTCAGCCGATGCTGGTCAGCCCCGGTGGACAGCTGTTCAGTGAACAGGACTTTGTTCGTTTGCGGCGGGCCGGCTGGCCGGTGTCACCGGTATTGCAGGGTTCGGTGCTGCTGCCGCTGGGCGATGGCGAGCGACGTTACCAGGTGATGGGTATTGATCCGATCAGTCTGCCCAGCGAGGGTTCTCTGGCTGGTCAGGTCAGCAGTACCGACAGCTTGCTGGATTTTGTTCTGGCGCCGGGACGCACGCTCTTGGCCAGTGATACCTTGCAGGAGTTGGGCCTGGAGCAGGGAGCCGTGGTGACTGTGGTGGACGGAGACAGCCTGCCACCGTTGCAGGCTGCGCCCGGTTTGCCGCCCGGTGTGTTGATTATGGATATGGCCTACGCCCAGCAGTTGTTGCAGCAGCCGGGGAAGATAAGTCAGCTGCTGGTGCCCGCCGATTTTGCGGCCATGGCGCCGGCATTGCCGGAGGGGATAACCCTGTCCTGGGAAGAGCGCAGTGAAGACGACCTGGTGCGCCTGACCAACAGTTTTCATCTCAACCTGACGGCACTGGGTTTGCTGGCCTTTGTGGTGGGGCTGTTTATTGTGCATGCCGCTGCCGGGCTGGCGCTGGAGCAGCGGCGGGGCATGTTGCAGAGCCTGCGTGCCTGTGGCGTCAGCTTGCGCTTGTTGGCGGTGGCGCTGATCAGTGAATTGCTTTTGCTGGCCTTGCTCGGTGGCAGCCTGGGGATTATTACCGGTTACCTGTTGGCCAATGCGTTGGTGGGTGATCTGGTCGCCAGCCTGCGCGGCCTGTATGGCGCTCAGGTGGCGGGCGTGCTTGCGTTGCAACCCAGTTGGTGGTTGGCCGGGCTGGGCATGAGTGTGCTGGGCACCCTGCTGGCCGGGGCCAGTAGTCTGTGGCTGGCGTTGCGTTTGCCGGTGCTGGCCTGGGCGCGGCCGCAAGCCTGGCATGAAGCGCAAGCGAAAAGCCTGCGCCGCCTCGGCGCACTGGCGATTGTGCTCTTGCTGGTGGCGGGCGCTTTGCTGATCTGGGGCGATGGTTTGCTCTCGGGTCTCTTGCTCCTGGCCTGCCTGCTGCTGGGCGCCGCCTGGCTATTACCCTGGTGCCTGCATGCCCTGTTGCGGCTTGGCCAGCGCAGTGCGCGCGGCCCGGTCAGCCAATGGTTCTGGGGAGATGCGCAACAGCAAATGGGTGGCTTGAGCCTGGCGCTGATGGCCTTGCTGCTGGCGCTGTCGGCAAATATCGGCGTTGGCAGTATGACCGAAGGTTTTCGCATGACCTTTATCGGTTGGCTGGACCAGCGTCTGGCGGCAGATGTGTATGTGCGCCCGGAGAACCCGCAGCAAGCAGAAGAGATTGCTGCCTGGCTGGACCAGCGTGACGAGGTCCGCGCCCAGTTACCCAGTTGGCAGTTGCCACTGCGGGTCGGTGGTTGGCCGAGTGAGATCAGCGGTATTATTGAGCACCCCTTGTACGCCGACACCTGGCCGCTGCTGGATACTGAGCCGCGCGTCTGGGAGCGCCTGGCCAGTGGCGAGGGCGCCCTGATCAGTGAGCAACTGGCCTACCGTCTGGAACTGCAACCCGGCGATAGTCTGGAACTGAATACCCCGGCCGGCCCCTGGCAACTGCGGGTGCTGGGCCGTTATGCCGATTACGGCAATCCGCGCGGACAGGTGCTGGTGGCTGCTGAGGGTTTGCAGCAACGCTGGCCGGACCAGCCACTCAGCAGTGTTGGCGTCTTGATCTCGCCAAACAGCGATGACAGCCAGCGCGCCGAACAGGTGGCAACCCTGGTGGCTGACTTGCAACAGGCTTTCGGTCTGGCCAGCAACCGGGTGATTGATCAGGCTGCGCTCAAGCGTTATTCGCGTCAGGTGTTCGAGCAAACCTTTGCCGCCACCGGCGCGCTGAATATTCTCACTTTAGGTGTGGCCGCCATTGCCTTGCTGACCAGTCTGCTGACCCTGGCGGATAGCCGGCTGACCCAACTGGCTCCACTCTGGGCCATGGGGCTGCGCCCGGGGCAACTGGCGCGACTGAGTATGTGGCAGATGTTGCTGTTGGCGACGCTGACCTGTCTGTTGGCGACTCCTCTGGGTCTGGCGCTGGCGTGGTGCCTGGTCAATGTGGTCAATGTGCAGGCCTTCGGCTGGCGTTTGCCCTGGCACTGGTTCCCGTTGCAATGGCTGCAACTGATCGCCCTGGCGCTGTTGGCAGTTGTGCTCGCCAGCCTGGGACCGCTCTGGCGGCTGGCGCGCAGTGGCCCGCAAACCCTGTTGCGGAGGTTTACCCAGGATGCGTGAGCTTGACGGTTTAATTGGCTTGGCAGCGTGTGCTCTGCTGGTCGCCTGTGAGCAACCGGTCTCCACCGAGCCAGCCAGCTTTGCCGGGCTGGGCGAGAGTGGTGAGGGCTTTGCCGAGGTGCGCCCGGGGACCGAATTGAGCTTTCCCGCCGATCACGGGGCGCACCCGGATTACCGCATCGAATGGTGGTATCTGACGGCCAATTTGGAGGATGTCGAGGGACGCGACTGGGGCATTCAGTGGACCCTGTTCCGTCAGGCTCTGCGCCCGCAGGATCAGGCGGGTGCCGAGGATGGCTGGCACAGCCAGCAGGTCTGGCTCGGCCATGCCGCAGTAACGAACGCTGACAGTCACGCTTTCGCGGAACGGCTGGCGCGCGGCGGGGTCGGTCATGCCGGCGTTACCGCTGAGCCTTTTGCTGCCTGGATTGATGACTGGCAACTGCAGGGCGAGGGTAATGAGCGCCTGAGCCCGTTGAGCCTGGAGGCGAGTGGTGATGACTTTGCCTACCGCCTGCGATTTTCCAGCGACCAGCCGATGGTGCCGCAAGGGGAGCAGGGCTACAGCGTCAAATCCACCGCCGGCCAGGCGTCGATCTATGTCAGTCAGCCGTTTTATCAGGTCAGTGGTGAGATTGACTGGCAGGGTGAAACCATTGCCGTCACCGGTCAGGGTTGGCTGGATCGCGAGTGGAGCAGCCAGCCGCTGGCCGCCGGTCAGGATGGCTGGGATTGGTTCTCGCTGCATCTGGACAGCGGCGAAAAATTGATGCTGTTCCGGCTGCGCCACAGTGATGGCGAGCATTACTACTCCGGTACCTGGATTCAGGCCGACGGCCAGCCGCAACCGCTGCAACCCGAACAGATCAGCATGCAGCCCCTGCGCACCACCCGCGTCGCCGGCCAGGACACCCCCACCAGCTGGCAGCTACAGGTGCCGGATATCGGGCTGGAGATAACCACCGATGCCATGAACCCGCACAGCTGGATGGGGACGCAGATTTCCTATTGGGAGGGGCCGATCCGTTTCAGCGGTTCACACACAGGCGTTGGCTATCTGGAAATGACCGGGTATTAGTCAGAGGGGATTGGCGGGGATGCAGCTAGCGATTAGGCTGGAGGTTCAGGCATTTGGGACAGCAGCCAACAGCTGCCGCAGTGACATATGACAAGTACAACACGAGACAAGCCCATGCAGCAGCCGGAATCCGAGCACGTGTTCTATCGACGAGTGCTCTTTGATGTCAGCGCTACGGAGTGCCGCATTGCCATGGAGGACGAGCATCATTATTTCGTCATCCATCTGGGGCACGACGGTGAGCATATTACCTCCTTGACCAGCGCCGCCCTGCGCACGCCCTGGTCCATCTGCCCGCAGGCCGAACGGCGTTTGCAGGACTTTGTCGGCCAGCCGCTGCGCGAGCGTATCGCGGTCAGCCTGGATGCTATCGACGGCAAGCAGCAGTGCACCCACCAGTACGACCTGTTGATGGTTGCCCTGTCACAGGCCCGGCGCCCCGGGCGACGCGAGTATCTGTGCAAGGTCACCGGCGCCATGTATGAATACCGCCATGCGCAGCTCTGGCTGAATGGCGAGCAACTGCTCGACTGGCATCTGAAAGCCACGCAGATCGACAGTGAAGATGTGTTTGACCAGCGCGATCTGCGCACTGTCATGGGCTGGGCCGATGAGGCGCTGGATGACCAGACCCTGGAAGCACTTTACGTCATGCGCCGTGCGGTGATGGTTGCCGCTGCCAAGGGCGTCAACCTGGACCTGATCAGTGATGCCGGCAAACTGATGAAGCGGCAGGCAGGTGCTTGTTTTGCCTTCCAGCCGGAGCGCGCGGACAGCGCCATGCGCATGATCGGCAGCACGCGTACCGATGTGCGTCACCCGGGTAACTTACTCGCCGAATACGGCCCGCCGGTGGTCAATGTCTGAGATTCCTTTGCATATGCCTGAAGGCATTACGGAGCAGCATGCCCTGGGCCAGGTTCAGCTGGACCAGCCGCATGACTGGCAGCTGGTCAGCGATCAGGTCATGGGCGGGCGTTCGCAGGGGCGCCTTGAGTTGCAGGAGCGCAACGGTCAGCCCTGCGTCTGCCTGGGTGGCGTGATCAGCCTGGATAACAATGGCGGCTTTGTGCAGATCAAGACACTGCTGCCGTCAGGGGTCAATGCCGGCAGGTATCGCGGGATCTATATCCAGATGCTGGGCAGCGGTCACGCCGTTGACCTGCGTCTGAAGACGACCGCACTGCAGCACCCCTGGCAGTCGTTTCGCATGGCCATTCAGCCGCGGGAGCAGTGGCAGACCTGGTGGTTGCCCTTCAGTGATTTTCAGCCGCATCGCACTGACGCCAGGTTTGACCCGGCGCAGCTACGCAGTCTGGGCGTTGTCGCCATCGGCGAAGAGATGCGCGTGGATGTGTGTGTGGCGGCCTGGGGGCTGTATCGCTAGGAGCCTCTGAAAAACTACCTGCGTTGTCGCAGCGGCGTTAAAAACATCCTCGTGCGCGAGTCCGATCAAAATGCTCATTTACAACGCGTAAACTGCGCTTGTTCGGCTGTTTTTGCCTTGCTGCGCCTGCCTCGCCTACGTTTTTTAGAGGCTCCCTAATTTCAGGTGCGTTCGATACGATCCGGCAGAATGCGAATCTGGCCCTGCTTCATCAGCCCGCCAATGGCTTTCTTGAAGTTGCTCTTGCTGACCCCGAACTGGCGGCTGATCGCTTCCGGCGGGCTCTTGTCACTCAGGCCGAGTACCCCGGCATTGGCGTCCAGATGCTGCAGGATTTGCGCTTGCAAGGCATCGGCTGCCGCCTCGCCAATGGGTTGCAGGGTCAGGTTGATCTTGCCGTCCGGGCGTAATTCACGAATATAGCCCTGCTCGTGCTTGCCCTTGCGCAGAAACTTGAACGCTTCGTTCTTGTGGATCAGGCCCCAGTGCTGGCCATTGATGATGGCCTTGAAGCCCAGATCGGTCTGTTCCACGACCAGCAAATCCACCGCCTCTCCGACCTTGTAGGTAGCGGGCTGGTGATCCAGGTGGCGGTCCAGCTTGGCGGTTGCGGTAATCCGCCGCGTGTGCCGGTCCAGATAGAGAAAGACCACCACATAATCGCCAGTGCTCAGCGGTTTTTTGGATTCGGAGTAGGGCAGTAGCAAATCTTTCGGCAGGCCCCAGTCGAGGAAAATACCCGCCTGGTTGCTGTCGATGACTTTCAGGCTGGCAAACTCGCCGACCATGGCCTTGGGCGTTTCCGTGGTGGCGATCAGCTTGTCGCTGCTGTCCAGGTAGATAAACACATTCAGCCAGTCGCCGGCTTCGGTGGGCGTATCTTTGGGGATGTAGCGGTTGGGCAACAGAATCTCGCCATCAGTACCGCCATCCAGATAGAGACCGAAGTCGGTATGTTTAAGGACTTCAAGACTGTTGTAACGCCCAATGGCTGCCATGCGATAAACCCTGTGATTACGATGACGGCCATTGTAGCAGCAGTCTTGCCTGCTGCCGCTGCCCACAGTGGCAACACTCGCCCCGAGTCCGGCATACTGCCGGTCCCTATCTGCCGGTTGCCTTGCCATGAAACGCCATATCCTGCTCGATACCGCCCCGATTCCTGATCAGGCTGAAGCCCTGTGCCTGTTCGAGTATGGCGAGGACTTTGTGATCAAGCTGCAGAGTGGCAAGGGTGGGCAGTTGATGAACAGCCGCATGCATGGTTCGGAAGATGCGCTGGCGGCGATACCTTGCAGCAAGGTCGCTGGCCGGCCTGCTGCGCGGGTGCTGATCGGTGGATTGGGTATGGGCTTTACCCTGGCGGCGGCACTGAAAGCGCTGGGGCCGGATGCCGAGGTGCTGGTGGCCGAGCTGGTGCCCGGCGTGATCGAGTGGAACCGGGGCGCCCTGGGTGCCAAGGCCGGATTCCCGTTGCAGGACAAGCGCACGCAGGTGCATAACGACGATGTTGCCAGGCTGCTGCAAAGTGACGCTCAAGGTTTCGATGCCATCATGCTGGATGTGGATAACGGCCCCGAGGGTCTGACGCACAGCAACAACAACTGGCTCTACTCGCTGCCCGGGTTGACCGCCTGCGCCCGCGCCTTGCGGCCCAAGGGGCAGCTGGCCATCTGGTCCGCCACGGCTGATCGTCCGTTTACCAATCGCCTGGCCAAAGCGGGCTTTGCCGTCAAAGAGGAGCAGGTGTATGCCCATGGCAACCGAGGCGCCCGGCATACTATCTGGATGTGTACCCTGACCGGGGGCTGAAGCGCTACACTCTGGGTAATCGACACGCGCGGAGATGGCTATGGGCAACAATGACAACCGGCAGGCCAGGGAGCAGGGCTACCGCGAGAAAGCACTGAAAATGTACCCCTGGATTTGTGGACGTTGCGCCCGCGAGTTCAGTGGCAAGCGATTGAGCGAGCTGACTGTGCACCACCGCGACCACAATCACGACAACAATCCGGAAGACGGCTCCAACTGGGAGCTGTTATGCCTGTATTGTCACGATAACGAGCACTCGCGCTATACCGATCAGCAGTACTTCACCGACGCATCCACCGCCAGCCCCAAAAGCAAGCAAGCGACACACAAGGGGCTGGAAGGGTTGGCAGCGTTGTTGGGCAAGGAATAAGGGGCGAGGAGTAGTACGACGCCTTCGGAGTCCTGCTCCAGCTACTGCTCGAAAGCGCGGATACGCTCCTTGGTTGGCGGGTGTGTGGAAAGAAAGTCGGTTATCGAGCCGTCCTCAGGTGCTTCACTGTCCAGCCGCCGCATGATATTGGCAAAATGCACTGGCGCCAGTTCCTGCTCCTGCATGAACGCCAAGGCAAAGGCATCTGCTTCACGCTCCATAGCCCGTGAATAGCTCAGGTTGGCGATTAACGCAGGCAGACCAGTGGACAGATCGGAAGCAGATGACAGGTCGCCACTGATCGCAAACATCAACCACAGGGCCATCGAGCTCTGTATCGCACTGCGCAGACCGTCTCGATGCACCACATGAGCCACCTCATGGGCGAGAATGGCGATCAGCTCTTCATCCTCTTCGGCCAGTTCGATCAAGTCGTCGGTGAACACCATGATGCCACCGGGCAGCGCAAAGGCATTGGCGCCCAGGCTTTCACTTTTCCGGAACAGCAGCGTCAGGGGCCGATCCGGGTAGCGCTCTGCGAAGGCGTCAAGATAGGGCTGGAAAGCAGTGCGAACCGCCATGAGACGTGCCTCACCCAGCTCACTTGGCGAGGTATAGACACGCTCAAGGGTGGCCAGTGTCTGCTCGCCCATTTTTGCCTCAATACCCGCCGGCACCTGATGGGCAATCACGCCGGAGATCCATGGAATTCCATAGACCAGGCTGCCCGCGATCATGGCCAGTATTACTACGGTACTGACCAGAATAAGTCGCAGGCTACCTTCCAGACGCCTTACCGGGTTGCCGGATCCACGCACCTTGAGATCAGTCGCCAGGCGCATCAGTCCAGCCTGGTCAGGCGTTTCAAACACGCCGCCATCGTCGAGATTCAGGTAGCTGCGCGCCTGACCCACCTGGACACCCAGGTTCAGCTCAGAGATGCTCAAGGTCCGGGCCTGATCGGCATAGGAGAGGCACAGGGCCTCTCCTTGGCGACTTAAGCGGGCGGCTTGACCCCGGCTGCTTTGACCATCGAAAAACAGTCCTGTCAGTTCTACCTCAGACGAATGAGATACCGACATCGAAGGCCTCTCCAAGCTCCTGGCCCATGGCACCGGTGCTTTTTGTTTGGGCAGCAATGAAATGGTCAAGATCACCGTTGATTTCAAGTTGGGTACAGCTGGCCTTGTAGCGCGCCATGCGTACCTTGGCCCAGGGTGTGAAGAGTCCCAGCGTCAGCACAATCAAAAGGCTGTTGCTCAAGAAAATCCAGACGATCCGACGCTTGCCCAAATTCGAACTCAACGCATGCGATTCCAGCCTGGTCGCGCTGAGAACCAGATTGGTCAGCCCGGCCATGAAATAACCGAACAACACCAGATAACCAACCATCAAGATCGGAAAAGACAGCCACACAGCTACGAGGCCGGACAGCATACTGAGAACCGCAAAGCCGACACCAATAAGCACCAGCTTGATAAAAAACAGGAATAAATCGCTCACCTTGGCATCAAAATGAAAGGGCGTAGTGCCGAAATAAGCATTATTGATGCGCCAGGATTGAGACTTGTACACACTCAGCGGCGCAGCCAGGAACAAGGTCAGCAAACTTACCAGAGGCCAGACAAAGAGCACCATGCATGCGCCTCCGTAGCTACCCTTGAAGTCAAATCGAATATTGCGCCATGCGCTGTTGATGGCGTGAAATTTGAGGCTGCGTGTCACGATCCAGGGCAAGACTGGAATAAACAACAATGCCAGAATTATGCTGAAAACCTCGAAGAAAGAGGAAACAATAAGCCAGACAATGACCGCAGCGACTGCCACCAGACGGCCACGGAAAATAACCCAGGGGTCCGCCAGATACTGAAAGCTGCTGCCATCCAGTTCCGTATGCCCATAAAAATATTGAGCATTTCGGACCTTGGCCCAGGGCGCATACAAGCCGAGCGTGACTACCATAAGCAGGATGTTGACGATCCAGATGCCGAAATATTCGGCACCGTTACCGGTAAACCTGAATGGCTCGAGCCTGCGATCAGCTACTGCGGCACTCTGTTGTTGCTCGCTGGTATCGTGCGCACTTACGCGATCAGACTCGTCAGCTGTAGCGCTGCTGTCGACTGCAGCAGGGACGGAAGCGGCTTCAGGCTGAGTGTGCCAGGTGCCGGGGGACTCGTCCTGTTTGGCTACTTTGGCCGCCTGCGTCAGATCCTGATCATCCTCTGCAGGCGTCAGTGACAACGCCAGCTCAATATCGACTTCCAACCCGGCTTCGTGCAAGCGCTGTTGATATCGAACTGCCTGCTCGCGGCTCAGTTTGCTCTTGATGGTCGCTGGTTTCTGATCTGCAAGCCTGCGCGCTTGGGCTTCGCTCATACCCAGCTTGACCAGGTTGGCGTATACATTGTCAGCCGTCGAGCCCTCAACGAGGTGCCCGGAGAAGTAAACTCGGTAATTATCGGTGCTCATTCGTTACCATCCGTTGGATTAGGTTACTGCTCACCTGTCCCTGTGATGACCCTTATAAGCTATCAGGATAAGCGCGCAGCCGATTATTCAAACAGCGCAGACAGACAATTTCAACTGAATATTTCCGCCAGGTTCATTTGCGGGGCTATTGTCGGTATTGCTGCCAGCCTCTCGGCCATTCCAGCGCATCCAGGTGGTGCCGGGGGCGCGCAAATGCGCACAGGCAACATTCAGGTCTGCCTGAGAGCTGCTCGGTAAACTCTGCGTTTTGGCACACTGGAAGGTGATGAGGTCATTAACGGGAAGAGGATGGCTCAAGCCTTGAGGCTACAATGTCCGCATCAAAAGGCGGCTTTCCGTGGGTGAAATCGATTCGATAAGCCCCAATGAGGATCAGGTCGCTTGTTCTCAACAGAGGAAATGACTATGCCATGTGAGCGAGTCGAGACGTTGCTGGAAGATATTCGTCAGTTGAGCGAGGAACGCTACGCCATCGCTCATACAGTCCGTGAGCTGGTCATGTCAGTTGACCCCGGTGTTTCCGAGGAGGTCAAGTATGGCGGTATTCTTTTCTCTGTCGGTTCACCATTCTGCGGGGTTTTTTCCTATGCTCAGCACGTCTCGCTCGAGCTGAGCGAAGGAGCGAGATTGACCGATCCTTTCGGAGTCCTGGAAGGCGGCGGCAAGCATCGTCGACACATCAAGTTGCGGGCGGCGACGGATATAACCGACAAGCATGTGTTCGAGTATATCTCCGCCGCCTATGCCGTAGCCTAGCTTCCCAATCCTTCAACTAAAGCACCAGAGTCTCTCCGTCATCTGGAACCAGCAAGCGCTCTCCTATGGCCTGATTTTGCTGTAAAGCCATCAATTGCTCACGAGTAACTGGGCAGTGATCAAGCGCTTCCAGGTGATTGGCAACAATCAGACCATTACTGATGGCGGCTACGGCCTGTACATCGTTAACACCCATTATTACCTCATCGCCGAGATCAAAGCGTGCACCCCCGGCTGGCAACACACAAATATCAGGTTGCTGTTCAGCGATGAAATCCTTTATGTGACTCGTCAATATGGTATCCCCCGCGAGGTAGAGCGATGGCTCTCCCGGAAATTGCAAATAATAGCCATGGCCGTGGGCCATTAATGTTCCAACCAGGCCGGTACCATGCTGACAGGGAATGGGTGTGACCTGCCCTGACAGAAATCCTTGCCGAGTTGTTGTCAGTGGTTGCACCACCAACCCTTTCTTTTGGAGAAAATCGGCATCTTCGGGCATGCAGAAAACCGGCGTTTTTCGCTCTCTCAGCCATTTGGTTCCCGCGCGGTCCAGATGGTCGAAATGACCTTTCTGACAGTGGGTAATCAAGGCGTGGGTGGCTGTCGATAGTATTGATTCGCTATTGACGGGCATGCTGACCAGCGGGTTTCTTCGCCGGGTTCTGGTCGCGTATTTCAGAGGTGGAATAGAGCCTTTGGCAGCCAGCATCGGATCGACCAGGATGCGGTAGTCACCGACGGCAACCAGTATCGTGGCGTTTCGTAATTGGGTAATTTTCATAGCATTCTCCTCTCGGCGAGGTTGCTATTGTGCGGACGCTTGCCAATCGCTACAGTGGCGTATATTGACATTATTAGTGCAATTTACGCCAAGGAGCCGATGAATATTGGTCTAGTGGTTTATCCAGACTGTTTGCTGGCGGGCCTGCTTGCGTTCTCGGACTTGCTGTTGGCAGCCAACTTGCGCGCGGACCGTCGACACTTCTCATTTTCCTGGTTGAGTGAGCAGGGAGGAGATGTCGACACTGCCAAGGGTATAAGTCTGCAGACTGAAAAACTGGCAGAAGCTTCAGTTGACGCTGTGCTGGTCCCCGGAGCCTGGCGCGACGGGGAAGCAGCGCTTGCGCCAAGTGACAAGGATCTGGTGCAAGCGCTCAGAAGCCTGCCGCGGACGACGCGCTACTGGAGTTACTGCACGGGCGTGATTCTGGTCGCTAGTGCAGGGCGCCTGGATGGATCGCCAGCAACAACCACCTGGTGGTTGCGTGAACTGGCAGGCCAACAGTTTCCAGCGGTTCAATGGAAACCGCATGAAACCCTGGTGTATTCCAGCGAAAATGCGACAGCTTCGGGTGTAAACGGATACTTGCCGCTGGCACTCGCGATTCTGGAGGCCGAGTGTGGTGCCTCAATGGTAGAGGATATCCGCCGGTATATGGTGCTACCACGACCGGAAGGCAGGCAGACACCCTTGCAGGATATTCCTGCTTTGATTCAGCGTGGCGGATGGTTGAGATCCTTGATCCGGCATATTGAAGCTACACCTGCGAGCGACCTTGCTACCCTGCGTCTTGCCGCTGCGATGAATACCTCAGCCCGTACTCTGCAGCGTCGGGTTCTTGTAGAAAGCGGTTATTCATGTG
Organism: Halopseudomonas salegens; assembly: GCF_900105655.1. Taxonomy (NCBI): domain Bacteria; kingdom Pseudomonadati; phylum Pseudomonadota; class Gammaproteobacteria; order Pseudomonadales; family Pseudomonadaceae; genus Halopseudomonas; species Halopseudomonas salegens. The sequence continues at coordinate 491,141 of NZ_LT629787.1, forward strand.
GAAAACTGATGCGGTTGGTAAAGCTGAATCAGGTCGGTGAGCAATTGATCACCAGCGCCCGCTCGGTTGCCGGTATAGCCCATGAGCTTGGTTTTGCCGACGAGTCAAGCCTTCGACGATCATTTCGTCAGGTATCCGGGATGACACCCGGGCAATATCGCAAGGGTTTGTGACGAGGTATTGTGGGCTCTGGGTTGATGAATCTAACAGCATTGATGTATCAAGACATCATCGGGGATAAGGCATTGGGTGTCTTGCCCTGGGCCACTATTTCGCCGAGGCTGAGCCCGGATGCTCAACGTCAAAGGAGAGATCATGACAAACGCAGCTGTTAAAAAACTGTACTCGGGTAATGTGGGGATCGAATACGGTCAGTTTTATATTGATGTACCTGAGGCTGACGATGAAGACGAGTACCTTGATCCCGACGCGGCGTTTGAGCGTCAGGCCAATGGCATTTGTGGTGGGGCACAAACCGGGAAAGTGTTTTTCGTAGCAGGTATTCAGAACGGAACCATCGACCTGGGTGTGGAGTTGCATAGCTCCGAGCCACCTTTGGACCAGTCCTATGAAGAGGTCGTTGAGGTTTCCTTTGAGCGCGGGGAGTCACCGGTTTCGCTGTGCGAGTGGGCGTGTGAAAGTGCCTACGATCTTGAGCTGGAACAGGGCTCATACCGGATCCGGTATCATATTATCGGCATGGATAAAGACTACGATGATGATGACGATGGCGAATCAGTTGTTCCGGGCCAGCGATATCTTATTCAAATCTGGCGCGCTCCTGTTGAAACGGACGCCATCATCAAGCAGACGTCTGAGAGTGCCGCTTATTGGCACGGTGAGTGGGGTGGGGGTGCTTGATTCGAGTTTGCAGCTCGAGTCAGCTCGCCATTGCGATATGGCTTTTACGGGCTACTCTGTATCTGGCGTCGGCCGAAACCCTGACTTTCGACCTAAGGACATGACACCTTGAGAAAAGCGCTAACCGTTGAGCTTTATGTAAAAGTTGCGACGGATACTTTCAGGATTTCTTTGCTGTCTGAGCCGGGTCGTGAGCAGAGCTTCAGATCTACCGAGGTTTTCACAACCAGGCGACTTTTGGTCGGCGAGTTTTCCATCGCCGAGAATTGTCTGAAAAAAGCCATTGCGTCAGTGGTCGGTAAAAGCCTGATCCCCAAATCTGTGGCAGTTGTCATCCACCCGGAAGAAATGGTTGATGGTGGTCTCAGCCAGGTTGAAGAGCGGATTTACAGGGAACTGTGTTACGGCGCTGGCGCTCGCAAAGTTGCGCTTTGGGTTGGTAAAGACCTGAGCCCGTCCGAGCTGAGAAAACTGCTCGACAAAGTCTGATCAATTAAGGTCGTCGCGCATCGTTCGCTTGGGCAATACCGCTCAAGCTCAATCGAGACCGGCTCGATGTCGGGCTGGTCAGCCAGAACTCACAATGCAAACTCGGCGTTGACGGTATGGAACAGCAAGGAGGTTCCAGATGAAAACAATAGGCCTGATTGGTGGCATGAGCTGGGAATCAACCCAGACCTATTACAAACTGATCAATCAGAAGGTAAGAGACAAGCTGGGCGGGCTTCATTCGGCCAGACTTGTTCTCTACAGCGTTGATTTTGCCGAGATTGAATCGCTGCAGCATCAGGGTGACTGGGAGGCAACCGCGAAAATTCTGGGGGCAGCCGGTTCGGCGCTGGAAGCCGCAGGGGCCGATTTTCTGGTGCTTTGTACGAATACAATGCACAAAGTGGCTGAGCAAATCGAGCAGGCGGTAAACATTCCTTTGCTGCATATTGCGGAGGCTACAGTCAACGCACTGCAGCGAGACGACGTGTCCTGCGTAGGGCTACTGGGTACGAAATTCACCATGGAACAGGCATTTTACCGCGAGCGTCTTCAGGCTCATGGCATCCGGGTTGTGGTGCCGGAAGATTTCCAGCGAGAACTTGTCCATACTGTGATTTATAGTGAACTGTGTCGCGGTGTGGTCAGGCCGGAATCAAAGAACGCGTATCTGGATGTGGTCGCGTCATTGGCTCAGCGTGGGGCTCAAGGGGTAATTCTGGGGTGTACGGAGATAGGCCTGCTTATTCAGCGCCTGGATACGGATGTTCGGCTATACGACACAACGGAGATACATGCCGAGCAGGCTGTTGAGCGCGCCTTGCGTCGCCATTTGGCACAGAGTTCCTGAAACAGCGGCTTTATGATGAATCCCGGGAAGGCGGCAATGAAGCTGCGGATGTTCCGGGTTGATGCCTTTGCCGAGCGAGTATTTGCGCGCAATCCGGTTGCGGTTTGTCCTCTGGAAGCCTTGTCTATACCTGACGGGGATATGCCAAACTTGAAATGATGTCTCTCGTGTGCAGCAGGTTTCTTGTTATCACGCGAAATGAGTAGGGGTTGTGCGTGGATTTTCCGGCAACGTCGCTGGATGTTACTGAAGCGCCCCCGGCGCTTGTTGCAAAGTGGATTTCCATGAGTATGGACTATTCTGTCGTCCTTCAAGCGCTCGATTACCAACTGCAGGAAACGGGGTAGTTCACGATGTTGCCATTGCGATTTGTCGATCGGTTGCGGTTTTTCATTGAGAGGCAGTTCGTCAAGGGTGCCTTTTTCCAGCTGTTGGTTGTGGCCGTGGTAGTAGGGCTGATTTCCTTGACCGGTGGTTTGCTGGTGGCACCTTTTGAGGGTCCGTTTGAAACGCTTGGGCAGGCGGTCTGGTGGGCCTTTCTGCGACTGACGGATCCTGGCTACCTCGGGGATGATGAGGGTACCTGGCAGCGCTTTGTGTCGACCATGTTGACCGTCAGTGGCTACGTTGTATTTCTGGGCGCCCTGGTAGCCATTATGACCAGTTGGCTGATCACCGTGATGCGTGACCTTGAGCGGGGACTAACACCGGTAGCCTTGAAAAATCATGTGGCCATTCTGGGTTGGACCAGTCAGACCGCTTTACTGGCGGCAGAGCTGATGAGTTCCAGTGGTCGCATGAAGCGTTTTCTGGAAAAGAACGATACGCAAAAATTGAAACTGGTGATTCTTGCCGAGGATGTTTCCGCCGAGCAGGCCCTGGAACTGCGCAATGAACCGGGTATAAGCGGACGTTTCCGGGAAATCATCATGCGCTCGGGGTTGCCGATCCAGTCAGAGGCCTTGCATCGGGTGGCCTGTCTTCAGGCTGCTGCAATCATTATCCCCAGTGCCGAACACGCCCCTGGTGAGCTGGTAACCTCCGATGCCCAGACGGTCAAGGCGCTGCTTTCCATAGCCTCCCAGGCCAGGTATTTTGATCTCCCGTTGCCTTTTTGCGTTGCTGAACTTCAGGATATGCGCAAACTGCCGGTACTCGAGCGGGCCTATCCCGGAGCGGTTGAAGTGGTAGCTGGTGATGCAACCATCAGCCGCCTGATTGCCCAGAACCTGATACACCCTGGGCTTTCTGACGTGTATAACGAGCTGCTGTCTGATACTGACGGCAACGATATTTATGTGCGCAGTGGCGAGACAATGGTCGGTCAAACGCTGCAAGCGTTAGCCGCTGCGCGACCCCTGGCGATTGTTATGGGGCTGCTTTCACCTGCCGAGAGGGGTGGCTGGAAGGTTATGCTCCCGGCGCCTGGCGACTATCAGGTGGCCGCAGAGGACCAGGTTGTCATGTTGGCTCGAGATTATGCGGAGACTGAGCCCGACAAGGCTGGTGGGCTGTTGCCTGAGGTCAATCTTGTGTTGCCGTCGGCACCTGTTGCACAGGTAACCTGCTCGCGTCGAGTGCTGGTTTTCGGTTGGAACCGTCGCGTACCTGCTTTGCTGCAGGAAATGGGCAGCTATCCGGCTGTTGATTATACAGTTGACCTGATTTCCGTGGTGCCGGCCGATGAGCGGGAGCAGGCTATCAATGGCTACCTGGCCGATGGTGGCGAGGTATCCTGTCGACATATTGAGGCGGACTTCATGGTTGAGTCCGAAATCAGTCGTCTGAATCCGTCAGAATACGACAGTATTGTTTTTCTCAGCAGCGATCGCGTGGATTCCGGTGAAGAGGCCGATGCCAGGGTGATGGTTGGCTACTTGCAGCTGGAAGATGTGCTTGAGCGCTCCTCCCGTCGTCCCCAGCTGATAATGGAGCTGAGCGATCCTGGCAATCGCCACCTGCTGACCGATAATTCAAGTGAAATGCTGATCAGTCCGATGATCCTCAGCCATGTATTGGCTCAGGTGGCTCTGCGCAGAGAGTTGCGCGTGGTGCTGGATGATCTCTTCATGGCCGGGGGAGGCGAGATCCAGTTCCGCAATCCTGATGACTATCCGCTGCCGGCCAGTTCTGATTTTCAACGCCTGGAGAAGACGCTGGCAGAAACCGGTGAAGTTGCCCTGGGTATCTGGCGTGCGGTGCCTGACGATCTGGGTCGCCACGCAGTGCTCAATCCATCCCGCAGTATGCGGCTGGCGTTGCAGTCGGGCGACCGGTTGATTGTTCTGGCCCGGGGATAAGCGCTACAGGAAAGGCGCAGACAGGCTCATGCCGGCTCTGGCACCATTGACTGGGCGGAGATGCGGGACGCAACCAATGCTCAGTCTGATCCAGGATATTCGGGTGGGTGAAATGCATTTCAACAACAAGCAAAAGGTTGACGTTTGAAGGTGTTGGCAAGGTTTTTTGCCGTTATGCTATTGCCGCCAATGTTGGGTTTGCTGGTTATGCTGATTCTTTTTGGCCTGGATGATGGCAGCCTGGCCGAATCGCTGGATGATGCTGTGGCCGAGCTGCCATTCATACTGGGTGCTGCATTCGTGTTAACTCTCATCCCTTCTCTGCTGGCCTTCGTCGCGTTTGAGTTGGCCCTGAGCAAAGTACTGAAATCCAGAGCCAGCTATGTGCTTGTTGCGGCTGCCTTTGGATATCTGTCTGGCCTTGCCATGCTGTATGCGATCAACCAGGCCTTGTGGTTATTGCACCCGGTCAACTTTATTGGCCTGTTTGTGGGAGGATGCTCAGGCTATGTACTCCATCTTCTGTACAGGAGTTGAATAGCGACGTGACCAGACAGTTACTTTTTCTCTGGCTGGCCGACTTCATTCTGGTTGTTCACGTGCTCTTTGTGCTCTTTGTGGTGTGTGGGCTGCTGGCGATTTATCTCGGCTATGCACTGCAATGGCAGTGGGTGAGAAACCGGTTTTTCCGCCTGGCGCATCTGGTTGCCATTGCCATCGTTGTGTTACAGGCCTGGCTGGGCGTGATCTGCCCACTGACTGGTTGGGAAATGGCGCTGCGTGCCAAGGCAGGGGAGGCGGCTTATTCGGGGTCCTTTATCCAGCACTGGTTGCAGCAGCTACTTTATTACAGTGCGCCAGACTGGGTGTTTGTGCTGTTGTATACAGTGTTTGGCAGCCTGGTGCTCGCCAGCTGGTGGCTGGTGCGCCCCCATTCGCGATCAAGACAGCCGGATAATTAACTCTGACAAAAGATCTGACTGCTATAGTGTTTTTACAGTAAAGCAGTCAGCACACTATATGCTTGACCTGCTACTTGCTGTCAGGCTTGTGTTTGTGGAGGGCTGATGCTGGAAGCGTTTGAAGCGAAGGTTCAAGCATGGTTGTGGCCCGGCGGCTCGGCAATCTTTGCTGTGCTGGCCACTTATGTAATTTTTCGGATTTCGCTGGCTGTTTTTCGGCATTTCTCTGAATCGCGCACGGTGCTGCGGCTTTTTCTGGATGCCGCGGCTCGAGCCCTCGGCGTTGCCGTATGCCTGCTGGCATTCACGGTTTCTTTGAAAACCGCTCCAGAAGACCTTCCTTTTATAGCAGCCGTTCAACAAGTTACCACCTTGTTGCTCATTCTTACCCTAACCTGGACCGCGGTTCGTTTGGCTTCCGCCATTGCTGACGTGATAGTGGCACTGAATCCAGTGCAGGAGGGGCGGTGGAAGAGAGCGCGTAAGGTTGAAACACAAACCCGGTTTCTGGTTCGGGCCTTGAATATTCTTGTTGTAATCATCGGCTTTGGCGCGGCTCTTATGACCTTTGAGTCTGTCCAGCACATGGGCGCCAGTCTCCTGGCTTCTGCGGGTGTCGGCGGCCTGGTTCTCGGGTTTGCTGCGCGCCCGGTACTCAGCAATTTGTTGGCAGGCATGCAGATTGCTCTGACCCAGCCTTTTCGTATCGACGATGTGCTGCATGTACAAGGCGAGTGGTGCTGGGTGGAAGAGGTGACGTCAACCTATGTGGTCTTGAGGGTCTGGGACCTGCGCAGGCTGGTGGTGCCTTTACAATGGTTTATCGAAAACCCGTTCCAGAACTGGTCAAGGAATACCTCTGATTTGCTGGGCAGTGTTTTTGTATGGGTGGATTACACCATGCCAGTGGAGCCTTTGCGGCAGGAGTTCAACCGCTTGCTTGCCGAGTCGCCCCTCTGGGACGGTCAGTTGGCCACGGTGCAGGTTACTGACTCCAGTGACCAGGCATTACAGGTCCGGTTTCTGATGAGCGCTGCGAACTCGAGCAACAACTGGGACCTCAGATGCGCCATCCGAGAAGGGTTGGTTACCTTTATTCAGGAAAATTACCCGGCCCAATTGCCACGGGTACGCGCACGGTTGGTTGAAAAATAACCAGATTATAAAAGTCACAGCCCCGCAAAATTGTTCATTTTGCGGGGCTGGATGTTCACGGCGATTCGGTGAGACGTTAGCGGCTTATGCCGCGACGACCGATACTGGAATACCGTTAAGCACTGCGTTGCCAGATAGCACATCAACCACTTGATCATCGGTGATGTCATTGACGTTGATGCCGGGATTGCTTTCGGCAATACGCATGCTGACGCCTTCGCGATCATGGCCCCAACCATGCGGCAGGCAGACCACCCCAGGCATGATGTCATCCGTTACCTGCACACTGACCATCAGCTCACCGGTGCGCGACATGATGCGCGCCTGTTTGCCATGGGTGAGGCTCAAGCGCTCGGCATCCGCCGGATTGATCAACAGGTTGCAGCGGTCACCACCTTTGACCAGGCGCTGACTGTTGTGCATCCAGGAGTTATTGGTACGCAGGTCACGTCGACCGATCAGCATCAGCTCACCATTTTCATCCCCGCGCAATTCGGCCATGGCGCGGCCCAGGTCTGTGACCAGCTCTGGTGGTGTCAGATGCAACTTGTTGTCTGAAGTAAACAGGTAGCCGGGGAAAGATTCACGCATTGGCCCCAGATCCAGACCATGCGGGTAACGCTTGAGCACGTCGACGCTCAGCGGCTCGTCGTGTTTAACCGGCTCGCCGCTGTTGTATTCATTGAATCCTTCGGCGTAAGGGCCGGTTTTCAGGCCATGGTCGAGAATCTGTTCCGGGCTGGGCATTTTACGTGGTGGAGCGCCATCCGGGTCCTTCAGCGCCATGATGCGTTCAGTCAGGCCCTGCATGATATCCCAGTCACAGCGGGTGCCTTCCGGTGCCTCGAATACCGGGTCGCTGTAGCGCGCCAGGTTACGCACTGCGAGCATGTTGAACACAATATCGTATTGCTCGTGTTCCAGCGGCCCGGTGGGTGGCAGGATGATATCGGCATGGCGTGAGGTTTCGTTCAGGTAGAAATCGAGCGAAACCATGAACTCGAGTTGTTCCAGCGCTTCGTCCATCTGCCGCCCGTTGGGCGTTGACAGCACCGGATTGCCGGCGACACAGATAAAACCACGCACCTGGCCTTCACCGGGCGTAAGCATTTCCTCCGCGAGGGTCACCGCCGGGAAGTAGCTGTCGAACTCGGGCAAGCCGCGTGCACGGCTCTGATATCGATTGAAGCTACCCATGGGGCGACTCTGCGCCTTGTTGAAAGCGGGCGTGGTAAACATCATGCCGCCGGGGCTGTCGAGGTTGCCGGTGAGAATGTTGAGGACCAGCATCAGCCAGTGGTTGAGCGCGCCATAGCTTTGGGTGGATACGCCCATACGGCCGTAGCAGACCGCACATTCGGCGGCGGCAAAGTCTTCGGCAATGCGTTTGATCTCGTTGACGGCAATCCCGCAGCGGGCACTGACCTGTTCCAGGGTGATTCCCTCGAACAGTGGCGCCAGGGCATCCCAGTTATCCGCCAGTTCCTGCAGGCGGCTTGGCTTGGTCAGGCCCTTGTCCAGTACATGGCGAATCAGACCAAGCAGGAAGAAGGCATCAGTACCGGGTTTGATAAACAGGTGCTGATCGACATAGCGTGCTGACTCGGTGCGGCGCGGGTCCACCAGTACGACCTTGCCGCCGCGCTCACGAATTCGCTCCAGTCGCTTGAGAATATCACCGGCGGTCATCAGGCTGCCGTTGGACGCAGCCGGGTTGGCACCCAGCATCAGCATGTATTGGGTGCGGTCGATATCCGGAATGGTGAACAGCTGGCTGTGACCAAACATCAGGTAGGACACCAACTGGTGTGGCATCTGGTCGAGTGAAGCAGCTGAGGAGATATTCCGCGTTTTGATCGCCTTGCGCAGGGCACCGGAAGCCAGCATCAGCCCCAGATTGTGCGAGGACGGGTTGCCCCAGTAACCGGCAATGGAATCGTTGCCATGGCGTTGCTGGATATCCACGATCCTGGCGGCGACTTTATCCAGGGCACTGTCCCAATCAATTGGCAGCCACTCGCCGTTGACCTTTTCCAGTGGTGTGCGCAGGCGGTCAGGATCGTTGTGCAGATCCTGCAGGGCATACCCCTTCGGACAGATATGGCCTTCGCTATGCGGATCATCCGGATCGCCATTGATCGACAGGATCTGCTCTCCGCGGGTTTCGATGATCACGCCGCACATGGCCTCGCACAGTGTGCAGGCGCGGAAGTGGGTTTTCACCGGCATTCTGGCCTGCTCGGCCTCGCGGGCGCGGGCGTCGTGGATCACGCCGAGCATCTCGGTGACATTGACGATCTTGCTCCGGGTACGGCCTTCGGCGCGGCCCCGGGCCTGTTCGTGTTGATCCAGCAGGCGCCAGTCAGCCAGGCTGACGGTATCGATCTTGCGTGCGCTCAACAGGGTGTCGATCTCTTCCCCGCTGAGGCTCGGCAGGCTGTCCCCCAGGTCATCCAGCAGGCGCTGCACGCTTTCCGTGGCACACTGACGGTTGCTGCCGATCACGCCGCTGGCGCCGCGCTTGATCCAGCCAGCAACATAATCACGGCTGTCCGGGTTACCACTGATACGGCCCTGCTCATGCTGGATAACACCGCGCCCGGTATCAAAGGGCAGTTCGTCGATGGCCGAGCCCTGATAACCAATGGCATGCACCACCAGGCTGGCGGGTATATCAAGAGTCTTGTCAGAGGGGCGGGCAACCAGTTCACCCTGATCATTGCGCACCAGTTCAGTACGTTGCGCATGTACGGTGCTGACCTGGCCGTTATCGGCACTGAAACCAGTCGGGCTGGTATAGAACATAAAGCGGATACGCTTGCCTTCGGCCTGGGGCCGGGCGGCGATTTCACGCAGGAGGCTGAGGTTTTGCCGAGCTTCAGCGAACTCGGGTTGTTCCAGCTGTTTTTCCGTGGTGTCATCCAGCTCCAGATCGGCCGGATCAACCAGCAGCTGCAGGCCTTCTATGGCCATCAACTGTTCCAGTTCTTTCGGAGTGAAGGCAGCCTGCGCTGGTCCACGACGGGCCAGCAGTTGTACTTCCTCGATGCCGCTGCTGGCCAGGGCCTGCAAGGCGTCATCGGCAATATCTGTCTTGGCCAGTTGCTCGTTCGGCAGCACCAGCAGACGGGCGATATCCAGTGCCACGTTGCCGATGCCGATGATCACGGCAGTGGGGCCAGCGAGAGCTGGTGCCAGTGCGACTTCATCCGGATGACCGTTGTACCAGCCAACGAAATTCGAGGAGCCGAAGATATTGCCGGCTTCCGCGCCGGGCAGGCTCAGCGGCCGGCTTTGTGATCCACCGGTGGCGTAGATCACGCCATGGTAGTGTTGGCGCAGATCGGCGCTGGAGAGGTCCCGGCCAATCTGGACGTTGCCGAAGAAACGGAAATTCTGCGACTCGGCAATGCGCTCGAACCCGGCAGTGACCGACTTGATGCGCGGGTGATCCGGGGCCACGCCGTAGCGCACCAAACCAAAAGGTGTCGGCAAACGCTCGAACATATCAATGCGTGCTGCCGGCATCTGCTTCATCAGGGCTTCAGCCGCGTAGAAGCCACTGGGGCCGGAGCCGACAATGGCAAAACGCCCAGGCAGGCGTGCCAGCGGGCTGGCGGCATGCTGACCGGCCTGAATGCTTTCGCGGATGATCGGGAGAGTTTTCGCCCCCTCGGCATTTCGCGCGATAAAGATGTGCTGGTCCTCTGGCACCATGCTTTGCGGGAAAATAGCCCCCTCGGGGCAGGCCGAGACGCAGGCATTGCAGTCGATACACACATCCGGATCGATAAACAGCATCTCAGGCGCTTCACGGAACGCCTCAACTGGACAGACATCAACGCAACTGGTGTGTTTGTTGCCAATACAGCTCTGGGTGACTACGTAGGCCATGATCTACTCCGGGCAGGGACAGCAAAAGCCCGTATTGTATGTCCGGGCTTGGCGGTGCGTATTGGCAACAAGTGCCTGATTGACATTTTGTGCCAGTGTACCGATAGTGCCAGTCATGAGCAAAACTGACTTCATCCCTTCCGGTTTTATCGAGACCCTGCAAGGCTATGTGCGCGAACGCGGGCTGCCTGCTGACGCATTGCTGGTCGAGATGGCCACCGCGCTGGAATCGCCCAGTGTTTCAGCGCAGCAATTCTGTGAGTTGCTTGAGTCGGTCTGGCAGCTGGACCCGGTCGATGCTCTGGGTATTCGTTTGGGGCTGTCTGGCCAACCCAGGCAATTTGGCGTTGTGGGTTACATGGTGTCGTCCTGCGGCACTCTGGGGCAGGCACTGGCGAGGTATCACCGTTACCAGGGTTTGCTGCAGGGTGGCCTGACATCGCGCGCCTGGCTGAAGGAAAACGTGCTTTACATGCGCTGGACTCAGGCGGTGGCCAATACGCCCCTGGCGACTGAGTTCAGCCTGGCGGTTTTTGTCAGTTTGTGCCAATCCCTGGTTGGCCGGCCGATAACGCCACTGCATGCCGGTTTACCCTTTACCCGCCCGGCTGATACAGGTGTGTATCAGGCTTTGCTGGGTTGTCCGGTCGAATTTGACTGCAGCGGTATTGAATTGGCGATACCGGCACATCTACTGGCGCTACCGATTTCCAGCAAGGACCCATATTTGTTGCGGTTACTGGAACAACAGGCCCGGGCGCTTCTCAATCAGCCACCACGGCTCGAAGGTGGGCAGGCAACGGGTGCTTTTTTTGCGCAGGTGCAGGAACAGATTGTCGAGTCGATGAAAAATGGCGATGTCAGTGCTGAAACGGTCGCTCAGGCATTGGACTGCTCTCTACGCACCTTTTATCGTCAATTGAGCAGCGCCGGCTACAGCTATCGCGGCCTGCTCGCGCATACCCGACATACCCTCGCCAGGCAGTATCTGGCCGATCCGGCGCTGGCACAGACCGACGTGGCGCTGTTGCTCGGCTATTCCGAGCAAAGCTCGTTTATCCGCGCCTTTCGCAGCTGGACCGGGATGACGCCGGGGGAGTATCGGTCGCACCTTCCGCAATCCCCGGTAACGGGATTGTCCGCCACGTCGGCTGGAAAAACCGCGTCTTAGAACCCATAGTAAATGTAACGGGCTTGTACGAACTGCCTGAAATCCGAGAATTGCAACGGAGGACCAGCATGACCGACAAACCATTTCTGACTGACGTGAAAACCCTGCGCGAACGTGCACGCAAGCATATTGAAGATGGTGCGGTTACCGAAGGCTATACCGCGAACCGGGAAAATGTCATCAATATCCTCAATGAAGCGCTGGCGACCGAGATCGTCTGTACCTTGCGCTACAAAAGTCATTATTTCCGTGCCGACGGCATCAAGGCCAACGTGGCGGCGAAAGAGTTTCTGGAGCACGCGGATCAGGAGCAGCAGCATGCTGACTGGCTGGCCGAACGTATTGTTCAGTTGGGTGGTAAACCGAACTTTTCCCCTGAGGGGTTGCTGAGTCGCTCGCATGCTGAATTCGTCGAGGGCAATACGTTGCGTGAAATGATTCTGGAAGATCTGGTGGCCGAGCGGATTGCTATCGACAGTTATCGTGAAATAGCCCGTTATCTGGGGGATCAGGATCCGACCTCACGGCGCATCATCGAAGAAATTCTGGCTCAGGAAGAAGAACATGCTGAAGATATGGCGGGCCTGCTCAAAGATCTGCCTTCGGATGCGTAAAACAGTCACCGTAAGCCGAGCAAACTTCCACTATACTGGATGAAAGTTAGCCCCTGCGCATAGGTGCCAGCGTTGCCTTGGCGACGCTGGCGGCGCTTCTGGTGGGATTACAGAGGTCATTGTCCAGGCTCTTTCTGGCTGCGTCGGTTGCGTTCAGGCACCGGGTTTACGGAGACGTCGTATGAGTCAGCAGGATATTGCTGAGCGCAACAATGTGCGGTTTATGGGTGAGGGCAAGCGGGTGCTCATGCTGGCGCACGGCTTTGGTTGTGATCAGAATGTATGGCGATTCATGACGCCTGAATTCTCTGCGACCTACCGGTTGCTGCTGTTCGACTATGTCGGTAGTGGCCATTCGCGGTTGAGCGCTTTCAGTGTCGACCGTTACAGTCGTCTCGAGGGCTACGCTCAGGACGTACTGGATATCTGTGAGGCTTATGATCTTCGCGACATCAGTTTTGTGGGCCACTCGGTCAGCGGTGTGATCGGGCTGTTGGCTGCGCTGGAGCAGCCGGAACGATTCCGTGATCTGATCATGCTGGGCCCTTCACCCTGTTACCTGAATGTACCACCGGATTACCAGGGCGGCTTCTCGCGTGAGGATCTGGAACAACTACTGGATCTGATGGACAAGAATTACATTGGCTGGGCCAATTACCTGGCCCCCATGGCCATGGGCGAGGAGGTCTCCGACGAGCTGACCGGTGAGCTGTCGGGGAGTTTCTGTTCAACGGATCCCCTGGTCGCCAGGACTTTCGCCAATGCTACCTTCTTTTCCGATTATCGTCATATTCTGTCTGCGGTTCGCCATCCGACGCTGTTGCTGCAAGGACAGTCCGATGTCCTGGCCAACCCGGCAGTGGGCGAATATATGCATCAACAGATGCCGGGAAGCACGCTGGTGACTCTGGATACCGAGGGGCACTGTTTCCACATGAGTTACCCACAAAAGGTGAGCACCGAGGTGCTTGCCTTTCTGTCTCGCTAGGGTGCTGCCATGCCGCAACAGAAACACTGGGGGCCGGATGATTTTCCCTGTGCCTGCCTGGTAACCGCCAGTCCGGATAAACAGGGAGGCCAGCAGTTGCTGTTTGCCAATGCCGGTGCCGCAAAATTACTTGGCATAGCCAGCGAGGCTTTGGTCGGACGCAAGCTGACAGAGCTGCTGACGCCCGCTTCGAACATCATGCTCGATACATACTTGCTACCCCTGTTGCTGCATGAGGGGGAGTGTGATGAAGTCATGCTGGACATCAAAACGGCTGAAGGCCAAACGATTCCTGTGGTCATCAATGCCTCCTTGACCGCTGGTGATCAGGGACATATCTGCTGGAGCCTGTTCGGCGCGACCCGCCGTAATCAATTGGATCAGGAGCTTGTCAAGGCTCGACGACAGCTGGAATCATACAGTGAACAGCTATATCAGCTGTCGGTGACGGATGAATTGACCGGCCTGGTCAACCGTCGGCAACTGAAGCGTCGGGCGGAACAGTTGCTCGCTCAGGCAAAGCGCAGCAAAAGTCCGATCTCCGTGGTTGTGCTTGATATTGACAAGTTCAAGCAGGTCAATGACACCCAGGGGCATCTGGCGGGTGATGAGATACTGAAACGCCTGGCCGCTGTGCTGCGTGCGCATGCGCGGGAGTCGGATGTGGTGGGTCGTTACGGTGGTGAGGAGTTTTCCTTTGTGCTGCCGGATACCTGCGAGGCGGACGCTGTGATTCTTGCTCGACGTTTACATGCGCTGGTTGGCGAGATTCAGGTTGCCGGGCAACCCCTGACCATCAGCATCGGGGTGGCGTCATCGGAGCGCCTGGAAGAAGAAGTGAACGCCTACGAAACGCTGTTTGAATTGGCTGACCGGGCAATGTACGAGGCGAAAATGGCAGGGCGCAATCAAACGCTGGTGGCTCGATACTGACACTGATTCAATTTTCATCATGCAGCCTGTCTGGAGGCGACGAATGCATACAGAGGTTCTCTCGTTCTGGTTTGAGGACATTGATTCGAAACGCTGGTTCGCGTCGGACAGCCAGTTTGATGAGCTGATTCGTCAGCGTTTTATGGGGGTGATGGAGCAAGCTGCTGTCGGGGAATTGTATGAGTGGCGAGAGGCTGCAGAAGGTCGATTGGCCGAAATCATCGTGCTGGATCAGTTCTTCCGCAATGTGTACCGCAATACCCCGCAAGCGTTCGCCCAGGATACGATTGCGCTGGTCCTGGCGCAGGAAGCTGTTTCGGCCGGCGCGTTGAACGTGTTGAGCCCGGTGCAGGGAAGCTTTCTGTTGATGCCATACATGCACAGTGAATCGAAACAGATACACGTATTGGCAGAAGCCCTCTTCAAGGAGTATGCGCCGGCCAGTAATCACCATTACGAGCTGCGTCATAAAGCAATTATTGACCGTTTTGGTCGCTATCCGCACAGAAATAAAATCCTCGGTCGCAGTTCTACGCCAGAGGAAGTAGAGTTTCTCAAACAGCCAGGGTCGAGCTTTTGAGTGCTCATGGTCAGCTAGTTGGTCGCAAGACTCTGGAGCAGGTTTTTTCAGGTTAAGGAGTAACCATGGTTAGCGGTCGTTGTCTGTGTGGCGGTGTGAAGTTTGAGATTGAAGGTGAACTTGAACCTGTTCAGGTCTGCCATTGTTCCCAGTGCCGCAAGGCTCAAGGTTCGGCGTTTGCCACGAATATTCCGGTATCTGTATCCGCCTACAGGCTATTGGAAGGTTCGGACTTGCTGACCGAGTTCGAATCATCGCCGGGCAAACAGCGTGTGTTCTGCAAGGTGTGCGGTTCTCCGCTTTTCAGCAAACGCACCGACTTGCCCCACGTATTGCGCGTCAGGGCAGGCACGCTGGATGGTGATCTGGCGACCAGGCCAGTGGCGCATTTTTACTATGCATCGAAGGCAAACTGGTTTGAGCTGAATGATGATGTGGCCAAATTCCCTGAAGCCTATGTGCCGCCCGAATAAACATGACTATCCGGGTGCCGGGAACCGACAGCCAGCTGATGTATTGACGCGCTATATGCAAGGAATGGCATGCAAGTAACTACGAATATCCGCAAAATGGACCTGATCCGCCTGAACCTGCTTGTCTTGCCCAGGCAAAGATCAACCTATATCGGCATGCTGGTGTTGGCGTTGTTTGCTTTCGCTGTCATTTGCTGGATGAGTGGTTTCCCTCAAACCACAGTCAACTGGGTGGCTGCGCTGGTTGGTTCACTTGCTGGCGGTATTGTCGGTACCCTGGTAGGGGTCGTGTTTTCGATTGTCTCGATTCTGCTTATGTCGTCGGTCGGCAACGGCATACTGGGTGAGCATGTCTACACCCTGTCTGCAGATGGGTTGCATGAACAAACAGTGGCTAATGAGGGCTTGAGCAAATGGTCAGGCATCAGACAGGTTGAAATGGCTGGGCAATACCTGATATTCCAGATATCGGGTTATCTGTTCCATATTGTTCCACAGCGTAGCTTTGCTTCCCGTGCCGGCTTTGAAGCATTTGCGGCTGCATCGATCGAGCATTGGGAAAAAGCACATCGCAAACCCGCCGGTTAGGGCGGGCAATCTTCGTTGCTCTATCGCCTGTCTTGATGGCGGCCGGTAGGGTTCTGTCTGAGCCGGGATCAAATGGGCATAAGTCGGTTGGCAAGTGCTTGAATAATGGCACTGGCTTTAACCCGGACGGGATTAGTGGTACCAAGGTCAGAACCGTCACCCCGGTCAGAGGACACGTATGTTTTCATCCCTGATTCCCAGCAGTATTGCCTTTGGTATTGCCGCTCTGACTATCATCATCGCCGGCAGTCGATTGGCCAGACTGGCCGATGAACTGGCTGATCGCACCGGTATGGGTGAAGCCTTGTTCGGCATTGTGCTGCTGGCGGGGGTGACGTCGCTGCCTGATTTTGCAGCGACCCTGAGTGCGGCAATGGATGCCCGACCCAATCTGGCCATGAGTAATGTCATGGGCAGTATGGCAGTCAATCTGGCATTTCTGGGTATTGCCGATATGTTCTATCGCAAAGCCAATCTGGAACATGCCGCTGCCTCATCAGCGAATCTGATGCTGGCGGGTTTGTTGATCGTATTATTGACCCTGCCGTTGCTTGCCATTGTCACCCCGTCGATAGCCGACTGGCGAGTACACCCGGTTACCCTGGTCATCGTGGCTGCCTATCTGTTCGGGCTGCGTCTGGTTCACCTGACTCAGGAAAAACCCATGTGGTTTCCGCGGGTGACGGTTCAGACGGTCCCCGACAAGCCGGTAGAGACATACCACGGCAGCTTGTCAGCCGCCTGGTTGAGCTTTATTGCTCTGGCTGCGGTGACATGCGTCACTGGCTGGGTATTGATGGAGGCGGCCAAAGGCATCGCTGATCAGACCGGGCTTTCCGATACCCTGGTCGGTGGCCTGTTGACTGCTTTGGCAACCTCGACGCCCGAGTTGGTGACCACCATCGCAGCGATTCGCTATGGGGCCCTGACGCTGGCAGTCAGTAATATTTTCGGCACCAATTGCTTCAATATGCTTGTTGTGGCGGCTGCCGACCTGGGCTACCCCCACGGCTCCATCTACCATGACATGGCTCCGGTTCAGATGACCTGGGGGCTGGTCAGTATTCTGATGACCGCCATATTGCTGATGGGGCTGGTCAGGCGTGAAACCTACGGGATTGGCCGCATTGGATTCGAAAGCACCTTGATGCTGACTGTTTACGCCGTTGCGATCGGTATTGTCGTGGTGAGTGGCTGACCGGGTGTAAGGGGCAAGAACCGATTCAGCGGCCAGCTGACTACTGAACTCAAGGGTTACCAGAAAAAATACCGGGGATGATGTATGCCGGGCAACAGCACAAAACCACTGATCCGTCGCGCTGAAGCACTGCATAGGCAGTGTGCGCTGGTATTTGCCAACCGGCTGCAGCTCACGCCTTCCGATGTTCATTGCCTGCGTGTGTCGATTAAAGAGTTGCGTGCGCTGTGGCAAGTACTGAAACCCTTTATGGCCAAAGGGCAGGCTGATACAGCCAGCCGCGAGATTGGCCGGGCCGCCAAGCAACTGGCGAAGGCTCGTGATCAGCATGTTCAGCTCAAAACGCTGGATAAACGTATTCGCAAGGCCCAAGGAGCCGAGCTGGCTTCTCTCAGGTGTGCGCGTGATCAACTGGCCGCTCAGCAACCTGAGGTGCCTGAGCAAGCTTTGCTGAAGGCCGAGATTGTTTCTGGCTTTATTCACGACCGGCAGCGTTGGCATGACCTGAAGCTGTCATGCGGTAAGCGCGAATTGATGCATGACGGGTACGGGCGGCTTTATCGCAAAGCCCGCAAGTGCTTTCACCGTGCTGCTGCCAGCGGCAATAATGCAGAGGACTGGCATCGTTTGCGCCGCTGGGTCAAATATCTCGCCCTCGCGTTGCCGGTGCTTGCCGACGACAACAAGGCCCGGGCTTTAGCCGGTCGCTACGCCAGGCTTGCCCGGCAACTGGGTGACCTGAATGACCTGGATGTACTGGCAACCAGCTTGAAGCAGTTGCCGGACAAAAATGACATGTCCACATATCAGGCTATTGCTCTGGTGGAGCAACGGGCGGATGTGCTGCAGAGCAAATGCCATAAAAAATCCAGGCGACTTTTCGGTCAAAAGAAATAGCTCAGCATCCATAGCCCCATTGCCATCATCATCAGGTTCTCGGTCAGTGAGGTAAAGCCCAGGGGCACGTTGCTGTTGCCGCCGACGCACGCGCATTTGAGTTCGCGCTTGTCGATATATACCGCCTTGGCTACCGACACCGCACCGATGGTACCGATGAAAAGGGCGACAGGAATGGCCAGCCACAGCAGGGCACCAGCGACCATGAGCACCCCGGCCAGTAACTCGGCATAGGGATACACATAGGCATAGGGCACCTGCCGGCGGGCAAGCAGGTCGTAATTGAGAAACATGCTGGAGAAGCTTTCAACGTCCTGCAGCTTCAACAGCGCAAGAATGCTCATGCTGAAAGCGATAAACAACTCGCCGCTGCGTATGGTCAGGAGCTCGCCGTCGAGCATCCAGCTGACTGCCAGGGCGAGCAAGGCCGCGACACAGAATACGGCGATCACCGGTCGGTAGCTGGTTTCGTCAGCCGATTTGACCTTCTTGCCGAAATGTTTGCGCAGTTCCTCGTATCCGCCAATATGCCTGTCGCCGATATAGACCTGCGGGGTTGTGTCTACGTTGTGTTCTTTCTTGAAAGCATCAACGTCCTCCCGCGAGGTCAGCGGATGGTCGGCTACCTGGTAGCCCTGGCGCTTCAGAAGATCGAGCGACTTCAAGCCGAAGGGGCAACGATGTTTTTCCATGACCATACGATAAAGCGTGGCCTGTTTGGCTGAGTCTGACGACATGGTGACTCCTGTTTCAGGAAGGTTACTCGCTATTACAGCAACCGTTTTTTCCGCTACTGTTCCAGTAAGAGTAGCAAACGCCTGTTTTCAGCTTCAGGAGCACGAGGAGTAGCCGGGTGAATTACGATGAGTTCAATGCCTTTTGTGCTGCGTTGCCCGCGACGACCCATTGTGTGCAATGGGGCGGTTCGCATGTCTGGAAGGTGGGCGGCAAGGTATTTGCCATCGGTGGATGGAGTCAGGGTGATGAGCCTGCATTCACCTTCAAGGCTTCGGAGCTGAATTTCAATTTTCTCCTGGAACAGCCGGGTTTCAGGCCCGCGCCCTATCTGGCAAGTCGCGGTATGAAGTGGATACAGCGCTACACGGCGGCGGGGAGTTCAACTGATGAGCTCGAGTACTATCTGGAACAATCCTACCGTATCGTGTCGTCGGGCCTGAGCAAGAAAAAGCAAAGAGAGCTCGGCCTCAATCAGTAACGGTTTCTGATTCACCGTTGCGTTTGGCGACACTCCATAAGCGGACGTCGTAACAAGGAGGATCTGCAGTGAGCAAGGCTGCCAGGCTTTTTTTCAATGGGCTGGGAATACTGGGTGTACTGCTGCTTGGCCTGTTTTTATTTCTCAACACGTTCGCAACTGCGGGCAATCCGCTACATGAATACCGGTTGAAGCTGGTCCTGGCTTTTCTGTTGGTGATTTTGCTGCATGGTTGCTACCTGGTCAGTGATGCTGCCAGCAGGAAAAAATACGTATGGGTGGCTTTGCTGGTCATCGCTCCGGTTCCGGTTTACTGGGTGTATTACATTTACCACAGTGTACTTGTCGCGCAGGTGCGGCTGGCGAGGCGGAACCGATGAAGAGTGTGTGAGAAGCCGAATCGTTACTTGTTGACTATGCTGAAAGCAACACACATTCACAGACAGGTGATGCATGTCAGTACTGGTAATCGTATTGGGTATCTTGGTTTTGCTCCTCGGGCTGGCGGTACTGGTGCTTCCGGAGCGAGTGTTCGCGCTGCTGGATGACAACGCAGGAACGCAATCGCTCTTCTATGCCTCGGTCATTGGTCGGGTATTTCTTGGTCTGGTGCTTTTGCTGGCCGCTTTTGAATCGGCTTTTCCGGGTGTTCTGCAGGTACTCGGGGTAATTGCGGTAGTTCTGGGTACGGTAACTGCCTTGATGGGGCGTGAGAAGGTGGCAAAGGTAGCCCATCGGGTGGACGGTCTGCCGGTTTGGGTCAAGCGGACCATTGGTGCTTTCTGGGTGTTCATCGGTGTGCTGCTGATCTGGCTGGGCTGGAGCTGAATAGACTTTTCCGCGAATGCGAGCAACTTTTTGTAGCACTCTGCGAGCCGTGCTGGACGGCGTGTTTTCGCTCATGCTGCTAACGTGTTGACAGAATAATCAGTTGATCAGCCAGATAAGAGGCGCATGTTATGGCCAAACCAGTCATTGCCGACAACCAGCCAGTCAAGAAAAAACTTACCGAGGGTGAGGAGTATTTTTTCTGCACCTGCGGCCGCTCGAAGGACCAGCCATTCTGCGATGGCTCGCATGCCGATACCGGCTTTACCCCGAAAAGCTTTGTGGCCGATGAATCCGGTGATGCCTGGCTGTGCCAGTGCAAACATACGGGTGATGCGCCTTTTTGTGATGGCACGCACAAAGACTTTGCTGACGAGCAGGTGGGTGAAGAGGGGCCTGGCAAGGACGATGACAAGCTGATTGCCAAAGCTACCGCGGAAGAACCCACCGTCGAGTTCATTCATCAGTTGGCTCGTGAGGGACTGAAAGGGGTTGGCCCGCATGGGCCGGTGGCAGCCATGGGTGTGCCGCGCCACAGCTTGCCGGACTGGAATGATTTGCAGCTGATGGTGGCGCAGTTGGCTACGCGTCCGCTGATGGAAGATGAGCCAGTGGCGACCGAGCTGGTGATCGGACCGGAAGCGAAGAAACCGCTGACGCTGGATATTCCGCTGCTGGTGTCGGATATGTCCTTTGGCGCCTTGTCACAGGAAGCCAAGATAGCCCTGGCCAAAGGGGCGGAGATGGCAGGTACCGGTATCTGCTCGGGTGAGGGTGGCATGCTGCCGGAAGAGCAAGAAGCGAATTCCCGCTATTTTTATGAACTGGGCAGCGCCCAGTATGGTTACAACGAATCCCAGTTGACCAAGGTACAGGCGTTCCATTTCAAGGGCGGGCAAGCTGCCAAGACCGGAACCGGTGGTCATCTGCCGGCGAACAAGAATGTCGGCAAGATTGCCGAGGTGCGTAACCTCAAGGAGGGCACGTCAGCAGTATCACCGCCGACTTTCAAGGACTTGAGTTCAGTGGCCGATTTCAAGCGTTTTGCCGATCGGGTGCGTGAGGTCACCGGCGGCATTCCGATCGGTTTCAAATTGAGTGCCAACCATATCGAACAGGATATTCAATTTGCCCTGGATGCCGGTGCTGACTACATCATTCTGGACGGGCGCGGTGGCGGTACGGGTGCGTCACCGGAGATGTTCCGTGACCACATCAGTGTGCCGACCATTCCGGCGCTGGCCCGCGCCCGGCGCTATCTGGACAAGCAGAAAGTCAGTGGCCGTGTCACCCTGATCGTGACCGGGGGCTTGCGGGTTCCGATGGATTTCGTCAAGGCGCTGGCCTTGGGTGCGGATGGCGTGGCCCTGGCCAACAGTGCCATCCAGGCGGTTGGCTGCGTGGGTGCGCGCATGTGCCATACCAATAACTGCCCGGCGGGAGTCGCCACCCAGCGGGAAGATTTGCGCAAGCGTCTGGATGTGGACAAGTCGGCTGGCCAGCTGCAAACCTTTTTGCAGTCATCCACTGAATTGATGCAGGTGATGGCAAGGGCCTGCGGGCATCATGCCTTGAGCGATTTCAATCCGCGTGATCTGGCCACCTGGCAGCGTGAGATGGCCTTGTTGTCCGGGGTGGAGTATGCCGGGCTGACCAAGCTCTGAGTCGCGGCTTGCCGGACTGAAAGACCCGGCAATGAATTCCCTGTGAGCTCTGTCGCCGCACGGTCACCTACCTGTGGCATGCTGTCGGGTATCAGAAGCAACACCAAAGGACATGCCAATGAGTGATAACACCTACCAGCCGCCCAGAGTCTGGACCTGGGAGCCGGGGAGCGGCGGCAAGTTTGCCAACATCAACCGGCCCATTGCCGGCGCCACCCACGAGCAGGAGTTGCCGGTCGGTGAGCACCCATTGCAGCTGTATTCTCTGGCTACCCCGAACGGCGTGAAGGTCACCATCCTGCTCGAAGAACTGCTTGAGCGGGGCTACACCGAAGCAGAATATGACGCTCATCTGATCAAGATCATGGAAGGTGAGCAGTTTGGCAGCGGTTTTGTCGGGATAAATCCCAATTCAAAAATCCCGGCCTTGCTGGATATCAGCGTTGACCCACCGCAGCGCGTGTTCGAGTCCGGAGCCATTCTGCTGTATCTGGCGGAGAAGTTCGGCGCCTTTTTGCCAAAAGATCACCGTGGGCGGACCGAATGTCTGTCCTGGTTGTTCTGGCAGATGAGTAGTGGGCCAATTCTGGGGGGGGGTTTGGCCATTTCTACGCTTATGCGCCGGAAAAATATGAGTACCCGATCAACCGTTACACCATGGAGGTGAAGCGGCAGCTGGATGTGCTCGACCGCCACCTGGCCGAACATGATTACATGGCGGGCAGTGAATACAGTATTGCCGATATGGCGATCTGGCCGTGGTATGGCGCACTGGTCACCAACAAGGTCTATGAGGCCGCCGAGTTTCTCGATGCCGCCAGCTATGTCCATTTGCAGCGGTGGACTCATATGATTGCCGAGCGGCCGGCGGTACAGCGAGGGCGTATGGTCAATCGCACCTGGGGCAAACCGGAAGAGCAGTTGCCCGAGCGTCACCATGCCAGCGATTTTCGCCTGCGCACCCAGGACAAGCTGGATCAGAAGTAAGCTGCAAAGTGGCATCATGGCCGGCACGGGGTATGGCGGCCGGGTCTGCCCGCGTTTATGCTGGCAGGCCTGATTCATTACCTGCCTGTCGGGCAGAAAGGATGCCTGCGTGATAAATGATAACCCCGTGCATGAACTCTTCGGCATGCCGCATTCGCTGTATACCGGGATTGCCCGGTCCTACTTGCGTACTCAGGGTATTGCCTACCGTGAACTGGGAACTCGCCACCCGAGCTTTGCCAGTGAAATATTGCCGGTTACGCGACGCAGCATCATTCCGGTGCTGCGCACCATCGACGGCGAGATCATTCAGGATAGCCTGGATATCATTGATCATTTCGAAGTACTTGGAGTGCCGTACTCGGCTTATCCGCAGGGCCCCCTGCAGCGCATTCTGGCCATTGTCTTGCAGTACTACGGCTGCCAGAGCATGTTGCGCCATGCCATGCATTATCGCTGGTCATTTCTGGATCAGCAGGAAGCCTTTATTCGTCATGCTTTCGCCAGCGCATTGGGGGCGGAGCTGGCAGAAGATGTGATGCAGCGCATGCAATCCTACCTGCCGGGTCTGGGTGTGACGCCGGAGACAGCGCCGCTGATCGAGGCGTCCTACCATGATCTGCTGCAATTGCTGAATGCCCATCTGGCCCAACATCCCTATCTGCTGGGTGGTCGCCCGTCGATTGCCGACTATGGGCTGATAGGCCCGTTGTATGCACACCTGGGCCGCGATCCGGTACCGGCCGGGATCATGAAAACAACGGCGCCCTGGGTCTATCGCTGGGTGGAACGCATGCTGGCGCCAGGTCTGGATGTTGTCGAGTTTGCTGATTACGGGACTGATTTCATCGCTGATGATGCGATTCCGGATACGCTGGCACCGCTTCTGGCTCATGTCGCTGCAGACATATTTCCTGAGCTGACCGACAAGCTGGCCTTTATGGATGCCTGGGTAGCTGAAAAGCAGCCTGCGGATGGCCAACCGGTTGGCGCCAAGCCGCATCAGCGGCACATTGGACAGGTGCAGACACAGTTTCGTGGGCTGCCGATTCAAGCCGGGGTTGAGCCTTACTTGCTGTATCTGTTGCAGCGTGCCGGCGACGTGTTGCATCGCCTGCCGCCTGTTGAGCAGGAAAGGGTGCACGCAGCTCTGGAAGGTTACGGATTGCTGGCTGCCGTGCCGGCCCCACGAGATTATCGCGTTGGCCGGGCAGGGCAGCTGGAAGTCTGGCAGACGGTGTCTTAGCGGCGCTCCAGCAGTACGCCGGACTCCATATGATGGGTGTAGGGGAACTGGTCGAACAGGGCGCAGCGCACCAGGCGGTGGGTGGTGTTCAGTTCGGTCAGGTTGGCGGCCAGGGTTTCCGGGTTGCAGGAGATATACAGGATGCGGTCATAGCCCTTGACCAGCTCCAGCGTGGCGGGGTCTAGGCCGGCGCGCGGCGGGTCGACAAAGACGGTGGAAAAATCAAAGCCGTCCAGGTCAATGCCCTGCAAACGGCGGAATTCACGCACGCCAGTCAGCGCCTGAGTGACTTCCTCACTGGCCAGTCGCACCAGGGTGACGTTGTCCACGCCGTTGTGGGCCAGGTTATCCAGCGCGGCATACACCGAGCGTTTCGCCAGCTCGGTCGCCAGTACCCGGCGGAAGCGGGTCGACAGGGGCAGGGTGAAGTTGCCATTGCCGCAATACAGCTCCAGCAGATCGCGTTGATCATGCCCGGCAGCGTCCAGTGCCCAGCCCAGCATTTTCTGGTTGACTGCGCCGTTGGGTTGGGTAAAGCCGCCTTCGATCTGCTGGTAGTGCCAGTCACGGCCATCGACCTGCAGGCACTCGGTAATGTAATCCTTGTCCAGTACCCGTTTGCGGCCACGACTGCGGCCGATCAGCTGAATATCCAGCCGGGCTGCCAGTTCGCGCGCCGGCGCGTCCCAGTTTTCATCCAGTGGCCGGTGATAGCAGAGGGTGACCAGGGCTTCTCCGGACAGAGTGGTAAGAAACTCGACCTGAAAAAGCTTGCGCCCGAGGACGGGGTCGGCCTTGCAGGCTTCCAGCAAGGGGCCCATCAGTTGATTGATACGCTGGCTGGCAATCGGCAGCTGGGTCAACAGAATGGGCTGGCGTTTGTCACCGCGTTCGAACATGGCGTAATGCGGGGTGCCGTTTTCATACCAGAGGCGAAATTCGGCGCGTAAACGAAAGTGCTCCGGCGGTGAATCAAACACCTCGGGCTCTGGCGCGGCAAAGGGTTGCAGCAGCTCGATCAGGCGCTGGCGCTTGGCCTCGAGCTGGGCGGCATATTGGTTGGGGTCGAATGCAGTACTCATCAGTTGAAGAACGCCAGTTTGATGATAAACAGGGCCGACAGCGCGTACAGGCTGGGGTTGAGTTCGCGCCAACGCCCGGACAGCAGCTTGATCGCGGTCCAGGTAATAAAGCCGATGGCGATCCCGTGGGCAATCGAGAAGGTCAGCGGCATCATGATGGCGGTGACGACCACAGGTGCGGCTTCGGTCAGGTCTTCCCAGTTCACCTGTACCAGGCCGCCGGTCATCAGCACGGCCACAAACAAGAGCGCCGGTGCGGTGGCGAAAGCGGGTACTGCCGTGGCCAGCGGTGACAGGAACAGGCACAGCAGAAAGAGTATGGCCACCACGCAGGCGGTCAGGCCGGTGCGCCCGCCAGCAGCGGTGCCGGCGGCGGATTCAATGTAGCTGGTTGTGGTCGAGGTGCCCATCAGCGAGCCGGCCATGGTCGCTGTGCTGTCAGCCATCAGGGCGCGACCGAGGCGTGGCATGCGGCCGTTCTCATCCAGCAGGTTGGCGCGCTGGGCAACGCCGATCAGGGTGCCCGAGGTATCGAACAGGTCGACAAACAGAAAAGCAAACACCACGCTGAGCAGGCCGATTTCAAAAGCCCCGCGCAAATCCAGTTGCAAAAAAGTGGGTGCCAGGCTGGGTGGCGCCGAGACTACACCCGTAGCCTGACTCAGTCCCAGCAGCAGGCTGATGGCGGTGACCACCAGAATGCCGATCATGACCGCGCCGGTGACGCGTTTGAAGGCCAGTGCCACGATCAGCACAAAGCCCAGTGCAGCCAGAATGGGTGCGGGCTGGGTCATATCACCCAGGCCGACCATGGTGGCATCGTGGGGCACGACAATACCGGCGTTTTTCAGCGCGATCAGCGCGAGAAACAGGCCGATACCGGCGGCAATGGCCGAGCGCAAGGGCATGGGGATACTGTTGATGATCCACTCGCGGATCTTGAACACGCTGAGCAGGAAAAACAGAAAGCCGGAGAGAAAGACGGCGCCCAGCGCGACTTCCCAGCTGTAACCCATGGAGCCTACGACGGTGTAGCTGAAGAAGGCATTCAGCCCCATGCCCGGGGCCAGGGCAATCGGGTAGTTGGCCCACAGCCCCATGATCAGGGTACCCAGTGCGGCGGCCAGGCAGGTGGCGACAAAGGCGGCGCCTGGATCAATGCCGGCATCGGCCATCATCGCCGGGTTGACGAAGATGATATAGGCCATGGTCAGGAAGGTGGTCAGGCCGGCAATGATCTCGGTCTTGATGTTGGTGCCGTTCGCGCTGAGTTGAAAAAGTCGTTCCAGCATCGGGATAGCCTGCGGCAAATGGGAGGGGAAAACCGGCGATTTTAACGCAAAATGCCGCTCGAAGGGGAGTGTGTTGCGGTTTTTGTCGTGCGCCGGGGTGGGCAAACGCGGCCGCACTGTGGCAGGCTTGTTGACCTATTTTCCCAGGAGGCCTTGCCTTATGAGCTTTGAAACCGAATCCCAGCGCGTCAGTTACGGCATTGGCCGTCAGATGGGCGACCAGCTGGCCAGCAGCAATATTCCCGATCTGGATCTTGATGGTGTTGCTGCCGGCCTGCGCGATGCCTTCAATCAGTTGCCCAGCCAGGTGGCTGAAGCTGACTTGCAAGCGGCTTTCCAGAGCTTGCAGGCAAAAATGCAGGCGCAGGCTGATCAGGCAGCCGGCGCCATGCGTCAGGCAGGCGAAGAATTTCTTGCCGAAAACGCCAAGCGTGAGGGTGTGGTCACCCTGGCTTCCGGGTTGCAGTACGAAGTGATCAATGCCGGTACCGGCGCCACGCCGAGTGCCAGCTCCACGGTACAGACGCATTATGAAGGCACGCTGATCAACGGTGACGTATTTGATTCTTCCTACAAGCGTGGCCAACCGGCTGAGTTCCCGGTAGGTGGCGTAATCGCTGGCTGGACAGAGGCACTGCAGTTGATGCAGGAAGGGGCCAAGTGGCGTCTGTTTATCCCGTCCGATCTGGCCTATGGCGAGCGGGCTGCCGGCAGTATTCCGCCGCACAGCACCCTGGTGTTTGATATCGAGCTGCTCAAGGTCCTCTGAATCCGGCTTGAGCGATATCCCTGCACTCCGCCCTGCGGCGGGGTGCAGGCGTCTTCTGATTCTTGACAGCGCGAGGCCTGCCACCTAGCATGCCGCCAACCTTTCTGAAAATGTGCTGTCAATGTCCACCCTGCCTTTCTATGCTCCTGTTAGCGATGACTTTGAAGCCGTCAACGCACTGATTCTGCGGCAATTGCACTCGCGGGTGCCTTTGGTCGAAAAAATCGGCGAATACATCATCAGTGCCGGTGGCAAACGCCTGCGCCCGCTGGTGGTCTTGCTGGCTGCGCGGGCCTGTGGTGAAGAAACCGGTCGACAGCACAGTCTGGCAGCGATCATCGAATTCCTGCATACCGCGACCCTGCTGCACGATGATGTGGTGGATACCTCCGACATGCGACGTGGCCGCTCTACCGCCAATGCCCTGTGGGGTAACGCGCCCAGTGTGCTGGTGGGTGATTTTCTTTACTCGCGTTCATTCGAGATGATGGTGGCGCTGGGGTCGATGGGTGTGATGCAGATTCTGTCGCGGGCAACCAATGTGATCGCCGAAGGTGAAGTGCTGCAGCTGTCCAAGGTGCGTGATGCGAGCACGGATGAGGCAACCTATATGGAAGTCATCCGCAGCAAGACAGCCATGCTGTTTGAGGCCTCCAGCCATAGTGCGGCGGTGCTCGCCGGTGCTGCCGATCCGGTCGCCGAGGCGCTGCGCGTCTATGGTGATGCCCTCGGGGTGGCCTTCCAGTTGATTGATGACGTGCTGGATTATCGCGGCGATGCCGATGCCATGGGCAAGAATGTGGGTGATGACCTGGCCGAAGGCAAGCCGACCCTGCCGCTGATCTATACCATGCGCGAAGGCACTGCCGAGCAGGCGCAACTGGTGCGCACCGCAATCCAGAAGGGTGGCAGCGAGCAGATCGTTGCGGTCCAGGCCGCGGTCAGGGACTCGGGTGCGCTGGACTACACCGAAGGGTTGGCGCGTGAGCAGGTCGAGCGGGCAATTGCTGCGCTGGATGTGCTGCCGGTGTCGCCCTATCGCGAGGCCCTGGAGCAATTGGCCCGTTTTGCCATTGAGCGTCAGTACTGAGCGGCTTTTGCCGCTTTTACGCTTGCGTCAGCGGTCGTGAAAGGCTAGAATCCTCGCCCCTGAAAAACCGATTTACAGCATCCCTGTTTTGACAATGGCAAGGTAGGGCCCGATGGGCGGGTTCACTTGCAGCCATGCCGGCCACTAAATATTATACCCAAGCGCCGGGTGAGCAGGATTACGGAGAAAGCAAACATGTACGCAGTGATTGTTACCGGTGGCAAGCAGTACAAGGTCGCTGAAGGTGAATACCTTCGCGTAGAGAAACTGGAAGCCGAAACCGGTTCCAGCATTGAATTCGATAAAGTGCTGCTGGTTGGCAACGGCGATGACATCAAGATCGGTGTTCCGGTTGTCGATGGCGCCAAAGTTACTGCCGAAGTGACCGAGCACGGTCGCGGCGACAAGGTCCGCATCATCAAGTTCCGTCGTCGCAAGCACCACATGAAGCGTCAGGGCCACCGTCAGTGGTTCACCGAAATCAAGATTACCGGCATTTCAGCCTAAGCCGATTCTGGAGGTACTTACTCATGGCACACAAAAAAGCAGGCGGTTCCACACGTAACGGCCGCGATTCAGAATCCAAACGCCTTGGTGTGAAAATGTTTGGTGGCCAGGCGGTCAACGCCGGCAATATCATCGTTCGTCAGCGTGGCACTCAGTTCCACCCCGGCAAGAATGTTGGTATCGGCAAGGATCACACCTTGTTTGCCAAGGCAGAAGGCGTGATCAAGTTTGAAGTCAAGGGCAAGTTCGGTCGCCGCTACGTGAACATCGTAGCCGCCTAAGCGCCGCCTTGTACGAAAAGCCCTGTCATACGACGGGGCTTTTTTGTTTGTGAGTGGTGGGCCTTGGGGCCGATTCGGCGCTAATCTGACAGTGTCCAGAACCTTAACCCATCCCGCGAGGGAGGGAGAACGATGAAATTTGTTGATGAAGTATCCATTACGGTCAAGGCCGGTGATGGTGGTAACGGATGCATGAGCTTCCGTCGGGAAAAGTTTATTCCCAAGGGCGGCCCGGATGGCGGCGATGGCGGTGATGGCGGTTCCATCTATCTGGAAGCTGACAGCAACCTGAATACCCTGGTGGACTACCGCTATACCCGCCGTTTCAACGCCAGGCGCGGTGAAAACGGCCGTGGCAGCGACTGTACCGGCGCCAAGGGTGAAGACATGGTGCTCAAGGTGCCGGTCGGCACGACCGTGGTCGATGCCGGTACCCAGGAAATCATTGGTGATCTGACCAAAGAGGGCCAGCGCCTGCTGGTTGCCCAGGGTGGTTTTCATGGTCTGGGCAACACCCGTTTCAAATCCAGCGTCAACCGCGCGCCCCGGCAGACCTCTCAGGGCAGCCTGGGTGAGCAGCGTGATCTCAAGCTGGAAATGAAAGTGCTCGCCGATGTTGGCCTGCTCGGCTTGCCCAACGCCGGCAAGAGTACGCTGATCCGCGCCGTTTCCGCGGCCAAGCCCAAGGTGGCGGATTATCCCTTTACCACCATGGTGCCCAACCTGGGTGTGGTGGACGTGGGGCGGTTGCGCAGTTTCGTGATTGCCGATATTCCCGGTGTGATCGAAGGGGCGGCTGAAGGCGCCGGTCTGGGTACGCGCTTTCTCAAGCATTTGTCGCGTACTCGCCTGTTATTGCACCTGGTGGATATGGCGCCGCTGGATCAGTCCGATCCGGTCGAGGCGGTGGAAACCATCGTGCATGAGCTGGGCAAGTTCAGCCCGGCGCTGACCATGCGTGAGCGCTGGCTGGTGCTGAACAAGTGTGATCAGTTGCTGGAGGACGAGCAGCAGACGATTCTCGATGATGTGGTTGAGCGCCTGGAATGGGAAGGGCCGGTATTCGTGATTTCGGCGGCTGATCGTCAGGGTACCGAAGAGCTGGCCAAGGCAGTGATGAACTGGCTGGAAGAGCGTCAACGGCGCATTGCCGAAGATGAAGATTATGCGGCTGAAGTCGTTACCCTTGATCAGCAGGTCGAGGATGAGGCGCGCGCGCATCTGCAGTTGCTCGATGATCGCCGTGCCCTGCGCAAGCAAGGTCTGCTCAAGGACGATGCTGATGACGACGACTTCGACGATGAAGATGATGACGGCGACGAGGACGGTCCGGAAGTTATCTACGTGCGCTAACCTGTCAGTTACCCTGGCGATGCCGCCGGGGTGCTTTGACGGGTAACTTGCCCGGGCAGCCTGTTCGGCTGCCCGGGTCAGGCTTGCTGGATATGGGCCTTGTCGAGGCTGGTCCAGATGCGCACATTCTTCACCATATTGTCCTTGGTTTGCAGTATTTCCATGCGGTAAGGGCCAATACTCAGGCAAACGCTGGTTTCCGGAATATGCTCCAGATGTTCTGTGATCAGACCGTTTAGCGTTTTGGGGCCATCTTCGGGCAGCGTCCATTGCAATTGGCGGTTGATGTCGCGTATCGATGTTGCAGCATCGATGACATAGCTACCATCTTTCTGAGGGTGTACATCTGGGCTCAGCAGCATCATGTCGGTGGTAAATTCGCCAACGATCTCTTCCAGGATGTCTTCCAGGGTTACCAGGCCGATCACGTCGCCATATTCATCAACCACAATGGCAATTCGCCGCTTCTGCTTCTGAAAGTTGAACAGTTGGGTATGCAGCGGGGTGCTTTCCGGAATGAAGTAGGGTTCGCGGCATGCGCCGATCAGTGCGTCTCTGGTCAGATTGTCGCGACTCAGCAAGCGGGCAATCGAGCGCATGTGCACGATGCCGGTAATATGGTTGATGTCACCGCGATACACGGGCAAACGGGTATGGTGGCAGTTGTGCAGTTGAGTGAGAATGCTCGACATCTCGTCTTCCAGATCGATACCCACCGCTTCGTTGCGCGGGATCATGATGTCGTTGACGGTGATCTTTTCCAGATCGAGGATGCCCAGCAGCATGCTCTGCCGGCTGCGGGTTATGCTCAGGCCAGCCTCACGCACAACGGTACGCAGCTCCTCGGTGCTTAACTGGTCGTCACCCTTGTCGGCCGGGTCGACGCCGAGCAGGCGCAGCAGAACGTTACTGATCACATTGCTCAACCACACCACCGGGTACAAGGCACGTTGCAGGATGATCAGGATCATGCTGGCAGGGAAGGCAATGCGTTCGGGGCGCAGGGCGGCAAAGGTTTTGGGTGTTATTTCCCCGAAGATCAGGATAACAATGGTCAGCGCGATGGTGGCAATGGCAATGCCCGCGTCACCCCAGATGCGAACGGCCAGAAGAGTCGCCAGCGAGGCGGCAAGAATGTTGACGATATTGTTGCCGACCAGAATGGTGCCAAGCAGGCGATCAGGGCGCTCAAGCAGCTTCACGGAGCGCTTGGCGGCACGATGTCCTTCCTTGCTCAGGTGTTTGAGCCGGTAGCGATTCAGGCTCATCATGCTGGTTTCCGAACTGGAAAAGAAGGCTGACAGCACAATCAGTAGCGCCAGAAAGCCGAGCAGAAAACCCGTAGAAGCTTCGTTCACAGCAATGCCTCATTGGCAGTAGAGGTGGACATCAGAATGGCAGCAGGAATTCGCGGACCAGCTTGCTGCCGAAGTAGGCCAGCATGAGTAACAGGAAGCCGGCCAGTGTCCAGCGGATGGCATTGCTGCCGCGCCAGCCACGGAAATGCCGGCCCCAGAGCAGAATGCTGAATACCACCCAGGCAAGGCATGAGAGCAGCGTTTTGTGGGCCACTTCCTGTGCCAGCATGCTGTCGAGAAAGACAAAGCCGGAGATCAGTGCCAGCGTCAGCAGCAGCACACCACAGAGGAGAAACTGGAACAGCAGGCGCTCCATGGTTTGCAGTGGCGGAAAGGTCCGGATCAGGCGGGTTGGATGCTTGTGCTTGAGCTGGTAGTTCTGCACTGCCAGTAAAACCGCCTGGAAAGCGGCAATGGTGAGAATGCCGTAGGCCAGGATCGACAGCAATATGTGCACCAGCAAGCCTGGTTGGCCGGCAATCAATGTGGTTGCCTGGTCGCTTTGAAGACTGGCCAACAACACCGTAACCAATGCCATGGGGTAGAGTCCGAGCAGTAGAGTGGTCACAGGGGCACGCATGCTGGAAACCAGGGTCACGGCAATCACCAGCCAGGCAATCAGTGACGCGGCATTGAAAAAGCCCAGTGCAAGGCCGTGTGCCGTCAGCAGCTGCAAATACAGGCTGGCGGCATGCGGCAGCAGGGCGATCAGGCCGAGCCCGCGCAACAGGTCAACCCTGACTGGCTGACGGTTGCGCAAGCAATGGATATGGTAGAGCAAGCCACTCAAGTAGAGAGCGGCGGCCAACAAGCTGGGAATGAGGGCTGTCATACGTCCTTGCGCGTTACTGGCAACAAAGTAGCAGTGTGGCACAAGCGCGACGCTGGATAAAGCGTCTCGCTGTTATCCCTGAGGGCATCACGGTATACTTTGTGGCTGATTCGCTTCCACCCCTGCCGGGTGTCAGAAGCCAAGGAGAGTTGTGATGTTCGAAAATCTTACCGATCGCCTGTCACACAGCCTTAGCGGCGTGACCGGCCGGGCCAAGCTGACTGAAGACAATATCAGGGATACCCTGCGCGAAGTGCGTATGGCGCTGCTGGAGGCTGATGTTGCCTTGCCGGTGGTCAAGACTTTTGTCGATCAGGTTCGTGATCGTGCGGTAGGGCAGGAAGTCTCGCGCAGCCTGTCGCCGGGGCAGGTCTTCGTCAAGATCATCAAGGCCGAGCTGGAAGCTATCATGGGCGAGGCTGAGGGCCTCAATCTGGCGGTCAAGCCACCGGCCGTCATCCTCATGGCTGGCTTGCAGGGTGCGGGTAAAACCACCAGTGTCGCCAAACTGGCGAAAACCCTGCGTGAGCGTGAGAAGAAAAAGGTCATGGTGGTCAGTGCCGACGTTTATCGTCCGGCAGCCATCAAGCAGCTGGAAACCCTGGCAACAGAAGTCGGTGTTACCTTCTTTCCGTCTGACCTGAGCCAGAAGCCGGTCGCCATCGTCGAGGCGGCGCTGGCCGAGGCGCGCAGCCGCTACATGGATGTGCTGATTGTCGACACCGCTGGTCGTCTGCATATCGATGCCGACATGATGGGCGAGATCAAACAGGTTCACGCGGCGGTCAATCCGGCGGAAACCCTGTTTGTGGTCGATGCCATGACGGGTCAGGACGCGGCCAATACCGCGCAGGCGTTCAATGAGGCGTTACCCCTGACCGGGGTAATTCTCACCAAGGTTGACGGTGACGCGCGCGGTGGTGCTGCCTTGTCGGTCCGGCAGATTACCGGCAAGCCGATCAAGTTCCTCGGTGTCGGCGAAAAAATCGACGCACTCGAGCCTTTCCATCCTGACCGTATTGCTTCGCGCATTCTCGGCATGGGTGACGTGCTCAGCCTGATCGAGCAGGCCGAGCAAAAGCTGGACAAGGACAAAGCCGAAAAACTGGCCAAGAAGCTGAAGAAAGGCAAGGGCTTTGATCTGGAAGATTTTCGCGACCAGTTGCAACAGATGCGCGGCATGGGCGGTCTTGGTTCGATGATGGACAAGCTGCCGATGATGGGCAAGATGAACCCGGGGCAGATGGAAACGGCCCAAAGTGCCGCGGAGCAGCAGTTCACGCGGATGGAAGCGATCATCAACTCGATGACCCCGGCCGAGCGACGCAATCCGGATATTATCAGTGGTTCGCGCAAGCGCCGGATTGCGGCTGGCTCGGGTACCCAGATCCAGGATATTGGCCGCGTCATCAAGCAGCACAAGCAGATGCAGAAAATGATGAAGAAGGTCAGCGGCAAGGGCGGTATGGCCAAGCTGATGCGCGGTATGGGTGGCTCCGGCGGGCCTGGTGGTATGGGTGGCCCGGGTGGTATGTTGCCGCCGGGCGGCGGTATGCCCAGGTTCTGACGGTATCCCGTACGGTGCACGGGAAAAAAGAGTTTTCAATGGCCGCAATATTCCGTAGAATACGCGACCTTTCGGGTACGAGGCCTGCTGCGTTGTAGCGCCCGGCCTGTATTGAACATTTGAGCGTTATACAAACACAGGAAACGATGTCCACATGGTAACCATTCGTCTTGCTCGTGGTGGCTCCAAGAAGCGCCCCTTTTATCACCTGACAGTCGCCAACAGCCGCAATGCCCGTGATGGCCGCTTTGTTGAGCGCGTAGGCTTTTTCAACCCGATCGCCAACGGTGGTGAAATCCGCCTGTCAGTGAATCAGGAGCGGGTTGATTACTGGCTGAGCCAGGGCGCCCAACCGTCTGAGCGTGTTGCAGCCTTGCTGAAGGACAACCAGGCTTCTGCCTGAGATGGCCGTTGATCCGGTAGCGGAGTCGCAACCGCTGACAGTGATGGGCGAGATAGTTGCGGTGCACGGTATTCGTGGCGCCGTCAAGATCTACTCACACACTGATCCGCTCGACAGTCTGCTGGATTACACCGGTTGGGTGCTGCGCCAGGGCGCGCACCAACATGCAGTAAAAGTGGTCAGTGGTCGCTTGCAAGGACGTGTTCTCATCGTCCAGCTCAAAGGCATCAGTGATCGCAACCAGGCGCTGGAACTGGTCGGCCATGAGGTCTGTGTGCCATCGACCAGTCTGCCTGACCTGGAGCCAGGTGAGTACTACTGGCATCAGTTGCAGGGTTTGCAGGTGTTCACCCTGGCCGGGGAGTTGCTCGGTGTGGTGGATCACTTGCTGGAAACCGGCGCCAATGACGTGCTGGTGGTCAAGCCTTGCGCGGGTAGTCTCGATCAACGTGAGCGCTTGCTGCCCTATCTTCCGGAAGACTTCATCCGCGAGATTGATCTGGTAGCGGGTCGCATGCAGGTTGACTGGGATCCGGAGTTTTAACAGGTGTGGGCCGGCATTGTCAGCCTGTTTCCGGAGATGTTTTCGGCTCTGACCGAGCATGGTGTAACCGGACGGGCAGTCCGTCGCGGACAGTTGCAGGTAAGCTTCGGCAACCCGCGTGACTTTACCCATGACAAGCATCGCACGGTGGATGACCGACCCTTTGGTGGTGGTCCCGGCATGCTGATGAAGGTCGAGCCTCTGCAGCAGGCATTAAGTGCCATGCAGGAGCAGGCACCAGCCGGCACCCGGGTGATTTACCTGTCACCCCAGGGCCAGCCGCTGACTCAGGCCAAGGCGCAGTCATTGGCCGGGTTGCCGGGTATGATCCTGCTCTGCGGACGTTATGAAGGGATTGATGAACGGATCATCGAAACCTGTGTTGATGAAGAGATTTCCATCGGTGATTACGTATTGTCCGGTGGCGAGTTGGGTGCCATGGTCCTGCTGGACACGGTTACCCGGCTGATTCCCGGGGTACTGGGGCATGCTGCATCGGCTGAAGAGGATTCCTTTTCAGAGGGGTTGCTGGATTGCCCGCATTACACTCGGCCTGAAGAGTTTGCCGAGCAGCGCGTTCCGGAGGTGCTGCTCAGTGGTAATCATGAACGTATCCGGCGCTGGCGTCTCAAGCAGTCACTGGGCAGAACCTGGCAACGCCGGCCAGAGTTGCTCGACCGACTGAATCTGAGCGAAGAACAGCAACAGCTGTTGGCGGAATTTATCCGCGAGCAGGAAACCGATAACCATTGAAGCAAGTCCGGCGGCTTGTGCAGGAGTGTGTAATGTCCAATATTATTGCCCAGATCGAAGCTGAACAGATGAGCAAGGAAATCCCGGCTTTTTCCCCGGGTGACACCATCGTCATTCAGGTAAAAGTAAAGGAAGGTGATCGTCAGCGCCTGCAGGCCTTTGAAGGCGTGGTTATCGGTAAGCGTAACCGTGGTCTGAACTCGGCTTTCACTGTGCGCAAGATCTCCAGCGGTGTTGGCGTTGAGCGTACTTTCCAGACCTACTCGCCGCTGATTGACAGCATCAGCGTCAAGCGTCGTGGTGATGTACGCAAAGCCAAGCTGTACTATCTGCGTGCCCTGTCCGGCAAGGCAGCCCGCATCAAGGAAAAACTCAACTGAGTTTATCCCGGTGTTACAAAAAAGCAGCCTGCGGGCTGCTTTTTTGTTGGCTGCAGCAGTTAAACATGGATAATACCCGAGTAATTCACTCCGTTTTGAGCCGAGGCTGAGCATGCAGATCAAACTGGCCAATCCCCGTGGTTTCTGTGCCGGGGTTGATCGCGCTATCGAGATCGTCAACCGGGCGCTGGACGTGTTCGGTCCGCCCATCTATGTGCGCCACGAAGTGGTACACAACAAGTTCGTGGTTGAGGATCTGCGTAGCCGGGGGGCAATCTTTGTCGAGGAAATCGATCAGGTGCCGGATGACGTTATCGTGATCTTCAGCGCACACGGGGTCTCCCAGGCAGTACGCCAGCAGGCGGCTGATCGCGGACTCAAGGTGTTCGATGCTACCTGTCCGCTGGTGACCAAGGTGCATATGGAAGTGGCGCGATACAGTCGCGATGGCCGCGAATGTATTCTTATCGGCCATGCCGGACACCCGGAAGTGGAAGGCACCATGGGCCAGTATGATGCCAGCAATGGCGGGGCCATTTACCTGGTTGAAGATGAAGCCGATGTGGCCAGCTTGCAGGTGCGGCATCCCGAGCGACTGGCCTTCGTGACCCAGACTACCTTGTCCATGGACGATACCGCACGGGTCATTGATGCCCTGCGGGCACGTTTTCCGTCAATCAATGGGCCGCGCAAGGATGATATCTGCTATGCCACGCAGAATCGTCAGGATGCGGTCAAGCAATTGGCCGCTGACTGTGATCTGGTGTTGGTGGTCGGTAGCCCGAACAGTTCCAATTCCAACCGTCTGCGCGAGCTGTCCGAGCGTATGGATACACCGGCTTACCTGATTGATGGCGCCGGTGAGATCCAGCGTGACTGGTTGCAGGGCGTGAACACTATCGGCGTCACCGCCGGTGCTTCGGCGCCGGATGTGCTGGTGCGCGAGGTGATCCAGCATTTGCACAGCTGGGGAGCGAGCGGTGCGGAAGAGCTGGCTGGGCAGGAAGAGAATATCGTTTTCAGTATGCCCAAGGAATTGAGGTTGGTGGATGCGAGTGAGGTTCATTAAATTATTGGCTTTGTGTGAATGTGTCAGCCATTAATGCAGCGTGTTTGGGGAAGCACTGATTAAGTCGGCTCCGTGTTTCAGCCCGGTTGTCGCTGACCGGTTCTGGACACGCCGTAAACCCTTCCCTGGGGGCTCGTAGATGCCATCCCTGGCATCTAACGATCCAGAACCGGTCAGCGACAACCAGGCTGCCAAAGATGTGTGCTGTTAATCAGTGCTTCCCACCCGGCTCCAGCGCATTAGCTTTTGGGATCTTCTTCTACCGCGCTCGCGGCAAATCCTTCCACTGCGTGGTATACGCAGGGCTTTTGAAGGCCTGTCGCATGCGCCAGGCCGGATTGGCGGGTAGTCGGCCGATGCGGATGCTGCCGCGACCCTGGTAGTGGTTGATCCTGTCCATCACCGCCATCAACTCGTCGCTGCCGCGTCTTGGCTGTGGCTTGAACAGGTCCGGAGTGTATTGGCCCGGTTCGATCAGTTCCATCAGTATCACCCCCGCTTTGGCGTAACCGGTACCCGGGCGGTAGATCTGCCTGAGTCCGTGCAGCGCCTGTTGCACCAGGTCACGGGTGTCGGCGGTGGGGTAGGGCAGCTCCAGGGTGATCTGCTGGCGCTGGGCCTGGGCGCCGTCGTAAGCACCGGTGCGGATAAACAGGTGCAGTACCTGACACAGGCTCTGTTGTGCGCGAAGTTTCTCTGCTGCGCGCGAGGTGTAGAGGGTAATAGCCTCGGCCAGACCGGCCTGTTGGTATACCCGACTGGAAAAGGAGCGGGTACTGGCGATCATTTTCTTTCGTTCAGGACCATCTTCCAGGGGAAAGCAGGCTTCACCGGCCAGTTCCCGGGCGGTGCGTTGCAGTACACTGTTGAAGCTGCGCTTGAGCAGGCGCTGATCATGGCTGGCCAGGTCACCGGCCTGTTCGATGCCGAGCAAGCGCAGGCGTTGGGATAATCGCCGGCCGACTCCCCAGACCTGTTCCACCGGCGCCAGTGCGAGTAGCTTGCGCTGGCGTATCGGGTCGCGCAAGTCGACTACGCCACCGGTTTGCGGCCAACGTTTGCTGGCCCAGTTGGCCAGTTTGGCCAGTGTCTTGCTCGGCGCCAGGCCGATACTGACCGGGATGCCGGTATGTTGCAGCACCTGCGCCTTGAGTTCGACAGCCCAGTGTTGCAGGTCATGTTCCTCGCCCAAACCGCTGATATCGAGAAAGCTTTCATCGATCGAGTAGCGCTCAATCGCTGGCACCGTCGCAGCCAGGGTATTCATCACGCGGTCCGACAGGTCGGCATAGAGGGCATAGTTGGAACTGAAGACTTCAATGCCGTGGCTGCGGATGGCGTCCTGAACCTGGAATAGCGGCACGCCCATGGCGATGCCCAGGGCCTTGGCTTCGTCGCTGCGACTGACCACGCAGCCATCATTGTTGCTCAACACCACAATCGGGCGCTGGCGCAGGTCGGGACGAAACAGGCGCTCGCAACTGACATAGAAGTTGTTGCAGTCCACCAGGGCGTACAGCGGTTTACCCATGGCGACTCAACGGAAGCGGTGCTTGTGCAGGCTGTGGGTGACCACGCCCCAGACTTCCAGCGCGCCGGCTTGCTGCAGGCGCAGTGGCGGGAAGCGTGGATTGGCTGGCATCAGTACCGGCAGGCCAGCCTCATAGGTCAGTGTCTTGACGGTGAATTCGTTATCTATGCAAGCAATGATGACATCACCGGGCAAGGCACGCACGGCCCGGTCTACCACCAGAATATCGCCATCGTAGATGCCGGTGCCCTGCATGCTGTCGCCCTGGGCGCGGAGCAAAAAGGTATGTGCGGCCTGGGCATTGACCAGTTGGTCGAGTGACAGCGCGGCGTCGCGGTGGTCATCCGCCGGGCTGGGAAAGCCGGCAGCTACCCCGTGCGAAAACAGGGGCAGGCGCAGTCGGCTGGCGGGGGTGGGGCCAAGCAGGGTGGCAGACATGACGAACCTATCCGTTACTGTTTAAATATACAGTAAAGATAAGTCGTCATTGCCTGCGGGTCAAGTTGCTTATGCGGGTTTGCTGCGCCGTTGGCCGAGTTTTTCACCCATGCTGACGCCGCTGCCGGCCACCAGATGACTGGCCCAGTCGACCTGCTGCGGGCCGAACAGCACGATGGCGGTGGAACCGAGTTTGAAGCGGCCCATTTCAGCGCCGTGGCCGAGCTGTGGCGCGGTCTGGCCATAGTGCTGGGCCTGCAGTCGCCTGCGTGGCGGCGCGACCAGTCCGGCCCAGACGGTTTCCACTGAGGCAACGATCATGGCACCGACCAGCACCACGGCCATGGGGCCGGCTTCGGTGTCGAACAGGCAGACTACGCGCTCGTTGCGGGCAAACAGCTCGGGAACATTTTCTGCGGTGGTCTGGTTGACTGAAAACAGCTTGCCCGGCACGTAGATCATATCCGTCAGGGTGCCGGCCAGCGGCATGTGTACACGGTGGTAGTCCTTGGGTGACAGGTAAACGGTGGCAAACTGGCCACCCTGGAAGGGCGCGGCATGTTCGGGGTTGCCGCCCAGCAGTTCGAGCAGGCTGAAGCTTTGCCCCTTGGCCTGGAAAATTCGTCCGTGTTCGATGGTGCCCAGTTGGCTGATGCTGCCATCAGCCGGGCAAAGTACGCTGTCGGCCCCGCTGTCCAGGGGGCGGGCGTCATCTTTCAAGGCGCGGGTAAAAAAGTCATTGAAGCAGGCGTAGGTGGTCGGGTCGGGTTCGGCTGCTTCGCTCATGTCGACCTGATAACGCTTGATGAACCAGTTGATAAAGGGTTGCTTTACCCAGTTCCAGCGGCATTCAGCCAGTGCGCCAGCAGCACGTGACAGTAATTGCTGGGGTAACAGATATTGCAGGATGATGAATAAACGCTCGCGCATGACGCTTCCTTAAACTTCTACTGGGGTGTCAGGGTGGTTGCCCCATTCCGACCAGGAGCCGGCATAGGCCTTGACTCTGGGGTAGCCGAGCAGGCGGGCTGCCAGATAGGTAAAACCGGAACGGTGGTGGGTCTGGCAATGGGTGACGACTTGCTTGTCCGGGGTGATGCCCTGGGCGGCCAGCCATTCGGCCATATCGGTACGCAGACGCAGGCCACGGGCCGGATCCATGCCCTGAGTCCACTCACAGTTGATCGCACCGGGGATATGTCCGCCTTTTTTCGCCAGCACCTTGTCACCCTGGTATTCGGCGGGGGAACGGGCGTCCCAGATCACCCGGTCCGGGTTGTCCAGATCACTGAGCAGTTCGTCCACGCTGATGGTCGGGGCCGAGCTGATGATCAGTTCGGGCTGGCTGGCAGGGACATGTTGTACCTGGGTTTCCAGTGCCAGGCCGTCGGTTTGCCAGGCTTTGAGACCACCATTCAGGTAGCTGTAATGCGCATGGCCGATGCTGTCGAGCAGCCAGATAAAACGACCGGCCCAACCACCCCCTTCATCGTCATAGACCACATAATGCAGTTCCGGATGATGACCGATGTCGGCGAACAGTGCGGTCAGACTGGCCTTGTCGGGCAAGTGACCGGGTGTGGGCGGCGGTGATTGCAGCCGTTTGGGGCTGATGTGGACGGCGCCGGGGATATGTCCGGCCAGGTACTGTTCATCACTGCTCAGGTCGAGGATGCGCACCTGCGGTGTGTCAAGACGAGTGACCAGGTACTCGGGTTCGAGTAGCAATGGCAGTCGTGGTTCAGCCATGAGAATCTCCGGAGTTCAAGCCTGACGCTTGGATGAGAAAGTGACCAGTGCCTGGCTCAGGCACGCGGCAGTTTTGTGCAGTGCTTGCAGGCGTTTGCCGCTGAGCAGTCGGCCGCCGCTGTGTACTACCAGCAATCCGATCAGCCGGTCATTGGACAGCAGTGGCAAGAGATGGGCCGGTTGGTTGGCCAGCAGGGTTTTCAGGCTGGCGGGCAAGCGGTTGCTCAGTTGCTGCTGGGCCTGCGGGTCCAGATCCAGGCATGGACTGCTGCGCAGCCAGTCCCAGTTATTCTGTCGGGCATTGCCCAGTTCAGCGCCCAGGCAGCGCCGGTCGTTGTCAGTGTGCTGGGCGGCAGTTATCACCAGTTGCTGTTTGCGGCCATTGTACAGCGCCACCCAGCAGGCGGGTATGCCAAGTCCCTGGTGCAGCGCCAGCAGGCCACTATTGAGCAGGCTGGGCAGGTCCTTGAATGGGCTGGGAACCTGCTCGAGCAAGATACACTGGCGGCGCCACAGCGCCGCATCCGCCCCGGGAGTGCCCGCGGCGACTGGCTTGGCCGTGCCTTTCCGGGCTGGTGCTTTACTGGCGGCGGGTGTGCGGGCCGTCAGCGGGCCGAAGCTGGTTGGTTGGCGGCAGGTATTCGGTGGCCAGAGCAGGGCCTGGGCCGGCAACCAGAGACCGGGCTGCGCCGAATGATTATCCTGGGCGCTGCTGACGGCATGCTGATGGCTGGCAGTTTGTGCTTCAGCCAGGCTGCAACCCAGGTAAAGCGCAGTGAATTGCTGCCAGCGCAGGGTATGCTGGGCATACCAGTCATGGTGCGCGCCTACGGCAATGCCATTGGCCATCAACAGGCTGTTGTCGGGGCGGGTCAGCCAGCGCAACAGACGCGTGTCGGCATCCAGCGCCATTTGCTGGTCATGCGGATGTTCGCTGTCACGGGCAATATGCAGTGCCTTGACCATCAGACGTCGGCTGTCGATCAAGGAACGGTAGCCCTGTCGGATCCACAGTGGCAGGTTCCAGTCTTCAACCAGCTGCTGGGACAGCTTGAGCAGTTGCTCGCTGCCGAGCAGTTGAGTGGGTGGCCGGCCCTTTCCGGCGTTGGCGCCCAGGTGCCAGGCTTCCCATTCGCGGAACAGCTCGGGATGGCGATACACCAGGACCCAGCTGGGCGACATGAACAACAGGCAGGCCAGGGCCAGTTCCTGCCACAGGCGCGCCATGCGTTGACCAAAGAGTCCCCGAGCCTGGGTCAGGGCATGTTCACTGATACTCAGCATCTGTCGGAACCCGAGCGGCTGTTCAGCCAGGGGTTGCAGCGGCAACTCCCTGAGCAGTTGCCCGATACGCTGAGTGCCGAGCAGATTGCAGGCCTGTTCCAGGTTGAGTACATCGCCATCGCGTCGGCGCACAGCTTCGCCGGCAGCGCGGCAAATGGTCAGCGCGGCTACCGGCACTTGCAGTATGCTGTTGGATAGCTCGGTAAAGCTGAGCATATTGTCGTCCAGGCGCTTGATCAGCCGGTCGCGTTGCTGTTGATCAATTGGCAGGCGCACAGCACTCAGGATTCGGCTCATCTGGCCGATAGAAGGGGCATTGGCTGTTTGCTGGGCTTGATCTGGGCGCATGTGGCTAAAGGGCTTTATACTGAGTCGGCAAAGCTGACTATAACGCGAATAAACGGGTTTTGCTGCCTGAGACGCCAGCCGTGTATGTGGCCAGGCATTCTTCGAGTGAATGGATTACGGATATTATGCTGAAAATTGCTGGTTTCATTACCGTTATTGTCTGTGTTTTGGGGGGGTTTACGTTGTCAGGGGGGCATCTTGCTGCGCTCTGGCACCCGTTTGAGATCCTGATTATTGGCGGTGCTGCTACCGGCGCTTTTATGGTTGCCAACAGTATGGCAGTCGTGAAAAAGACGCTGAAAAAAGTCCCCATCATCATTTTTGGCCATCGTTTCAATAAGCCCTTCTATCTTGATGTGCTTGGCTTGCTCTATGAAATTCTGAACAAGAGCCGGCGTGAGGGCATGATGGCGATTGAGGTGGATCTTGAGGAGCCTGAACAGAGTCCGATTTTCAGCAAGTATCCTGCGATAATGAAAGATTCGCACATGGTTTCCTTCATTTGCGACTATTTGCGCATCATGGCCAGCGGCAATATGGCTCCACACGAGCTGGAAGCGCTGTTCGACGTGGAAATTTCCAGCCTGACCGAAGAACTCAATGAGCCGGCACATGCGGTGACACGGGTGTCTGATGCCTTGCCAGGGTTTGGTATTGTCGCGGCGGTGCTGGGTATCGTGATTACCATGAGCATTCTGGGTGACGCGGACAATACCCAGATCGGCCAGAAGGTGGCGACTGCGCTGGTCGGCACCTTTCTCGGTATCTGGGCGGCTTATGGTTTTGTCGGGCCTTTTGCTGCAGCCATGACGCATGAGGCAGCGGAAGAGGCCAACACCTACGAGTCGATCAAGATGTGTCTGGTTGCCAGCGCACAGGGATTACCACCGGCCCTGGCGGTCGAATTCGGGCGCAAGGCGTTGCTACCCGAGCATCGACCCAGCTTCAGCGAACTGGAAGAATCGGTCAAGGGGCGCTAAGCGGTGGACAACACACAGCCGATCATCGTCAAGCGCATCAGTCGCAAAGCCGATGGGCACCACGGAGGGTCGTGGAAAATCGCCTTTGCCGACTTTGCCGTCGCCATGATGGCATTTTTTCTGGTGATGTGGCTGCTGACAACGGCAGATGAAACCCAGTTGCAGATGATTTCCGGCTATTTCAATGACCCGATCAACTTTGATACCAGCGGCAGTCCTTTTGTCATTGATCTGGGTGGCACACCGGAAATGGGCCCTGAGCAAAGTATTCGTGATCAGGAGGCGACCAGTCTGGATGCGGAAACCATAGAATCTCTCGCGGAACAGCTGGAGCGCATGGAGCTGGATTTGCTCTTGCAGGAATTGCAGAACCGAATCGATACCGAGCCGGTATTGCAAAGGTTTCGTGAGCAGATTCTGCTGGAGATTACCGCGGACGGCTTGCGTATCCAGATCGTTGATGCCGAGAACCGGCCGATGTTTACCAGTGGCAGCGCACGTTTGCAGGACTATTTCGAGGAAATTCTGCTCGCGCTTAGCGACACAATCGCCAAGGTGGAAAACAAGATCAGTATCAGCGGGCATACCGACGCCCAGCCGTTTACCGTTCGCCGTGATTACGGGAATTGGGAGCTGTCTGCTGATCGTGCCAATGCCGCTCGTCGTACCCTGCTGGCTGCTGGCTATCCGCAAGAGCAGATTGCCCGAGTGGTTGGCTATGCTGACTCAGCGCCCTTTGATGCCGATAATCCGCTGAACCCGATCAACCGTCGTATCGAAATCGTGGTGCTGAACAAGCGTGCCGAACGCATGATGGTTGATTCGACACGGGGCGACATGCAGCCAGTGCCGGAGGAACAAACACAAGATCAGCCTGACGAGCCCACAGCGGAGCCCGAGTCGGTTCCGGCCGCCCCCGAACCTGAGCCGCCGGCAAATCTGTTCGAGGATGCGGGTTCACTGGAACGCCTGCGCGAATAACTCAGTAGCTGTCGTGTTCACCCAGGCTGGAGAGAATATGTCGGTAGCTGTCCATTCGCGCCTGACTGATCTTGCCCTCATTGACGGCCCCCAGCAGTGCGCAGCCGGGTTCGTGCAGATGCTGGCA
This sequence comes from Halopseudomonas salegens, assembly GCF_900105655.1. Lineage (NCBI taxonomy): Bacteria > Pseudomonadati > Pseudomonadota > Gammaproteobacteria > Pseudomonadales > Pseudomonadaceae > Halopseudomonas > Halopseudomonas salegens. Next base: position 535,753 of record NZ_LT629787.1, read on the forward strand.
GTCGCGGAAACGACAATAGCCGAGCAAGGGACGAAACTCGATAAAGCCATACAGCAGGTCATCATGGCTGATGTGCGTCAGGCCAAACTCGCGAATACCGGGCGAATCAATCAGGTCGCCCCCGGCAGGGAAGTGAAACAGGCGCGCTGTGGTGGTGGTATGCGTGCCTTTGCCGGTGCTGTCGGACAGAGCCCCGACGCGCAGGTCAGTGCCGGGCAGCAAGGCATTGATCAAGGATGATTTACCCACCCCCGATTGCCCGACAAAGACACTGATCTGGTCACGCAGGCGCGCCTGCAGCTGGTCCAGACCCTCGCCGGCGCTGGCTGACAGGCGCAACACCGGGTAGCCCAGTGCCTGATAGCTGTCCAGCCAACCCAGCAACTCGGCGTCCCGTTCGGGGTCGAGTAGATCCGCTTTGTTCATGACCAGCAAGGGCGCCAGTCCAGCTTGCTCCGCGGCCACCAGATAGCGGTCGATCAGCACACTGTAAGGGGTTGGCAGGGGAGCAAAGACAATGACCAGCAGATCGACATTGGCTGCGACCGGCTTGAGTTGACCGCGCATATCCGGACGGCACAGCTCGGAGCTGCGCGGCAGCTGGGCAACGATCACACCGCCCTGCAGGTTGTCGGCCCGCCAGACCACTCGGTCGCCTGTCACCAGCGCTGGCAGATTTGCCCGGCGGTGACAACGGCGGACCTCGCCGGCCAGTTCGCCCTGGGTGCATTCGACATCAACCTGCACGCCGAAATGGGCAATCACCAGGCCTTCCTGCTCCGGGCCGAGATCACTGGCACCGAGTTGCTCTTCGGCCTTTTCCGCACGTTTGTTCGCGCGCTCGGCACGTTCGTCCTGGATTTTCTGGATGCGCCAATTCTGGCGCCGGGTCAGATGTCGCTTGGCCATGGCAGATCGCTTGCTGGGAATGGCCGCAGTGTAGCACTCTTGCCGCTATACTGTCGGACTCTTCACCTGTTTTGGAGCACGCATGCAAGATGCCAATAATCTGATCTGGATCGATCTGGAAATGACCGGCCTGGATCCGGACAATGATGTGATCATCGAGATTGCCACCGTGGTGACTGATGCCAACCTCAACGAGTTGGCTGTGGGTCCGGTGCTGGCGATCAACCAGCCGGCGGTGGTGATGCAAGGGATGGATGAGTGGAATACCCGCCAGCATGGTCAATCGGGACTCACCCAGCGTGTACTGGATAGCCGCATTACGCTGGCTGAAGCCGAGCGTCAGACGCTGGAATTTTTGCGCGAATGGGTGCCGGAGCGGGTGTCACCCATGTGCGGCAACAGCATTTGCCAGGATCGGCGTTTCCTCCATCGTGGCATGCCACTGCTGGAGAAGTATTTCCACTACCGGCATATCGATGTCTCAACATTGAAAGAACTGGTTGCTCGCTGGGCCCCGGAACTCAAGAAGGGCGTCAAGAAAAGCAGCAGTCATCTGGCGCTGGATGATATCCGCGATTCGATCAGTGAGCTGCAGTATTACCGCGAGCACTTTATCAAGGTCTGATGCATTCGGCCGGTGACCTCAAGTGTCGGCGTGTTTGAACAAAGGTTTTATTTGGACTCAAACACCCCGGCAATCCGGTTTTTGGCCACTCCGTCAGCAGCAAAAATGCGCCCGCTCATGGCAATCCAGACGCCATCAGGGCAGGTATTCAATGCCCCCACCGCCAGGCCCAGGTTGAACGGGGCATCGCTGTCACGAAAGCGTGCGGGCTGCATGGCCCCGGTGAGAACGATCACCTTGTCTTCAATATCTGCCAGCGTTGCTGCGGTGACCGTCATGGTATCGGTGCCATGGGTAATCAGGATATGCCGGTGCGGGCAGGCGCTGACGGCCGCGTGAATCAGATCGCGATCGGCATCGTTCAGCTCCAGGCTGTCCTTCTTGACCAGTGACTGCAGGGCAAAGTCGCCATTGATGCGCGCCTGCTGCAGCAATTCGCCAGCCTGGGGTTCGCCGATCTGGTAATCACTCAAGGCATCAAAATAGACCTTGTCGAAGGTGCCGCCAGTGGTGAAAATCTGTATAAACATCTATGACTCCCGCAATCCTGAGCATGCCTTTGTCGTCCTGCAAGCATACTGCCGAACCCCCTGTCGCTGCACCTGTCTGGTGGGTCTATATGGTGCGTGCCGCCAACGGGCACCTGTACACGGGCATCAGCACTGATCCGCAGCGGCGCTTCGAGCAGCACCGCAATGGCCGTGGCGCCCGCTTTTTCAACCGCAGCCCGGCGCAGGCGCTGGTCTGGCAACGGCGCTGCACTGACCACGGATCTGCCCTGCGCGAGGAAATCGCCATCAAGCGTCTCAAGCGTGCTGCCAAGGAGCGACTGATCAGTCAGTTCGATGCGACACTATCAGTAACGGCGAATAGCTGTGCAGCCGGGCAAGCAACGACTAAGCTGGGCGCAAATAACACGGAGACCCCCTCATGAGTGATCTGATTCTGCACCATTACCCGCAATCGCCTTTTGCTGAAAAAGCCCGCCTGATGCTGGGTTTCAAGGGGTTGTCCTGGCATTCGGTGATGATTCCGCCGGTCATGCCGAAGCCTGACCTGACCGCGCTGACCGGCGGTTACCGGAAAACACCGGTGATGCAGGTGGGGTGTGATATCTATTGCGATACCGCGCTGATTGCCCGCCGCCTGGAGCACGAGAAGGCCATGCCGGCGCTGTTCCCGGAAGGCCGTGAAGCGGCTGCCAGCGGGTTGGCGCAATTTGCCGATCAGGTGCTGTTCCAGCATGCCGTTGCCATCAACTTCCAACCCAAGGGTCTGGCCGAGCGTTTCGGCAGTTTGCCGGAAGCGGTCGCCAAGGCTTTTGTCGCTGATCGTCAGGCACTGTTTGCCGGTGGTACCGCTACCCGTCTGGAAACTGAGGTGGCGCTGTCGCAGTGGCCCAGCCTGCTTGGCCGGCTGGAGACCCAGCTGGATCGCGATGGCGATTTCCTGCTGGGTGATACCCCAAGTGTTGCGGACTTTGCCTACTACCACCCACTGTGGTTTGTTGCCAGCAACAAGGCGGTGGCTGAAGCGCTGGACCCTTACCCGGCAGTACAGGCCTGGATGCGTCGCATGGCTGATGTGGGGCATGGTGCGCATAGCGAGATGAGCGGTGAAGAAGCGCTGCGCATCGCCCGCGAAAGCGATCCCGAGCCGTTGCCGGATACGCCTTTTGCCAGCCCGGGCGATTTCAGCAAAGGCCAGACGGTCAGCGTCAGTGCGGTGGATTACGGGACTGACCCGGTGACCGGCAGCCTGGTGCATGAGGACGCCGATGAAATCATTATCGAGCGTACGGATGAACGTGCCGGTACTGTGCGGGTGCACTTTCCGCGCTTCGGCTTCAGAGTCGTGGCGGGCTGACCTGTCAGCGCCCGCCCGGAGTATCCGGTGCGGGCGCGCCTGCCTGATGGCATTCCCCTGATGGAGACACCGTGGACCCCATTATCCAGATCAGTGGCCTGAGCAAGACCTACGAGTCCGGTTTTCAGGCCCTGAAACAGCTTGATCTGAGCATTCGCCGCGGAGAGATCCTCGCCTTGCTCGGCCCCAACGGTGCGGGCAAGACGACGCTGATCAGTATCATCTGCGGCCTGGTCAATGCCAGCAGCGGGCAGGTACTGGTCGACGGTCACGACACTGTGCGTGACTACCGCGCCGCGCGGCAGCTGATTGGTCTGGTGCCGCAAGAGCTGACCAACAACATGTTCGATACCGTCTGGGCGACCCTCAAGCTCAGCCGCGGCCTGTTCGGCAAGCGACCGGATGCGGTCCATCTGGAGCGTGTGTTGCGTGACCTGTCGCTGTGGGACAAGCGTGACGAGCGCATCATGCACCTGTCCGGTGGCATGAAAAGGCGGGTGTTGATTGCCAAGGCGCTGGCGCATGAACCCGACGTGCTCTTTCTGGATGAACCGACTGCCGGGGTGGATGTCGAGCTGCGGCGCGACATGTGGGCCCTGGTGCGGCGATTACGTGATCAGGGTGTCACCATCATTCTGACCACGCACTACATTGAAGAGGCCGAAGAAATGGCCGATCGCATCGGTGTCATCCGTCAGGGTGAACTGATGCTGGTGGAAGACAAGCAAGTGCTGATGCAGCGGCTCGGTAGCAAGCAGCTGAGCGTTCATCTGCAGCAGCCATTGCGCGAGATTCCCACCGCATTGGCAGATTTACCGCTGAGCCTGACGGATGCGGGTTACCAGCTGGTCTACACCTATGACGCCCATGCCGAGCGCAGCGGCATTGCAACCCTGTTGCGCCTGCTGGGCGATGCAGGTATCGAGTACAAGGATCTGCATTCCAGTCAGAGTTCGCTGGAGGATATCTTTGTCGAGCTGGTGCACGGCGAGCAGGAGCCGACATGAACGGATTGGGTATCTGGGCGATCTACACCTTCGAGCTGGCACGCTTGCGCCGGACCCTCTGGCAGAGCATTGCCTCGCCGGTGATTTCCACCACCCTCTATTTCGTGGTGTTCGGCGCAGCTATCGGTGCACGCATGACCGACGTCAATGGCATTGGTTACGGCGCCTTTCTGGTACCGGGCCTGATCATGCTGATGCTGCTGAATGAAAGCATTTCCAACGCGTCTTTCGGAATCTATATGCCGAAGTTCACCGGGACCATCTACGAGGTGCTCTCGGCGCCGATATCCCCGGCGGAGATCGTCATTGGCTACGTCGGCGCGGCCGCCACCAAGTCAGTACTGCTCGGCATTCTGGTATTGGTGACCGCACGCTTGTTCGTGCCCTACGAGGTGCAGCACCCGGTGTGGATGCTCGGCTTTCTGGTGCTCACCGCAGTGACCTTCAGCCTGTTTGGTTTTATCATCGGCATCTGGGCGGACGGCTTCGAGAAGCTGCAGATCATCCCGCTGATGATCGTCACTCCGCTGACCTTCCTCGGTGGCAGCTTTTACTCGATCAGCATGCTGCCACCCTTCTGGCAGAAGGTCAGTCTGTTCAACCCGGTGGTCTATCTGATCAGTGGTTTTCGCTGGAGTTTCTATGGCAGTGCCGATGTGCACATCGCCGTCAGCGTCGGCATGACCCTGGTCTTTCTTGCCGTCTGCCTGTTGCTGGTCTGGTGGATCTTCCGTACCGGTTACAAGCTCAAGCCCTGAGCCAAGGTCGCCAGGTTAGCGTGCACAGCCCCGGCGGCGCTATACTGCCTGTTTTGCCGAGACGTTCTGCCATGTCGATCACTATCCTGCGCGCCGATTACCGTAACCCCGAGCATGCCACGGCCATTGCCGAATTGCTGGATGCCTACGCCCGCGACCCTATGGGCGGCGCTGAGCCGCTGCCTGCGGTCGTCAAGGAAACCCTGGTGCCGCGCCTGGCTGAACTGCCCCATGCGTTCAGTGTGCTGGCGTATGCGGGCGAGCAGCCGGTGGGGCTGGTCAATTGCCTGATGGGCTTTTCCACCTTTGTCGCTCAACCGCTGGTGAACATTCACGATGTGGCGGTGCTGCCGGACTATCGTGGCCAGAGCATCAGCCAGTTGATGTTGGCCGAGGTGGAAAAGATTGCGCGTGAGCGCGGCTGTTGCAAGCTGACCTTGGAAGTACTGGAAGGGAATGTGCCGGCGCAGAAGGCCTATGCAAAGCTGGGCTTTGCCGGGTACGAACTGGACCCGGCGATGGGCCGGGCCATGTTTTGGCAAAAAAAACTGAATTAATCAGCGGCGCTTGTTGCGCAGCTGCTGCACCAGCCCTTTCGGTGGGTGTTTGATCACGAGGGCGTCGCCGCCTTCATCGTATTCCACCCGTTCACCGAGCAGGTGGGCTTCAAAGCTGATGGATAGCCCGTCCGCCTTGCCGTAAAAACGCATGAAGTTGTTCATGGTTTTCTTGTCCGGTGGGATTTCCGGTGACAGGCCGTAATCCTTGTTGCGGATGTAATCATAGAAAGCGCGCGGCTGTTCTTCATCAATCAGGCCGGACAGCTCTTCCAGCGCGACCTTCTCACCCTGACGGGCCTGGCCATTGACGTAGCCGCCCATTGCTTTGCTTTTGGTCTTGATGTCGTCGCCCGGCATGTCGGCTTCGCCGACGTAATCCTGAAATGCCTGTAGCAGGGTGTTGGTTTCGGTTTCCGGATTCGGCCCTTCCTGGCAACCGATAAAGTCACGGAAGTAATCCGACACCCGCTTGCCACTGCGCCCGCGAATAAAGGAAATGTACTGTTTGGAGGCGCTGTTCTGTTTCCATTCGGTCAGGTTGATGCGGGCCGCCATGTTCAGGCTGCCCAGATCCAGATGGCGGGCACTGGCCACATCCAGCTGGTCGGTCACGGTTACACCTTCGGTATGATGCAACAGGGCAATGATCAGGAAGGCGGTCATGCCCTGGCGGTAGCGAATGAACAGTACATGGCCACCGAGGGCCAGATTTGAAGCTTCCATCAGGGTTTTCAGCTGTTCACTGGCCTGGGCAGAAAAGCTGACGAAATCCAGTTCCTGATCGAGCAGTTGCTGCAGCCAGCCACTGAAGGGGTAGGCGCCGCTTTCCTCGTGGAAATACCCCCAGGCCTTGTTCGGCTTGCTGTTGTACGCCTCGATCAGACCGGCGAGCAGTTGTTCCAGCGCGTCGGAGTTGGCCAGCTCAGCCTCACGCAAGGTCAGGCTGGCGGGCTGGCCATCCGGCTTCTTGTGAATCTGGTGAACGATGCTGTTGTCGATGGGCATAGTGAGTCCGCTGCGCGTGTGTTCAATATCGGGCTGAGCAAGGTACTCCAGATGCTGGCGACTGGCAATTGCTGTGGTTTAAAGCGGAAACAGCAAAGGTACCAGCAGCACGGTCACCACCAATACGAGCAAGGTAAAGGGAATGCCGATGCGCATGAAGTCGGTAAATTTATACCCGCCGGGGTCAAGTACCAGGGTGTTTACCGGTGAGGATACCGGTGCCATGAAGGCTGCCGAGGCGGCCAGCGCCACGGTCATGGCGAAGGGGTAGGGCGAGGCATCTACCGCCTGGGCGGTGGCAATGGCTACCGGAGCCATCAGCACGGCAGTGGCGGTATTGGAAATAAACATCCCGATCAGTGCGGTGGCGGCAAAGAGCACGGCCAGCAGCGTACGCGGCCCGGCATTACCAAAACTGTCCAGCAGAACACTGACGGCCAGATCGATCCCGCCGGTTTCTTCCAGCGCCAGGGCAAAGGGCAGCATGCCGATGATCAGTAACAGGCTTGACCAGTGAATCGACTTGTAGGCCGAGTCCATGGTGATGCAGCCAAACACCCCCATCAACAGGCAACCGATCAATGCCGCCATCAGGTTGGGCACCAGGCCACTGACCATCAATATGACCATGATGCCCAGACTGAGCAGGGCAAAGGGGGCCTTGTCCTTGGCCGGAGCAACTTCGTCGATTTCAGCCGGCAGGTTGAACAGCATGAAATCACGCGTCTGACCATACAACTGGTTGATATCTTCCCAGGTGCCGGCCACCAGCAGGGTATCCGCCGATTTGAGCGGTTCGTCAACCAGCAGCCCCGGTAGTGCCTTGCCTTGGCGCCTCAGTCCGACCACGTTGAGGCGGTATCGGCTGCGGAAATTCAATTCCTGGATGGTTTTGCCCGGCAGGGCGGACTCCGGTGGCAGGGCGACTTCGGCCAGGCCCATTTGCTGGGCGTAAATGCGGTAATAGGAAATCGGCAGTGGGCGGGGTTCCAGGCCCAGTTCCTCGTAGGCACCTGCCAGCGCAATCGCCGGGCTGGCCAGATCGATCAGCAAGGTATCCCCGGCACGAATCCGGCTGTGCTTGGTGGCCATCTCCAATACCCGACGGAATTTGCGTGGATGCTCTATGGCAATCACATTGATACCGTACTGCTGACGCAACTCCAGTTCATTCAGTGGGCGATTGACCAACGGCGAGTCGGCCAGCACCAGCAGGCGGCGTTCCCTGACTGTCAGCCCGTAGGCATCGGCCAGGTCGGACAGGGTGTCGCGTTCACCCGCAGGTGCAGCCGGTTTGGAGCCGCCTAGCCAGCGTCGGGCAAACAGCATGTAGATGATGCCCAGAGTCAGGATCACCAGACCAATCGGCGTGAAACTGAAGAAGGAAAATCCGTCGATGCCGCTGCGTGCCAGTTCCGCGCTGACCACCATGTTCGGTGGTGTGGCGACCAGGGTCAGGGTGCCGCCAATCAGGCCGGCAAAGCTGAGCGGCATCATCAGATGTGACGGTGAGCTCTGCATGCGCTTGGCAATGGTCAGCACGATAGGGATGAAGATTGCGACCACCCCGGTGGAGCTCATTATCGAGCTGAGCAGGGCAACCGAGGCCATCAGGAACACCAGTAGGCGGATTTCACTGGTCGCGGCATGTTTGACGATCAGATCACCCATTTGATAGGCAATCCCCGTGCGCACAAGGCCGTGGCCGATAATAAACAGACTGGCAATCAACAGCACTGCCTGGTTACTGAAGCCGGCGATACTCTGTTGCAGCGTAATGATGCCGGTCAGCGGCAGACCAATGATTACCAGCAGGGCGACCACGTCCATGCGTGGTCGTCCGCGGATAAACAGGCTCATGCTGATTGCCAGCATGAGCAGGACCAGTGCCAGTTCCGGATTCATCTGGGCAGTCTAGTCCAGTTTGGCTCAGAGGTCGGCGATATGCGCACGCTGCTCACTTAGCTGGGTCAGTGCTTTTTCTGCCTCAGCCAATTTGCCGCGCTCCTTGTCGATGACAGCGGCTGGAGCCTTGTCGACGAAGCCGGGATTGCTCAGCTTGCCGCCAATGCGCTTGACCTCACCCTGCAAGCGGCCAATTTCCTTGTCCAGGCGCGCCAGTTCGGCGGTCTTGTCGATCAGCCCGGCCATGGGGACCAGTACTTCCAGTTCGCCAACCAGCGCGGTGGCAGACAGGGGCGCTTCCTCGCCGTCTGCCAGCACGCGGACGCTCTCCAGCTTGGCCAGCTTTTTCAGGAAAGTGTCATTCTCCTGCAGGCGACGCACATCTTCGCTGCCCGCCTTGCGCAGAAGTACTTCCAATGCCTTGCCCGGCGCCACATTCATCTCGCCACGGATATTTCGCACGCCAAGGATCAGTACCTTGAGCCATTCGATATCGCCTTCGGCAGCCGCATCAATGCGGCTGTCATCGGTTTCCGGCCAGGGCTGCAACATGATGGTCGGGCCATTTTTGCCGGCCAGGGGAGCGATCTTCTGCCAGATTTCTTCGGTGATAAAGGGCATGAAGGGGTGCGCCAGGCGCAACGCCGCTTCGAGTACCCGTACCAGGGTACGGCGGGTACCGCGCAGGCGCTCGGCGGGGGCGTTTTCATCCCAGAGCACCGGCTTGGACAGTTCGAGGTACCAATCACAATACTGGTTCCAGATGAATTCGTAGAGCGCGGTGGCGGCCAGGTCGAAGCGGAACTGGTCGAGCTGACGCGTCACTTCAGCTTCGGTGCGCTGCAGCTGCGAGATAATCCAGCGGTCTGCCAGGGTCAGTTCGACGGCTTCATCATTGACCCCGGTATCCTGGTCTTCGCACTGCATCATCACATAACGTGCAGCATTCCAGATCTTGTTGCAGAAGTTGCGGTAGCCTTCCACGCGGCCCATGTCGAACTTGATGTCGCGGCCGGTGGAGGCCAGCGAGCAGTTGGTAAAGCGCAAGGCGTCGGTGCCGTAGGCGGCGATGCCGTCGGGGAATTCGGCGCGGGTCTGCTTCTCGATCTTTTCCGCCAGCTTGGGCTGCATCATGCCGCTGGTGCGTTTCTTCACCAAGGCTTCCAGATCAATACCATCGATGATATCCAGCGGATCAAGCACGTTGCCCTTGGACTTGGACATCTTCTGGCCCTGGCCATCACGTACCAGACCATGCACATACACGGTCTTGAACGGTACCTGGGCACTGCCGTCATCATGCTTCATCAGGTGCATGGTCAGCATGATCATGCGTGCGACCCAGAAGAAGATGATGTCGAAGCCGGTGACCAGCACGTCAGTCGGGTGGAAGGTGTCCAATGCCTTGGTTTTTTCCGGCCAGCCAAGGGTGGAGAAGGTCCACAGGCCGGAGCTGAACCAGGTGTCCAGTACGTCGTCGTCCTGACGCAATGGGGTATCACCGAGATTATGTTTGGCGCGCACTTCGGCTTCATCACGACCGACATAAACCTTGCCGGACTCGTCATACCAGGCCGGAATACGGTGGCCCCACCACAGCTGGCGGGAGATACACCAGTCCTGGATGTCACGCATCCAGCTGAAATACATGTTTTCGTATTGCCTGGGCACAAACTCGATGCGGCCGTCTTCCACGGCAGCGATGGCGGGTTCGGCCAGGGGTTTGGTCGAGACGTACCATTGGTCGGTCAGCCAGGGTTCGATTACTACGCCGGAGCGGTCGCCCTTGGGCACCTTGAGTGCGTGAGGTTCGATGCTTTCCAGCAGGCCGGCAGCCTCGAAGTCCACCACGATTTGCTTGCGCGCCTCGAAACGGTCGAGCCCGGCATAAGCGGCAGGCAGGCTGGCGTCGAGCTCGCTGTTGACGCTGCCGTCAATATTGAATACTTGCGCCTTGGCCAGTACGGCGGCGTCCTTGTCCAGCACATTGATCAGCGGCAGGGTGTGACGCTTGCCGACTTCATAGTCGTTGAAGTCATGCGCCGGGGTGATTTTCACACAGCCGGTGCCGAATTCCGGGTCACAGTAGTCATCGGCAACAATCGGAATGCGTCGGCCTACCAGTGGCAGCTCGATACACTTGCCGATCAGTGACTGATAGCGTTCATCGTCCGGGTTTACCGCCACCGCACTGTCACCCAGCATGGTTTCCGGGCGGGTGGTGGCGACGACCAGATAGTCTTTGCCTTCGGCCGTTTTTTCGCCATCCGCCAGCGGGTAACGCAGGTTCCACAGCGAGCCGGTTTCGTCATGGTTTTCCACTTCCAGATCGGAAATGGCGGTGTGCAGCTTCGGGTCCCAGTTGACCAGGCGTTTGCCACGGTAGATCAGGCCGTCTTCATGCAGGCGCACAAAGGCTTCCTTGACCGCTTCCGACATGCTGTCGTCCATGGTGAAGCGTTCGCGGCTCCAGTCGACCGAGCTGCCGAGGCGGCGGATCTGGCGGGTAATGGTGCCGCCGGATTCTTCCTTCCATTCCCAGACCTTGTCGAGAAACTTCTCGCGGCCCAGGTCATGGCGGTTGATGCCTTGAGCGCCCAGCTGGCGTTCCACCACCATCTGGGTGGCAATGCCGGCGTGGTCGGTACCGGGTTGCCACAAGGTATTGCGGCCCTGCATGCGGCGGAAACGGATCAGTGCATCCATGATCGCATTGTTGAAGCCATGGCCCATGTGCAGGCTGCCGGTCACATTGGGTGGCGGCAGGGCAATGGTGTAGGACTCGCCGGAGCCCTGAGGGGCAAAATAGTTGTTTTGCTCCCAGTTCTGGTACCAGGAAGTTTCAATGGCGTGCGGCTGATAGGTCTTTTCCATGGGTGCTCTGGCTGTCCGGTTGGTCGGGCGGCGATTGCCGGGCGACGATTATCGCAGAAAAACGGCCATTATAACGGGCTGAGGGCGTGCCGGCACCCGCTGTCTTAGCGGGTTTTTTGCAGGTGCTCGTGAACGATCTGTTCCAGGCGCTTGCGCAGGCGACTTTGCAGCTCTTGTTCCAGACTGGGGAGCATTTCGTTGAGCAATTCCTGCATGATCAGTTGTGCTTCAGTCTGCAGGCGCGAAGTCAGGCGCAGCTGCTCGGCATCTGCCTTGCTGGCCAGGCTTTCCAGTTGTGGACCAAGCAGACGGTCGAGCTGCTGGCGCTCGGCAGCCAGCTTGGCCAGCGAGTCGTAAGGCAGGAAAGGGTTGTGCGGTTTTCCTCTGCCTGGCTGGTCCGCAGCAGGTAAAGGCTCAAGGCTCGGTTGTTCGTCGACGATGTCCTGCAACAAGGGGATATCCAGTTGGGCTTCGGTAGGCACTACTGGATCGGACGGTGTTGCGGGTTTTACAGGGCGAGAGGCAGGTGGAGTGGGCGTATCATCGGCGTGCGGGTCCTCATCCAGCAGGTTGCGGATGGACTCGAGGTCTTCCAGCAATTTAGAGGGTGCCGAACGATCGCGCTCTGCCATGATTCATTCCGCCGTCCTTATCGGGTGAGTCTGCAAAGCATAGCCTTTATCGCGATAAAAGCGAAAACGTTCGCGCGCGGGCAAGCGCACTGGATCATGCTCGATGACGATTTCTGCCAGGCGACGGAAGCGGCTGAAAAAAGCCGGCTGCTGATCACTCAGGTTGATCAGCAGGTCATGCTGCAGCCCGGGGTCGTCAGCACAGCTGCAGACCACCGGGTTGCGACTATCCCGCGGGTCGCTGCCATGGGGCAAAAAAGCGTCGGCCCGAAAACGCCAGAGCAAGCCGTCCAGCTCTGTGACCTGATCTTCATCACTGCAATGCAGATAGACCTGATGCCCTTTACTCCACGCCTTGTAGGCCAAACGGCAGGCATAATCCAGCCGCGCCAGTGGAGCGGCGCTGGAAAGCAGGTAGAAGTCAATACGGGTCATGGCAATCTTGTTCAGTTGGCAACCGTTGACAGGGCATGCCGGCAATGGGCGACGTGACGCCAATTGCCGGTCTCAGGCTCAGGCCTCGATCTGGTCCAGCAGATACTGCACCAGCATGGGTACCGGGCGGCCGGTCGCGCCTTTGTCCTTGCCGCCACTGGTCCAGGCGGTGCCGGCAATATCCAGGTGCGCCCAGGGATAGGCCTTGGCAAAACGCGACAGGAAGCAAGCGGCTGTGATGGTGCCGGCCTTGGGGCCGCCGATATTGGCGATGTCGGCAAAGGGGCTGTCCAGCTGTTCCTGGTATTCGTCATACAGGGGCAATTGCCAGGCCCGGTCATTGGCCTGCACGCCGGCTTTCAGCAGTTGCTGAATCAGGGCTTCATTATTGCCCAGCAGTCCCGTGGTATGGGCGCCCAGAGCAACTACACAGGCACCCGTCAGGGTAGCAATATCGACCACACTGGCCGGCTTGAAGCGTTCGGCATAGGTCAAGGCATCGCACAGCACCAGACGGCCTTCGGCATCGGTATTGAGAACTTCAATAGTCTGGCCGGACATGCTGGTGACAATGTCGCCGGGTTTGGTCGCGGTGCCGCTGGGCATATTCTCTGCGGCGGCAACCAGAACGACCAGGTTGATCGGCAGTTTCAGGCTGACAACGGCTTTCATGACGCCGAATACAGTGGCGGCGCCGCACATGTCGTATTTCATTTCGTCCATGTTGGGCGCAGGTTTCAGGCTGATGCCGCCGGTATCGAAGGTTATGCCCTTGCCAATCATGACATGCGGCTGTTGCTTGGCCTTGCCACCGTTATAGCTGAAGCGGATCAACTTGGCGGGCTCGGCACTGCCGTTGGAGACTGACAGCAGCGAGCCCATGCCCAGTGCTTTCATGTCTTTTTCTTCCAGCACTTCAACGTCGAGTTCCTTGTGCGCCTTGCCCATCGCCTTGGCTTCTTTCGCCAGGTAGGTCGGCGTGCACACATTAGCCGGCAGGTTGCCCAGGGTACGGGTCAGGTCCATGCCGGCGGCAATCGCCTGGCCATGCTCGACAGCCAGTTGCAGTGGCTGGGTGTCAGCCTTCTCTTCCGCCCACAAAAAACACTTCTTCAGCTTCGGCTTGTCGGCTTTCTTGCTCTTGAACTGGTCGAACTGATACAGCTCGGCAGCAATGGTTTCAACGATCAGGCGAGAGCTGGCGTAGGCATCGCGACCGCTGACATTCAGGGCGCTGAGCGTCAGCACAGCATCGCCGGCACCTCGGTCCTTGAGGGTGCTGATGGTTTTTTGCACCAGCTTGCGCAGGCCGCGCTCATTCAATTCGTCGGCCTTGCCGGCACCGATCAGCAGTACGCGCTGCGCGCTGATACCGGCCAGGCCGAACAGCATGAGGGTTTGCCCGGCCTTGCCGCTGATGTCACCATGCTTGATGGCGGCACTGATCTGGCCATTGCAGGACTGATCCAGTTCGGCCACCGGGCCGGTGAGTTGGCGGCTGTCGTGAATGGCTACGACCAGGCAGCCAGTCTTGATCGTTTCCAGCTTGCCGTGCTTGACGTTGAACTCCATGGTGCTCCCCGAGACAAAACGATTGGTTTGACTGATAATACGCCCCACAGCGTTGCAAGTGTGGCGCGGCTGTCGACAAAATCTGTTGAAAAACCTTTCCAGCTGCGGTGGTCTTTCAGGTCATGCCAGCATTCTGGCCTATTATCACCGCTTGAGCCAAGGACCCGATCGTGATTGTTTTTCGCTACCTTAACCGCGAAATCCTGCAAACCCTGCTAGCCGTCAGCGGGATCCTGCTGCTGATCATCATGAGCGGGCGCTTTATCAAATATCTTGCCCAGGCCGCCGCCGGCCAGCTGGATGCCAGCATCCTGTTTCTGATCATGGGCTATCGCCTGCCGGACTTCCTGGTGCTGATTCTGCCCCTGGGCATGTTTATCGGCATTCTGCTGGCATACGGGCGCATGCATCTGGACAGCGAAATGACCGTGCTGTCCGCCACCGGTATCAGCGAGCGCAAGATTCTGCTGTATACCCAGGGCGCAGCGGTGCTGGTCATGCTTTGTGTCGGCGTGCTCAGCTTCCTGTTGGCACCTGCTGGCGTTTACAAAACCCAGCAAGTGTTCAATGAGCAGGATGCCATGACCGAGTTTGATACCCTGGTGGCCGGTCGTTTCCAGTCGATTGGTCGTAATGCGCAACGGGTGACCTATGCTGGCGGATTGAGCGATGACCGCACCGAGTTGCAGGATGTATTCATCGCCGAGCGTCAGGGCAGTGGTGCCGATGCCCGTATTGGTGTACTCGTTGCCGAGTCCGGAAGGCAGCAAATGAACCCGGATGGCAGCCGTTATCTGATCTTGTTCGACGGTTACCGATATGACGGTCGCCCCGGCGCGGCTGATTTTCGTACCATTGGCTATCAGAGCTATGGTGTGCTCTTGCCCCGCCCCGAGGTGGTGACTGAGGTTACCGACCGTGAAGCGTTGCCCACGCTGAGTCTGTTCGGTAGCGATGATCTTCGCCTGCAGGCCGAGCTGCAGTGGCGCATAGCGATACCGCTGCTGGTGCCCATCGTTGCGTTTTTTGCCGTTCCGCTGGCGCGGGTCAATCCCCGGCAAGGACGCTATCTCAAACTGTTGCCGGCGATTCTGCTGTACATGAGCTACCTGGCATTACTGATTACCGCACGGAGTTGGCTGGAAGAAGGCCGAACCCCGGCCTGGATTGGATTGTGGTGGGTGCATGCCCTGTTCCTCTGTGTGGGGCTGGTACTCAACCGACAGGCCTTCTGGCAGCCCCGTGCCGGCAAGGAGGTCAGTCATGCGCCGGCTTGATCGCTACATTGGCAGGGCGGTGCTGTTCAGCATTCTGGTTGTATCCATGATTATCCTCGGGCTGGATGTCCTTTTTGCCTTCATCAATGAACTCGATACCCTGCAAGGCAACTATGGTTTGTCTGAAGCCATAGGTTATGTCCTGTTGACTGCCCCTCGACGCCTGTACGACATGCTGCCGCTGGCTGCCTTGATCGGCTGCCTGGTAGGTCTGGGTACGCTGGCGGGCAATTCCGAATTGACCGTTATGCGTGCTGCCGGGGTGTCCTTGACGCGCATCACGGTGGCTGTGATGAAACCCTTGCTGGTGCTGATGCTGGCCGGTGTGCTGATTGGTGAGTATGTGGCTCCCTTCAGTGAAAACCTGGCCGAAAGCCGCCGCGCTGTTGCGCAAAGCAGCGGTGAAGCGATCAGTTCATCCCGTGGGCTGTGGCACCGCGAAGGCAATGATTTTATTCATATCAATGCGGTGCAGCCGAATGGGGTTCTGCATGGTGTGACCCGGTACCGCTTTGATGACCAGCGTGACTTGCTGGAAACCAGCTTTGCCCGACGGGCCACTGTGCAAACGGAAGGTTGGCGGCTAGAAGAAGTTGAAAGCACCCTTTTTCAGGCGGATGGGCGGACTGAGGCGGTGGTCAGCGAAGAGCAGGTGTGGGCGCTTGAGCTGACACCGGAACTGTTGCGCGTGGTCGTGCTGGATCCCGATGTGCTACCGATAAGTGGTCTCTGGCAGTACCAGCGCTACCTGGCGGAACAGGGGCTGAACAATAGTCTGTACTGGCTGTCTTTCTGGAAGAGATTATTCCAGCCGTTGGCGACAATTGCCCTGGTTTTCGTCGCCATTTCCTTTGTTTTTGGCCCCTTGCGCTCGGTTACGCTGGGTCAGCGGGTGTTTACCGGTGTACTGGTCGGTTTCAGCTTCCAGATTCTGCAGGATTTGCTGGGGCCATCCAGTCTTGTATTCGGCTTTTCGCCACTGATTGCCGTGCTCTTGCCGATCATTGGTTTGCTGCTGATGGGCGCTTGGCTGATGCGGCGCGCGGGCTGAAGCGCGCTTTCCGCGCCAATCGGAAAGTGTGTGCAGGACAGGTTTATTGTTGACTTGTATCCATCGTTTTATCTGTATATAGTGATTTCAATCTTGGTTATCTACCACATATAGTGATCATTCGCTGATCAGGTGGTAGAGGGAATCCGGTGAGAATCCGGAACTGACGCGCAGCGGTATAGGGGAACGCGTGTGGCAGCATGACACTGGCGTAGGCCGGGAAGTCGCCACACAAGGCCGAATCACTGATTCACGCCCCTGAGTCCGAAGACCTGCCAGGAGGAGAAGCTACGGCTTCTGAACTGCACCTTCGCGATTCAAGGTGAGCAGCGTGAGCCTCCCGGTACCGTGCCCGGGTGCGCACCTGTTTACGCGAAGGCAATGGAATTCAACGCGTATACAGGAAAAATTATCATGTCTGCTTCCGCTCTTGCTGCTGCTCCACCTTCCGCCGCAGCCGATACCCATACCCTGCAAGTGATCAAACGCAATGGCACCCTGGTGGGTTTCAATGCGTCCAAGATCAGTGTTGCCGTGACCAAAGCCTTTCTTGCCGTACAGGGGGATCAGGCGGCAGGGTCGGTGGCGCTGAATACGGCTGTGCGCGAGGTGACCGAGCAGGTTGTCCAGGCGATTGGCCGGCGCTTGCAGGCGGGCGGCAAGGTGCATATCGAAGACATTCAGGACCAGGTTGAGCTGGCGCTGATGCGCGCGGGTGAGCAAAAGGTTGCCCGCGCCTACGTACTTTACCGTGAAGAGCAGTCACGCAAGCGTGCGGTTGATGCGCCGATGGAAGCGCATCCGCACCTGACGGTGAAAAAGGCCGATGGCAGCTCGGCGCCGCTGGATCTGGGCCTGATGAAGCTGCAGGTGGAGCAGGCCGCGACCGGTTTGCAGGGCATTGATTCGGCTTCATTGCTCGAGGACGCGCTGCGTAATCTGTATGACGGCATTGAAGAAACCGAAGTGCTGGAAGCGCTGATCATGACGGCGCGCAGCCGCATCGAGCAGGAGCCGGATTACAGTCAGGTCACCGCGCGTTTGTTGCTCGAGCAACTGCGTCTGGAAGCCGCACTGGCGCTGGGTTTGCCGCAGAATCAGAGTCTGGCTGAGCTGTATCCGCAGGCATTGGCTGCCTTTGTTGATGCCGGCGTTGGTTACGAATTGCTGGATGAGGCCATGCTCGGTTTCGATCTGCCGCGTCTGGCCGAGGCGCTGCGCCCCGAGCGCGACCTGCAGTTTGGCTTCCTCGGTTTGCAGACCCTGTATGACCGGTATTTCCTGCACTGGAACGAGGCTCGGCTGGAGCTGCCGCAGGTGTTCTTTATGCGTGTGGCCATGGGCTTGTCGCTGCGCGAAGACGATCCCAATGCGCGCGCTATCGAGTTTTACAACCTGCTGTCGAGCTTTGATTACATGGCCTCGACGCCAACGCTGTTCAACAGTGGAACACGGCATTCGCAGCTGTCGTCCTGTTACCTGACCACCGTGCAGGATGATCTGGAAGGCATTTACGGTGCGATCAAGGACAACGCACTGCTGTCAAAATGGGCGGGTGGTCTGGGTAATGACTGGACGCCCGTGCGTGCCCTGGGTTCACACATCAAGGGTACCAATGGCCAGAGTCAGGGCATTGTGCCTTTCCTCAAGGTGGTCAACGACACAGCCGTGGCGGTGAACCAGGGTGGCAAGCGCAAGGGTGCGGTCTGTGCCTACCTGGAAAGTTGGCACATGGATATCGAGGAATTCCTCGAGCTGCGCAAGAACACCGGTGACGAGCGCCGCCGTACCCATGACATGAATACCGCCAACTGGGTGCCGGACCTGCTGCTGGAGCGGGTGCGTGATGACCGCGAATGGACCCTGTTCTCACCCAGTGACGCACCGGATCTGCATGACCTTTACGGCAACGCCTTCCGCACCCGTTACGAGCATTACGAGGCGCAGGCGGCAGCGGGCAAGATCAAGCTGTTCAAGCAGATCCCGGCCAAGCAGTTGTGGCGCAAGATGCTCACCGTGCTGTTTGAAACCGGTCACCCGTGGATCACTTTCAAGGACCCGTGCAACCTGCGTTCGCCGCAGCAGCACACTGGCGTGGTGCACAGCTCCAACCTGTGTACGGAAATCACCCTGAACACCAGCGCTGAAGAAATTGCCGTGTGCAACCTGGGCTCGGTCAATCTGGCCGCGCATATCCGTGACGGCAAGCTGGATGTCGAGCGGCTGGAGCGCACCGTCAACACCGCCGTACGCATGCTGGATAACGTCATCGACATCAACTTCTACGCCGTACCCCAGGCGCGTAACGCCAACCTGCGTCACCGCCCGGTCGGTCTGGGTCTGATGGGCTTTCAGGATGCCTTGTATCAGTTGGGACTGCCTTATGCCTGTGCCGAAGCGGTCGAGTTTGCCGACACCAGCATGGAGCAGTTGAGCTATTTCGCCATTCGCGCCTCGGCGCAACTGGCCGCTGAGCGCGGCGCTTATGCAAGCTACGAAGGTTCCTTGTGGCAACAGTGCATTCTGCCGATTGACTCGGTTGGCCTGCTGCAGGAAAACCGCCGCCCCGGCGAGTTGGTCACTGATCAGCAAAGCCACCTGGACTGGGCGCCGGTACGCGAACTGGTGGCCCGTCACGGCATGCGCAACAGCAACGTGATGGCGATTGCACCGACTGCGACCATTTCCAATATCGTCGGTGTTTCCCAGTCCATCGAGCCGGCGTATCAGAACCTGTTCGTCAAATCCAACCTGTCCGGCGAATTCACCGTGGTCAATCCGTCACTGGTGCATGATCTCAAGGCAGTCGACCTGTGGGACAAGGTCATGGTCAACGACCTCAAGTTCTATGACGGCAGCGTGCAGCAGATTGAACGCATGCCGGAAGAGCTCAAGGCGCGCTATGCCACCGCCTTCGAAATCGACGCTCGCTGGCTGGTGGAAGCCGCAGCGCGCCGGCAGAAATGGCTGGATCAGGCGCAGAGCCTCAACCTGTATATGGCCGAACCAAGTGGCAAGAAGCTCGACGCGCTCTACCAGCTGGCCTGGGAACGCGGCCTGAAAACCACCTATTACCTGCGCTCGCTGGGCGCTACCGGCGCCGAAAAGTCCGCCCCGGTTGCGGCACCGCAGCCGCAGGTGTGCTCGATTGATAACCCGGATTGTGAGGCGTGTCAGTAGCGGGGCAGGCGCTCACGCCGGACAGGATTTATACGTTCCCTCTCCCCTTGTGGGAGAGGGTTAGGGAGAGGGGGAGGTGCTTGAGCGAAAGCTCGGTTTTTTCTGCCCCCCCCTCACCCCCAACCCCTCTCCCGCAAAGGGGAGAGGGGAGCTAGCTAAGACAATTTGCGAGGAACAGTTATGCTCAACTGGGACGATGAACCCAAGCAAGCAGCAAGTACCAGCGGCCCCGCGCCGGTCAATGTGAATGACAAGCGGGTGATCAACGGCAATACCGACATCAACCAGCTGGCGCCCTTCAAGTATCCCTGGGCCTGGGAATACTTCATGAACGCCAACAAGAACCACTGGACGCCCCTGGACGTCAACATGGCCCAGGACGTTCATGACTATCACCACCGCCTGAACCCGGCGGAAAAGCACGTCTATGAAAACGTCCTCGCCTACCTGACCACCTCGGACATCCTCGCCATGCGCAATATCGGCCTGGCGGTGATGGAAAAGATGAGTGCGCCGGAGCTGCAGATCTATCAGGCGCGTCAGGTGTATGAAGAAGCGCTGCACACCTGGACCTACCAGCACTGCATCGAAACCCTGAATCTGGACCAGAGCGAAATCTACAATCGCTACCGCGTGGTGCCGGAAATCAACGGCAAGATCCAGATGGCCAACCGCCGCCTGGACGCGGCCATGCGTCCGAACATGAACCTGCGAAACCGTGATGATCTGGAAGAGTTCATCATGTCTTACCTGTTCTTCGCCGCCGTGTTCGAGGGCTGCTGGTTCTACAACGGCTTCAGCCCGATCTTTGCCCTGCAGCGGCGCGGCCTGATGCGCGGCACCGGCGAGCAGTTGCAGTACATTCTGCGCGACGAAGCCATGCACTTCTCCTTCGGTCTGAAAGTGGTCAATCAGATTCTGGAAGAGGAAAATGTCACCCTCGACCCGAAAGCTGTCAGCGAGATGTGGGAAGAATCCGAAGCAGCAGAAACCACCTACGCCAATTACATCCTGCGTGACCCGATTCTTGGCTATTCGGCGGAATACCACAGTGAACAGTTCCGCTTTGTTGCCAATCGTCGTGCTCGGACCGTGGGCATGCCGGAGCCTTATCCGGGTGCGCGCAATGTCTCACCCTGGCTGGACGAGCAGGCGACCATGCGCAAGGAAAAGAACTTCTTCGAAACCCGGGTCATCGAGTATCAGACCGGCGCCCAGCTGGAGTGGTAAGCCGGGCGCGCTCCGGGTGCTGTCAGCTGACTACCTGATAGCAGGGTTCGTAGGCCATGCCGCTTGGCAGCTTCATCCGCTGCTGGGCGACAAAGGCCTGGAGTAGCGCATCCAGTGGCTCCATAATGCTCTGCTCGCCGCGAATCTGGTACGGGCCGTGCTGCTCGATCATACGGATACCGCGGTCCTTGACGTTACCGGTGACAATGCCGGAAAAAGCCCGGCGCAGATTGGCCGCCAGCTCGTGCTTGGGCAGGCTGGTGCTGAGCTGCAGGCTGGCCATGTTGGCATGGGTCGGATCAAAGGGTAGCTGGAACTCGCTGGCAATTTTCAGTCGCCAGTTGAAATGGAAGGCGTCACGCTGCTCGCGGCGGAACTCCTTCACTTTCTGCAGGCCCTGGTTCATTGCCCGGGCTACCGCACTGGGGTCGTCGATGATTACCTGGTAGCGCGCCTGAGCTTCGGCCCCCAGGGTCGCGGCAACGAATTCGTGTATTTGCTCCAGGTAGGCTGCCGCGCCGACCGGGCCGGTGAGAATCACCGGAAAGGGCAGGTCGGCATTGTCCGGATGCAACAGAATACCCAGCAGATATAGGAATTCTTCGGCAGTGCCGACCCCGCCGGGGAAAATGATGATGCCGTGGCCAACGCGGACAAAAGCTTCCAGGCGCTTTTCGATATCCGGCATGATGACCAGTTCATTGACGATCGGGTTAGGTGCTTCGGCGGCAATGATGCCGGGTTCACTCAGGCCCAGATAACGGCCTTCGGTAATACGCTGTTTGGCGTGGGCGATGGTGGCGCCTTTCATCGGGCCTTTCATTACCCCCGGACCACAGCCAGTGCAGATATCCAGCCCACGCAGACCGAGCTCGTGGCCGACCTTCTTGCTGTACTTGTATTCCGCCTGATTGATCGAATGGCCACCCCAGCACACGACCATGTTTGGCTCAACGCCCGGGCGCAGGGTGCGTGCGTTGCGTAGCAGGTGAAAGACATACTCGGTGATGCCCTGGGAATTATCCGGAATGGTGCGGGGACGGCCTGCGTCGCTGTCGCTGTAGACGATATCGCGCAAGGCACTGAACAGCATTTCCCGTGTGCTGGCAATCATCTCGCCATCGACAAAAGCATCGCCCGGGGCGTTGATCATTTCCAGGCAGACGCCACGATCCTGTTGATGAATGCGCACATCAAAGTCGGCGTGGGCTTCGAGGATGGTCTTGGCGTTATCGATCTGCACCCCGGTATTGAGAATGGCCAGAGCGCATTGCCTGAACAGGCGATAGGTGCGGCCAGAGCCGACTTCACTGAGTTGTTGTACTTCCAGTTGCGACAGGGTTTCCAGACTACCTTTGGGGTAGACGGTGGTATTCAGGGTATTGCCTGGCATGGGTGGTTTCCGGCCAATGGGTGATGGCTTATTTTAACATTGCTGTTACCCGATAGTATGACGCCGGCTGGACCGGCGCCACTGGCATTCACACCCAGACGTCACTGCTGCGTTTCTTGCGGCGTGTCAGTGAGGGCAGAATCAAACCGACCAGCAAGCCTGCGCCGGCAATGCCGCCACCATAAAGCATGTAGCGCAGCAGGGCTTCCTGACTTTCATCACCGAGCCTGGCTTGTGCGCTGCGCAGTTCCGACTGGGCGTCGGTCAATTGGTCGTTCAGTGTCAGGCGTTGCGCTTCCAGTTCATCGATCAGCACTTTTCGCGATTCGAGGGTTTCCTGCATGCCCTGTACGCGCAACTCCCAGCTCTCGTTGATACTGTTGAGTTCAGTGCTCAACTCAGCCAGTTCTGCTTCCAATTGCGGGATGCGCTCGGCCTGGCCGGGCACATCCTGCAAATCGGCGTCGGGAATCCAGACCGTGCTGCCGGACTCCGTACGTATCTGGGCGTAGTTGCCCTGACGGGTAATCAGCGTGACCTGGTCGCCGGAGCGCAAGGCACCAACGATCCGGTGGCCATCGGTCGGGCCGCTGCGCACATAGGTATTCAGGCTGTCACTGACCCAGCGGGCATTGTTGGCGGGTTCATCAGCCTGGGCCGGCGCAAGCATAAGGGCGCTCAGGGTAAACGGGAGAACAGACGCAAGAGTGGCACGGAATGAAGTCATTATGTTGGGTCGCAATCAGGTTTCGGTGGTCGTCGATACCGGTGTCGGCGCATGTGGTTCAGCCAACTGACCACGTGTTTATGGGCAAGTTCATTGCCCCGGGGTTGCTGGCTGACTGGCAGCATTATGCGGGCATGTGGCGCTGAGGGCAAAAGTGGCACTTTGCGAGTAAAAAAAACTGTTCTGATCCAGCCGCGCTGAAAGGCCGCTGTGGACCGCTCAGCGCCAGAGATCTTTCGGCAGCGTGACCAGTTGCGTATTCGAGGCAATGTCTTGCCAGGTACGCGACTGTTTATCGAACAACATCCACCACAAGCCCAGGCCACCGCAGGCAAGGGCGAAAAAGCCAACCACAAAACGCAGCAAGGCTTGCTTCCAGGTGATCGAGTTGCCGTTCAGCTGCTGTGCGCGCACGCGCCAGGCCTGCATACCCAGCGTCTGACCTTTCAATGTCCACATCCAGGCCAGATATCCGAACAGGCTCAGCAATACGATGACAGCCAGCAAGGGGTCCCGGTCCAGGGCACCGGCCTCGGACAGGGCTCGCAGGCGCTCACCTCCATATATCTGACGCAGGATAACCTGCTGGTAAAACAACGTCAGACACATGACCAACGCAATGCCGAGCAGCCAGTCGTAGAGTAGTA
This sequence comes from Halopseudomonas salegens, assembly GCF_900105655.1. Classification (NCBI taxonomy): domain Bacteria; kingdom Pseudomonadati; phylum Pseudomonadota; class Gammaproteobacteria; order Pseudomonadales; family Pseudomonadaceae; genus Halopseudomonas; species Halopseudomonas salegens. The sequence continues at coordinate 559,406 of NZ_LT629787.1, forward strand.
CACCGAACCGGCGCGTCAGGGTGGTGGCAGGGAATTCACCGCTGGGCTGTAATTGTTTGACTGTCATGAATCAGACCCGGATAAGCGGACTATGGGTGAATCTCACCTGGCTCAGGCCGTGTTGCATCAGGGCTCGGATATTGCCATGTTTATTGCCGTGTGGATCTGCAAGCACGGACTGGTAGTGCTCGGCAAAACATTGAAGAGCCTGTTGATTACTCAGTTCCAGGTCCAGCGCCAAGGCCAGTACCTTGCACGACCCCTGATTCTGCTCGGCGGTATTGTGCAGCGGACCATTATCGAAAGCACTGGGAGTGAAGGCATAGTGCTGTTCAATAAAGCTCAGGGTATCGGCAAAGGTGTGCCCGGGTTGGCCGAGTCGGGCAATAAAGGTCGCGGGTGTCATGGTTGTTTCGCATTCTCGAAGGCTGCCAGCTGCTCTGGCGTCGCCTCTTTCTGGTATTTTTCTTTCCACACGCTGTAAGGCATGCCGTAAATGGCTTCGCGGGCTTCATCGGGACTGACATCAATCTCGAGATCATCCGCTGCGGCCTTGTACCACTTGGCCAGGCAGTTGCGACAAAAACCGGCCAGAGTCATGAGTTCGATGTTCTGGACATCCTTGCGGCTATTCAGGTGCGCCAGCAGGGTGCGGAAGGCGGCAGCTTCCAGTTCGGTGCGTTCTTGCTCGGTCATGATCCACTCCGTTTGCTATGGGCTGGGCGGATTTTAGCAGAACCCCGGCTGATCACAGCAGTCTTCAGTGAATATCACCTGACGTGCCGGCCACCATTGACCACTATATTGGAGCCAGTGACAAAATCAGCCCGTAACAGGTAGTCGACAGTGGTGATGACTGGTTCGGCTTTGGGTTCGTACTGGATTTTGGATTTCTTGATGGTTTTCGCCTGATAGCTTTCGTCACTGCCTTCCTTCAGGTAGAGCAAGCCAGGGGAAATTGCGTTCACGCGTACCGTCTCCGGGAACAGTTTGGCAAACGACAATGTGGTATTGAGCAGGGCGGTTTTTGCTGCGGCATAACCGACATGATTCTTGCTGCCACGGGTCGCGGTGTCATCACAGATGTTGATGATATCGAAGCGCGGGGCCCGGGTAATCAGCTCGCTCAGGCCGAGATTGATCTTGATCGGGGTCGCCACATGCAGGGCCAGCATGGCGTCGATGTTGTCCTCAAGATCATCCAGCCATAATGAGGCATTGTGTATGATGGCGCGCAGGTTCGGGTGCTCTTGCCGGATATGGCTGATCAAGGCGTCGACATCGGCACTGCGGGTCAGATCTGCGCTGCGGTAATCTACTCCGGGGATTGGCTCGCATGGCGGGCGCCGCGACACCCCGACTATCTGATAGCCCGACTGTTGCAGGTGCAGTGCCAGATCATGGCCGACGCGTTTACTGCATCCGGTGATGAGAATGGACTCTGTCATCAGACTGGATCAACTGATCAGTTGCAAAAATTCTTGCCGTGTATTCACCGACTCGCGGAACATGCCGAGCATGACCGAGGTGCGCATCAGTGAATTCTGTTTCTGCACCCCGCGCATCATCATGCACATGTGTTTCGCTTCAATGATCACGGCAACCCCCTTGGCATTGGTGACCGACTGTACGGCATTGGCGATTTGCAGCGTCAGGTTTTCCTGAATCTGCAGCCGGCGGGCATACATGTCGACAATACGCGCGACTTTTGACAGGCCGACAACCTTGCCTTGGGGCAGGTAGGCAACGTGCGCCTTGCCGATAAACGGCAGCATGTGATGCTCGCACATTGAATAGAGTTCAATATCCTGGACGATGACCATCTCGTCGTTATCTGAATCGAACAGCGCACCGTTGACGATTTCTTCCAGCGTTTGCTGGTAACCATGGCAGAGAAACTGCATCGCCTTGGCCGCCCGCTTGGGCGTGTCTTTGAGTCCACCGCGCTCCGGGTCTTCGCCCAGGTTGCACAAAATCTGGTGGTAGTTGTCAGTCAATTTTTCCAGGCTCATGCTGATCTCGTCATGGGTATCAATTGAGGGCGACAATGCTAGCACGCTTTGGAAAATCGAGGGCGAGCCAACATCGTGTGGAATCAGGTTCAGGCCATGGCCAGCACTATCGGGGTACCGCTGGCAAGATAGCGGTGGTCACGACCTGAACACAGGTTATACTATGTACAAGACTTGTGCAGCAGTTGTTTGCTGTAAAAGTATTGTGCTGGATATGTCAGCGCGTCTGGCTATTGGCTATTACCGCAGGAGGAGTCATGCAGTTGTCCCAGCTGAAGAGCATCCGGCAAGCGCAGGCAGGAGCTGCCGTGGAGATCGTCAGTCATAGCTGTATGAGTGGCTTTCTGGCTCGTTTACGCCTGGATAGCGGCAAGCACATCATCCTGCATGATCGCAGCGGCAAGCCCAGGGTCTGGCTGGCGCTGGATCAACTAAAGCGTGATTTGCGGCGCCAGGGCATTACCTCTACCGAGCTGCACCTGTGCGTCGCTCAGGACGAAGTCATTCGCCAGCCGGGTATGCCGACCCAGGCCTGGGACAGCTGAAAGCGGCTATTCGACTTTGTCCCGTTTGATCGCGCACTGGTCACTGCCACAGCGTTCTTCCGTTGGCATCGGAATGAGCCTGGCCAGCCCGGGACGCAAGCGGCAGAAACCCCGGTAGGTCGCTTGCCACAGTGGCCGAGCCCAGCGCCAGCGTAACGGACGTACCAGCCAGCCAAGGCCGACGGCTCGATAGCTCCAGTAGGTGGCATCGATGCCGGTAACCAGCTGCTGATCGGCAAACCGGGCATGCAGACAATCCAGCATTGCTTGCCGGCTGCGGCCGGGCAGGGGAGATGTGGCCGGGTTGCTGATGTCAACAAGTTGCAAACGATCGTCCGCTTTGCGTCGTCGAAACATGCGGATTTCACGCACGCACAAAGGACACTCACCGTCGTAATACAAGGTCAATGGCCAATCAGGTTTGAATGCCGCCATAGTCGTGTCCTCATGTAACAAAGTTCTGTACAATACCGGTACAATCTAGGGTGTTGCCTGCCACAGGTAAAGTCACACGTTTGCAGGGTGCGTAAGTAAATATGACCGATGACAACCAGGACGAATTCGCGCCGACCGGCGATCTGCTGGATGATGCCGATCTGTTTCCGATTCGTGAGGTGTCGCGCATGACCGGGGTCAATCCGGTGACCTTGCGTGCCTGGGAGCGGCGATATGGTCTGTTGACGCCACATCGGACCGAGAGTGGCCATCGACTGTATTCCATGGCCGACGTCGAACGGGTACGTGCCGTTATGGCCTGGATCGAGCGTGGGGTAGCCGTCAGCAAGGTGGCTACCATTATTGATCGAACGCCGCGTCCGGAAAGCATGCCGCGCCCTCTGGCCAGCCCACCTGCGGACGTGCCCCAGGGGTCGGAAATGGACGCCTGGCAAAATCGACTGGCCCAGGCCGCGAATGACGGTAATTTGCGTCAGATCGACAGCATATATGGCCAGTTGCACGCGAGTTTTCCGCTGGCAGTCGTGATCTGCGAGGTTCTGCGGCCGGTTTGGAAGCGTTTGCGTGGCAAGAGCGGTAGCCAGCCTGGTGTTGCCTGGTTACTGCTTGACAGCTTTCTGACCGCACGTCTGACGCAGCGCGCCAGCTATATGGCCGGTCATCGACACGTCTTGCTGGTCAACCTGTCTGGCCCCCAGCAGCCATTTGACCTGCTTTGTGCTGCCAGCCTGATTACCGCAACGGAGACCGATGTGGTCTGTCTGCGTGAAGCACCCGCGCTGCTGGACCTGGCCGTGCTGGCTGAGCGCACTGATGCGGCAGCCGTCATTCTGTTCAGTGACCGAGCGCAGGATAATGACATGCTGGGCAAACAGTTACCCCGTCTGGAACAGACCCTGGCATGCCCGCTGGTTATGCTGGGTGATTGCTGTGAAGCAAATGAGTCGGCACTTGAGCAGGCGGGATTGCATGTACTGGGTGAGGTGTCCAGCGCCTTGCCACGACGGCTGTCGGCCTTGCTGGCCGGGCGGTTGGACCATTAAGACATATCTTGTTGCCAGGTTGGGCGCTAAAATCTATTCCTAAACTGTACAAAAGCAGCCTTTCTGTATACTGTTTGTATATGGTCTTGGTCTGTTCCAAGACCGCTTCTGAGATATGACTGCGCACTCCGGTAGCCGCCTTCCCCTTTGGGCTGCCGGAGCTTTTTAACTCAGGTGTCCTGTTTCACCCGCCCCTTTGGCTCCCATCAGCTGGAGCCGTCTTTGCTCTGCTTCAGGAGTCGTAATTCTTCCTGCAGTTCATCGACCCGTTGCTGGGCTTCTACTTGCTCGGTGACGTCTTTCTGAATGCCGATGAAGTAGGTCAGTTGGTCTGTTTCATTGTGCACCGGAGTGATTGACAGCTCGTTCCAGAACATCGAACCGTCCTTGCGGTAATTGCGCAAGACCTGTCGACAGGGTTTGCCGGCCTTGACTGCTTCGCGAATGGCGTGCAGGCCGGGCTGGTCACGGTCGTCCATTTGCAGGAAGCGGCAGTCCTGATAGAGGATTTCCTCTGAGCTATAGCCGGTCAGGTCCTCGAAGGCCTTGTTGACGTAGATCAGGATGTTGTCATCACCTTCCTGTTCAGCAACAACGATGCCGTCATTCGATGCGTTGACGACAAGTTGCAGTAATTTGGCATTGATCATTGCAACAGCATTCCCCCTGAGTTAGATACACATTCTATCGTATAAGTCCGGACTGTCTAGGGAAGCGCCTCTCCGGGCTGCAAAATTCGCTACATGCGGCATAATGCCGGGCAAATCACAGTAGCAGGAGGCGAATCATGCGCTTGACCCTTTTGACCGGTACCGTATCCGGCACCGCCGACATGGTGGCAGATGCCGCTGAAAGTCGTTTGATCGAGGCCGGTGTGCAGACCACGCGGCTGAGCGGGGCCAATGTGGAAGAATTTCTTGCCAGTGCGCCAGAGGCCATTCTGGTGGTCACTGCGACCACTGGCATGGGGGAAGTGCCTGATGATTTGCTGCCCTTGCAGCTGGAACTGAATGACCGCTTTCCGTTGCTGACCGGCATACCTTTCGGGGTCATCGGTCTGGGTGACTCATCTTACGACGACACCTTTTGCCAGGGTGGTCGCGATATGCGCGAATTGCTGCTTGAGCTGCAAGCACGCGAAGCACTGCCAATGCTGGAGCTGGATGCCAGTGAAACCGTCAATCAGGATGAAGATGCCGAGCCCTGGGTCGCCGAGTTTCTGAAAGCGCTGGGGCGCTGATTACCAGTCGGCAGGAAGCTCGCCACCGGCCATGCGGTTCAGTGCCGGCTCATCGAGAATAACGATCTGCCCGTAACGTACTCGCAGCCAGTCAGCCTGTTCCATGCGTTTGAGCAGTTTGTTGACGCTCTGGCGCGAGCTGTTGAGCATCAATCCAAGTGACTCCTGGGACAATTGCACTGCCAGGTGGTTGCCGTCCGGCTCGGTCTGGCCATAGTTGTGGGCATGCATCAGCAGGCGTTTGACCAGGCGAGCGGGCAAGGGCAGCAGGGCGCTGTCTTCCTGCACGGCGAAGGTCACCCGCAGGCGGCGGCAGAGCAGGCGCATGAACAGGGGATAGAGTTCAGGATGGCGGTCAAGGAGTTGCTGGAAGTTTTGTCGTGAGAGAAACAGCAGCTCAGTGGGGCCACTGGCGTGAGTATCATGCGAACGGGGCAGGCCGTCTATCAGGGATATCTCGCCAAACCAGCTCCCCGGGCTGAGAATCGCCAACACAGCCTCGCGCCCATCCAGACCGATATTACTGATACGTGCCGCACCACTGACCACGCCGTAGAGGCCATCCGGCAAATCGCCTTTGGCGTAGACGCACTCGCCGTCACCCAGGTGCCGGTGCCGCACCTGAGCACGTATATCGCTGATCACGCTGGCAGGCAGCTCGCTGAACCAGCGGTTCTTTCCCAGCAATCTGGCCAGTGATGGATCATCACTGTTGCTCGACACTGTAAGATTCGAGACAGTCCGCTTCGCAGTCACCGTCTAGACTCCCTGAATGACTTGATCACGACAGTATGCCCCAAGTAATGTAGATGTCGATGATCAGCATACCTACAACAATATTGATCGCTTGAGGAGTTGCCTTATGAATGTCGCACAGAAATTGCCGGAAACCAGTGTCAAGGATCAGGTCAGTGCCGATGAATGGCAGGCCCGAGTCGATTTGGCTGCCTGCTATCGATTGGTTGCGATGTATGGCTGGGACGACGTGGTGTTTACCCATATTTCGGCCAAGATCCCGGGCACTGAAGAATTTCTGATCAATCCCTATGGCTTGATGTTCGAGGAAATTACCGCCTCCAGCCTGGTCAAGATTGATTTGCAGGGCAACGTGCTGATGGATACGCCGTACCAGATCAATCCGGCCGGGTTTACCATTCATAGTGCGGTGCATGAAGCGCGCCATGACGTTGCCTGTGTATTGCATACGCATACCAATGCGGGTGTTGCAGTATCCGCTCAGAAAGAGGGTTTGCTGCCAATATCCCAGCAAGCACTTTTTGTGCTCTGCAGCCTGTCCTATCACGATTACGAGGGTGTTGCCCTGCGTGAGGACGAAAAGGTGCGCTTGCAGGGTGATCTGGGCAACACCATGAGCATGATTCTGCGCAATCATGGCTTGATGACCTGCGGCCGCAGTATCCCCGAGGCTTTTTCGAATATGTACATTCTGCAGCGGACCTGTGAAATCCAGGTGCAGGCACAGGCAGGCGGTGGTGAGCTGATTCCGATTCCCCAGCAGATCCTCGACGGCGCCAGAGAAAGCATGCGCAAGGTCACCCATGGCTCTGGAGCCAATCTTGCCTGGCCGGCGTTAATGCGCAAGATTCAGCGCGTCAATCCAGGCTTCGACCAGTGAGTGAGATGCTCCGGGGTATCGCGTTGTCCGATTGGCAGGCCCGGGCGAAAACCTTTGAGTACCGGGGGCAGACTGTTTGCTACTGGACAGCAGGTCAGGGTGAGCCTCTGCTGCTGATCCATGGCTTCCCGACCGCTGCCTGGGACTGGCACTATCTTTGGGATGCTCTGGCTGAACGTTATCTGGTGATTGCCTGTGACATGGTCGGCTTCGGTTTCTCGGCCAAACCGCAGGAATACGATTACAGCCTGCAGGATCAGGCTGATTTGCAACAGGCCTTGCTGGCCCACCTGGGTGTACGGCGTTGCCATGTGTTGGCGCATGATTATGGTGACAGCGTGGCGCAGGAATTGCTGTCGCGTGATCTGGAAGGGCCGCAGTGGCTGGATTCCATGTGTTTTCTCAATGGTGGCCTGTTCCCGGAAACGCACCATCCGGTATTGATGCAGCAAATGCTGCTATCACCCCTGGGTTTCTTTTTCGGGCGTTTGACCAGTCGGCCGCGACTGGCCAGATCGATGCGCCAGGTTTTCGGTGCCGAGACCCAGCCAGCGGATGTGGAACTGGAAGCTTTCTGGCAGCTGATTGCGCATGACAATGGCCCGTCAGTCATGCACAAGTTGATTCGCTATATCCCCGAACGACGGGTATATCGCGAACGCTGGGTCAGTGCCATGCAACAGACCGAGGTGCCCATGCGTGTAATTGATGGTGCTGACGATCCGGTATCCGGAGCGCATATGGTCGCTCGCTATCGCGAACTGGTGCCCGAGGCGGATGTGGTTATGCTGGAAGATATCGGACATTATCCGCAGATCGAGGCACCCCGTCAGGTTCTGGATGCCTATCTGGAATTCCATGATGGCCTGAGGGCGAGTGAGCGGTCAGTGGCTCAGGCCGGTTGATCGCGCAGGAACACCAGCTTGTCGGGTGACGAGCTGGTGGCATCGTAGTAGTAGCCATCCAGATTGAAATCCTTCAAACCTTCCGGGTCACGCAGGCGCTCCTTGATCACGTAGCGGGCCATCAGCCCACGGGCTTTTTTCGCGTAGAAGCTGATGATCTTGTATTGACCGTTTTTCTGATCTTTGAACACGGTATCGATCACCCGCGCTTTCAGCGCCTTGGGTTTGACCGCGCCGAAGTATTCCTGCGAGGCCAGGTTCAGCAGCACATCATCGCCCTGGGCAGCCAGGTCCTGGTTCAGCCATTCACTGATACGCTCACCCCAGAACTGGTACAGGTCCTTGCCGCGCGGATTGGCCAGACGAGTGCCCATTTCCAGTCGGTAGGGTTGCATCAGGTCGAGGGGCCGCAACAGGCCGTAAAGACCCGACAACATGCGCAAGTGGTCCTGCGCAAAGGCAAAATCATCGGCATCGAAGCTTTCCGCATCCAGCCCGGTATAGACATCACCCTTGAAGGCCAGCAAGGCCTGCTTGCTGTTCTTCGGCGTCGGCGTGGGCTCCCAGCTGCCATAGCGGGCAACATTCAGGCTGGCCAGCTTGTCCGACAGCTTCATGAGGTTGGCGATATCCTGCGGTGATTGTTCACGCAGTACGTCGATCAGCTGTTCGCTGTGCTCGAGAAAACGCGGCTCGGTGGCTTTGTCGATAACCGGCGGGGTGTCGTAATCCAGCGTTTTGGCTGGGGAAATGACCAGCAACATGGCATACCTCCATTCAACAGTAGCGCCATTATGCCGCAAGTCAGGCTTGATCGGATGTATGGGGGTGATAGATCGGGGTAATGGATGTGGTTGACCGCCAGCCCTGGCCCAACTGCTCGGGTCGGGCTGGCGCTGGCGGTGAATGGAAGGTGGGTGGTTTAGAGGTGGCTTTCGGCGTACTCCGCGAGTATCGAGCGCGGTACGCCCTGCAGGTGAATGTGCACGCCGTGGGGGAAGTCCTTGAAGCATTCGGTCAGGTAAGTGAGGCCGGAGCTGGTGGCGTTCAGATAGGGCGTATCTATCTGCGCGAGGTTGCCCAGGCAGACCACTTTCGAGCCGCTGCCGGCGCGGGTGATGATGGTCTTGATCTGGTGCGGAGTCAGGTTCTGGCTTTCGTCGATCAGGATGAAACTTTGCTGAAAGCTGCGGCCACGGATGTAGTTCATGGATTTGAACTGCAAGGGAACGCGGTCGAGGATGTAATCGACGCTGCTGCGGCTGCATTCATCGTCCATGTGCAGGGCTTCCAGGTTGTCGGTGATGGCGCCCAGCCAGGGTTCCATTTTTTCTGCCTCGGTACCTGGCAGAAACCCGATATCTTCATCCAGGCCCTGGGTGCTGCGAGTGGCGATAATGCGTCGATAGGTCTTGCTGACCATGGTCTGCTCGATGGCAGCGGCCAGGGCCAGAATGGTTTTCCCCGAACCGGCGGCGCCGGTCAGGTTGACCAGGTGAATGTCAGGGTCAAGCAATGCGTACATGGCCAGGGCCTGAAAGATGTCCCGGGGTTTCAGCCCCCAGGCCTGTTGGTGCAACAGGGGTTCCTGATGCAGGTCGCGCAGTTCGATGTGTTTGCCATCAATCTGTTTGACCCAGCCAACAAAGCCCTGCTCATCAATGATGAAGTCATTCACATGCAGGGGTGGCAAGCCTTCCTGGCGTTGCAGCCGATGACAGGTCTGGCCATTGAGTTGCGTTGTGTCTACCCGGTTGACGGCATCCCAGAATGAGCCGGGCACCTGATGATAGCCCTGGGCGAGCAGAGAAATGTCATCGAGCAGTTGGTCGGTGTGGTAGTCCTCGGCATCGATGCCGCAGGCACGCGCCTTGAGGCGCATATTGATGTCTTTGGAGACCAGCACGATGCGACCATCAGGGTAGCGGTTCTGTAGCTGGCATAGCTGGTTGATGATCTTGTTGTCGTTGAGGTCGTTGGGCAGGCAGTGCGCGGGGAGCGGGGCTTTGTCCATCAGAATGGCGAGGCTGCCATTGAAACCCAGTTTGTCGCGGTTGATGGGGACGCCTTGTTCTACCTGATCGGGTGGGGCGTCGGCGAGGGTTTTGTCAATCAGGCGGATGGCCTGGCGACAGTCGGCGGCGGTACTGGATTTGCCGGATTTGAGTTTGTCGAGTTCTTCGAGGACGGTCATCGGGATGATGACCTGGTGTTCTTCAAAATTGAGTAAGGCGTTGGGGTCGTGGATAAGGACGTTGGTGTCGAGTACGTAAAAGGTTGGTCGTGTGGCTCCGCACGCTTCCATAGGCCTGGTACCTCGCAAGGTCGATTGCTCCTGGCGGCACAGCGCTGTCATGCCGCCTGCTACGGTGCGCCCGAACCTGGTCTGTGCAGGTTGATTGGCGCGCCGTTAACCCGGTTTTAACCCAGCATTGATGTCATTCACAAGCATTAAAAAGAGAATTTCGTAACCCGACGAATGACCCTGTGCGGCAACAAAAAAAGCGCGTTATAGTGGAAGGCCGAGTTAGTGATGTTTGTCTGTCGAGTGCGGTGTGTTGCAGCATTGCCGGCCACCTGCCCCAGACACGCTACAAGCACATCCCTGGGGCTCGACGATGCCCGCAGAAAATTGCTCCTGCATTTTCTGCGCTTCCGCCATCCCTGGCGGTCGCCTGGCATCTAACGGTCCAGAGCCAGTCAGCAGCAAACAGGCCCCAGAGACATGTGCAATTAATCAGTATTTCCTGGGTAATATTCCTGCCAGCGTACTTTTGCTGTCCTTCCCCGAACTGAGCGCTTACCGCCGTGGTCGGCCACCGCCGCCATCACGACGCCCGCTGGCGCGTTTGCGGTTGCGTGCGGCCGCATCGGCCTGTTCCGCTTCATTGGCGTCACTGGCCGCTCTCTGCTCGGCTGTTTGCTGGCGCTGGGGCAGAGGTTTCAGATAGCGTTCTTCCGGCGGAATGCACTCCAGCTTTCCGCCCAGGAGTTCCTCGATTGGCGGGATCTGGAAGGCATCGTCTTCGCCGGCAAAGCTGATCGAGGTGCCTTTGGCACCGGCACGACCGGTACGGCCGATACGGTGAACGTAATCTTCCGGGTCCTCCGGCAGGGTAAAGTTGATGACGTGGCTGATGCCGTCGATATGAATACCGCGTCCGGCGACATCGGTTGCTACCAGCACGCGGAGTTTTCCGCTTTTGAAGTTGTCCAGGGTTCGCACGCGCTTGTTCTGCGGTACATCGCCAGACAGCTGCGCGGCATCGATGCCATGACGGACCAGGCGTTCCTGAATGCGGCGCACTTCATCCTTGCGGTTGGCGAACACCATTACCCGTTCCAGATCCAGTTGAGTGACCAGGTTGAACAGTAGCTTGAACTTGTCGCTGCCGCTGACGGCATAGACCAGTTGGGTAACATTTTCCGAGGCAGGGCGCTCGGGTTCGATCTCGACAATGGCCGGATTGACTGTCCATTGGCGTGACAGGTTCATCACGTCGTCACTGAAGGTGGCAGAGAACAGCAGGGTCTGGCGATCCCCTTTGCGTGGGGTCTGGCGAATGATCTGGCGTACCTGGGGAATAAAGCCCATGTCGAGCATGCGATCGGCTTCATCGAGGACCAGAATCTCGATCAGGTCGAGGTGCACTTCGCCGCGGTTGCAGAAGTCGAGCAGTCGGCCGGGTGTCGCGACCAGGATGTCGCAGTAGCGCTGTTCCAGTTGGCGCAGCTGCTTGTCGATATCCATGCCGCCGACAAAGGTCATGACGTTGAGATTGCAATGCTTGGTCAGGCCTTCGGCGTCATTGGCAATCTGCATCACCAACTCACGGGTGGGGGCAATAATCAGCGCCCGTGGCTCACCCATATAGCGTTCATCCGGCGCCGGGGTGTCGAGCAACTGGGTGATGGTTGAAATCAGGAAGGCGGCGGTCTTGCCAGTGCCGGTCTGGGCGCGACCGATGGCGTCCTGGCCAATCAGGGTTTTGCCCAGTACTTCGGCCTGAATAGGCGTGCAGTAGCTGAACCCCTGATCGTGAATGGCGCGCATCAGGCTGTCAGCCAGCGGGAAGTCGTGGAAGCGGGTTTTACCTTCAGCCGGTGGTACCTGGAAGTCATTCAGACTCCAGGGTTTCTCGACAGCGGCTTCAGGCCGCTTGCGCGGATGGCGCTTGGGTTTGATCGCGGGTGGGGGGGCGTCGGCCTGCTTTGCTGCAGGCTCGCCGGGTTTTTTCTGCGCCGGTTTGCGTGGGCTGGCGGCGTATTCTCTGGCCAGCAGTTGCTCCAGTGTTTCTTCTTCCAGGGGTTCCCCGGGTTTGTTGAACAGTTTCTTCAGTGCTTTCAGCACAGGCTTCTCTCGGCAGTTGACCAGTAAAATTATTTTGCCAGTGTACTGGAGGCGCGTGCCAACTCCAAGCGCTGCAGCTGCCGTGATTGCTGGGCTTCAGATATCCAGTTGTTGATTGATCCACAGGCGGATATCGTTGATTTCCGCCGGGCAGACTTCATGCGCCATGGCATATTCATGCCAGCTGACCCGATGACCAACTGCCTGCAGCCGTTCGAAAGCTTCGCGACCCATGCTTGGGCGGACCATGTCATCATGTCGCCCGTGGGCAAAAAAGATATCCAGTGCTGGTGGGTTGTTGTTGTCTTCGAGCAGGGTGTCCAGTGTCGGGCCATAGGTGGACAGCGCCATCAGGCCACCAAGTGGCCACTGATTCTCTGCTGCGGCGTGCAGTACGACGGCACCACCCTGGGAGAAACCGGCAAGGATGATGCGGTTCAAGGCGATGCCATCAGCCAATTGAGCTTCTACCAGGTCTTTGATGCTGTCGGCAGCGCTTTGCATATGCTCGTGGTTGATGGCGCGGGCCGGTGACATGCCGAGGATGTCATACCAGCAGGGCATGGGGAGGCCGCCGTTGATGGTCACCGGACGGGAGGGAGCCTGCGGAAAAATGAATCGCACGCTATGGTTGGCCGGCAGGCCAAGCATTTCCACAACGGGCACAAAGTCGAAACAGTCAGCTCCCAGACCATGCAGCCAGATGACACAGGCGGTAGCTGGACGGTTGGGTTCGATAATGTGCGGGGTGGTCATGGGCGCTCCTGTTGTTGCAGCGGCAAGCCGCAAGCGGTAATCAGCAAATGTTGTCAGTCGCCATTTTAACCCGTTTTAGCCTTCGCTTGCAGCTTGCAGTGGTTTCACGCGCGGGACATGAATTTTCCGCTGTCGGTATTGATGCGAACGACTTCACCGGTTTCCAGGTATTCGGGTATCTGAATTTCCAGTCCACTGGCGAAAGTAGCCGTTTTGGTCCGCGCGCTGGCGGAGGAGCCTTTGATCGCCGGCGGGGTTTCGATAATGGGCATTTCTACCACCGCAGGCAGTTCGATGCCGACCAGGTTGCCTTCGACGATCAGGCCATACAGGCCCTCGATGCCGTCGTGCAGGTAGGGCAGTGGTTCTTCGACCTGCTCTGCGCTCAGGGTAAATTGGGCGAAGTCTTCGTTGTCCATGAAGGTGAAGCCTTCGCTGTCCTGATAGAGGAACTGGATAGCGCGCTTCTGGAAGTCGATAGGGGTAAGAAAGTCATCGCCGGTGAGGCTCTGGTCGAGTTTCTGCTTGGTCTGCACGTGGTTGAAACGCACTTTATACAGGGTGGTACCACTGCGTGAAGACGGGCTCTTGACGTCGATGTTGGAAACAATATAAGGCTGGCCATTGATCTGGATGATATGACCTTTTTTCAGTTCGGCAGCTTTCGGCATTGCGGGCGCTCGTTAAAGGGTGATGGCGCGTATTTTCCTGTGCGGTGGGGGATGCTGGCAAGCGTTATACGATCAGCAGTGCGCGCAATGCCGGATGATGAATCCACGGAATCCAGTCGGGGTTGTCACTCTGAGCCTTGGCAGGCAGCTATTAAACCTTGCGACTCTCAATCAGCTTCTCTACCCCATCGCTGTTGCGCAGATAGACATCCAGCTGACGGAACGCAATTTCGATGCCGTTTTCGCGGAACAGACGGTCAACTTCGCGATTGATTTCGTCGATTGAGGGGTTGCGATCACCCAGTTGGCCGACGTGGTAGCGTAGTTCATGATCGAGTGTGCTTTCACCGAAATTGAGGAACAGTACTTCGGGCTCCGGATCAGCGAGCACGCGTTCATTGGCGTGAGTGATCTGCAGCAGCAGCTGTTTGATTTTCGCCAGGTCCGAGTTGTAGGCGACACCGAGCTTCAGGATGACGCGAGTCACGGTATCGGACAGCGACCAATTGACCAGATGGCTGGTGACAAAGGTTTTGTTCGGGACAATGATTTCCTTGCGATCAAAGTCGCTGATGGTGGTGGCGCGGATGCGGATGCGGTTGACCGTTCCGGACAGATTCCCGATGGTGACTACATCACCAATGCGGATCGGGCGCTCGAACAGCAGGATGATGCCGGAGACGAAGTTGGCAAAAATCTCCTGCAAGCCGAAGCCAAGACCGACGCTGAGGGCGGCTACCAGCCATTGCAGCTTGTCCCAACTGACGCCCAACGTCGACAGACCGACGATAATGCCGATGCTGACGATAACGTAGCTGAGCAGGGTAGTGATGGCATAGCTGCTGCCCTGCTGCAGTTTGAGCTTGGACAGCAGCAGGATTTCCAGCAGGCCGGGCAGGTTGCGCGCCAGAGTAATGGTAAGCACGACAATGATCAGGGCGCCAAGAACGTCGGCAACGCTGATCGGCACCATGTTGGGAAATTCGGCACTGCCGCTGTTGTATTGCCACAGGGTGAAGCTGTTGAGGTAAGTGGCAGCACTGAGCAGATCGGACCAGATCAGGTAAACCACTACACCGAAGACCAGCATCAGGCTGAGCTTGGCCAGGCGCAGGGATTGCTGGTTGATCTGTTGCAGGTCCATTTTAGGTACTTCGACGGCCATGTCCTGGTCCGTCTGATCGTTGGCTTGGCTGTTTTCCCGCTTGCTCAGGGCGCGCTGGTAAGCCAGTCGCCGTCCGGCGACGTTCAGGTTGCGCACTGCAGTACCGTCGAGCAGCAGCCAGAGGACGATGACATACAGGGTGTCGATAAAGCGATCAGCCAGCTTGATGGCGGTGTAGTGATACCCCCAGAAACTCATGCCGGCGAGAATGACCGGGGTCAGGGCAAGTGCCAGGGTCGCGATCGAGTGAATTACCCGTGAACTGTACAGTGGTTTGGTGCGTCGCATCAGGTTGCCAAGCAGCCCTCCCAGTACCAGCAGGCAACTGATCATCAGCAGGCGGCCGATAGCGTCGGCATCCAGCACTTCAGGGCTGTGTTCCCCCAGCGCGACGATGACAACCAGAGGCAACAGGATAAAGGCGGTGTGCTTGGTTAGCCGGTGCAAGCGGGAGACGCGGTCGGCTTCCCAGCGAAAATGCCGTTCGGCAATTCCCTGATTATCAAATACCCGGTAAAGCAGATGCAGCACCAGCCAGGCAAGGGCGGCATACAAGGCGGCGATGCCGAATGCAGGTATTGCTTTACCGTCATGGCGCATCAACAGCAGGCCGCAACCAGCCAGCAATAATGGAATAATGCTGACGCGGAACAGGGTCAGCAGCAGTGCCAAAGGGGTATGCCGGGTAGTGTCGCGGCGAAAATGACCGACATCGGCATGCAGGGTTTGCAGCTTGCTGTTGATTCTCGGGCGTGCCAGCAAATAAATAGCCAGCAGCAAGCCAAGGCCGATCAGACCTGGCCATTGTTTGATCAGGTGTGGCGGGATCTGACGCAGATGAGTCAGGGGTTGTAGCTGTTCCCATTGCTGGCTGAGCTGTTGAGGCAGGGATTGCAGCCAGTTGCGATCAATCGGCCGGCTGCTGGCGACCCAGAACAGCTGGTCATCGATAGTGCGCTGCAAATCACTGCTGAGTTGCTGCAATTGCCGCTGACTGATCTGCAGGGTAATCGCCTGGCTGAGCAGGTTGTTGATATTGGTGCCCAGTTGCTCGACCAGCTGTACCCGGTTGGTGATCATCACTTCAAGATCGTTGCGCAGTTGTTCCTGCTGGGCTGCAGGCAGGCGATCGAGCAAGCGCTGCAGGTAGGCTTCAGGGTGGGTCAGTTCTTCTCGCAGTTGGTTCAGCTCGAACTGACGCAGGCGCAAGTCAGCAATCCGGTCGGGTAGGCCATGATCAACGTCCACGCGTGGCAAGGTGCGTTTTTGCTGGTGCAGGATGCGTGACAGCAACAGGCTGCCTTCCAGTACGCTGATCTGCTGTTCCAGCGCCCGATCCACCTGGGTCAGGCTGTCAATCTGTTGCCGGGTCTGGATGTTCTTGCGCGTCAGTTCGCTGATCTGGGTGGTCGCGCGCAGCAGGCTTTCACTCAGTTGGCGGTTCAGGCTGCCCTGTTCGCGCAGTAATTGGTGGTCACTCGACTCGGCGGCCAGGCTGACATCGTCAACAGCTTGCTCGGAAGCGCTCAAGCGCTTGTCATGAATCACGTCCTGCAGCACCTGAATATCCATGTCGATCACTGCGGTTTGCTGATTGAGCAAGTCACGCTCATGGCTGGCCAGTTCCTGGAGCACATTATTGGCATTCAGGCGTTGGCGCATCAGTTCGTTGGCTCGTTGCAGACTGGCGGTTTCGGCGCGCAGCATAGCGATGCGCGCATCACGCACAAGGCTGGCCGGCTGGCGTTGCAGGCTGCGAATCTGCTCGCTGATGGCCTGTTCGCGGGTCTGGTTGGCACTGACATTGGCCTGAGTGCGCTCCGGACGGGTCTGAGCGCCGATCAGCTCACTGTTGATGCGGGTCAGCTCGTTTTGCCAGGCAAACATGCGCGCGACTTTTTCGCTGAGTTGGTCTTCCAGCTCACTCAGTGGAAGATTCTCCAGCTGTTGGCGCAGGGTATCGGCTTCGATCACGCTGATCTGGTCGATTTGTCGGCGCGTGGCGCTCATGCGTGCAGGCGCTTCATCCAGTTGTTCATCCAGCTCGGCCTGCTCTTTGTCGAGTTGTTGCTGGCGCTGCAGATGACTCAGAGTGCTTTGATAGATTTCCTGCAGCTCACGTCGTTCCGCCTCGCTGCCTCCACTCTCGGTTAATGCCTCGAGCTGGTCGCGCACAGTATTGATGGCCGTATCCAGTTCGCTTTGTGCGAGCGCCGGCAGGCTGAGGCTGAAGCACAGGAAGAGCAAGAAGACGCGCAGCAGGGGCATGGCAGGTTTCCACAGAAATTACTCTGTGCAGGTTAGTCGTAGCGGGCAGGGATGGGAAGGGGGAGGCGCTGTGGTGTGAAGGATGCGGTAGCGAGCGGGGTGCTCGCTACCGCAATCGGGATCAGAACCAGCTGTCCTGCATATCCATGCAGGTCGGGTCCAGAGACTCCAGCAGATCCAGCGCGGGGTGACAGCTTGGAACTTCCCAGGTCAGGAAGTAACGGGCTGCCTGCAGTTTGCCGCGATAGAAATCGGCATCCGCCGGGTTGCCCTTGTCCAGGCCTTCCTGCGCCTTGACGGCTTGTTCCAGCCAGCGCCAGCCGATGACCATGTGGCCAAAGGTGTTCAGGTAGAGCGCGGAATTGGCCAGCGCTTCGTTGATCTTGCCCTGGCCCAGATTGCCGAGCAGGGTCATGGTCACCTTGCCCAGGCGCGCATGCAGTTTTTCCAGCGGTTCGCGCAGTTGGTTCAGGCTGTCATGGTCGCGGGCGCGGCCACAGGTGTCCTGAATCAAGGCCGACAGCTGCTTCAGTGCGCTGCCGTTGTTCATCACGACCTTGCGACCCAGCAGGTCCAGTGACTGGATGCCGTTGGTGCCTTCATGGATCGGGTTCAGGCGGTTTTCCCGGTAGTACTGCTCGACCGGGTACTCGCGGGTATAGCCGGCACCACCAAGAATCTGGATCGCCAGTTCGTTGGCCTTGAGGCAGTAATCCGACGGCCAGGCCTTGACGATCGGGGTCAGCAGATCAAGCAGTTCAAGCGCTGTTTTGCGCTCTTCTTCTGTCGGCAGGGTCTCGGTGTCGTCAAACAGGCGGGCAGCGTACAGACCGAGGTCATAGCCACCTTCGACATAGGCTTTCTGCGTCAGCAGCATGCGCTTGACGTCAGTGTGCTCGATGATCGAGACCTGCGGGCTGCTCGGGTCCTTGCCATCGGGCAGGCGACCTTGCGGGCGGTTGCGCGCATAGTCCAGTGAATACTGGTAACCCGCATTGCCGAGCATGACCGCGCCCATGCCAACGCCAATGCGCGCCTCGTTCATCATCTGGAACATGTAGTTCAGGCCGTTGTGCGGCTTGCCCACCAGATAACCGACACAGTTACCTTTCTCACCGAAGTTCAGAGCGGTGGAGGTGGTGCCGCGCCAGCCCATCTTGTGGAACAGGCCAGCCAGGGCAACGTCGTTGCGCTGGCCCAGGCTGCCGTCATCGTTGACCAGGAACTTGGGCACGATAAACAGGCTGATACCCTTCACGCCGGCAGGAGCGTCGGGCAGTTTGGCCAGCACCATGTGCACGATATTTTCCGACAGCGGGTGATCGCCACCGGAGATATAGATCTTGTTGCCTTTCAGGCGGTAGCTGCCGTCATCAGCCGGTTCGGCCTTGGTACGGATATCCGACAGCGAGGAGCCGGCATCGGGTTCGGTCAGCGCCATGGTGCCGAAGAAGCGGCCTTCAATCATCGGCTGCAGGAAGCGCTGCTTCTGTTCGTCACTGCCGAAGTTTTCGATCAGGTTGGCCGCGCCCATGGTCAGCATGGGATAGGACGAGGTGGCAATGTTGGCCGCCTGGAATTGGGTAAAGCAGGCCTGTGACAGCAGGGTGGGCAACTGCATGCCGCCCTGTTCGAAGCTGCGCGTGGCATTCAGGAAGCCGGCTTCAAGGAAAGCCTCGACGGCGGGCTTGACCTCGGGGATGAGCTCGGCTGCACCGTCAACGAACTTGGGCTCGTTCTCGTCGCTTTTGCGGTTGTGCGGCAGAAAGAATTTTTCCGCGATGGTGCGCGCGGTCTCGATCGAGGCGTCGAAGGTTTCCCGGTTGTGCTCGGCGAAACGTTCGCGCTGGGTCAGGGCTTCTGCATCCAGCACTTCGTAGAGTTCGAAGGCCAGGTTGCGGGCATCAGGCAGGATATTGGACATGGTGATTACCTCGAATTTGATCGCCGGCATTGTATGCGCTCGCGGCGTGACTGGAAACGGCCATTGATGACCGTTATGTAACCAGATCAGAAGGTGCGCAGCGCGGGTTCATCCAGTGCGGCGCGTTGTTCGCGCAGGGTCAGCACCTGATCAGCCCAGTAACGCTCGCTGGCAAACCAGGGGAAATGCCGCGGAAAGGCCGGGTCTGTCCAACGCCGTGCCAGCCAGGCACTGTAATGGACCAGTCGCAGGCTGCGCAGGGATTCGATCAACGGCAGCTGGCGCGGGTCGAAGTCGTGAAATTCGTTATAACCATCCACCAGTTCGGCCAGCTGCCCCTGGCGCTGGTCGCGTTCACCGGAGAGCATCATCCACAGATCCTGGATCGCCGGGCCCATGCGGCAGTCATCCATATCCACCATATACAGCAGCTCGTCACGCCAGAGCAGGTTGCCGACATGCAGGTCACCATGCAGGCGGATGGGCTGAAACGGGTGTTGCAGCCAGCGAACGTCAATTTCAGCGAGCAGGTCGCGGGCCACGGAAAAATAGGCCGGGCGCAGGTTCTCCGGCACGCAACCGGCCTGTTCCAGCCAGTCGACACTGGCATGGCCAAAGCTGGCCGGGTCCAGGGTCGGACGGTGCTCAAAGGGGCGCATGGCCCCGACGGCATGCAGGCGACCGAGCAAGCGGCCAAGCATCAGCAGGTGGTCAGGGTTGTCGAATTCCGGTGCGCGGCCACCAAAACGCTTGAACAGGGTGAAACGAAAGCCGGCATGCTCGAACAGGGTTTCGTTATCGATCTGCATGGGGGGAATCACCGGGATTTCGCGCTCGGCCAGCTCGATCGAAAACTGGTGCTCCTCGCGAATCGCGGCATCGCTCCAGCGGTCGGGGCGGTAGAATTTGGCGATCAGGGGTTGCCCGCCTTCAATGCCGATCTGGAATACCCGGTTCTCGTAGCTGTTCAGCGTCAGCGTGCGCGCGTCGCTGAGAAAACCCAGCGACTCTACCGCATCCAGCACGGTATCCGGGGTCAGGGCAGCAAAGGGGTGATCGGACATGGGGCAACTCCAGCAAGACTCGACCCGCAAGCTTCAAGCCTTCGGCGGTTGGCTGCAAGGATTTTGTTGCCCGGGGTCAGGGCGTGCGGGCCAGTGCCCAGATGCTGATACTGGCGGCACCGGCCTTCAACAGCGTGCGGCTGACTTCATTGGCGGTGGCGCCGGTAGTGACCACATCATCAAGGACAGCCAGGTGAAGGCCATGGATCTGTTCCGGCTGAGGGCAATGAAAAGCGTCTTGCAGGTTGCGCCGGCGTTCATTGGCGCTAAGGCCCTGTTGTGCTGGCGTGCTTTGGCGACGAAGCAGGCTGTGACGGTCAAGCTGGATGCCGAGCGCTCGGGCTACCGGGCGGGCCAGTTCAAAGGCCTGGTTGTAGCCGCGCTGGGCCTGACGTTGGCGATGCAGTGGCATCGGCAGCAGTCTCTCGGGCAAGGCCTGGTCATACTCGTTGTGGTGATGCTGTATTGCTTGTATCAGGGCGGGCACCAGCAGGCGGCCGGAGGCCAGTTGATTGTGATACTTAAAAGCCGGGATCAGACTGTCGAGTGGAAAACGGTAGGTGAAAGGTGCAATTACCTGCCGGAAGGCCGGTGGTTGCTGCAGGCATTGGCCACACAGGGTGCCGGGGGATGTGTCATGCAGTGGGAGTGCGCATTGTGCGCAGTGGCTGCCCAGCCAGGGCAGTTCAGCCTGACAGGCGCTACATATATCACTGTGGCTGTCACTGGGGCCAAGGCATAACTGGCAGTGGCGGGAAAACACAGTCAGCGCCTGATTAAAAAGTGATCTAATGTAAACCTGTCGGATTTGCATCGGTTGACAGCCTCCATGCCGCCGTTATCATTTGAAACATTGCCATGTTGCCGGCCACGTACTGCCGCAACCTATCCATCCAGCCAAGGATTTTCTGCATGACCGCTTCCGTAACCCGTCACGACTGGACCCCCGCCGAGGTATTGGCCCTGTTTGAGCAACCCTTCAACGATCTGTTGTTCCAGGCACAAACAGTACACCGGCAGCATTTTGATGCCAATCGGGTGCAGGTGTCGACCCTGTTGTCGATCAAGACCGGCGCCTGTCCGGAAGATTGCAAATACTGTCCCCAGTCCGGCCACTACAACACCGGGCTGGACAAGGAAAAACTGCTGGAAGTGCAGAAAGTACTGGATGAAGCCGCTGCCGCCAAAGCCATCGGTGCGACCCGTTTCTGTATGGGCGCGGCCTGGAAGCACCCGTCGGACAAGGATATGCCCTACGTGCTGGAAATGGTCAAAGGCGTGCGCAAGCTGGGTCTGGAAACCTGCATGACCCTGGGCAAGCTGACCAAGGAGCAGACTGCTGCGCTGGCCGATGCCGGGTTGGACTATTACAACCACAACCTGGATACCTCGCCGGAGTTCTACGGCAACATCATTACCACGCGCACCTATGGTGACCGTCTGGAAACCCTGGCCTACGTGCGGGACGCCGGGATGAAAATCTGTTCCGGTGGCATTCTCGGCATGGGCGAAAGCCTGCGTGACCGTGCCGGTCTGCTGATTCAGCTGGCGAACCTGCCGGAGCATCCGGAAAGCGTGCCGATCAATATGCTGGTCAAGGTCAAGGGCACACCGCTGGAGAACGAGGAGGATGTGGATCCTTTCGACTTCATTCGTACCCTGGCGGTCGCTCGTATCATGATGCCGAAATCCCACGTGCGCCTGTCTGCCGGGCGCGAGCAGATGAACGAGCAAACCCAGTCACTGGCCTTCTTTGCCGGTGCCAACTCGATTTTCTATGGTGAGCGCTTGCTGACGACCGGCAACCCGCAAGCGGAGAAAGACATGCGCCTGTTCGAACGCCTCGGCATCAAGCCGGAAGAGCGTGAAGAGCACGATGATGAAGTGCACCAGGCGGCCATTGAGCAGGCTTTGGTGGAGCAGCGCGAGAGTGAGCTGTTTGTGAATGCAGCGGGCTGAACCCCGCTGCAGCGGCCAGCTTCAGGCAATCAGCTGCACGCTGGCCGCAACCGCTGTGACGATGCAGTAAATCCACCCGCACGACTTGGGCGTCATGTCTTGCCGTCGCCTTGAGGCCCCTATGCCCTTTGATCTCTCCTCACGCCTGGCCGAGCGCCGCGCTGCCCATTTATATCGCCAACGCCCCTTGCTGGAGTCGCCGCAAGGGGTGCGGGTGATGGTTGATGGGCAGCCGTTATTGGCCTTCTGCAACAATGACTATCTCGGTCTGGCCAATCATCCCAAGGTGGTTGAGGCCTTTACCCAGGGCGCACAGCGTTGGGGTGTTGGTGGTGGTGCTTCGCACCTGGTGATTGGCCATAGTGGCGCGCATCACCAGCTGGAAGAGGCGCTGGCGGCGTTTACCGGTCGGCCGCGTGCCTTGTTGTTGTCCAGTGGCTACATGGCCAACCTGGGCACGGTCACTGCGCTGGTCGGGCAGGGCGATACGGTATTGCAGGACCGGCTGAATCACGCCTCGCTGCTCGATGCCGGCCTGCTCAGCGGCGCGCGCTTCTCGCGGTATCTGCATAACGATCCCGAGAGCCTGGGCAGTCGCCTGGCCAAGACCAGCGGCAATACCCTGGTGGTGACTGACGGCGTGTTCAGTATGGATGGCGACCTGGCGCGCTTGCCCGAGCTCTGTGCGCGGGCCAAAGCGGCAGGTGCCTGGGTGATGGTGGATGATGCCCATGGCTTTGGTTGTCTGGGCCCGCAGGGCGGCGGCATTGTTGAGCATTATGGCCTCGGCAGCGAGGATGTGCCGGTGCTGATCGGTACCCTGGGCAAGGCCTTTGGCACCAGTGGCGCCTTTGTCGCCGGTAGTGAAGAACTGATTGAAACTCTGATCCAGTTTGCGCGGCCCTATATCTACACCACCAGCCAGTCGCCAGCACTGGCCTGGGCAACGCTGACCAGTCTGCAATTGCTGCGGGATGAAAACTGGCGACGCGAGCATCTGCAGCACCTGATTGCGCGCCTGCGCCAGGGCATCCAGTCCCTGGGCCTGCAGCTGATGGACAGCCCGACACCGATCCAGCCGGTGCTGGTCGGCTCCAGCGCCCGCGCCCTGATGATGTCAGCCGCGTTGCGTGAGCAGGGTATTCTGGTCACCGCGATCCGCCCACCCACGGTACCCAAAGGCACTGCCCGCTTGCGCATAACCCTGTCTGCCGAGCACAGCCTGGCCGATGTCGACCACTTATTGACCGCGCTCGAACAAGCCAATCGGCGCGTCAGCGGAGCGTTACATGACTGATGTGAGTACTGCCGACATGACCCTGCTGCCGGGTTGGGCACTGGATGCCGCCAGCCTGCAGCCACTGCGGCAGGCGCTGTCGGAGACACTGCCGAGCGCGCAGATTGATCTGGCCAACCTGCCGGCCCTGCGCATGGCCGAGTTGGAGCCCGGTTTGAGCCAGTGGGCCGAACAGTTGCGACCGGGTGTTCTGGTGGGTTGGTCCCTGGGCGGTATGCTGGCTTTGCAATTGCAGCGACGCTTTCCCGAGCGCTTTCCGGCAGTGGTCACCCTGGCCAGCAATGCCTGTTTCGTGCAGCGCAAGGACTGGTCTGCGGCGATGCCGGCGGCGACCTGGAAGACCTTTTACGCAGACTTTTGCGACCAGCCGGAGAAAACCCTGAAGCGCTTCGCCCTGCTGGTGACCCAGGGCAGTGAGGATGCACGTGCCCTGGCCCGGGCTCTGCCCTGGGACAGGCACACTACCGAACAACGGCTGCATTTGCTGGCCTTGCTGGGCGTGCTGGATAACCGCGCCTTTCTGGCCCGTGCCAATGCGCCGGTATTGCATTGTCTCGGCGCTGGCGATGCGCTGGTGCCAGCCGCTGCGGCTGAAGGCCTGCAAGCCCTGGCTCCCTCAGCGCGTATTCGCCAGCACCCTGAGGCCAGTCATGCGCTGGCGCTGGAGCAGCCGGCCTGGGTCGCTGAGCAGATTGCGACTTTTCTGGAGTCGCTGCATGAGTGAGGCGGTAATCGACAAACGCCAAGTGGCAGCATCCTTCAGCCGTGCGGCCTCCAGCTATGATCAGGCGGCAGCTTTTCAGCGTCAGGTCGGCGATGATCTGCTGGCGGTGCTGCCTGCCATGCAGCCACGTCATGTGGTGGATCTGGGCAGTGGCACCGGGTTTTTTACCCGTGCCTTGCACGCGCGTTATGCGGCACAGGTATTTGGCCTTGATCTGGCTGAAGGCATGGTGCGCCTGGCGCGGCAGCAACCGCCGGCCGTGCAGGGCTGGGCGGTGGCCGATGCCGAGCACCTGCCACTGCGCAGCGCTAGCCTGGATTTGCTGTTTTCCAGCCTGGCGGTGCAATGGTGCCCACGGCTGGATCAGGTATTGGCGGAAGCCCGTCGTGTTCTGCGCCCCGGCGGCTACCTGGCTTTTACCACCCTGGTCGATGGCTCGCTGCACGAGCTGCGCCAGGCCTGGCAGGCGGTAGATGGTTTTGTGCATGTGAACCGCTTTATGCCGGCGGCTGACCTGCAAGCGTTACTGACTGACAGCGGCCTGCGCATCCAGCATTGTCAGGTGCAGCCGTACGTCTTGCAGTACCAGCAGCTGAGTGAGCTGACCCGCGAGCTCAAGGCGTTGGGCGCCAACAACAGAAATCCGGGGCGCCCCGGTGGCCTGACTGGGCGCGCACGCTTGCGTGCCCTGACGCAGGCTTATGAGCGTTTTCGGCAGGCTGACGGGACCTTACCGGCAACCTATCAGGTAGCGCAGGTGATCCTGCAGGTGCAGGAGTGAACGAGGAAATGACGATGGCACAGGTGTTTTTTGTTACCGGAACAGATACTGAAATCGGCAAAACCACTATTGCTGCGGGCTTCTTGCACGCGGCGCGACAACAGGAATTGACGACGGCGGCGGTCAAGCCGGTCGCTGCCGGTTGCGAGCGAACCGCTGAGGGTTTGCGCAATGATGATGCCCTGACCCTGCAGGCGGAATGTCAGCCTGCGCTGGCCTACGACCTGATCAACCCGGTAGCACTCGAAGCGGCCATTGCCCCGCACATTGCAGCGGCTGAATCCGGGGTAACCCTGACAGCGGCTGCTTTGCTGGCCGGTTGTCAGCCGGTATTGCAGCAGCAGGCAGACCTGACCCTGATCGAGGGAGCCGGCGGCTGGCTGGTACCCCTGAGCGGCAGTGAAACCCTGGCTGACCTGGCAATTGCTTTGCAGTTACCGGTGATTCTGGTCGTCGGCATGCGCCTGGGTTGCATCAATCACGCCCTGTTGACGGCCAAGGCGATCCGGGACAGCGGTTTGCATCTGGCTGGCTGGGTCGCCAATCAGATTGATCCGCAGATGAGCCGGCCGCAAGAGAACCTGGCGACCTTGCAACAATTGATGTCAGCCCCTTGCCTGGGCGTGGTGCCCAGCCTGGCAAACGCCAGTGCTGCAGCGGTTGCCGGGCACCTGAAACTGAGCGACCTGCAGTCACATCAAACTGACTGACGGTCGTGCAAAAATTAACCAGATATGCCATTATCAGTGTAAATCCCACATCAGGAGGTTGTTATGCCTTCAGTTGATCTTGTTTCCAGTGGACTGGCCACCGTACGTCAGGGCCAGAGCCGCATGACCAGCGCCGCCAGCGATATTGCCCGGGCCGGCCAGCAGCCCGATCCGGCGCAACAGCAGCAAGCTCTGAGTCAGGTTGGCAATGGCCAGCAGGCTCCAGCAGCTGCGCCTTTGGAAACCAGCCGACCGGTCAACCTGGTCGATAGCCTGGTTGAATTGCAACAGGGTCGTCAGGAAGCCGAAGCCGGCGCTTCCGTTATTGATACGGCCGATGAGGTGCTGGGCACCCTGTTGGACGTTAGTGCTTGAACATGACGGCTGGTACTGACCAGCCGTTGCCATTGAGCTGAAACCCATGCTGCTTTCTGCCGCGCTCAGCGGTGCAGTTACTCCTCCTTCCTATACCGCCAGGCAACCTGATTTGCCGAGCGTCTCCCCGCGTGTTCCCGATGCCGCCGTCAGCGCTGTTGGCGTTTCTGGTCAGGCGGTCAGTAATCGGCAAGCCATATCGCCCGCTGGTGTCGGCACGTCGTCCGCCTCCTCACCGCCAACCAATACAGAGCGCGAGGGGGATGGTGATGCCGAGGCTGCGCGTGCCGCTGAACTGGAACAACGTGCGGCGTCTGCCGAAGCTGAAATGCAGCGTTTGTTGCAGCAGGAAATCCGTACCCTGGCCCAGCGTGACCGAGAAGTACGTGCCCATGAACAGTCGCACCTCGCCGTGGGTGGGCAGTATGCCGGCCCGGTAAGCTATGACTTTCAACGTGGCCCGGATGGTCGCCAATATGCGGTAGGTGGCTCGGTAGCGATCGATGTGTCTCCGGTTGCGAACAATCCGGAAGCCACGTTGCAAAAAATGCAGCAGGTGCAGCGTGCTGCGCTCGCGCCTGCGGAGCCTTCGCCGCAAGACCTTGCGGTTGCCGCTCAAGCGGCACAGCAAGCTGCAGCGTCCCGCGCCGAGCTGGCACAGGAAAGCCTGTCCACTGACGCTGACGATGAGGACGACAGTGCCAGTGCGGTGTCGGGTAATGCGGATGCTGACGATGAAGGTGTGACAGCGGGTGAGTCCTCCAGTGAAAGCGCGGCAGCCGACAGAGTCGATGACTCCACCCTGCGCAGTCGTTCCGCTCTTGCGAGCTATCAATCCGCTGAGCAGGGTGCCAACCTGTCTTCGTTACTGGATCTTCGCGCCTGATTGCTGACTGACACGCCTGACATGAGCGGTGATTGAGTCTGCAAGTCTGCTATCTGAGTGTATTCGACTCCTCTTTATTCGCTGGCCGGATGCCGGCGCTGCGGTTGATTTCCTGCAGCGGATGCCTGCTGTCGCTGAAACAATTTTCCTTGCCTGCTGAAGGGGAAAAAGGGTTGACATGGGTGCTCCATAAACGTATGTTTCAAACGTCTGTTTGAATTGCCCGATGAAGGGCAACCTTAACGTGCAGCCAACGGCTGCTCTTGAACACCGATAACACCATTGAGGTCAGCACCATGCCAGACTACAAAGCTCCCCTTCGTGATATCCGCTTTGTACGCGACGAACTGTTGGGTTACGAAGAACATTACCAGAGCCTGGGTTTTGAAGACGCTTCACCGGATATGGTCAATGCCATCCTGGAAGAAGGCGCCAAGTTCTGTGAGCAGGTCATTGCCCCGCTGAACCGTGTTGGCGATACCGAAGGTTGCACCTGGTCCCCCGAGGGCGTGAAAACTCCCACCGGTTTCAAAGAGGCCTACCAGCAATATGTTGAAGGTGGCTGGCCGAGCCTGGCGCACAACCCGGATCACGGCGGCCAGGGTCTGCCCGAGTCACTGGGTCTGGCGATCAGCGAAATGGTTGGTCAGGCCAACTGGTCCTGGGGTATGTACCCCGGCCTGTCACACGGCTGCATGAACACTCTGGATACCCACGGCAGTGACGAGCAGAAGCACACCTTCCTGCCCAAGCTGGTATCTGGCGAGTGGACTGGCACCATGTGTCTGACAGAGCCGCATTGCGGTACCGATCTGGGCATGCTGCGCACCAAGGCAGAGCCGCAGGCCGATGGCAGCTACAAGGTATCCGGCACCAAGATCTTTATCTCCTCTGGCGAGCACGACATGTCAGAGAACATCATTCACATCGTGCTGGCCCGCCTGCCCGATGCACCGGCCGGTACCAAAGGTATCTCGCTGTTCATCGTACCCAAGTTCGTGGTCAATGCTGACGGCGAGAAGGGCGAGCGCAACGGTGTGCATTGTGGTTCGCTCGAGCACAAGATGGGCATCCACGGTAACGCCACTTGTGTGATGAACTTTGACGACGCTACCGGTTATCTGATCGGTGAGCCGAACAAGGGTCTGAACGCCATGTTCACCTTTATGAATACCGCCCGTCTGGGTACTGCGCTGCAGGGCCTGGCCCACGGCGAAGTCGCCTTCCAGGGTGGCATCAAGTATGCCCGCGAGCGCCTGCAAATGCGTTCACTGACCGGTAACAAGGCCCCTGAAAAGCCGGCTGATCCGATCATTGTGCACCCTGACGTACGTCGCATGCTGTTGACCATGAAAGCCTTCAATGAAGGCAACCGTGCCATGGTTTACTTCACCGCCAAGCAGGTGGATATCCTGAAGAACAGCCAGGACGAAGAGCAGAAGAAAGCCGCTGAAGCCATGCTGGCCTTCCTGACGCCGATCGCCAAGGCCTTCATGACCGAAGTCGGTTTTGAAGCAGCCAACCACGGTGTACAGATCTATGGTGGCCATGGCTTTATTGCCGAGTGGGGCATGGAGCAGAACGTGCGTGATGCGCGTATTGCCATGCTGTACGAAGGCACCACCGGTATTCAGGCCCTCGACCTGCTGGGTCGCAAGGTACTGATGACCCAGGGCGAAGCACTGAAAGTCTTTACCAAGGTCGTGCACAAGTTCTGCCAGACCAACGAAGGCAACGAGAACATTCAGGAATTCGTTGCGCCGTTGAACCAGCTGAACAAGGAATGGGGCGAGCTGACCATGAAGATTGGCATGGCCGCGATGAAAGACCGCGAAATGGTCGGCGCGGCTGCAGTTGATTACTGCATGTACTCCGGTTATGCCTGCCTGGCTTACTTCTGGGCTGACATGGCTCGCGTTGCCAGCGAAAAACTGGCTGCCGGTACCAGCGACGAGGCTTTCTACAAGGCCAAGCTGCAGACTGCGCGCTTCTACTTCCAGCGCATCCTGCCGCGTACCCGCATGCATGTAGACGCTATCCTCTCAGGTGCGGATAACCTGATGGATATGGCTGAAGAGGACTTTGCTCTGGGCTTCTAAGCCAGTGCGATAACAAAAACCCCGGTCACTGACCGGGGTTTTTTGCGTCTGGCTCAATCGTTTTCGACGATTTCGCGGATGCGTTTGAAAATCTTGCGCGAAGCGGCGGGTGGCTTGTTTTCCGCCGCTTCTTTGGTAGCCTGACGAATCAGCTGCCGCAAGGTCTGACGGTCATCTGCAGCCTGCGGGTAGGACGCGATAAAGGCTTCCAGCTCATCCGGTTTGCCACTGACCAGCCGATCGCGCCAGCGCTCCAGTTGATGGAAGTACTCGGCATGCGCCTGGCTGCTGCTGTCCATGCGTTCGATCAGCGCGCGAATGCTGTCGATGTCTTCATCGCGCACCAGTTTGCCGACAAAACTCAGATGCCGTTTCAGCGCACCACGTGCGGTGTGGCGCGGGGCTTCTTCCAGCGCCAGGCGCAGCTTGGGCTTGAGGTTGAGCTTGTCCAGCTGCTCGGGCTTGAGTTCGGTCAGGCGCTGGCCCAACTCACGCAGCTCGTGCAGCTCACGTTTTATCTGGGATTTGCTGGGGCCTTCGTCAAGCTGTTCTTCATCTTCAAAGTCTGTCATCGTCAACCTTTTGCGCGAATCAATAGCGGTTGCCGCCATGATACCGTGCTGCCGCAACGCTGTCCGCAAACCGGGTCGCAGTAGGTTAAACTGTCGCACCACCAGAGGAGAACCCATGAGCCAGAACCCGACATCACCCAGCCAAAGCCCGGAACAATTGCGCAGTGAACTGGAGCAGCGGGTCGACTTTATCCTGCAGGAAGCCAGCAAACAGGGGGCAAGTGCCTGTGAGGTTGGTGTCAGCCACAATACCGGGCTGTCAGTGGGGGTGCGACAGGGTGAAGTGGAGACAGTCGAGTTCAATCGCGATCAGGGGTTTGCCATCAGTCTGTATGTTGGTCAGCGCAAGGGGTCGGCGAGCACCTCGGATACCTCGGATGAAGCAATTCGTACCACGGTGTCGGCTGCCTTGGCGATTGCCCGTCATGCCTCAGAAGACCCCTATGCCGGGCTGGCGGATGCGGCGCTGATGGCCAGGTCCAGTGAGCTGCCGGATCTGGATCTGTATCACCCCTGGGAACTGAATGCAGAAAAGGCTATTGAGCGCGCGCTGGCCTGTGAAGCCGCCGCGCTGGCTAAAGATGCACGCCTGACCAGTGACAGCGCCAATGTCAGCACTCAGCAGGGTTGCCGGGTTTATGGCAACAGTCATGGCTTTATCGGCAGCGCGATTGGTACCCGCCACAGCGCTTCGGCAGTATTGATTGCTGCCGACGAGCAGGGTATGCAGCGTGATTATTGGTACAGCATTGATCGTCGTGCCGACCGCTTGAGCAGTGCCGAGGCCCTTGGCGAGCGGGCTGCAGAACGTACCCTGGCGCGCCTGGGTGCGCGTAGCGTGAAAACCGCCAAGGTGCCGGTGCTGTTCGCTGCCGACCAGGCTGCGGGTTTGCTGGGTCAGTTGATGGGTGCGATTGCTGGTGGCTCGGTCTACCGTGAATCCACCTTCCTGCTGGATGCCATGGGCCAGCCGATATTTCCGGACTGGGTCACCATTGATGAGCGTCCGCATCTACCTCAGGCCCTTGGCAGTGCGGCCTTTGATGGTGAGGGGCTGGCAACCCGGGCCAAGTCATTTGTCGATCAGGGTGTGCTGCAAAGCTGGATGCTCAGCAGTTATTCCGGGCGCAAACTTGGCCTACCCAGCACCGCCAATGCGGGCGGGGTGCATAACCTGCATATCACGACCAATGCTGGCAATCTCGATAGCTTGCTGAAAGAGATGGGCACGGGGCTGCTGGTGACCGAGATGATGGGGCAGGGCGTAAATATGGTCACCGGCGATTATTCGCGCGGGGCCGGTGGTTTCTGGGTAGAGAATGGCGAGATCGCCTATCCGGTCAAAGAGATTACCGTGGCCGGCAACATGCGCGACATGTTCACGCAATTGCGTTGTGTGGGTAGTGACACCGAACGCCGTGGCAATTACCTGACCGGCAGCTGGCTGGTCGATGGCATGACCGTTGGTGGAGCCTGACAAACGCGGTTTTGCACGGAAGCAACGACAGGCAGGAGGCCTGACATGAAAAACGCTACACTGGGCGTCACCCTGACCTTGATTGTGGTTGCACAAGTGCAGGCTCAGCCTGTGTACCAGTGCACCGGGCCAAACGGCGAAAAGGTATTCAGTCAAATTGCCTGTCCGGACGGCTCGGCGGGTACCGAAGTCACTGTCCACAACCCTCCCCCCAGCGGTGATGGTGAACTGATACCCTGGGGGACGCCACAGGTTCAATCGAAGCCTGATACTGAGCCCCGAGCACGGGTGACCGTGGTTGGCGAGCAAAGAACATGTGACATTGACCTGTCAGCTCAGGAAATCCGGACAGCCATGGTCAAAAAGGAGGTTGTCGTTGGCATGACGACCGCCGAGGTCAAACGGGCGTTGGGTCAGCCGCTTGCCATCAACAGGAGTTCTCGAGGCGATGACCAGTGGGTGTACCCGGGCATTTACCTCTACATAGACAAGGATGGTTGCCTTGTCTCATGGAACTGACTGTATATCGGGCTGGCAAGGGTGAACCCTTACTCACCCTCGCCAAAATAATCGTTGATCAATGCTTGCAGATCATCCAGCGCCTGTTCGGCGTGTTCGCCTTCACAGCAGATGCACACCTCGGTGCCTTTACTGGCGGCGAGCATCATGACCTGCATGATGCTTTTGCCGTCGACCAGGCTGTTGGCACATTTTCCGACCTGCACCTGGCAGTCATGTTGTTGCGCGACGGCAACGAATTTGGCTGCAGCGCGGGCGTGCAGGCCGAGTTTGTTGATAATGGTAAGAGTACGGGTCGGCATGGGGTTTCAATGTAGGTCGCGATGGCGAAGCAGCAGGTTTTTGGTGTGTGAAGCGAGTTCCCTGACCAGACGTTCGGCAATATAGACCGAACGGTGGTGGCCGCCCGTGCAGCCGATGGCGACAGTCATATAGCTGCGTTCACCGGCGGCGTAGCGGGGTAGCCACTTGCGCAGGAACTGGTAGATGTCCTGGTACATATCCTCGACCTCAGGCAGCGCATCCAGATAGGTACGGATTTCCTCGTCACGCCCGGAAAATGGACGTAGTTCCGGTTTCCAATAAGGATTGGGCAGGCAACGAACATCGAATACCAGGTCCGCATCGACCGGTACGCCACGCTTGAAGCCAAAGGATTGCACCTGAATGGAAACGCCCTGGCCCTGATTGGTCAGCAAGCGTTGTTTAAGCTCGTCACGGAGCTGATAAAGCGTCAGGTGGCTGGTGTCTACTTTCAGGCTGGCCAGGTCGATGATGGGTGCCAGCAGTTCCAGCTCCTGAGCGATGGCTTCAGGCAGTGACAGATTTTCATCGGTTAACGGGTGCTTGCGCCGGGTTTCGGAGAATCGCTTGATCAATACTTCGTCTGTGGCGGCAAGAAACAGCACGTCGCATTGAATACCTGAGGCACGCACCTGCCGCAGTAGCTCGGGAAATCGCGCCAGATCACTGGGCAGATTGCGAGCATCAATGCTGACGGCTACCTTGGGCAGCTGTGTATGGTGATTCTTGGCCTGATTCGCCAGTTCCGGCAGCAGGCCAGCGGGCAGGTTGTCGATACAGTAAAAGCCGTTGTCTTCCAGCAGGTGCAGCGCAGTGCTCTTGCCCGAACCGGAACGACCACTGACGACCACCAGACGCATGTCGCCTAGTCTCCGCTGCCGGCGTCAACCATGACCTGATAGAGGTCTTCGGCATTCGCGGCTTTGCGCAGGGCGGCCCGCAGAGTGGGTTGGTCCAGCCGTTCGGCCAGCATCTTGAGAATCTGCAGGTGCTCTTCGGTGGCTTCCTCCGGGACCAGCAAAACAAATATCAGGTCAACCGGTTCACCATCAAGGGCATCGAAGTCGATTTTGCCATCCAGTTGCAGCAGTGCGCCA
Source organism: Halopseudomonas salegens (assembly GCF_900105655.1). Taxonomy (NCBI): domain Bacteria; kingdom Pseudomonadati; phylum Pseudomonadota; class Gammaproteobacteria; order Pseudomonadales; family Pseudomonadaceae; genus Halopseudomonas; species Halopseudomonas salegens. The sequence continues at coordinate 592,241 of NZ_LT629787.1, forward strand.
ACCGCTTTACTGCAGCCGGACAGGCGACAGTGGGGGATGGCGATACCATGTCCAAAGCCGGTAGAGCCGAGTTTTTCCCGGGCAATCAGGCTTTCGTAAATGGCGTCAGCATCAAGGCTGGTGTGCTGGGCAACCAGTTTCCCGGTCAGCTCCAGCACGCGTTTTTTGGAAACGCCCTGAACACCGGCAAAGGTACGATCAGGGCTGAGGATTTGTGATATTTGCATGGGGTATGCGTTCAGGCCTTAGCGCGCATGGGCGCCTTGTTGGCGGTCAATGGTCTTTTCCTTGTGCTTGATCAGTTGGCGATCGAGCTTGTCGGTCAAGAGGTCAATAGCAGCGTACATGTCTTCATGGTCAGCGTTGGCAACAACTTCGCCACCGGCAATGTGCAGTTTGGCTTCCGCCTTCTGACGCAGCTTTTCCACTTCCAGGGTAACTTGCACGTTGGTGATCTTGTCGAAATGGCGCTCCAGGCGGGCCATTTTTTCGGTAATGTAGTCGCGCAGGGCGTCAGTAACATCAAGCTGGTGACCGCTGATATTTAGTTGCATAGAGTGCCTCCTGATTGGCGTTTTTGCTGTGGGCAACGCATTGCCCGGTGCTGCACTGCAAATCGGGGCTGGCTTAAACCAGCCGCTTGCGTTCACTCGATGGGGCGATATTGAGCGACTCGCGGTATTTGGCGATGGTGCGCCTGGCCACATGAATTCCCTGTTCTTCCAGTAAACCAGCGATCTTGCTGTCACTCAATGGTTTCTTTGGGTTTTCTGTCGCCACCAGTTTCTTGATCAGGGCACGAATGGCGGTAGACGAGAATTCACCCCCTTCACTGGTGCTGACATGGCTGGAGAAAAAGTACTTCAATTCGAAGATGCCACGGGGCGTATGCATGAATTTCTGCGTGGTTACACGGGAAATGGTTGACTCGTGCATGCCCACGGCTTCGGCAATATCGTGCAGTACCAGCGGCTTCATCGCTTCTTCACCCTGCTCGAGGAAGTCTCGCTGATGCTCGACGATCTGGCTGGCCACTTTCATCAGGGTTTCATTTCGGCTCTGCAGGCTCTTGATGAACCAGCGCGCTTCCTGCAAGTGGTTGCGCAGGTAAGTGTTGTCGCTACTGCTGTCGGCACGGCGAACCATGGCAGCGTATTGGCCGTTGACGCGTACCTTGGGTACTGCCTCCTGATTCAACTCAACCACCCAGCGGTCTTTTTCCCGGCGCACGATGACATCCGGGATCACGTATTCTGCTTCGCCTGAGGCAATTTCGCTGCCGGGGCGGGGATTCAGCGTCTGGATCAGGTTGATGACGTCACGTAGCTGCTCTTCCTTCATCCGCGTGCGGCGCATCAGGGTCGTGAAATCACGGCTACCCAGCAGCTCCAGGTGATCCTTGACCAGGCGCAGGGCCTGCTCCAGCAGGGGAGTGTCGGCTGGCAACTGGCGCAATTGCAGACTCAGGCATTCGCTCAGACTGCGTGCGCCAACACCGACGGGCTCGAATTGCTGGATCCGGTGCAGGACCATTTCCACTTCATCGGCTTCGATGTCCAGCATGGGGTCGAAGGACTCCAGAATGTCTTCCAGACTTTCTTCCAGATATCCGTCAGCACTGATCGCATCAATCAGCGACTCGGCAATCAGGCGGTCGGTATCCGACAGGGGGATCAGGTTGAGCTGCCACTCCAGGTGGCTTTGCAGGGTTTCACCGGTGCCGGTACGCGAGGTGTAATCCCACTCCTCATCATCCTGGTTCGGCAATGAGCTGGCCGAGGTCTGGTAGACATCTTCCCATTGGGTATCTACCGGCAGGTCGGTAGGGATTTCGTCAAACTTGCCTTCCGGTGCGTCAGCATTCGGTTGCCGTGATTCAAACTCAACCGGATCGGGCAAGGTAACGGCCGGAGCCTCTTCACCATTGTCATGATCGCCGCCTTCACTCTGCTCATTTTTACCGGCAGCGGTATAGTCGTCGTCGCCGTCGTCGGCCATTTCCAGCATCGGATTGACTTCCAGCGCTTCCTGGACCTCCTGTTGCAAGTCCAGGCTGGATAGCTGTAGCAGTCGGATGGCTTGCTGCAGCTGCGGCGTCATGGTCAGCTGCTGCCCCATCTTGAGGACGAGTGAGGCTTTCATCGGTGGGTGTTCAACCTTGGCTGCAAAATGTTTCTACCTGTGTCATAGCATGCCTGAAATCAAGGCGCTTTTACATAGCTGCGCCGGCTTGCAGGTTGCTGGAATGAAGCGGAACAGGGCGGATGCGCTGGTCACAGGCGGAAGCTGTGGCCAAGGTATACATCACGCACTACCTGACTGGCGAGCACATCGTCGGCTGAGCCCTCGGCAATGATGACCCCATCGTTGAGGATGTAGGCCTTGTCACAGATATCAAGCGTTTCGCGTACGTTGTGATCGGTTATCAGCACACCGATACCCTTGTCCTTGAGATGCTCAATGATTTGTTTGATGTCGTTGACTGAAATCGGATCGACACCGGCAAAGGGTTCATCCAGCAGGATGAAGCGTGGCTCGGTAGCCAGCGCGCGTGCAATTTCTGCCCGCCGGCGCTCACCACCGGACAGGCTCATGCCCAATGTGTTGGCCAGATGATGTATGTGAAATTCGCGCAGCAGTGATTCCAGTTTGCCTTTGCGACCCTCGCGGTTGAGATCCTTGCGGGTCTCCAGAATCGCCATGATATTCTCCGCGACGGTCAGCTTGCGGAAGATCGAGGCTTCTTGTGGCAAATAGCCGATACCCGCCCGTGCCCGCCCATGCATCGGCAGTGCGGTAATATCCCGACCATCAATAGTGATCTTGCCTTGATCGGCTTTGACCAGGCCGACAACCATGTAGAAACAGGTGGTCTTGCCGGCGCCGTTGGGGCCAAGCAGGCCGACCACGTCTCCGCTGCTGATGCCAATGGATGCATCACGGACGACTTGTCGCCCTTTGTAGGCTTTGGCCAGGTGCTGGGCTTCGAGGGTGGCCATGATCAGTTTTCACCATCGCGATTGCGTGGCTGGATGGTGATCTCGATGCGTTGATCACTGCCGTTGGCGCCGTCCCGTTGACCGGCATCTACCACGCGGCGGTTGATATCGTAGGTGATCAGGTCGCCGCTGAACGTATCCCCTGCCTGATCCAGATGGCTGCGTTCTATCAACACCACGCGCTGGGCGTCGGCATGATATTCAATGGTTTGCGCGCGGGCGTTGATCTCACCGCGCCCGTCTGGCGGGTCCTGTCGCCAGGTTGCTGGGCTACCGGTCGAAACCAGCTTGCTGACCTCGCCATTGCTGTCCATGGACAGCGTCACCTGGCTGCCGGTGAGACGCATACTGCCTTGGGTCACGATAACGTCACCACGATATACAGCACTATTGCGGGCATCATCGAGCGTGGCACTGTCTGCCTGGATATTGATTGGCTGCTGGCTGTCAACTGCCAGCACAATCGGGCTGGCTAGCAAACAGGTAGCCAGTAACAGAGTATTAATCGACCTCATGTCGGCCTCTTACCGTGGACAGCAGCTCTACACGGCTGTCATTGAGAAAAACCTGCATGCCGCGGGCGGTAGTTGCGCTCTCAGCATACTCAATTCTAACGTCCTCAGCGGTTTCCGCATAATCGCGCGCCGGGTGCAGCGTTAGTGCATCGGTCAGCAGGCGGCGTTGCTGGCCGTTGGGGAGGGTCTGCTCGATCACAACGTTGTCGGTCAGTTCGACCTGGTCACCTTCGGCACTGATCAGAGCACTGGCCGCCTGCAATTGCCAGGGGGGTTCTGGCTCTGGCCGGTACAACGTCAGCTCTGGCTGGCTCAGGCGACTCTGGCCAGTCGTCAGTTCATGGGTGGTACGCAGGCTCTGCAAGCGGTAGCTGGGCTGACCATCATCGTCGCGCACCAGTGTCCAGGCCGGGCCGATGATGAAATCGGGTTGCCCGGAGTCGCTGATGACCAGGGTGGGCACAAAGCTGGCCGGGCGGATATTCCAGTAGCCGACGGCCAGTGCCAGGGCAAGAATCAATATGCCGATGACGCCGGTGACGAGGTAGCGGGGCAGGCGCATGGTCACAGGTATGCAGCCTGTGCCGCATTCAGCGTGCCCTGGGCGCGCATGATGAATTCGCAGAACTCGCGGGCGGCGCCGGCACCACCACTGGCGGCGGTTACGCCATGGGCATGCTGACGAACAAAGGCGTCAGCATTGGCTACCGCCAGGCCCAGACCTACCCGGCGCATTACCGGGAGGTCCGGCAGGTCATCGCCGAGGAAAGCAATTTCTTCCAGCTCGACGCGAACACTCTGGCGCAGCTCGTCGAGGGCATTGAGTTTGTCTTCGCGGCCCTGAATCAGATGACGAATACCCAGATTGGCGGCGCGGCGCTCAACCAGCGGTGACTGGCGACCACTGATAATGGCAACTTCGACGCCGCTGTTGATCAGCATTTTGATGCCGTGCCCGTCAAGGGTGTTGAACGATTTGAATTCTGTGCCGTCAGGCATGAAGTACAAGCGGCCATCAGTCAGTACGCCATCAACATCAAAGACAGCCAGGCGGATGGCGGCGGCGCGTTGTTGTAACTGGGCCTGGTTCATACCACCCCCGCGCGCAGCAGATCATGCATGTTCAGTGCTCCTACCGGTTTGCCGTCAGGGTCGACCACAAAGAGCCCGCTGATTTTACCGTCATCCATGATTTTCAGCGCTTCTGCCGCGAGAGCACCCTGGTGGACTGTTTTGCAGCGCCGGGTCATCAGGGTGTCGATACGCACTTGATGAATATCGATTGGCTGGTCCAGGGTACGACGCAGGTCGCCGTCGGTAAAGATTCCGGCCAGGCTGCCGTCGGCGGTCAGAATGCCGGTCAGGCCGAGCCCCTTGCGCGTCATTTCCAGCAAGGCATCGCGCAGGGATGTGTCGGTGCTGACCAGCGGCATCCGCTCGCCGGCATGCATGATGTCGTCGACCAGCAAGAGTAGTCGCCGTCCCAGGCTGCCGCCGGGGTGTGAAAAGGCAAAGTCTTCAGCACTGAACCCCCGGGCTTCCAGCAAACCGATAGCCAATGCATCACCCATCACCAGAGCAGTGGTGGTGCTGGAGGTGGGTGCCAGGTTGAGTGGGCAGGCTTCCTGTTCGACACCCGTGTCGAGATTGGCGATAGCTGCCTTGGCCAGAGTCGATTCCGGGTTGCCGGTCAGACTGATCAAGGGGACGCCCAGACGCTTCAGTAGTGGCAGCAGGGTGACGACTTCGTTGGTATTGCCCGAGTTGGACAAAGCAATAACGACATCCTCTCGGGTAATCATCCCCATATCGCCGTGGCTGGCTTCGCCGGGATGGACAAAAAAAGCCGGTGAGCCGGTGCTGGCCAGGGTCGCCGCGAGTTTGTTGCCGATATGTCCGGATTTGCCCATGCCGGTCACAATAATTCGTCCGTTACAGGCCAGCAACGTCCTGCAGGCCCTTTCAAAGGCGGAGTCCAGACGATTCAGCAGACTGTTTACGGCATCTCTTTCCAGGCCGATGGTGCGCTGGGCAGAGGCAATGTAGTCAAAATCGGGTGTCGGTATCGGCATTACGGTCGCGTTCTGAAGCAATGTGCCGGGCAGTATACCCAGTAATCGGGGTTTTCTCATCCTGCAGTCATGTCTTGCAAGCAGTGCAGCTTGGGCGCAGACGGCCAAGCTGGTATATTAGCGCGTTCGTTACTGCGGTAACGCCAACTCGCACTCAGAGCCGTGTCCGATGACCGATGCAAACGACTACCTTGTAGAGCTGAATGATGTGACCTTCAAAAGGGGTAGTCACAGCATTTTTGATGGCGTCAATATTCGCATTCCTCGCGGCAAGGTCACGGGCATCATGGGGCCTTCAGGCTGTGGCAAGACCACCCTGCTACGTCTGGTGGGAGCCCAGCTGCGGCCACAGAGTGGTCAGGTACTGGTCAACGGGCAGAATATCCCTGATCTGGGACGCAAGGAATTGTTTGCCGCGCGTCAGCACATGGGCATGTTGTTTCAGAGCGGTGCGCTGTTTACTGATCTCAGTGTGTTCGAGAATGTGGCTTTCCCGTTGCGGGTGCACACCGATCTGCCGGAAGACATGATTCGCGACATCGTCATGCTCAAGCTGCAGGCAGTCGGCCTGCGGGGAGCCTGGAAACTGGCGCCGGATGAGCTGTCCGGTGGCATGAAGCGCCGCGTGGCTCTGGCTCGTGCAATTGCGCTGGATCCGCAACTGATGATGTATGACGAACCTTTCGTTGGGCAGGACCCGATTTCCATGGGAGTACTGGTGCGCCTGATTCGCTTGCTGAATGATGCGTTGAATCTGACCAGCATCGTCGTTTCGCATGATTTGGCAGAAACCGCCAGTATTGCCGACTACCTGTATGTGATCGGTGATGGTCAGGTGCTGGGTGAGGGGGAGCCGGAAGCATTGATGCAATCGGATAACCCGCGCATTCGTCAGTTCATGCAGGGTGAGCCGGATGGCCCCGTGCCCTTTCATTACCCGGCGAATGATTATATTGAAGACCTGCTCAAGGGAGAGCACAAATCGTGAGTGGCATGATGGATCGATTGGCTGCTCTCGGGCGCTTGGGGCTGGATGTGCTGGCTGCTATTGGCCGTGCCGGCATATTTTTGCTGCATGCCCTGGTCGGGCGTTCATCTTATGGCAGCAGTTTTTATCTGCTCTGTCGCCAGCTGTACTCTGTCGGTGTACTGTCGCTGCCGATTATCATTGTGTCAGGCCTGTTTATCGGTATGGTGCTTGCCTTGCAGGGCTATAACATCCTGGTTGATTTCGGATCGGAGTCCGCGGTGGGCCAGATGGTTGCCCTGACTATTCTGCGGGAATTGGGGCCGGTAGTTGCTGCGTTGCTGTTTGCCGGCCGTGCCGGCTCGGCGCTGACGGCAGAAATCGGTTTGATGAAAGCCACCGAACAGTTGTCCAGCCTGGAAATGATCGGTGTTGATCCGCTGAAATACGTCATTGCCCCGCGTCTGTGGGCCGGCTTTATTTCCTTGCCGCTGCTGACCGCGATATTCAGCGTGGTCGGCATCTGGGGCGGCGCCATGGTGGCCGTCGACTGGTTGGGCGTATACGCCGGCTCTTACTGGGGCAATATGCAGGCTTCGGTATCTTTTGGTCACGATGTAATGAACGGCATGGTCAAGGCATTGGTATTTGCCTTTGTCGTTACCTGGATTGCGGTATTCCAGGGATATGACTGCGAACCCACTTCCGAGGGCATCAGCCGGGCCACCACGCGCACTGTGGTTTACGCTTCGCTGGCTGTCCTCGGGCTGGACTTTATCCTGACGGCTTTGATGTTCTGATTGGCAAGGAAACTGACATGCGTACCCGTACTCTGGAACTGACAGTCGGCGTTTTCATCCTTATCGGGGTGTTGGCGCTGCTGGTGCTGGCCCTGCGCGTCAGTGGCCTGACCCTAAGCGCGCCGGGCAATACCTACACGGTAGTGGCTTATTTCGACAATGCGGCCGGACTCACGTCACGTGCCAAGGTTACCTTGTCTGGCGTTACCATCGGCCAGGTAGGGCAAGTGAGTTATGACCGCGATCGTTATTCGAGCCGGGTTGAACTGGTCATCAACAGTGAGGTCAACAACTTACCCACTGACAGCAGTGCGTCGATTCTGACTGCGGGTCTTCTGGGCGAAAAATACATTGGTTTGTCGATTGGTGGTGAAGAAGAGGTATTGAGCGACGGTGACGAGATTTATGACACCCAGTCTGCTCTGGTGCTGGAAGAAATGATTGGCCGGTTCCTGATGAACACGACCAGCTCGGACTGAATGGAGAATGCCCATGCGTAGCCTTATCAATTATTCGTTTGCTCTCTTGCTGCTGTTGCCTCTGTTTGCCCAGGCCGGGGCCAAATCAGCGCAAGCCGTGGTCGACGATACTGCCAGCCAGATCATGACCTTGCTTAACGAGAATCGGGATGCCTACCGGGATGACACCGACGCTCTGGTGAGAGATCTTAGTGATGTGCTGGACCCGGTGGTCGACTTTCAGGGCTTCGCGCGCAGCGTGATGACGGTGCGCTACAGCCGTAATGCATCGCAGGATCAGATCAATCGTTTCATTGACTCTTTCAAGAGCAATATCGCCGAGTTTTATGGCTCGGCCTTGCTGGAAGCCAATGGCGGCGAGTTGACTGTGCTTGAGCCTCGTGACCGGGACCAGCAAGGCCCGGATCGCACCATGGTGCACATGGATATCGTGTCGCCGAGCGGCGACAATTACCGCGCCTCCTATACCATGGTGAAGATCGATGGGCAGTGGAAAGTGCGCAACGTGGTCGTTGAAGGCTTCAATGTCGGTTTGTTGTTCCGCGACCTGTTTGCCCAGGCCATGCAGGACAAGGGCAATGATCTGGATGCGGTCATTGCCGACTGGGGCTCGGTGATTGCCGCGTCGCGTGAGGAAATCGAACAAGAGGTCGAGGAGTGAGCGCCGAACTTGTCCAGCAGTCAGATCTAATCAGCCTGCGAGGTGAAATCGATTTTGCCAATGCCAGGTCCCTGCAAGAGCAGCTGAGTGCTGCTGTTGCCCGGGCCGGCAATAATGTGCGCGTCGACCTGTCAGGCGTTGATCATGCCAATAGCGTTGGCTTATCCCTGCTGCTGAGCACGGCGCGGAACGCTGAAGCCAATGGCGTGACCCTTGGCTTCAGCGGCTTGCCGCAACAATTGCAAAGTATGGCCGCCGTCTGCGGTCTGGAAGACTGGCTGGTGGAAAACGCCGCCGCTGAACCCGCCGGGCAACAGGAGAATGTGTGAATGCATGCCGCTGAAGTCAAGCAACTGATCGAAGAGCAAGTACCCGATACCCAGGTTGAAGTCGATGGCGAAGGCTGCAACTTTCAGCTCTTCGTCATCAGTGACGAGGTGGCAGCCTTGTCTCCGGTCAAACGTCAGCAGGCCATCTACGCCGTGCTCAACGACGCCATTACCGACGGCCGCATACATGCGGTAACCATGAAATTCTTTACCCGCCAGGCGTGGGATAATCGCGCCTGAGAGCGCGCAGACCGAGATTCCGATATGGATAAACTGCTCATCACCGGCGGCCAGCGACTGGACGGCGAAGTACGTATTTCTGGTGCGAAGAATTCGGCTTTGCCGATTCTGGCGGCCACCCTGTTGGCTGATGATGCAGTGACCATCTGCAACCTGCCGCACCTGCATGACATCACTACCATGATCGAGCTGTTTGGCCGTATGGGCGTGCAGCCGGTGGTTGATGAGCGGCTGAATGTGGAAGTGGATCCGCGCTCCATCTCCACCCTGGTCGCCCCCTATGAACTGGTCAAGACCATGCGCGCCTCGATTCTGGTGCTGGGGCCCATGGTGGCGCATTTCGGTTATGCCGAAGTGGCTCTCCCCGGTGGCTGCGCCATCGGTTCGCGGCCGGTAGATCTGCATTTGCGTGGTCTTGAAGCCATGGGTGCGGAGATTGATGTTGATCAGGGCTACATCAAGGCGCGCGCGCCGGAAGGTGGCTTGCGTGGTGCGCACTTCTTCTTTGATACCGTCAGCGTGACCGGCACGGAGAATATCCTCATGGCCGCCACCCTGGCCAAGGGCAAAACCGTGCTGGAGAACGCCGCCCGTGAGCCGGAAGTGGTTGACCTGGCCCAGTGCCTGATCGCCATGGGTGCGAAAATCAAGGGTCATGGTACTGCGACCATCGAGATTGAAGGTGTCGAGCGTTTGCATGGTGCGCGTTATGCAGTGATGCCCGACCGGATTGAAACCGGCACTTTCCTGATCGCTGCAGCCATTACCGGGGGGCGGGTCAAATGCAAGGATACCGATCCGGCTACGCTGGAAGCGGTACTGCTCAAACTGGAAGAAGCTGGCGCGCTGATCGAAACGGGCAAGAACTGGATCAGTCTGGATATGAAGGGTCGTCGACCGCGGGCGGTTAATGTGCGGACCGCGCCATATCCCGCTTTCCCGACCGATATGCAGGCGCAGTTTGTAGCACTGAATGCGATTGCCGAAGGTACCGGTACCGTGATTGAAACCGTGTTCGAAAACCGTTTTATGCACGTGCAGGAACTGATCCGCATGGGGGCGCATATACAGGTTGAAGGCAACACTGCGGTGATCACCGGCGCCGACAAGCTCAAGGGCGCGCCGGTCATGGCGACCGATCTGCGGGCATCAGCCAGCCTGGTATTGGCTGCTCTGGTGGCTGAAGGCGACACCCTGGTTGATCGCATTTACCATATCGACCGTGGTTATGAATGTATTGAAGAGAAACTGCAGTTGCTGGGCGCCAGCATCCGCCGCGTTACGTCCTGAGAGGCCGACATGACCCAGACACTGACCATTGCCCTGTCCAAGGGGCGTATTCTTGATGACACGCTGCCGTTGCTGAAACTGGCCGGCATCGAGCCGACCGAGGACCTGGAAAAGAGCCGCAAGCTGATTTTCCCGACCACCGATCCGACTGTGCGGCTGTTGATCGTACGTGCCACCGATGTGCCGACCTATGTCGAGCAGGGGGCTGCCGACCTGGGCGTGGCAGGCAAAGATGTGCTGATGGAATACGGTAGCCAGGGCCTGTACGAGCCGCTGGATCTGAAGATTGCCATCTGCAAGCTGATGACCGCCGGCCCGCTGAATACGCCGGAACCGGGTGGCCGTCTCAAAGTTGCCACCAAATTTGTCAATGTCGCGCGTCGCTATTATGCCGAGCAGGGCCGTCAGGTAGAATTGATCAAGCTGTACGGCTCCATGGAGCTGGCACCGCTGGTCGGCCTGGCAGACAAGATCATCGATGTGGTGGATACCGGCAACACCCTGCGTGCCAATGGTCTGGAGCCGCAGGAACTGATTGCTGATATCAGCTCCCGGCTGGTGGTCAACAAGGCCTCGATGAAAATGAAGCACGCCCGCATCAAGACATTGATTGATGCCCTGGCCGCTGCGGTAGAACAGCGCAGCGCCGCCTGAAACCGATGTAGTCAACCTGAACAGGACCTGATCATGAACGCCAAGCCCGTCAAAATCGCCCGTTTGAACGCCAATCAGGCTGATTTCGACCAGCATCTGGACAAGTTGCTGGCCTGGGAAGGCGTATCGGATAAAGCCGTCAACGAGCGGGTGGAAGAGATCATTGCTGCCGTGCGCGCCAAGGGTGATGCGGCCCTGATTGAATACACCGCACGCTTTGATGCGCTGGATGTCGCCAGCATGGCCGATCTGACCCTGGATCGTGCACGCCTGGAACAGGCACTGGAGCGCATCAGCTCGGAGCAGCGGCAGGCGCTGGAAGTGTCCGCCGAACGCGTGCGCCTGTACCACGAAAAACAGCAGCAGCCATCCTGGCGGTATACCGAAGCCGACGGCACCGTCCTGGGTCAGCAAATCACCCCGCTGGACCGGGTCGGTATCTATGTGCCGGGTGGCAAGGCCTCTTATCCCTCATCGGTACTGATGAACGCTATTCCGGCCAAGGTCGCCGGTGTCCCTGAAGTCGTTATGGTAGTGCCGACCCCGCGCGGTGAAATCAACGAGCTGGTGCTGGCGGCTGCCTGTATTTCCGGGATCGACCGGGTATTTACCCTGGGTGGCGCGCAAGCCGTTGCTGCCTTGGCCTACGGCACCGAAACCGTACCGCGGGTGGACAAGATCGTTGGCCCCGGGAATATCTATGTAGCCACCGCCAAACGCGCGGTCTTTGGCCAGGTCGGTATCGATATGATTGCCGGCCCATCAGAGATTCTGGTGATCTGTGACGGCCAGACCGACCCGGACTGGATCGCCATGGACCTGTTTTCCCAGGCCGAACATGATGAGGATGCCCAGTCGATTCTGTTGTCGCCGGATCAGGCGTTTCTCGATGCCGTGCAGGCGAGTATTGACCGCCTGCTGGGCGAGATGGAGCGCGCCGACATGATGCGCATCTCCCTGGAGACGCGTGGCGCACTGATCAAGGTCGATAGCCTGGAACACGCCTGCGAGCTGAGCAATCGTATCGCACCGGAACACCTGGAGCTGTCCGTGGCTGACCCGGATGCCTTGCTGCCGCAGATTCGCCATGCCGGCGCCATCTTTATGGGCCGTTTCACTCCGGAAGCGCTGGGTGATTATTGCGCCGGGCCGAACCACGTGTTGCCAACCTCCGGTACAGCGCGTTTTTCCTCGCCGCTGGGTGTCTATGACTTCCAGAAGCGCTCGTCGATCATTTTCTGCTCGCCGGATGGCGCCTCTGAGCTGGGCAAGACCGCCTCTGTGATGGCCCGTGGCGAAAGTCTCACCGCCCACGCGCGCAGTGCCGAATACCGCATCAAGAACTGAATTATTGCGCTGCGCAGGCAGCTTATATTGCAAGGAGTTACCCATGGCAGTCGGACTTGGCCCCCTACCTGAAATGCGTCCCGTCCCTGGCTTGCGCCTGGGTATCGGCAGTGCCGGCATCAAGCGGGCAGGGCGCAAGGATGTCGTGGTCATGGAGTTGGCTCCCGAAGCCGTGGTTGCCGGCGTATTTACCACCAACGCCTTCTGCGCCGCCCCGGTCACCCTCTGCCAGCGCCGGCTGTCAGAGCACCCGCGTTATCTGCTGGTGAATACCGGCAACGCCAATGCCGGTACCGGCAAACCGGGTATGGCTGCTGCCGAGAAAACCTGCCATGCCCTTGCTGAGATGACCGGCGTCAAAGCCGAGCAGGTCCTGCCGTTCAGCACCGGCGTCATCGGTGAGCTGCTGCCTGCTGACAAGATCATTGCCGCCTTGCCTGAGGCATTGGCTGACCTGCGCCCGGACAACTGGCCTGCCGCTGCCAGCGGCATCATGACCACGGATACCCTGCCCAAGGGCAGCAGCCGTACTGTGCAGCTGGCCGGCACCACAGTCACCATCACCGGCATCTCCAAAGGCGCCGGCATGATTCGCCCCAATATGGCGACCATGCTCGGCTATATCGCCACCGACGCCCGTATCAGCCAGGCCTTGCTGCAGCACATGGTGAAAACGGGGGCTGACCAGTCGTTCAACCGCATCACCATTGATGGCGACACCAGTACCAACGACAGTTGCATGCTGATTGCCACCAACCAGGTGGATATGACCGAAATCACCGATGTCGACAGCGCCGAATACGCCGCACTGGCGCAGGCAATCAATGAGGTGATGCGGGAACTGGCGCAGTTCATCGTGCGTGACGGCGAGGGCGCGACCAAGTTCGTCACCATTCAGGTCAACGGCGGTGGTAACCGCGACGAGTGTCTGGATGTCGCCTACGCCGTCGCCCATTCACCCCTGATCAAGACAGCCCTGTTCGCCTCCGACCCCAACTGGGGGCGCATCCTCGCCGCTGTTGGCTATGCCGGCGTACCGGAACTGAATGTCGCGCTGATCGACGTCTACCTGGATGACGTCTGCATTACCCACCAGGGCAGCCGCGCCGACAGCTACACTGAAGATCAGGGTGCCCGCGTCATGCAGCAGGCAGAAATCGCCATCCGCATCGAGCTCAACCGCGGCGACTTTAGCGAAACCCTCTGGACCACCGACCTGTCCCACGAATACGTCCGCATCAACGCCGAATACCGCACTTAATAACGTATCCCTAAGCCCCCCCCCCTCTCCCCTCGCGGGAGAGGGGGGGCGGTCCGACGGGTCGTAGAGGGGGGGCAGGCTTTAAGCGAAGCACTGCTTCGCCCGCCCGAACGCACCGAACTTGCGAGGGGCCGAGGCCAAAGGTGGGCATCATTACCCCTCACAATACTCCCAACCAATCACCCCCCGCTCCACCCTTACCCGGCCAACCCGGTTAATCACCATCTTCACCCCGGGCCGGGTCAGATCCTGTGGACAAAAACGGAAGGTTCCCGCCTGAAAGCCACCATTCAGAAGCTGTGACTGGCCTAGTGCGTTATAACGTACATAGCGTGACAAGGGGGTGTTTGCCTTGATAGCAGAATTGCCGCTGCCTTCGTAGGCGCGCAACAGTGGCTCGTTCTTGTCCAGTTCGCCATTGTGGTTGCGATCAACAAATACGACCCAGCCGCGGTTCCAGTCTTGCGCGGTCAGCGGTGCAACGGTCAGCGTCTGGTTGCCGCGCACCGCCTCCTGGCGAGCAAAGCGCAAGGTGCGTAACAGTTCGCTGGCATCCGCATCCATGCGAGTGCGGTCGATGAGATTGCCAAACGCAGGCAGGGCGAGTACCAGTAGCACAGCAACAACAGCGAGCGCGACGACAAGTTCGATAAGGGTGAAACCCTTGCGGTGAAAAAAGATCATCCGTGATCTCCCGTCTGAGGATGGTTTAAGATCGAGGCTAACGTCAACAGGGGGCAAACGCTATATTCGCCGGGCGGGACTGTGACGGAGTTGACGTTTTATCACGCATATAGCGTGTCGTTGCGGCTCACCTAAGAGGCGAAATGGCAGCCGGTCAGCGCATTTTTACCGGCTATCTGCCGGGGCGAGCATTCACTAGCAGTGCGTTCTAGGATCAGTATATGAAAAAAGCGGAGATTTTCAGCATGCAGCGCATTCGGGGCTTCACCTTGCTTGAGTTGATGATAACGCTGGTGGTTGTGGCGGTTATCCTCGGTCTGGCTGTGCCATCCTTTCAGACGACGATCGCTAAGAATGCGGTGAAATCGGCCACGCGTGATCTGGTCGCCACACTGAATACGGCGCGAGCGCAGTCCATGAGTTCCCGCACTCCGGTCACGGTTACCCCTGAGAGCGGTGGTTGGAACAATGGCTGGACATTGGCGTACGGCTCGTCAGTCGAAAGTGGTGAAACCTATGTGCCGTCGAGCAAAGTCCGCATCAGCAGTTCAATTACTTCCCTGACCTTTCGTCCGCAGGGTGGGTTGTCCGCTCCGGCCAGCAGCCTGACTGTCTGCCACGCTGATTCCAGCATACCTGGCCGTAAAATCACGGTTTCCTTTCTCGGCCGGGTCAGTACTGAAGAAGTGACAACGGGGTGTTAACCATGAAGCGTACCAGTACCCGTCATGCCCAGCAGGGCGTTTCGATGATTGAAGTTCTAATTGCCATCGTCGTTCTGGCCGTAGGTGCGCTGGGCTTTGCCGGCGTCCAGGTGGTGGCCATGCAGAAATCCGAAAACGCCAATTATCGCAGCAATGCGATGCTGATAGCCCAGGATGCGGTTGAGCGTATGCAGGCAAATTCAGAGGATATAGATGGGGACGGATATTTGCAGGGCGCAATTGAGCTAGACGGTACTCCGGACCAAACCTGTGCCAGCAGCTGCGATATTGTTGATCTGGACACGCAGCAACTGGCTTGGTCTGCCAATCAGAGCTTGCCCAATGGTGAAATCATGATTGCTGAGTGCGCTTTCAATGGCTTGAATTGTGTCGTCCTGAGTTGGGGTGAACAGGATATTGATGCCTGTATGACCGCTGATGGAATCAATCTGTCTGACGACGCCAATTGTCTGGTGATGGAGTTCGGCCGATGAAACGTTCGCAAATGGGTCTTACCCTGATTGAGTTGATGATTGCTCTGTTGCTCGGTTTGCTGTTGAGTCTGGCGGCCGTGCAGCTGTTGCTGAGCAATCAGCGAACCTTTTCCCTCCAGGAAGCGGTTACCAGTGTGAATGAAGACGGTCAGATGGTGCTTCGCTATATTGCCGCTGATATTCGCAATGCGGGTCGTGGCAGCCAGATTGAAGGGTATATCCAGCCCGTGGTACTCAGCCTGTCAGCGGAAGATTCCGAAGGCGAGACGGTTACCTTTGAGTCCACAGATGGCGGCTCTGGTGGAAACGATACCCTGGTAGTCAGTTACCTCGGTAGCAGTGCCTGCCAGGGTGCAGACCTGACGGCAGGAGGTACCAAGCCCGAGGGAGAGGTGGTCGTCAATAGATACTATGTTTCTGATGGCAGTCTGTGGTGCTCCAGTCTCAAGCAGACCGGGCTGGGCGCGGGTAGTTACGAGTTGTTGACCCCGGGTTCAGTCGAGCTGATTTCCGGGGTGGAAAGCTTTCAGGTGCTTTACGGTGTTGATGGCGATGTAAACAATGAGATCGGTACGACAAAATTCGTTACAGCAACCAATCTTGTTGCCGCTGATTCAGTCGTGGCAATTCGTATCGGGCTGCTTTTGCGCAGCAATGATTCGAGTTTGACGGTACCCACTGACAGTCAGACATTGACCGTATTGGATGAAGATATTACTACCCCGAGTGACAGGTCCATCCGCAGGGTGTTCACGACCACAGCTCAGGTACGCAATGTTTACTGGGAGGGGATTTGACCATGCGGCACAAACCATATTCTGCAAACAACCAGCAAGGTGCTGTTCTGGTTGTAGCTTTGATTATTTTGTTGATGGTGTCTGTTCTGGGTCTGTCAGCCATGCGAGCCAGTATTTTCTCTTCCAAGGTTTCTACCGGTATACAGGCAGATACCATGACCTTTGATGCCGCCGAGTCTGCTGTAGCCATGAGCCTTAACAAGTTGCGCGGTTTCAATGATTCACAATTGGCTGCTGCCGTGTTGAACGGCCAGTCCATGGAGACATGCTTGCTGTCCGACGGCACCCTGAAAGAAACGGCTTGCGGGGATACGGACAAGATGGATTCACGTGAATTGCTGCGCGCTGGAAGCTACATGGTACATCGTAAAAATCGCTGTCGCATGGTTGCAGGTAGTGATGTGGAAGTCTATCGGGATTATGTGATCGATGTTCTGGGGGAAAGTGATATGCAGTCCTACGGAATTGAAAACAATCACCTGCAGGAAGCCCTTAAAGTGGGCTTGGACTGCATCGAGATCTGAAATTGAGGTAATGACTATGAAACTCATGACCCATATCATTCCTGCCGCCTTGATGACGATGGCGGTAGCAATTACCCCGTCCAGCCTGTTGGCAGAAGATATTGAAGTCTATTATTCCGAAGTATTGTCGGATGATTCGGTGAACAAGAATATCGCCAACGTGATGATCATGCTCGATACTTCGGGCTCCATGCGCAACTGCGAGGCCGGTAGTGGTTCGAACTGGTGTACGGGAAATGACTGGAGAGAGCGCCGAATCAATCTGTTGCATGAGGCCATGGAAGGTATCCTGGATGATGCCGACGAAAATGTGAAGATTGGTTTGGGGCGTTTTAACAGTGACAGTGATGGCGGCTATATCATGTTGCCAGTGATGACGGTCAACGAAAAAACCCGTTCGTTATATGACGATGCTCTGAGTTCGATCAACCCCAGTAGAGATACCCGATATCCAAGCGGTGGTATGCCCAGTGGCGGGACGCCGACCTCACTCGCCTATGAGGAAATGGCCCGGTACATGTTGGGTGGTAGTCGGGGTGAATGGTATGGCGCCGATGGCGGGCAGTTCTGTATAGAAGATGAATACGAAGAGCAGTGCACAACGGATGTTGAGTATTCAGATGGAGTAGAAGTCGACTCTTGTGATACGAATGAGCCCGGATGTAGCATCAATCTGGGTTCTTGGCAAAATCTTCCGGTTTCGCAAAGTTGCGACACCGGCGATGATAACTGTCGATTTTTCTGGAGTGGTTGGAGAAGCGGTTCGTGTCCATCAGGAGCTGTTCAATGTCAGTCATATTATGGGTGGTATCATAACCTTGGCATATATCAACAACGCTCCGTGACCTATACGCAAAGTGAAGTTCTTAACGAAGTCACTTATTGTGAAATGGTCAAAACCGGCGATTGTGCCGAATATGCTCAGATTGCCGATGGTTCCAGCTACAAATCGCCGATCGTTGAAGCCAATCAATGTGAGTCCAATCACATCATTCTGTTTACTGATGGCGCACCCTCGGGGGATGATCCGGGTGATGTTGACCTGGTTTCCTGCTCGGGTGGTTCTTACAACTGTCAGGTCAAAATTGCCAACTACCTGAATAGTGATAACAACTCGGCCAATCGACAGATCAAGACCCATAATATCGGTCTTTATATGGGAGATAGCACGCTAAATAATATGCAGAGCGTTTCATCTGCCGGTGGCGGTGCCACCTATAACTCTGATAATGCGGCCAGCCTGCTGTTGGCCTTCAAACAGACGCTCGATCTGATTGCAGATGAAGCCAATACCATGGTGTCGCCTGGTGTGGCCGTCAGCCAGAGTGAGCGCTTCCAGCATCTGGACGAGATGTATTTTTCCCTGTTCAAACCCCTTCAGAGCAGCTTTTGGCAGGGTAATCTCAAGCGGTATCGTGTTGATGTCAATGACGGTGAAGCCGATTTTTATGATGTCAACGGCAATAATGCCATGGATGGTGAGGTATTCTCACCCGATGCGCGAAGCTGGTGGAGCACGTCGGCCGATGGCGCAGACGTAGTAAAAGGTGGTGCCAGGGACCGTTTGCAAGCGACCTCCCGCCGCTTGTTTTATTCACCGTCGCCGGGTGGCACCCTGCGTCAGTTTGACCTGTCTGATTTCAGCAACAGTGATCTGCTGCTGCCGGCGGAGGCAACGGATGCAGTACGCGGGAACGTGGCCAATGAATTGATGAATATGTGGGGTGATCCACTTCATAGTCGACCGATCATGGTCAACTATGGTGGTGCTACCGTAGGTGAGGAGTTTGTCGAAGACAATGTGGTCTTCGTCTCCACCAATGCCGGTATGTTGCATGCGATCGACACCAGTAATGGTGACGAAAAATTTGCCTTCATGCCTCACGAAATCATCTCCAAAGCTTCCAGCTACACGGTGAATCGTCTGCCGCTGGCTTCGGGCAACAAGCGTCAGACCTATGGGTTGGATGGTACCTGGACGGCCTGGCGGCAACGGGGTGCTACGCTGGAAGATCCCCCTAGCAAGGTAATGATCTACGGTGGCATGCGCCGTGGCGGTAACCAGTATTATGCGCTGAATGTGACCAATGTCAGCAGCCCCACACTGGCGTGGCAGATCTCTGGTGGTACGGGTGACTTCAAGGATCTTGGCCAGACCTGGTCAACTCCCAAGGTTGCTCGATTCCCTGACGGGGCTGGTGGCAGTATTCCGGTGGTTATCTTTGGTGGTGGTTACAGCCCTGAAGATCACGATGATCACATGGGACGTCAGAGTCAGGATGCCAAAGGCAACGCTATCTATGTAGTCAATGCCGATACCGGCGAGCTGGTCTGGTCGGCGGGCGGTCGCAGTTCCAACGTGACAACGCACGTCAGCACCATGACCCATGCCATTCCGGGTAGTGTGGCAGTTGACCTGGATTCCAACGGGGTAGCCAATCACCTGTATTACGCTGATCTGGGTGGCCAGGTGTTCCGTGCAGATCTGGATACCTCGGCCGACAAGGCTCACAGTGTGACGCGATTGGCGGCCGTGGGCGGCACGGGTGCCAACCACCGTCGTTTCTTTGAGCAGCCCACTGTTGCTTATGTGCGTGACGGTGCCTCTTCGGCGCTCTTTGTTACCATGGTTTCCGGTTACCGTGCGCATCCTCTCGATGTGGCCACTCAGGAAGGCATCTTTGTCTTGCGTGACCAGGGACCCTTTGGCCGTTCAGCCGAAGCAGTTGCCAACATCGGCGACTTCAGTAACGTTGCCGGCGGTAGCCTGCCAGATTACACCAAGCGTGGCTGGTACTATCCGTTGAATCAATCGGAAGGTGAAAAAGGTCTTTCGTCACCGGCTGTCTTTGATTATGAAGTGTTGTTCACTACCTACGCGCCCAATGCTGACTCGGGCGTAGAGCGTGATCCCTGCTCAGTCAACTACGGTCAGTCCTATCTGCATCGGGTTGATCTGAAAACCGGACAAGGCGAGCGTTATGCGCTTGATCAGCCAGGTCTTCCGCCGGGTGTGACCGTACTCTTTGGCGAAGATGGTGATACCGCCATTGTTGTGGGCACCGAAGCTATTCCTGTTCCTCCTGCGTGCGAAGGTGATGATTGCCCAGAACCTGAGTGCCCTCCAGGTGAGAAGTGTGGCTTGGAAAGCTTACGTCATGGCCGCTGGATGCAGCTTACTCCAGATGCTGCCGGTGCCATCAAGTTGCCGGAAGATGAAGAAGAAGGGACGGGAGACTGATGATGATGTTCAGACCTGTATCACAGCAACGCAGCCGGGGTTTCACGCTGATCGAAGTGATGATTGTGGTGGTGATCGTGGGCATTCTGGCTGCGGTCGCTTACCCCTCTTATACCCGGTATATGCAGAGCACCCGTGCCGAGGAAGCCAAGGCAATGATTATGGATTATGTCAGCGCACTGGAAGGCTTCCGGGCCAAGAACTTTGCTTATCCTGCGGATAACAATGCAGCCAAAACGCTTGCGCCCGAACTCTATACCAGTGATTTCTATACGCCAAACTATACCCGTAACAGCCAGCATGATTTTACTATCACGGCGGCTCCCAAGGGGATGATGTCTGGTTGCCAGAGCATGCAGTACAGTTCGGGTGATGGTCTCAACCAGCACGGGAGTTGGGACGACGATAAACATTGCTGATTGGCTGCGTTAAATAAAAAACCCCGCCATTGCGCGGGGTTTTTTTTGGCTGAGGTTTACCAGGGTCTGCCCTGATCTGCCGCGTTGTAGTCACATACGCCATCCGGGAATATTTCGTTCAGCTCAGTGATCTGCGCCGGGCTGGGTTGCCAGCTGCCATAGGTGCCGTCATTCAGGGCGGAAGCGACTGGTTTCAGGCTGCACTTGAATATACTGCCTGCAATGGGTCCACCGGCGACCATGCGTGAGGTGGTGTAGGTCGGGAACTGCTGGGTGCAGCTGCCGTCCAGTTGATTGTCGATAATACCATTCCATACCCCCTCGCCAGCTTCGATCAGACTGCCATCACTATTGAAACAACTGTCAACAGCGGCGGCCGGGCGGTTCTCACCAATGCTGCGCTCGGGATTATTCTGGATATTGGTGACCCAGTCGTGCAGCACCTCAAGCGCTTCCCAGGTCTGATCGTGGGTATCGTTGGGGCGCGGACGGTTGGGGTCATTGGTATTGGTCGGCCGTGCGTCGGTAAACCAGATCACCTGACTGTCGCTGTTACCCATGCGGTTGATGATACGTTGGCGTGCGGAGAAAGACTGGTGGCTGTTGTGCATATCCAGCACCTCTTCCAGATAATGCCGCCAATCAATAACGGGAATATCCAGCTGCCCGTCGAACACCATGCCTGATTGGTAGGCAGCCTGAATGGCTTGCAGGTCACCTTGTGTCCGCGGAGCAGGTTCACCGTTGCCCGGGCTCAGCAGCATATTGGCACTGCTCCAGGGGTCAAAGCGTATCTGACCAGCCAGTACATCAGCCTCGGAGCCAAGGAAAGGAAAGCCTTCCTGTATCATGTCTTCAGGTTGCTTCCAGCCACCAACATAGCGGTTCAGGTGAAGGAATTCGCTGGCGCTGATGTTGCCCTCTTTAAGCGCTTGCAAGCCGTATTGCACACCAACATTGTCAAACAGGGTGCGCGGATTGCCGTTACCATCAACACCGTAGATGTTGCGCAAATCGTCGTAGTGGGTCCAGTTGACCCCGGCCATGATCTCCGCTGGCTGCATCTTCTCCTGATTGCGTGCCTGGCCGTAAAGTGGGTTCATCACCAGGGGTGTCAGGCCTCGCCAGGCCGGTACGCATTCGGTCATGCCGGGGGCGGATGAGTAACCGAGCATCTGCTTGGCACCAAAGAAGGGGTCGGGATAGTCATCAGTGGCATTCAGACCGACCAGAAGACTACGGTTTTCGGTGGTCTGCCAGCGAGGATTGCTGCGATCGGTGGCATCCATGTAATACTCAAGGAGCTCACAGTCACCGATGTGGATGGTCTGGGTCACCATGTCGGGATAGGAGTATTGTGGTACCCCCGCGTCTAGAAGGCCGGGGTGATTCTGTGCATAGACGTATTGCTGGATGCCGCCACCGGAGCCACCGATAGCCACGGTGTAGTCCGGCACGCCGAAACGTTTGATGAAGTGCTCCTTGGTCATCAGGGCTGTTTCGCCACCTACTTGCAGGTTGTAATGGGTACTGGTGCGCGTGCCGGTGGAGTAGATAACCGCATAGCCTTTGCCGAGGGCATTCGGTTCCAGCGCACGTCCACTGACGCGGCCCTGGGAGTGGCCAATGGCAACGCCCCCTTCGAAGTGAAACAGCAGGCGCCCGTTCCAGTTGTCGGTAGCGGTGTCCTCGGGGCTATCCCCCAGGTTGGCCAGAGTGGCAAAGCTGTAGATAAAGCGGTTAATGGTGCCGACCTCGCGGCGTACGATGAAATCAACGGTGCGCCCATCGGTCAGCGTGGTTGTGGCCATGTCGGCCGGGCGCGATCCATCACTGGGCAGTGGCTGGTAGCTTCCGCCAGTAGTGCGGTAGAGGAAGGATATCTCGGGCTGGATACTGCAATCCTTGCTGTAACCGATCAGATTGTCATCCGGGTCATACACGGGGTAGCCGCCTTCGTTGTTGTCCACCAATGGCTGAATACCAAGCTCTTCCAGCGTGCTGCAAACAAAGGGGTATTGCTGTGGACCGGAGAAAATCGGACCGGAAATCGGGTGATTGGTTACTGCCAGGTCGTGTAATTTGCCGAATGTTGTGTGGTGCAGTTCGAGCTGGTTGTCACCCGCATCGAGCCCGTCAATCAACACTTCCAGGCGACCATTGCGGGTGCGCAGTTGCACAGGTTCGATGATTTGATCATTGAGCCAAAACTCAAGATTATCCATTTCTGCATCAATTCGGGGTTGGTCGCCGGCGATACTCAGTAGCAGATTTCCGCCGGAAACCTGCTCAGCCGAGCTGGACAAGGCATTGAGTGTGAAGTCTGGCGGGGTGTCGGATGAAGAGCTGCTACCCCCTGAACTGAGACAGCCGCCGAGAGCCAGACTGGCGGCGCTGAGAATACCGGGTAGCACATAAAAGCGTAGATATGACATTACGGTTCCCTCGTTGTTGTTGTTGATATTGCTTATTGATGGTAGACCGTCTCAATAGGCTTGCAATAAAAACAGATGAGGCGATATGTATAAGTTATGCTTTTTCGTTCCCGAGTCCCATGTTGAGACAGTCAAGGAGGCTATCTTTGCGACGGGTGCCGGGCAGATAGGTGATTACGCGGGCTGCTGCTGGCAAGTGCTGGGTCAAGGACAGTTTCGGCCTCTGGCGGGCAGCCAGCCTTTTATAGGGCAGCAGGGAGAGTTGGAGCGGGTGATGGAGTATCGGGTTGAGTTGGTCTGCAGCGATGCAAGCATCAGGGCCGCAGTGGCCGCCTTGCGTGCGGCTCATCCCTATGAAGAGCCCGCATTTGATGTTATGGCGTTGGTGGATACCCGTCAGTGGTAAAGCGAGGAGAGGTTACCCGGCAGCAAAGCTGCCGGGTAATTCAGGCACAGCTCAATCGAAGGGACGTGGCCGTGGCGTGTCGTTGGTTGACGGTGGCAGATTGGGCAGAATGAAATCTGGCTGATCGCCGGTCAGGGTTTTGAGGAAGGCAGTCATGTTGTTGATGTCTTCGTCAGACAGTTTGCGACCGAGTTGCAGGCGGGCCATCACGTCCACAACCTTTTCCAGCTCCCAGTAAGCGCCATCGTGGAAGTAGGGGTAGGTCAGCTCGACGTTGCGCAGGGTAGGCACCTTGAAGTTGAAGCGGTCTGCATCTTCCCCGGTTATCGCGACACGGCCTTCGGCCGGGTTGTCGGTTACATAGGGCTCAACCACACCCATACGCTGGAACGACGTGCCACCTGCTGCCGGGCCGTTGTGGCAGGCAGTGCAACCGATGCTCTTGAAGGTTTCATAGCCGGCCAGTTCGTTGGCAGTCAGCGCATCATCGTCACCTTTCAGCCACTGGTCAAAGCGCGAGTTCGGTGTCACCAGGGTTTCCTCAAAGGCGGCGATCGCATCAGTGACTTGATCGATATCGATTTTTTCCGTGCCATAGATATCGGCAAACATCTGCCGGTATTCCGGAATGGACTGCAATACGTCAATCGTCAACAGGTGACTGAAGGCCATTTCCATCGGGTTCGCGATCGGTCCGCCGGCCTGTTCACGCAGGTCGGCAGCGCGGCCGTCCCAGAACTGGGCCACACTCATGCTCGAGTTGAGTACGGTCGGCGAGTTGATCGGCCCTTCCTGCCAGTTGTGGCCAATCGAGGTCGGCAGGTTGTCACTGCCACCACGGCTCAGATTGTGGCAGGAGTTGCAGGAAATAAAGCCGGAGGCGGACAAGCGTGGCTCGAAGAACAGTTTTTTGCCCAGTTCGACTTTCTCAGGTTCGGTTACTTCATGGGGTTCAATGGGTTGGATGGGTTCGGTACTGGCACGGTCTGCCCAGACGGGGGCAACCAGGCTGCCAGCCAACAGCAGGCTAATCAGTGGACTTTTCATTTTTGGCTCCTTGATGTAACGGTATGCTCCGTTCATTCAAGGCTAGTATCACTCAGGTGATCCTACCAAGACTTGACCTGTATCAAGGTCGAATTTCAACCAGGGTGCCATTGGGTACAAGATCCCAGAGTTCCTGCATGTCAGCATTGGGCAGGGCAATGCAGCCGTCGGTCCAGTCCAGGCCATGAAAGAACCACTCCGGGTAGTCTTCGTCAATGGGTGTGCCGTGGATCATGATCATGCCACCTGGATCGACGCCATTTTCGAAGGCGGTGGCGCGGTCCTTGAGGTTGGGGTAATCAATGTGCATGCTCAGGTTGAACTGGGCGCTGTGATGGCGCCAGTCGATAGTGTATAGGCCTTCAGGGGTTCGCTGATCGCCTAGTTGCTGCTTGTGTCCTTCGGGTTGTTTGCCCAGAGATACACGGTACTGGCGGATCACTGTTCCCTGGCTGATAACCTGCAGTTGGCGTTCATGCTTGAGAATCAGCACCTTGTCGATCGGCTCAGGATTTGCGGCCAGAGGCAGGCAGATACTCAGGAGTACCCCGATGAGGGCTGCCCGCAGGTAGCGGAGAGTCGGAGCAGTCATCTGATGGGGCGGTTTCCAGGTTGATAGGTGATGTCTTCCATACGGACAGGGTAGTGTTCCTGTTGTCGATCATCAAAGTACCGGCGCAGGGTTTTGCCAACGGTGGGAAAGGCCAGTTCGTTCCAGGGAATATCCGCTTCATCGAACAGCTGCACGTCCAGGCTTTCTTCGCCGGCGGAAAAATCCAGATCACTCAGCTGGGCGCGAAAAAACATATACACCTGATTGATGTGCGGCAGGTTGAACAGCATGTACAGCTGTTGCTGATGCACCC
The DNA here is from genome assembly GCF_900105655.1 of Halopseudomonas salegens. Lineage (NCBI taxonomy): Bacteria > Pseudomonadati > Pseudomonadota > Gammaproteobacteria > Pseudomonadales > Pseudomonadaceae > Halopseudomonas > Halopseudomonas salegens. The sequence goes on from NZ_LT629787.1 coordinate 617,472, forward strand.
GCGCGCGGGCTTCTTCCCAGGTTTCGCGCAGCGCAGCCTGTTCCGTGGTTTCACCGTTCTCCATATAGCCGGCGGGTAGCGTCCAGAAGCCGTGGCGCGGTTCGATGGCTCGTTTGCACAGCAGGACCTGTTTTTCCCAGGTAACCAGGCAGCCGGCTACAATGCGCGGATTCTGGTAGTGCACGGTGTCGCAATGGTCACAGATATAGCGCTGGCGATCATCCCCTTGCGGGATGCGCGCGCTGACCGAGTTGCCGCAATGGCTGCAGAATTTCATGACGTATGTCGGGCCCTCGCATGGCTCTGTTTATAGTCGTACATCTTGCGACGCAATGAGGCTGTCGGCAACTGGTTATGGACCGGTGATCGTGACATCATTGCAAGAAATTATTTGAGGAAGCGCGCATGTTGGAGCAGATTCGCATGCGAGTGACGCAACACCAGCCGCGTCAGGTGGAAACCCAGGGTTTGCCGGAGGCTGGCGTGTTGATTCCGGTGACCTCTACGGCGCAACCGGAAATTATTCTGACCGTTCGCTCGCAGAAGTTGTCGACGCACTCCGGAGAGGTGGCCTTCCCTGGCGGCCGACGTGATCCCGGGGATGTCGACCTCTGTTACACCGCACTGCGTGAAACCCATGAGGAAATCGGTCTGGCTCCGGACCTGGTCGATGTGATCGGGCCTATGGGCAGTCTGGTCTCGCGTTTTGGTATCAAGGTCACGCCCTATGTGGGCGTGGTCCCGGAGCAGTGTGTGCTCTGTGCCAATGAACAGGAAATCGCGCATATTTTTCGTGTGCCGGTGGAGTTTTTCCTGGAAGACCGGCGCGAAATGACCCACCGTATCGATTATGAAGGGCGCAGTTGGTATGTGCCCAGCTACCGTTTTGAGGGTCACAAGATATGGGGGCTGACTGCCTTGATGTTGGTCGAGTTTGTCAATATCGCCTTTGATGCCGATATTCCCCTGCGCACCCCCTATGAGCTGGAACGCTGAGGAGTTGTTATGAAGTACCGTTTGGGAGACAGCCGTGTCGACATGGCTGATGATGCCTGGATTGCCGAAACCGCAGCCGTGATCGGCAAGGTGCGGCTGGATGCCGGCGCCAGTGTCTGGTTTGGCGCGGTTCTGCGCGGTGACAATGAGTTGATCCATATTGGCGAGCAGAGCAACGTGCAGGATGGTGCGGTCATGCACACGGATATGGGCTATCCACTGACCCTGGGCAAGGGTGTGACCGTGGGCCACAACGCTATGCTGCACGGTTGCACAGTGGGTGATTACAGCCTGATCGGGATCAACGCCGTCGTACTGAATGGTGCAAAAATCGGCAAGCACTGCATCATCGGGGCCAATGCCTTGATCCCGGAAGGCAAGGAAATTCCGGATGGCTCGCTGGTGATGGGGGCGCCGGGCAAGGTGGTGCGCGAGCTGAACGAGCAACAGAAAAAGCTGATTGAAGCGGGTGCCGCACATTATGTGCATAATGCCCAACGCTATCAGCGAGACCTGGTTCCGCAGGAGGATTGAGCATGGTGCGCTCGCCTTGTATCGCGGTTTGCAGTCTGGATGAGCAGGATATGTGTATCGGCTGCCAGCGTACCGGTGATGAAATTACCCGCTGGGGGCGCATGACCGATGACCAGCGACGTGCCGTGTTGACGCTGGTTGAACAGCGTGCCCGGGCACAGGGCCTGATGATGGATTCGTTGGGTCGCAAGGAGAGCAAATGAAAACGCAAATCGGCACTCCGATGAGTGCGACGGCAACCCGTGTCCTGCTGTTGGGCAGTGGTGAGCTGGGCAAGGAACTGGTCATCGAGTTGCAACGCTATGGCTGTGAGGTGATTGCTGTTGATCGCTATGCCAATGCGCCGGCGATGCAGGTTGCGCATCGCGGTCACGTAGTCAATATGCTGGATGGAAAGGCCCTGCGAGAGGTGATCGAGCTGGAGCAGCCGGACTATATCGTTCCGGAAATCGAGGCTATCGCCACGCCGACCCTGCTCGAGCTGGAGCGGGAGAGCTATCATGTGATCCCGACGGCGCGTGCCGCCTGGTTGACCATGGACCGTGAAGGCATTCGCCGTCTGGCTGCCGAAGAGCTGGCGTTGCCCACCTCACCCTACCGTTTTGCCGATACCCAGGGGGATTACCTGGCAGCGGTGGCTGCCATTGGTCTGCCTTGCGTGGTCAAGCCGGTAATGAGTTCGTCCGGCAAGGGACAGAGTTTGCTGAAAACCGAGGCGGATATACTGCCGGCCTGGGAGTATGCGCAGGCCGGGGGCCGCGCCGGGCAGGGGCGAGTCATCGTCGAGGGCTTTGTCGACTTTGATTATGAGATTACTCTGCTGACTGTGCGGCATATAGGGGGCACCGATTTCTGTGCGCCGATCGGTCACCGTCAGGCCGGCGGTGATTATCAGGAATCCTGGCAACCTCAGGCAATGAGCGAAGCGGCATTGGTCGAATCGCAGCGGATCGCGCGCAAAGTGACTGATGCCCTTGGTGGGCGTGGCCTGTTTGGCGTCGAGCTGTTCGTCAGGGGCGATCAGGTCTGGTTCAGTGAGGTTTCACCGCGACCGCACGATACCGGGATGGTTACCTTGATTTCCCAGGATTTATCCGAGTTCGCATTGCATGCCCGGGCCATCCTCGGTTTGCCGATTCCGGCGATACGTCAGTTGGGGCCGGCGGCTTCAGCGGTGATTCTGGTCAATGGCGAGTCACAGCAAGTCAATTTCGGTAATTTGCAGCAAGTGTTGAGTCAGCCGGATACCCAGTTGCGCCTGTTTGGCAAGCCGGAGGTCAGCGGCCAGCGGCGTATGGGTGTGGCCCTGGCCCTGGGCGAAACCATCGAAGCTGCACGCGACGTCGCCAGCCAGGCGGCGAATGCAGTGGAGATCAGCCTCTGAGCCGCTGGTGGTATCTGGCCGCGCCGGCTTTGCCGCTGTTATTGCCTCAGGCGCTCTGGGTCAAGCGGACTGCGTTGCGTTTGCCCGATGCCGCACCTCCCTGGCGGGGGCTGGTTGCATCGCCAGGGTCGGTTGCTGGAATCACCGAGCCGTTGCGTTTGCTGATCCTGGGTGAGTCCACGGTAGCCGGCGTCGGGGTAGCTGATCAGACGATGGCCTTGAGTGGTCAATTGGCGCAACACTGGTCGGCACAGCGGCAGCGTCCGGTGGAGTGGGTAGCCTGTGGTCGCAATGGAGCCCGGGCACGGGATTGTCTGCGTGACCTGCTGCCGGAAGTGGCCGGGCAGTATTGGGATATGGTGGTGATTGTGCTCGGGGTGAATGACACCACTCATCTGACCGGCCGCTCCCGATGGCGACGGGAAATACGCGCCTTGCTCGCCAGCTTTTCTGCTTGCAGTCAGCAACTGGTCCTCACTGCTGTACCACCGCTGGCTCACTTCCATGCTTTGCCGCAGCCTTTGCGTGGCTGGTTTGGTTTGCGTTCCGGATTGCTTGATCAGGACCTGCGTGCAGAGGCAGAGACTGCTGGCGCCGCGCATATTGCCTTTGATTTGCCGATGCAGTCGAGGTATCTGGCTGAAGACGGGTATCACCCTTCGGCGCAGGGCTATCAGCTCTGGGCCCGGGGCATCGTGCGGCAACTACCCATGACGGTGAAATAGTTCGTTGCAGCGTCTGGCAGGGCACTGCTTTCCTCATCATCAGCGTTACACCAATTGCTCTGATGCCCTACAATAGTCGGCCTTAAACCTCTTGTTGTCAGTTATGGAATCATCAGTATGCGTGAAAAGGTAACTAATGCCCGACGCTGGGTCGTCAAGATTGGCAGTGCGTTGCTGACTGGCGACGGACGTGGCCTGGATCAGCATGCCATGCGCATCTGGGTCGAGCAGCTGGTCGCCTTGCGCAACAGTGGGGCCGATCTGGTGCTGGTCTCATCCGGCGCTGTTGCTGCCGGCATGAGCCGGTTGGGCTGGGTCGAACGGCCGAAAACCATTCACGAATTGCAGGCTGCTGCGGCGATCGGCCAGATGGGGCTGGTACAGGCCTGGGAATCCAGTTTTCAGGCGCATGGGTTGGCGACTGCGCAGGTGCTGCTGACACATGATGATCTGTCTGACCGCAAGCGCTACCTGAACGCGCGCAGCACCCTGCGTGCGCTGCTGGATCTGGGAGTGATTCCGGTGGTCAACGAAAACGATACCGTGGTAACCGATGAAATTCGTTTCGGTGACAACGATACCCTGGGTGCCCTGGTAACCAACCTGGTCGAGGCCGACTTGCTGGTGATCCTGACCGACAGGGATGGCTTGTATACCGCTGACCCGGGCCGTGATCCAGATGCCGAGCTGATTGCTGAAGCCATGGCCGATGATGCCCGGCTGGATGCTATGGCTGGTGGGAGTGCCGGTGCGCTGGGGCGTGGAGGCATGCTGACCAAGTTGCGCGCCGCTCGCCTGGCGGCGCGCTCGGGTGCCGGTACGGTCATTGTTGGTGGTCGTATCGAGCGGGTGATTGACCGTCTGCAAGCCGGAGAAGCACTGGGGACTTTGCTGTTGCCGGAAAAAGGTCTGTTGGCTGCACGCAAGCAGTGGTTGGCCGGGCATTTGCAGATTCGCGGCCGTTTGCTGGTGGATGCCGGAGCCGTGCGTGCCCTGACCAGTGGTCGTCGCAGTTTGTTGCCAGTCGGTGTGACTGCGGTGGAAGGCAGCTTCCGCCGTGGTGAGATGGTGGCCTGTGTGGGGCCGGATGGGCGCGAAGTGGCGCGCGGGCTGGTCAATTACGGGATTCAGGATGCCCAGCGAATTATTGGTCAGCCGACAGAAACGATCAGCAGCATTCTTGGTTATATCGATGAACCTGAGCTGGTCCACCGCGACAATCTGGTCCTGCTGTGATTGAGCGGGCTGACTGAACAGGGCGGCCTGTTTCGGCAGACACAAAAAAACCGGCCAGGGCCGGTTTTTTTACGACAACTGCTACAACATCAAGCGGCTTCAGCCAGCGCCTTGATGTGTGCATTCAGGCGGCTCTTGTGGCGAGCGGCCTTGTTTTTGTCGAGAATGCCCTTGTCAGCCATGCGGTCGATGACCGGAACGGCTGCGGTATAGGCAGTCTTGGCTTGCTCGAGATCTTTGGCATCAATCGCCTTGATCACGTTCTTGATATAGGTACGGACCATGGAGCGCAGGCTGGCATTGTGGCTGCGGCGCTTCTCGGCCTGCTTGGCGCGTTTCTTGGCTTGAGGTGAGTTGGCCACCGTCGTGCTCCTCAGAAATACTGAATGAATAAGGGTCTAATAAGGCCGCGTACTATGCCGCCGGGCTTGGCGATTGTCAAGCCCGCTGCACGGTATAAAGCGGCGGATTCCGATTGCCGGTTATCAGGGCGCACAAGGGGTGCCTTGTAGCCCTGCATCGGGCTATTATCGCGGTTTTTGCCACGCGGATAAACCATGACGACAAGCACGCCTCCACCAGCAGCGGAACCCAGGGCACCCGGCCTGCTGCGTTCGGGCATGGTGGTCAGCATCATGACCCTGTTGTCACGGGTGCTGGGCATGGTGCGTGATGTGGTGGTGGCCAATTATTTTGGTTCCAAATCGGAAGCCGATGCCTTTTTTATCGCCTTCAAGATTCCCAATTTCCTGCGCCGGCTGTTCGCCGAGGGGGCCTTTGCCCAGGCCTTTGTGCCGGTGTTGTCGGAATACCGCACCAGGCGCAGCCTGGCCGAGGTCAAGCAGTTGGTCGACCGGGTGGCGGGTACGCTGGGGCTGAGTCTGGTGGCGATTACCGCGATAGGGGTGGCTGGTGCGCCGGTACTGATTACCCTGTTTGCGCCGGGGTTCCATGGCGATGCCTACAAGCTCGGTCTGGCCACCGATATGTTGCGCATCACCTTTCCCTACTTGCTGCTGATTTCGCTGACGGCCTTCTGTGGTTCGATTCTCAACAGCTATGGACGTTTTGCGGTGCCGGCTTTTACTCCGGTGCTACTTAATCTGTGCATGATTGGCGCCACTGTGCTGCTCAGTCCCTGGTTCGAACAGCCAATCATGGCCCTGGCATGGGGCGTATTTGTTGCCGGGGTGGCTCAGTTACTGTTCCAGGTGCCGTTTCTCTGGCGCATCCGGCTATTACCGGTGCCGCGCCCGAATCGGCATGATGAAGGCGTCAAACGCATCATGACCTTGATGGTGCCGGCCCTGTTTGCGGTGTCGGTCAGTCAGATCAATCTGCTGCTGGATACGGTACTGGCGTCCTTTCTGCAGACCGGCAGCATTTCCTGGCTGTATTACGCCGACCGTTTGTCCGAGCTGCCACTGGGGGCCTTCGGTATCGCCATTGGTACGGTGATCCTGCCGGCGCTGTCGCGCCAGCACGCCGGGGCTGATCCCAAGGCCTTTGCCGCTACCCTGGACTGGGCCATCCGTATGGTCCTGCTGATCGGGGTGCCGGCGGCGCTGGCGTTGTTGTTGCTGGCCGAACCCTTGATTGCCACGCTATTCCATTACGGTGCCATGACCGATCGCGATGTGTTGCAAGCGTCCGCTGCCTTGCGTGCCTACGCGGTGGGGGTCATGACCTTTATGCTGATCAAGGTACTGGCACCGGGTTACTTTGCCCGCCAGGATACCAAGACTCCGGTCAAGATCGCCGTTCTCTGCATGATCGCCAATATGGTCCTGAACCTGATCCTGATCTGGCCGCTGGCACACGCCGGTCTGGCGTTGGCGACCTCATTGTCGGCGCTGCTGAACGCCGGCCTGCTCTGGTGGGGGCTGCGCAAATCAGGCGTTTATCTGGCCCAGCCGGGCTGGGGGGTATTCGCTCTGCGTCTGCTGCTGGCCAGTCTGGCCATGGTGCTGGTGGTTTATTGGCTGGCGGCCGATGTCAGTCTATGGCTGCAGTGGGGTTGGCAGCAGCGGGTCGGGCAGATGAGTCTGCTGGTTCTGGCCGGTGCTGCTGCCTATGGCGCAGCTCTGCTGCTGGCTGGCCTGCGTCCGCGCCATCTGCGTAATTGATTCGGTTCCGACGCCGAAAGGCGCTGGTGGCTTGCCCGTCGCCCCATGAGGTATACTGCGGCGCTTCATACATCCATCACGACGAGCATTATGGAACTGGTCCGCGGCCTTCACAATCTGCGGCCCCGGCATCGGGGCTGTGTGGCAACCATCGGCAATTTTGACGGTGTGCATGCCGGCCATCAGGCCATCCTCAAGCGTTTGCGGGCACACTCCCGGCGCTTGGGCCTGCCCGGCTGCGTGGTGATTTTCGAACCACAGCCGCGCGAATATTTTGCCCCGCAGGCAGCTCCTCCGCGTCTGACCCGTCTGCGAGACAAGTTGGCCTTGCTTGAAGCCGAGGGGGTTGATCGCGTGCTCTGCCTGGCTTTCAACCACCGTTTGCGCAGCCTGAGCGCCGACGCTTTTGTCCAGCAGGTATTGCTGGATGGTCTCGGTGTCAAGCATCTGGAAGTGGGTGATGATTTCCGGTTTGGTTGCGATCGCTCGGGGGACTTTGCCTTTTTGCAGGACAGTGGTGCGCGCCATGGTTTCAGTCTTGAGGCGGCAAGTACCGTAGCTGATTGTGGCGAACGCATCAGCAGTAGCCGGGTGCGTCAGGTGCTGGCCGAAGGCGACTTCGAGCAGGCCGAACGGTTATTGGGGCGGCCCTTCAGCATCAGCGGCCGCGTGCTTTACGGCAAACAATTGGGCCGCACACTGGGTGCGCCGACGGCCAATGTGCAGCTCAAGCGCTTGCACGCCCCGTTGAGTGGTGTGTATCGGGTCAGCGCGGTGATCGATGGCAGTGGTGAGGCACTGAAGGGCGTCGCCAACATCGGTCGTCGCCCAAGCGTGGGTGACGACGGCCAGGCCCACCTGGAAGTTCACCTGTTTGATTTCAGCGGTGATCTTTACGGCCACCGACTGACTGTCTTTTTTCATGAGAAATTGCGTGACGAGCAGCACTTTGATTCGCTGGATGCCTTGAAGAAAGGGATCCAGAATGATTTTGCCAAAGCCCGCGCCCAGTGGGGCATTTAACTTACTTTTGCGTATTCACGTCTGGACTCAATCGATATGACCGATTACAAAGCGACACTGAATCTGCCAGCAACCGACTTTCCGATGAAGGCCGGTCTGCCAACGCGCGAGCCCGCTACCCTGCAGCGCCTGGATGGCCTGTATCAGCGAATTCGCGACGTCAGTCAGGGCCGCCCGCAATTTATTCTGCACGATGGCCCGCCCTACGCCAACGGCAGCATTCATATCGGTCATGCGGTCAACAAGATCATCAAGGATATGATCATTCGCTCCAAGACCCTGTCTGGCTTTGACGCGCCGTACGTGCCCGGCTGGGACTGCCATGGCCTGCCGATCGAACACAAGATCGAGACCACCCATGGCAAGCACCTGGAACCGGCCAGAACGCGGGAATTGAGTCGCAGTTATGCCGGCGAGCAGGTCGAGGGTCAGAAGGCGGACTTTATCCGCCTCGGCGTCCTGGGTGACTGGGACAGGCCCTACCGCACCATGGATTTCAGCAATGAAGCGGGAGAAATTCGCGCGCTGGGCAAGATGGTCGAGAAGGGTGTGGTGTTCAAGGGCCTGAAGCCGGTCAACTGGTGTTTCGACTGTGGTTCGGCGCTGGCCGAGGCGGAAGTCGAGTACGCCGACAAGCAGTCGCCGACCATTGATGTCGGCTTTTTCTGTGCCGAGCCGGAGAAGCTGGCGACTGCCTTTGGTCTGGATGCGCTGAGCAAGCCGACCCAGGCGGTGATCTGGACCACCACCCCGTGGACCATCCCGGCCAACCAGGCGCTGAATTTTCACCCGGAATTCGACTACGCGCTGGTGGATGTCGGTGATCGGGTGTTGCTGCTGGCTGAAGAGCTGGTGGACAGCTGCCTGCAGCGCTACGGTCGTGAAGGTCAGGTGTTGGCCACCACGACTGGCGATCAGCTGGAATGGATCAATTTCCGCCATCCTTTCTACGATCGCCTGTCACCGGTCTACCTGGCCGATTACGTCGAGCTGGGTGCCGGCACTGGTATCGTGCATTCGGCTCCTGCCTATGGTGAAGACGACTTTTACACCTGCAAGCGCTATGGCATGCACAACGACGAGATTCTCAATCCGGTGCAGGGCAATGGCGTCTATGCCGAGTCGCTGGAATTTTTCGGCGGCCAGTTCATCTGGAAGGCCAACCCCAACGTGGTAGCCAAACTGGATGAAGTCGACTGTCTGCTGGCACACGAACAGGTCAGCCACAGTTACATGCATTGCTGGCGGCACAAGACCCCAGTGATCTACCGCGCCACGGCGCAATGGTTTGTTGGTATGGATGTGCCGGTAGCCGGTGGCGAGACCTTGCGTGAGCGCGCGCTGAAGGCCATCGAAGACACCCACTTCGTACCCGACTGGGGCAAGCAACGTTTGCACAACATGATTGCCGGTCGCCCGGACTGGTGTATCTCGCGCCAGCGTAACTGGGGTGTGCCCATCCCGTTCTTCCTGCACAAGGAGAGTGGTGATCTGCACCCGCGCACCCTGGAGCTGCTCGAGCAGGTAGCGCAGAAAGTCGAGCAGCAGGGCATTGATGCCTGGTTCCAGCTGGATGCCGCCGGGCTGCTGGGTGACGAAGCGGCTGACTACGACAAGATCAGCGATACCCTGGATGTCTGGTTTGATTCCGGTACGACCCACTGGCACGTCATGCGTGGTTCACACCCGATGGGGCATGCCCAGGGTCCCTTGGCGGATCTGTATCTGGAAGGCTCTGACCAGCACCGCGGCTGGTTCCATTCGTCCTTGCTGACCGGTGCCGCGATCGACGGTCACGCGCCCTACAAGGGGCTGCTGACGCACGGTTTTGTGGTGGATGAAAATGGCCGCAAAATGTCCAAGTCGCTGGGCAATGTGATTGCTCCGCAGCAGGTTACCGACAGTCTGGGCGCCGACATTCTGCGCCTGTGGGTCGCCTCGTCGGATTATTCCGGTGAGATGGCGGTGTCCCAGCAGATTCTGCAGCGCAGTGCCGATGCTTACCGACGCATCCGCAATACCGCACGCTTCCTGCTCTCCAACCTGAACGGCTTTGACCCCAAAGAGCACTTGTTGCCGGCCGAGCAGATGCTGGATCTCGACCGCTGGGCCGTGGATTACACCTTGCGCCTGCAGCAGGAGATCAGCGAGGCTTACGACAGCTACCGGTTCTGGAACGTGTACCAGAAGATCCACAACTTCTGCGTGCAGGAGCTGGGTGGCTTCTATCTGGACATCATCAAGGATCGCCAGTACACCACCCAGGCCGATAGCGTCGCCCGCCGCTCCTGCCAGAGTGCGCTCTATCATATCGCCGAGGCGCTGGTGCGCTGGATTGCACCGATTCTGTCGTTTACTGCCGAAGAACTGTGGCAGTATCTGCCGGGTGAGCGTGACGAGTCGGTCATGTTGACCACCTGGTATCAGGGCCTGCATGCCCTGCCGGCAGATGCTGAACTCGGCCGGGATTTCTGGGATCAGGTGATTGCGGTAAAAACTGCCGTCAACAAGGAGCTGGAGAACCAGCGCAACGCCAAAGTGATTCGCGGCAATCTGCAAGCCGAGCTGGTGCTATTTGTGGATAGCGATTTGCAGGCGACCCTGGAGCGACTCGGCGATGAGCTGCGCTTTGTGCTGATTACCTCGGAGGCCACGCTGGCTCCCCTGGCCTCGGCACCAGCCGATGCGGTGACGACAGAACTGAATGGGCTCAAACTGCAGGTGATGAAATCCGGGCACACCAAGTGTGAACGCTGCTGGCATTTCCGTGCCGATGTCGGCAGCCATGCCGGCCATGAAACCATCTGTGGCCGCTGCGTGGACAACATCGAGGGTGCCGGTGAGGTACGCCGACATGCCTGAGGCGCTGCGTAGCCTAGCCTGGTTGTGGCTGTCTGCCGGCATTCTGGTGCTGGACCTGCTGACCAAGTGGCTGGCCGAAGCCTACTTGCTGCCTTACCAGCAGGTGCCGCTGATTGACGGTCTGTTCAGTCTGATGCTGGCTTACAACCCGGGTGCAGCTTTCAGTTTTCTGGCTGGTGCCGGGGGCTGGCAGCGCTGGTTTTTTTCCGCTGTAGCGGTGGTGGTCAGCATTGTACTGGTGATCTGGTTGGCCCGCCTGAGTCGAGACAAATGGGTTGAATCAATGGGGCTGGCCCTGATTCTCGGCGGTGCGCTGGGTAATTTGTATGATCGTGTTGTGCACGGTCAGGTGGTGGACTTCATTCTGGTACATTGGCAGCAAGACTGGTTTTTTCCGGCGTTCAATATTGCAGACAGCGCAATTACCGTCGGTGCCATTCTGTTGATTGCCGATATGTTCTGGCCACGCAAGGCTGCCAATACGGCATGATCCATCCGCCACGCGGTGCGTGGCCACTGTTCCACTCATTTGTCAGGTCCCGCGCATGAGCGAAAATCGCATCAATCAAGACAGTCAGGTTACCCTGCATTTCACCCTGAAGTTGCCCGATGGCGAGGTGGTCGACAGCACTCTGAACAAGCAGCCAGCCAGCTTCAAGGTCGGTGATGGCAGTCTGTTGCCTGGCTTCGAGCAAGCGCTTTATGGCCTCAAATCAGGTGACAAGCGCAGTTTCGAGATTGATCCGGAGCAGGGGTTCGGTCCCGGTAATCCGCAGAATATCCAGGTGATGCCGCGCGACAGTTTCAATGAGATGGAGCTGGAAACCGGTCTGCTGGTGATTTTCCAGGATGCCGCTGGCGGTGAGCTGCCGGGTCTGGTGAAGACAATTCACGACACCACGGTCGAGGTGGATTTCAATCATCCGCTGGCTGGCAAGGTAGTGACCTTTGAGGTCGAGATTATTGCCGTTGCCTGAGGCGCACCCATGCCAGCCACAACGCTACCTGTCAGTGAAATCGACCTGATCAGTCGTTATGTTGATTTGCTCTGGCTGGAAAAAGGCTTGTCTGCCCACAGCCTTGACGCTTATCGCAGTGACCTGAGCAAGTATGCGGGATATCTGGCAGCCCATGACAGTCACCTGCTGGCCGGCCGGCGGGAAGATTTGCTGACCTATTTGCAATGGCGTTTGCAGCAAGGTGTCAGTGCGCGTTCCACGGCGCGTGCCTTGTCGTGTTTGCGCGGCTTCTATCGTTATGCGCTACGTGAGGCGCTGATTATTGAAGACCCCTGCCGTGATGTGGCTATGCCGCAATTGGGGCGGGCCTTGCCGAAAGCACTCAGCGAGGCGGAGGTTGAGGCTTTATTGGCGGCCCCCAATTGTGATGATGCGCTGGGACTGCGTGATCGGTGCATGCTGGAAGTGCTGTACGCCTGTGGCCTGAGGGTCAGTGAGTTGGTTGGCTTGCGTCTGGATCAGCTGAATCTGCGTCAGGGGGTGGTCAGGGTTACCGGCAAAGGCAATAAAGAGCGACTGGTGCCATTGGGTGACGAAGCCCTTGATTGGCTGGCCCGGTATCTCCAGCATGCGCGTGACAGCCTGCTGGCCGGGTCGGGCGATGATATTGTCTTTCCGAGTCGACGCGGACAGCCGATGACAAGGCAAGCCTTTTGGCATCGGATCAAGCAGCATGCCAGTCATGCCGGAATCCTCAGTCCGCTTTCACCGCATACCTTGCGGCATGCCTTTGCCACCCATTTGATCAATCACGGGGCTGATTTGCGGGTGGTTCAGTTGCTATTGGGGCACAGCGACCTGTCTACCACACAGATCTATACCCATATCGCGCGTTTGCGCTTGCGCGAGTTGCATGCCAGCCATCATCCGCGTGGATGATGGTGCCGGCTTTCGTGTTAGACTCGGTCATCTTTCGGAGGAGTTTGCCATGCGTATTTCTACCCTGCTGGTCGCTTTGCTGAGTCTGGTATTCAGTAATGCCCAGGCGGATGTTGAAGAGGATATTACCAACAAACTTGGTCAGATAGCCCCAGATATGAGGGTATCCGAGATCAGCCCGGCGCCGATTGCCGGCTTGTATCAGGTGCTGCTGGAAGGGGGGGGAGTGCTCTATGTGAGTGCTGATGCGGGTCACCTGATCCAGGGGACCCTGTTTGACATCAGCGGCAACCAGCCCAGAAACCTGACTGCAGAGGCCGAGGCGGTGATTAACACGCAGGCCCTGGAAGCCCTGGATCAGGATCAGTTGGTGATTTTTGCGCCACAGGAACCCAAGACGCATGTGACCATTTTTACCGATGTTGATTGTGGTTACTGTCGCAAGCTGCATGAAGAAATTGACGAGCTGCAGGCACTGGGTATTGAAGTGCGATACGCTGCTTTTGTTCGCGCCGGGCTCGCGTCGCAAACGGCGGAGACCATGGAGTCCGTGTGGTGTGCCGATGATCGCCAGCAAGCCATGACCAAAGCCAAACGTGGCGAAGCCATCCCGATGGCTGAGTGCGACAACCCGCTGCAAGAACAGCTGGAGTTGGGCAAGCGATTGGGTGTGCGGGGGACGCCGGCTATTTTCTTCGCCAACGGCATCATGTTGCCGGGTTACAAGCCAGCCGAGACATTGGCAGCCGAAGCCATGGCGAATCAGGCGACGGCCGAAGAGTAAGCTAATAATCAAGACGATCAGCAGACGAACGTGGGGAGTCATTGCTTGAAACCGGTTAACGTAGGAATTTGTGGTCTGGGCACCGTCGGTGGCGGTACCTTCAACGTATTGCAACGCAACGCAGCAGAAATTGCTCGCCGTGCCGGGCGTGGAATTGAAGTCGGTCATATTGCTTCGCGGCATATCAACCCGGCCTGTGATGTGGGTGATACCCCGGTAACGGATGATGTGTTTGCTGTGGTCAACAACCCGGATATCGATATCATCGTCGAGTTGATTGGTGGTTATACCGTGGCCAGGGAAGTAGTCATGCAGGCTATCGCCAATGGCAAGCACGTGGTTACTGCCAACAAGGCGCTGATTGCTGTGCATGGCAATGAGATTTTTCAGGCAGCCAGTGACAAGGGCGTAATGGTGGCCTTTGAAGCCTCGGTTGCCGGTGGTATCCCCATCATCAAGGCAATCCGTGAAGGTCTGGCGGCCAATCAGATCGACTGGGTCGCGGGTATCATCAATGGTACGGGCAACTTCATTCTGACCGAAATGCGCGAGAAGGGCCGTACCTTTGATGACGTGTTGGCTGAAGCGCAGGCACTGGGCTACGCCGAAGCCGATCCAACCTTTGATGTTGAAGGTACCGATGCCGCGCACAAGCTGACCATTCTGGCCTCGATTGCCTTCGGTATTCCCTTGCAGTTCGACAAGGCGTATACCGAAGGCATTACCCGACTGACGACTGCTGACGTGAACTACGCCGAAACACTGGGTTATCGCATCAAGCATCTGGGTATTGCCCGGCGCACCGAGCAAGGTGTCGAGCTGCGCGTTCACCCGACGCTGATTCCGGCTGACCGCTTGCTGGCCAATGTGAACGGCGTGATGAACGCGGTCATGGTACAGGGCGATGCTGTCGGTCCGACGCTGTATTACGGTGCCGGCGCTGGTGCCGAGCCCACAGCGTCGGCGGTAGTGGCTGATATCTGTGATGTCGTGCGCACCCTGACCAGTGATCCGAACAACCGCGTACCGCACCTGGCATTCCAGGCCAATGCACTGTCGGATCATCCGGTATTGCCGGTCGATGAAGTGGATACTGCCTACTACCTGCGCTTGCAGGCACAGGATCAGCCGGGTGTACTGGCCAAGGTGGCGACCATTCTGTCCGAGCGGGGCATCAACATTGAGTCGATCATGCAAATGGAAGCAGAAGCCCAGGGTGGCCTGGTGCCGATGATTCTGTTGACGCACCGGGTCAAGGAAGCCTCGATGAATGTGGCGATCGCCGACATTGAAGATCTGGAAGATATTGCCGGACCCATCATGCGGATCCGGGTTGAACAACTCAATTAACATCAGCTGCAAGCCGCAAGGGCAAGTTTCAAGCCGGTCTATGGCCGCTTGCAGCTTGCAGCTTGCGACTTGAAGCTCAAACCGAAGGTTTGAGACATGCGTTATATCAGCACCCGTGGCCAGGCTCCGGCCCTGAATTTTGAAGATGTATTGCTGGCTGGTCTGGCCAGTGACGGTGGCCTCTATGTGCCGGAAAACCTGCCGCGTTTTACCCAGGAAGAGATTGCCTCCTGGGCCGGCTTGCCCTATCACGAGCTGGCCTTCAAGGTCATGCGCCC